>MNQT01000002.1 GCA_001915575.1 Bacteroides sp. CAG:1060_57_27 | reverse complement strand
GCCAAGGGAAAAACTCAATTTCTCAACCCCGAAAGACGAGTTCTTTAAACTTTTGTTGTAATTTTACTTCTTGTTGCACTTGCTCGTTGACTCTACCCACGGTGGATGCGGTCGGGATTATTTGCTAAAGTCAGATAATATTCATACTTTTAGAGGTTGTTTCGCATTTCAAATTACAGAAAGATACGATGAAAAAAGTTGATGTAGTACTCGGACTCCAGTGGGGAGACGAGGGTAAAGGTAAGGTTGTCGATGTCCTGACACCCGGCTACAAGGTTATAGCACGCTTCCAGGGAGGGCCCAACGCCGGGCACTCGCTGAAGTTCGGAGACGACGGATTCGTGCTGCACACCGTACCTTCCGGCATCTTCAGGCATGATTCCGTCAACATCATCGGCAACGGCGTGGTGATAGACCCCGTGATCCTCGACGAGGAGATACAGGACATCGAGGCCAAGATCGGCGACATCAGCGGCAGGCTGATGATTTCGAAGAGGGCGCATCTGATCCTCCCTACGCACAGGATACTCGACGCCGCGAGCGAGGCCGCCAAGGGCAAGGCCAAGATAGGCTCGACGCTCAAGGGAATAGGTCCCACCTACATGGACAAGACCGGCAGGAACGGCCTCAGGGTCGGAGACCTGCTCTCGCCCGAGTTCCGCAAGCGCTACGACACCCTGCGCAAGAAGCACGCGAAGATGCTCAGCGAGTACGACTACAGCTACGACGTCACCGAATACGAGACGAAGTGGATGGAGGCCGTGGAGAGGCTCAAGCGCTTCCAGCTCATCGAAAGCGAGATAGAAGTCAACAGGTTCATCGAGAACGACGTTCCTATCCTCGCAGAGGGCGCGCAGGGCTCCATGCTCGACATCGACTTCGGCACCTATCCCTTCGTGACCTCGTCCAACACCACGAGCGCCGGAGCCTGCACCGGACTCGGAATAGCCCCGAGCCGGATAGGCAAGGTCATGGGTATCTTCAAGGCCTACTGCACGAGGGTAGGTAGCGGCCCCTTCCCCACCGAGCTCGAAGACGAGACCGGCGAAAGGCTCAGGAGCATAGGCAACGAGTACGGAGCGACCACCGGACGCCCGCGCCGCTGCGGCTGGCTTGACCTCGTGGCGCTCAAGTACGCCGTGATGATGAGCGGAGTTAACGAACTGATAATGATGAAGTCCGACGTGCTCAACGGATTCGACGCGATAAAGGTCGCCGTGGCATACGAGATACACGGCAAGAGGGTGGACTACTTCCCCTTCGAGAGCAACGAGGAGATCACCCCGATATACAAGGAGTTCAAGGGCTGGAACAGCGACATCTGCTCGGTGCGCAGCTACGGGGACTTCCCGCAGGAGTTCAAGGACTATGTCGCCTTCATAGAGAAGGAGACTTCCTGCCCCGTCAGGATCATTTCTGTAGGTCCTGACAGGAGCGAGATAGTCTTCAAATAGCAATCAGGACGGAGGGCTTCAGGCGTCGAGGATTCCGACGCGCCTGAAGATATAGTCGACGTTCTTGAAGTAGTACTCGAGGGTGAAACAGCTCTCGAGTTCTTCTTTTGTGAGCAGACCCATGACCTTGCCGGACTCCGAGAGCAGGGTCTGGTAGTCGAGACCCTCGGTCCATGCCTTCATAGCTATGGGCTGCACCGTGTCGTACGCCTCCTCGCGCGAAAGTCCCTTGCCTATCAGGGCGTTCATAACCCTCTGGGCGAATATCACTCCCCTCGTGCGGTAGATGTTGGCGAGCATGGTCTCGGGATATACCACGAGGTTCTCGAGTATGCCCTTGAAGCGGGTCAGCATATAGTCGAGCAGCTCGGTGGCGTCGGGCAGGATGATCCTCTCGGTGGACGAATGCGAGATGTCCCTCTCGTGCCACAGGGCCACGTTCTCGCAGGACGCGCTCATATATCCGCGCATGACCCTCGCGCAGCCGCAGATGTTCTCGCTGCTTATCGGGTTGCGCTTGTGGGGCATCGCGCTGGAGCCCTTCTGTCCCTTGGCGAAGGCTTCCTCGGCCTCGCGCACCTCGGTACGCTGGAGGTTGCGCACCTCGAAGGCCATCTGCTCGAGCGTGGAGGCTATTATCGCGAGGGTGGCAATGTAGAACGCATGCCTGTCCCTCTGGAGCACCTGCGTCGATATGTCGGCGGAATGTATGCCGAGTTTCCCGCACACATAGTCCTGGATGAACGGAGGGATGTTGGCGAAGTTGCCCACTGCGCCGCTCATCTTGCCGGCCTCCACTCCTGCCGCAGCATACTTGAAACGGTCGATGTTACGCTTCATCTCCTCATACCACAGGGCCCACTTCAGGCCGAACGAGGTGATGTCGGCATGGACTCCATGGGTCCTGCCGATGCAGGGAGTGGACCTGAACTCGAGGGCGCGCTTCCTGAGCACCGCCTGGAACTCCTCGAGGTCCTTGAGCAGTATGGCGTCGGCCTGCTTGAGCAGGTAGCCGTTGGCCGTGTCCACGACATCGGTGGAGGTGAGCCCGTAGTGCACCCATTTCTTCTCCTCGCCGAGGCTCTCGCTCACGGCACGGGTGAATGCCACGACGTCGTGGCGGGTCTGCTGCTCTATCTCCTTGATGCGCTCGACCTTGAAAGTGGCGTTGGCGCGTATCTTCTCCACATCTTCCTCAGGCACGACGCCGAGCCTGCTCCAGGCCTCGGCCGCGAGGGTCTCCACCTCGAGATAGGCGCTGAACTTGTTCTCCTCGGTCCAGACGTCGCGCATCACCTTCCTTGAATATCTCTCTATCATGGTGTTCAGCCGTTCTTATGGGTTTCGAGGAAGTGCCTGATATTGGACTCTATGCGCGCTGCGGGATCGTCGCTCTCCGCAGGGGAGAACTTCTCGCCGGTGATATGCTCGTAGAGCTCGACATAGCGGTCGGTGATGTCCTTCACCACGGCGGGGGTCATCTCGGGAACCTTCTGGCCCTCGAGTCCCTGGAAGCCGCCCGCCATAAGCCACTCGCGGACGAACTCCTTGGAGAGCTGGCGCTGCCTCTCCCCTGAGGCGAGCCTCTGCTCGTAGCCGTCGGCATAGAAGTAGCGCGATGAGTCGGGCGTATGTATCTCGTCCATGAGCATTATCTGTCCGTCCCGCTTTCCGAACTCGTACTTGGTGTCTACGAGTATCAGACCCTTCTGCGCTGCCATTTCGCAACCGCGGCGGTACAGGGCCAGCGTATATTCCTCCAGACGGGCGTAGTCGTCGGCGGAAACTATGCCGCGGGCGATTATCTCCTCCTTGCTTATGTCCTCGTCATGGCCGGCCTCGGCCTTGGTGGTCGGGGTGATTATCGGTTCGGGGAACTTCTGGTTCTCCACCATGCCGTCGGGCAGGGCGACTCCGCAGAGGCTGCGCCTGCCGGCCTTGTACTCACGCCAGGCGTGTCCTGTCAGGTAGCCCCTGACCACCATCTCGACCTTGAAAGGCTCGCACCTGTAGCCCACCGTCGCCATAGGGTCGACCTCCGCTATCTTCCAGTTGGGAATGATGTCGGAAGTGGCGTCGAGGAACTTGGATGCAATCTGGTTGAGCACCTGCCCCTTGTAGGGGATACCCTCGGGGAGCACCACGTCGAATGCCGAGATACGGTCTGTGGCGACCATTACGAGGTAGTCGTCTCCGATGCTGTAGACGTCGCGAACCTTGCCCTGATAGCGGGACTTCTGGTCCTCGAAACTGAAGTCAGTACTAAGCAATGCTTTCATAAGAATGAAGAAGAAAATTTAATGACACGCAAAGTTAGATGTTTTTTCAGAACAAGAAAAATATATTACATTTGCGCGTTATGAACTTTCAGGACAGAGAGCTCCGCGAAGAGTGCGGGGTCTTCGGAATCTACGGCGTCCCGTGCGCCGCGAATCTGGTGTATTACGGCCTGCACGCCCTGCAGCACAGGGGTCAGGAGGGATGCGGAATCGTAGCCCGCAGCTCCTCTGGCGAACTCAGGAGGATAAAGGGAGAGGGTCTGGTCACCGAAATATTCGACGGCGGCCGGCTGGCCTCGCTCGAAGGCGACATGGCCATAGGCCACGTCAGGTACTCGACCACGGGAGGCGGGGGCATAGACAACGTGCAGCCTTTCCTCTTCCACCACAACACCGGCGACTTCGCCATAGCCCACAACGGCAACATCGTGAACTCGCACCAGCTGCGCCGCTACCTCGAGGACCACGGGACCCTGTTCCAGTCGAGCTCCGACAGCGAGATTCTCGCCCACCTGATACGCAAGGACACCAAGGACCGCAAGCGTCCGCGCATACTGTCCATCAAGGAGGCCCTGAACATGATGGAGGGGGCGTTCGCGTTCCTGATAATGACAAAGAACCGCATCTATGCCTGCCGCGACAAGCACGGACTCAGGCCGCTCTCGATCGGCGCCCTCGGCGACGGATATGTCGTCAGCAGCGAGACATGCGCGCTGGACGTGATGGGCGCGAAGTTCATACGCGACCTCGAGCCCGGAGAGATAGTCACTATCGACCACAAGGGCATAAGGTCGAGCAGATACTCCGACTTCCAGCACCACTTCATGTGCGCAATGGAATATATCTACTTCTCCCGTCCCGACAGCGACATAGAGGGCTGCAACGTGCACAACTTCCGCAAGCTCTCCGGCCGCCTGCTCTTCGAGGAGGCTCCGGCCGACGCAGACATAGTCGTGGGAGTGCCTGACTCGAGCCTGAGCGCCGCAATGGGCTATGCCGAGGCATCGGGGCTCCCCTACGAAATGGGGCTCGTGAAGAACAAGTACATAGGCCGCACCTTCATCCAGCCCTCGCAGGAACTGCGCGACCGCGGCGTAAGGATGAAGCTCTCCCCCGTCAAGAGCGTCGTGGGAGGGAAGAGGGTCGTGCTTATAGACGACTCCGTGGTGCGTGGAACCACGTCCAAAAGGATAGTAGGCATGCTGAGGGACGCCGGCGCGACGGAAGTCCACCTCAGGATAGCGAGCCCGCAGATCACCCGTCCCTGCTTCTACGGCATCGACATCTCGACCTACGAAGAACTGCTGTGCGCGCACAAGACCCTCGACGAGGTCATGGACATACTCGGCGTGGACTCGATAGCCTTCCTTTCGGAGAAGGCCCTGTTCGAGGCCGGGCACCGCAGCGAGCTGTGCCTCGCCTGCTTCAACGGCAGCTACCCCACCTACCTGTACCAGAGCCTCGAGGAGGCCAACAAAGACGGAAAGTTCTGAGATGCTCAGGGAAGACACCGTATTCGGGCCTATCTTCAGCCGCCGCCTCGGCTCGTCGCTCGGGATAAACCTCCTCCCGAGGGAGGGCAAGATATGCTCGTTCGACTGCATATACTGCGAATGCGGCTGGAACCGCGACGGGCTCGCGGACAAGAGGATACCCTCGGCGGACGAGGTGCGCTCCGCATTGGAGGCGAAGCTGCGCGGACTCGCGGAGCAGCATACGAAGATAGACTCGATAACCTTCTCCGGAGACGGAGAGCCCACGCTGAACCCCGAGTTCCCGCGCATAATAGACGACACGCTCGGACTCAGGGACAGGTACTGTCCGGGCACGAAGGTCTCGGTGCTCTCCAACGCCACGAGAGTGCACATACCCGAAGTGTTACGTGCGCTCAGGAAGGTGGACAATCCGATAATGAAGATAGACGCCCCCACCGACGAGCTGGTGCAGAAAATCAACCGTCCGGCTCCCGGCTACAGCCTGCAGAGGGTGGTCGAGGCGCTGCGGGGCTTCGAGGGAGACTTCGTGCTCCAGACCATGTTCCTCAGCTGCCCCTACTTCGACTCCTCGAGCCCCGAAGTGCTGGACGGCTGGAAGCGTATAGTGCGGGAACTGCGTCCGCGCGGGATAATGGTCTATACGATCGACAGGCCCACGCCCGAGCAGGGGCTCGAGAAGTTCAGCGGGGAAAGGATGCGCGAGCTGGTCGCCGACCTCATCGAGGAGGGTTTCGACATCAGCATCAGCGGATAATCATTATTTTTTCATACCTTTGCGCCCGGTTTGCGGTGTGATGCTCCCGGGCGAGGCTCCGGGACATCCCCAAGAGGGAATCCGGTCGGAGTCCGGAACTGTGCCCGCAGCTGTGTGTCCTGTGGATGTCTTCCGCATCAGAATGCCATTGCCCCGCACGGGGTGAGAAGGCGCGGGAGACGGGACGAGTCAGAAGACCTGCCGCAAGCAAGTTGAACAGCAAGGCTCGGGGGCAAGCCTGCCCAAAGACGCACATCAAAATGTTATTATCTATCTTGCTGACGGCGCTGCTGCCACCGGCGCAGGCGTCGGACACGCTCCAGGGCGTGACGGTCATCGCAGACCGCGGGGTGGTCGTGTCGAGGACCGACACCCTTTCACTCGAAAACATCAGCTCAAGCGACGAACTCGTCTATCTCGCACCCTCCCTGGGTCTCAGCGACTATGGCGGGCTGTCGGGCCTGAAAAGCATCAGCCTGCGCGGACTCGGCAGCGCGCACACCGCCGTCTACATAGACGGAGTGAAGGCGGCCAACGTACAGAGCGGGCAGCCGGACCTGAGCTTCATCGACTTCCGTTCGCTCTCGTCGGCCGTAATCGACTACGCCCAGAACAGCATAAGCTTCAACACCGCGCGGCCGGTATTCCCTTCCGGACAGTCATTCAGAGGACGCGCCTCGCTGGAAGCCGGCTCCTTCGGGACATGGATGCCCTCCGCCAGGCTCGACTTCAGGCTTTCCGACAGGGTCGGAGCCAGCGCCAACCTCGGAGCCCTGTGGAGCCGGGGAGACTATCCGCTCGCAGACGGGACCAGGCGCACGAACAACGACATACGCCAGTTCAGGGCAGGAGCCGACTTCTGGGGCAGCCTCCACAGAGGAGAATGGCATGCCAAGGCGTACCTGAACAGCGCCGCACGCGGCGTACCGGGCTCTTCGACCTACCCGTCCGACGACAGGCAGGACGACGCCAACGCATTCATACAGGGCAGCCTGCACAAGGCATTCTCGGACTTGTACACGCTCGATCTCAGCGCCAAGGCCTCGCTCGACGAAATGTTCTACACGAGCAGCTGGGGCGACAACGAATACCACCAGAAAGGCCTGCAGCTCAACTCGACGCACCGTTTCGCCCTGGGAAAGAGGCTCGGCACCGCCCTGAACGCCTCAGTTTCGCACGATGCGCTGAAGGCCGACAGCTATGAGGCTTCACGCACCGGCATCACGGCCGGAATATCGGCATCGCTCGACCTCAGGCGCCTCGACATCAACGCCGGAGTGCAATACGATACATGGCTCGACACCGGACGCGGCTCGAGGCAGGCGCTCTCTCCCTGGGCCGACCTCAGCCTGGACCTCGGAGGCGGAGCAGGCCTGAACGCATTCGTCCGCAGGGCGTACAGGGTGCCTACTTTCAACGAACTCTACTATACAGGCTACGGCAACCCGGAGCTCAGACCGGAAGACGCCATGCTGAGCGGTCTCGGGCTGAAGTGGAACCGTTCCTCCGGAGACGGCTGGAAACTGACGGCGAGCCTCGACGGCTTCTACAACCTGCTCAAGGACAGGATAAGCTCGGCACCCACCGAGGAAGATCCGAACATCTGGCTTCCGTACAACATAGGCAGGGTCGAAGTCCTCGGAACCGAAGCCGGACTCTCTCTCGGGCACGAAGGTACGCGCCTCGACTGGGGACTCAGGCTGAAATATGCGTTCCAGGACGCCACCGACCGCACTCCGGACGGCAGCAGCTACGGCATGCAGGTCCCCTACATCGCAAGGCACTCACTGAGCGCGGGCGCACATGCCTCCTGCCGCGGCTGGAGCGCCTCGCTGGACTGGATACTGAGGTGCGGAAGATTCGACTCCTACGGACAGCTGCCCGACTGGAACAGCCTCAACATCTCGGCCGGCAAGGAGTTCTCACTTTCCGGCAGGCTCGCCCTGCGTCTCGGGGTCAAGGCCCTGAACCTGCTCGACTGCCGCTACGAGGCCGTAAGGCACTATCCCCTGCCGGGACGCTCGCTGCAGGCGAGCGTTGCGGTAACCTTCTGACGCAGCCGAAAGCCACAAAAACTACGACACCATGTTTCTGAGCATATTATATGTAATCCTTTCAGGGATCGCCCTCCCGGTCGGGGGCATACAGATGCAGTACCTGTGGCGCAACCAGCTGGGGGACGTATACTCCCTCGGGCTGGGCTCCGCAGCATGCCTCGGAGCGGCTGCCGCGACCATGTCGGGCTGGTGCTCGCTCACGGTGGGATCCTTCATCTGCACGCTGATATGCACCGCCGTATGCTTCCTCGTGACGCTGAAGGTCTCCACGCGCAAGCTGATAACCTTCGGCATACTGTTCGGCACGTTCATCGGTTCGCTCGGCACCATAGTGGTGACCAACGCGCCGAGCCCCGACCTGATGCAGAAATACTACCTCTGGGGTGCGGCCAACTTCAGAATGGAGGGAGTCACCGGCGCCGACGTGGCGTTCTCCCTGGTGCTTTTCGTCCTGGGGCTCGGAGCCGCGCTGGCAGACAGCCGCAGGCTCACCCGCCACTTCCGCGGAGAAATCGAACTTCCGGCCATGCACAAGGCGCTGGACCTGCTGATGATAATGTTCCTCGTGACTTCCGCCGTGAGCATCTGCGGCCCCATAGGGTTCATATCCCTCGGGGTACCCAACCTGAGCCGGACGGTATGCCGCAACACCGACATCAGGATCCACTACCTGATATCGTCAGCAATGGGCATTGCACTGCTGCTCGTGACCTACCTCGTCACCGAGTATGTGAACTTCGGGATATACCTGCCCATAAGCGCGACCATGGCGATAATCGCGCTCCCTCTGACGGCGCTGCTGTTCGTAAGGCAGCACAAAGACGCGGAGGATCAGCCCAGCAGATAGCCTTCAAGCTGCGCGGCGTCGCAGGCATACATGTCCGCACGGGCGGCGGCATCGGGACGGAAGCCCCATGCCACGCCTATGCTCTTCACGCCTGCAGCCTTCGCAGTGTCGACATCCGTACCGGAGTCGCCAACCATGACCGTATCGCCGGGCGTCAGGCCGGAAGCGGACACTATGTCGAGCACCACTGCCGGATCGGGCTTGAGAGGCAGCCCCTCGGCGGCACCCATGACCCTTACGAAAGGTATTCCGGGGAAGAAGCCGCGCACAAGCCGCTCCGCACCTTCCTGGAACTTGTTCGAGGCTACGGCGAGCCGCACTCCGGAAGCGTCGAGCCTCGATACGAGGGCCTCCATCCCGGGATAGGGACGGGTATGTATGTCGATATGGGAACAATAGTAGTCCATGAAGTCGGACAGCATAGAGTCCACGAAGGCCCCGTCACCGGAAAGTTCTTCCGGCAGGGCGCGCTGCACGAGCTTGCGCACGCCGTTGCCCACCATAAGCCTGTACTGCGCTGCATCGTGCAGGGGCAGGGAGCGCAGGGAGAGCGCATGGTTCACCGCCACACCGAGGTCTTCTATGGTATCGAGCAGTGTCCCGTCAAGGTCAAAAACGACAAGTTTGAATTTCATGACGCGAAGATAGAGAATAATTTGGTCATATTCCTACTTTTTCATATATTTGCAGTCCCAATGGGGTATTAGCTCAGTTGGTAGAGCGTTTGAATGGCATTCAAAAGGTCAGCGGTTCGATTCCGCTATGCTCCACAGACACAGGGACACGGCAGCCGCACGGCTGCCTGTTTCGTCTGATAACAATTATTCTTCTACCGGATTGAAAAAGGACATCTATCTCGCAGCCGGCTGCTTCTGGGGAGCCGAGCATTATTTCAAGCAGATCCGCGGCGTGGTCGCCACCGAGGCCGGATATGCCAACGGCAACATATTCCACCCGACCTACGAGGAGGTCAAGACCGACTGCACGGGCTATGCAGAGGCCGTCCATGTGATATTCGATACGGAGGTGATCGGCCTGGAACGCATACTGCAGCTCTATTTCAAGGCTATCGACCCGCTCAGCGTCAACAGGCAGGGAGCGGATTCGGGCATCAGATACCGTACAGGCATCTACTACACCGATCCTGCCGACCTTCCTTCGATACATAACATCTACGACAGGGTCTCGGGAGAGCTCAAGGCTCCGCTTGCCGTGGAGGTAAAGCCGCTGAAGAATTTCTACAAGGCCGAGGAGTATCATCAGGACTACCTCGACAAGCATCCCGACGGATACTGCCATATCCCGAAGTCACTTATGGAGTTTGCACGCACGGCCTCCGAAGTCTCCAACGACTGACAGGGTCACAGACCTTGCGCCTATGAACGCCAGCCATGTCCAGGTACTGCTTCCGCTCAAGTTGGGCTGGATCCCCCTGTACAGGAGCAGCCGCCCCCTGGACAGGGGCCGTATAGTGGAAGTGGCATTCTCCGGCAGGCGGTATTCCGGGGTCGTCTGGAAGACGGGCTGCACCCCTGACATTCCCGAGAAGAGGATCGTGGACATAATACGCACGAGGGAAGACCTTCCGATAATAGGAGAGCAGGAGCTGCGCCTGTGGAAGTTCATATCGTCCTACTACCTCTGCACCCCCGGCGAAGTGTTCAAGGCCGCCTATCCGAGCCTGAGGATACAGGGAGAGAACGCATGCGCCGCAAGGGCCGCAAGGCTGCGCGACAAGGTCTCGAGGCTCGAAGCGCAGCTGCAGGGCAGACACTGTGAGCGCGTGGAGCAGCGGCTGCGGAAAGAGCTGGAGGGGGTCAGGGCGGAACTCTCCGGGATTGAGGGCAGGCCTTCCAGCTCGCCTTCCGGGAAAGCCTCTGCAGGAGAAACCCTTACCCGAGAAATTCCTGCCGCTGAAATCCCCGCCGGAAAAGCCCCAGCCCCAAAGCCGCTGCTCGTCAAAGGTTCCGGGAGGCTTGCCAGATACAGGGAACTGATAGCAGAAGCCCTGGGCAGGGACATGCAGGTGCTGGTCCTGGCTCCCGAGATATCCTTCTGCGAACGGACTGCGGACTCGCTCGAAGAGAGTTTCGGGCACTGTCTGTACAGGGTAAACGCGGACAGGAGCCCTTCGCAGAGGCAGCGTGTATCGCAGCTGCTGCGCAGCGGAGCAAAGGCGGTCGTCGTCGGAACCAGGTCGGCGGTATTCCTTCCCTTCTCGAAGCTTGGGCTCGTGATAATAGACGAGGAGCAGGACAGTTCCTACAAGCAGGACGAACCCGCACCGAGGTACAACGCACGCGACACAGGCATATATCTCGCCTCGCTGCACGGAGCCGCGGCCGTGCTCGGTTCGGCGTTTCCCTCGCTCGAATCGGAGCTGAACTGCCGCAGCGGCAAATATCTCGTCGAGCGGACAGGACACTCCCCCGCTGCGGCCGCATACATCGACATCATCGCCGAAAGGCGCAAGAACGGTATGCAGGGGCCAGTCTCGAGAAAGCTGGCCGCGGAAATCAGATCCGCCGGCTGCAAGGCTCTTCTGATAAGGGGCTGGGAAGACAAGGCCGCACTGGAGACACAGGTGCGGGGGCTGTTCCCCGGTCAGGAAGTCATCATATGCTCCCTGCCGGAGCTCAAGCGCGAAGGCCCGCGCGGCGCCGGGCTGATAGCCGTGCTGCAGATAGAGGCCTTCTGCCAGGGCGACGACTTCCGCGGCGACGAGAAAGCCATGCAGCTCGCCGCAATGCTTGGCAGTCTCGCCCCCAGGGTGATAATCCAGACCTCGACGATTTCACGATTCGTACCCGGCAGGAGCGCCGACGCCCTGCTCGAAGAGAGGCGCGAGTTCTCCTACCCTCCCTACACGAGGCTGGTGGAAGTCCGCCGCTACGGAGACCGTTCCGTGCAGCAGCGTTTCTTCCTGCCCAAAGACGCGGCCCAGACGGAGCGCAAGCTCGAAATCGCCGCCTCAGTCCCCGAAGACTGCTACGCCGACGTCGACCCCTTGTAGGAAAAGTCGACCCCTTGCAGGAAAAAAGAAAGGGCCGTCCCATACCGGGGCGGCCCTGCTGTCTCCGTTCCGAAGAAGCCTACTACTTCTTGCGGGACTTGTATCTCTGATAGAACATATCAACTCGGCCGGCCGTGTCGACAATCTTCATCTTGCCGGTGTAGAAGGGGTGAGACGTGTTCGAAATCTCAAGCTTCACAAGCGGGTATACGACTCCGTCAATAGTGATGTCCTCCTTGCTGGTGGCGCATGAACGGGTGATGAATACCTGGTCGTTTGACATATCCTTGAAAGCTACAAGTCGGTAGTTTTCGGGATGAATTCCTTTTTTCATAATTACACTAGTGTTGTTAAGCGGGCGCAAATATAATAATTTATTTCTTAACTTTGCAAATTATGACACTGATAAAATCGATTTCCGGAATACGCGGAACCATAGGAGGCCCCTGCGGGGAAGGCCTCACTCCCGTAGATATAGTCAAGTTCACATACGCCTACTGCGCCACGCTTCCCTCACGGAAGCCGGTGCCTTCGAACGGCAGGCGCTACCGCGTCGTCGTCGGCAGGGACGCGCGCATAAGCGGGGAAATGGTGGAGCAGCTGGTATGCGGCACGCTCGCAGGATGCGGGGTGGATGTCATACGCTGCGGCCACGCGTCCACGCCCACGACCGAGCTCGCCGTGCTGATGAGCGGGGCCGACGGCGGGATAATCATCACCGCAAGCCATAACCCCCGGCAGTGGAACGCCCTCAAGCTGCTCGGAAGCGACGGAGAGTTCCTCAGCGCACGGCAGGGAGAGCAGATTCTGGAGCTCGCGGAAAGCGGAGAGTTCGACTTCGCCCCGGTGGACAGCCTCGGACACATGGAGGACCACGACTTCACCGACGAACATATCGATGCGGTGCTCGCCCTCGATGCGGTCGACGCCGATGCCGTACGGGCGGCGGGCTTCAAGGTAGTGCTGGATCCCGTGAACTCCGTCGGGGCCATAATAATGCCGAGGCTGCTGGAAAGGCTCGGAGTGGAATGCATCACCATAAACTCCGGGGTAAGCGGCGAGTTCGCACATAACCCGGAGCCGCTTCCCGCGAACCTCACGGCCCTGAGCAAGGCGGTGGTCGAGAACGGCGCGGATCTCGGAATAAGCGTAGACCCCGACGTGGACCGTCTCGCGTTCATCTGCGAGAACGGAGAACCGTTCGTCGAGGAGAACACCCTCGTCGCCGTGGCCGACTACCTGCTCGGCAGAGCCGAGAGGCAGGGTGTCACGCCCCGCAACACGGTATCGAACCTCAGCTCCAGCAGGGCTCTCAGGGACGTGACCGAAGCCCACGGCGGCACCTGGTACGCCGCAGCGGTGGGAGAGGTGAACGTCACCGCGAAGATGCACGAGGTCGGAGCGCTCATCGGAGGCGAGGGCAACGGAGGGGTGATCTATCCGGCGAGCCACTACGGCAGGGACGCCATGGTCGGAGTCGCCCTGTTCCTCAGCCACATGGCGCACAAGGGCATGAAAGTCAGCGAGTACAGGGCCGGCCTTCCGCAGTACTACATAGCCAAGAACAGGATAGAGCTGAGCGACCCCGCGCTGATAGACGGCATACTCGCGAAAGTCAGGGAACACTACGCCGGACAGAAGGTGAACACCATGGACGGGGTCAAGATAGACTTCGAAGCCTCGCGCAGCTGGGTGCACCTCAGACGCTCCAACACCGAACCGATAATCCGCATATATTCCGAGGCCCCCTCGAGGGAGGAGGCGGAGAGACTCGCATCAGAGGTAATTTCAATCGCAGAATCGTGTTTTCATTCAGGACAAGCCCGATAGAGGAGCAGCTCGACAAGGCCCTGCGCGACGGCCGAGTGGCGTGCTTCTGCACCCAGAACTGCTGGGATCCGCAGGGAAAGCGCTACCTGTATGACATCTTCAGGCAGAGAGGCAACCTCGTGAAGGTCTTCCTGCCGCGCGAGACTGAGATCTCCCCCCTCACCAACCACATCGACTTCGACGCCTCGGAACTTGAAGGGCTCGACGCGGTAGTAGTCGAGATCCAGGACACCGGGTCGCGCTACTTCAACTACACCCGCGACGTGATGCGCCTGCTGAGCACCTGCGCGAGGATAGAGAACCCTCCGGCGGTATATGTCGTAGACCATATCAACCCGGCGGGAAGGGTCGTGGAGGGCACCGCTCCGGCCGTAGAGCCCGACATCTGGACACCGCGCGTGCCCCACAGGCACGGTCTCACGCTCGGAGAGCTGTGCAACCTCTACTGCAGCGAGATAGGGGCCCGTTTCCCCCTGCATGTTATATCCGCGCTGGCCTCGTCCGTGGGCAAGGAACTGATGCCCTGGGTCATAGCCCCGGCCTCCGACATCCCGGGCATGTTCACCTGCGAGATGTATCCCGGCGGCGGACTGTGGAACAACACCAATGTCAACCCCGGCATAGGCACTCCAAGGCCCTACGAATACTTCGGTGCGCCGTTCATCAGCACGGACGGCCTCGCCACGGTCCCCTGCCCCGACAGCGTGATGATGCGGCCGTGCTCGTTCACCCCTTCTGCCGGGAAATACGCGGGACAGAGATGCTACGGCTACCAGATAATGCTGCGTCCGGGCGGACAGTACCGGTCGCTGAGGCATACCCTGCGCCTGATACGCTATTTCGCGGACTGCTATCCAGAGTTCGAGACGTATTCCTCCCTGTTCGCCAAGGTGGCGGATCCCGTGCTCGAGGAATACCTGAGGGGCAGGCTGAGCTTCGATGTCGTAGAGGAGCACATCAAGGGCGAAGAACAGAAGTGGATACGCAAGGCGAGGCGGTACTGCCTGTACGAAGACGCGCCGTACAGGATCAAATGACAAAAATTTCGGCAAAAGATTTGGCAATTCCGAAATTATTGCTACCTTTGCACTCCCGACACAATGGTGGGTTCGTATAACGGTTAGTACTCGAGATTCTCAATCTCGCAATAGGAGTTCGATTCTCCTACCCACTACTTCAAGAGCAGCTCCGCAAGGGCTGCTCTTTTCGTTATGCGGTATAATTGCCAAAAATGGTTGGTAAAACCTTTATAACTTGTTAAAATTCTGCAATATATAGAAATTAGATGAAACGCGTTTCATCTAATGAGTGAT
>MNQT01000009.1:1517-2083 GCA_001915575.1 Bacteroides sp. CAG:1060_57_27 | reverse complement strand
CCACCGACACCTCCGGGTTCTCGTCCTTCTCGATGGAGAGGATGGCGGCGGACTTGCGTTGCAGCTCGCTGCCGAGGTGCCCCCTCAGTTTCAGACCGTTCGGTACGAAATGCACCACGGCGGCTATGCACGTGCGGTAGATTCCCGCCAGCCGGTAGATCTCGTCAATCAGCGCCACGCTCTCCGCCTCGTCGTTGGCGCAGCGGATCAGGTCAGCCACCCCGTCGATGACGACTAAATGGATGCCCCCGTGCAGGTAGTGGTACTTGTCCATGCTCTGCACGATGGCGGTCAGCCGCTCGCTTCTCGACATTCCTGTCAGGCAATATACGTGTAGGTACTCCGGCATCCGCTCACGCCCGGCACGGCGCAGCAGCCGCCCTGTGTTCTTGTAGAGCTGTTGCTCGCTCTGTTCCGTGTCGTACAGCAGTACCGCACGCCCCTTGCGGTTCGGCTCCACCCGCACCCCCAAGAGGTCGGCGTCCGTCTCCCTCTCCATGATCGCCCCGGCGACCAGTGCGGCGGTGTAGTTGCTCTTGCCCGTCCCTTCGCCGCCCGTGATGCAG
>MNQT01000009.1:0-1483 GCA_001915575.1 Bacteroides sp. CAG:1060_57_27 | reverse complement strand
TCTCCTCCGAGCCTAACGGCACCTCCCCGGCGGTAACGATGGCGACAGCCTGTTCGGGCGGGTGGTCGTAGTCGATCTCGCACGATTTCAGGCTCCTCCCTCGTGTGCCCGGCTTTGAAGTAGTCCGTCACGTCCTTCTCCGCCTTCGTCCCCGGCAGCGGCAGCACCAGCCGTTTCACCCCGTACTCCGACAGTTGCGCACGGTGCTTCTCCGAGCACTCCAGCCCCGTCTTGTCCGTATCGTACAGCAGCACGATGTGCTTGAAGCGATAGACCAGCTTGCGCACGGTCTTCGCCGGGATGACCGAGGTCTCCGAGTTGAAGCAGATGGCATGGAAGCCGTGCGCCGCCAGCGTCAGCACGTCCTTCTCGCCGCCCGTGAGGAAGAGCAGGTCGCCCTTCGAGGGCAGTTGCTCCAGCCCGAAACAATAGTTGTCGCCCGTGTGTCCGCCATAGACGAAGCGCACCTCCGACATCGGGCGATAGACCTTCACTCCCCATTTCCCCTTGTAGCCGAACATCGGTTCCGCCGGGGTGGAACTGAAGCCGAACGACTTGCCTTCCCTCGTCTCGCCCCGGTACTCGGCGAGCGATACCGCCCCGTAACGGTGCAACAGCTCCTCCGTGATGCCCGATGCGCCCCAGTAGGCAAGCTCCGCATCCGTAAACGGCTTTTCCGTCGTCCGGTAGGGCTTCGGTTCGGGACGGTCAAAGGGCGCAACCGCCTCTTCCGTGTACCCGTCCGGCTTTCCTGTGCCGTTCCCGTTTGCCCTGACGGATACTCCTTCACCGCTCCGGTTCTCCCTTGTCCCATTCTCCCTTGCGCCCGGCACGAGCCGCAGGGTACGGCAGCCGCCGTCCGGAACGGTAGTATCTTCCGAGCTGTCATCCTCCAGACCGAGGCACAGCTCCCGGTCGATGGTGTGCAGCACCTCCACGAAGTCAGCGGCGTTCCGGCAGTCCAGTCCTTTCAGTTTCGCCACGAGGAAGAAACAGTCGCCCGAATAGTCCCCGTTGCCGAAGTCCTTCATCCGGTACGTACCGCTCCGGCGGTCGTAATACACGTTGCACGAAGCCTTGCTGTCGGCATACAGCGGGTTCAGGAAGTTCCTGCCCCCCCGCCACTTCACGGGCAGGTAGTGGCGGAACACGTCCAGCCCGTTACTGGTTCTTGCCAGTATCTCTTCCTTTTTTACCATAGCTGCCGTTTTTTCGGTTATGCAGGGGATGTTCCGCTATCATCCGGTCGATCTTGGCGGCGGGTGTCTCCACCATCCACCGCTCTCGCAGGCTCTCGACCGCCTGCCGGGGATAGCGTATCTGCCGCCCGATCATGGAATAGGGAATGATATGCTTCTGCCGGTAGCGTTGCAGGGTGCGGTGGCTGATGTCCAGCATCTCGCACACCTCCTTGTGCGTCATCCACTTCGGGTCGGCTTTCCGTCCCTTGGCGGCAGGGCTTTCCGCTTCCTCTTTCCGTTTG
>MNQT01000027.1:85632-189871 GCA_001915575.1 Bacteroides sp. CAG:1060_57_27 | reverse complement strand
GTTGCGCTTGCCCCCCAAAAAAAAAGGAAACAACTTTGAGACCGTCAACAGCGAGGTCCGTCGGATCCTCGCTGTTGCACTTCGGTGTTGAATCTAAGCCGCATCCACCGTCCCGACCTTATCCTCGCGGCGAATATCAGCCCTTTCAGGCACAGCTCGGTGGCCATCGCGATCCAGTATCCCTCGAGCCCGAAGTGCGGGATCAGCAGCAGCGAGAGTCCTATCCTCACTGCCCACATGCATATCAGGTTGATGAGCGACGGGACGAGTGTGTCGCCCGCTCCCACGCAGCAGCCGTATGCGACTATGCTCACCCCGTAGAGTATTTCGGCCCAGGCTTCGATCCTCAGGCATCGTGCGCCGAGCCCTATGACCTCGGGGTCGCTGCTGAGCATGCCCATTATCGCTGGTGCGGTAATCCACATTATGAGAGCGAGGGCCCCCATCATCGCCGCGCCGCTGAAGATAGATATCCTTGCGAATCCCCGCGCCAGCTCGGGCTTCTTCGCTCCGAGGCTCTGCCCCACGAGCGAGGTAGCAGCGTCCTGCATGCCGTAGCCGGGAAGGTAGCAGAAGCCCTCCGCTATGATTGCGAACGAGTTGGCTGCCACGGCTATGGTTCCGAGCGGGGCAATCAACACCGTGGCGATTATGTAGGCTCCGCGCGAGACGAGGTTCTGCAGCCACAGGGGAGCGGTTATCTTCAGTGCGTTGGACAGCACCAGTTCGACAGACGGGCGGGAGAACCTCTGCTCCGCCGTACTCCCTTCGCCGGCTTCCGGGCAGCAGTCCCCGCCTACGCATCCTCCGGTGCAGCCCTCGCGGCTGCCGGCGTCTTCAATGCCGTCCTGGCTGCCTGAGTCCCTTGCGCCGTTCCGTTCCCGCATCCCGAGCTCGCGGCTGCGGCAGAGTATGTAGTAGAGCAGGAACACCCCTGCGCAGAGAATCGCGAGTCCGGTACCTATCGCGGCGCCGGCGACGCCGAGCCCGAGCATGTAGATGAAGATGTAGTTGAAGACTACGTCGAGCAGGCACATGGCTATGCTCGCGAGCCCCGAGATCTTGGTGTTTCCGCTCGCGACGAGCGACATCACGCAGAAGTTCTCCACCTGCAGCACGGGCAGGAACGCTGCATATATCGCGAAGTATGCCGAAGCGTCCTTCCAGAGCAGCTCCTCTCCTCCGAGCCAGCGCGGCAGGGCCTGGCTTATCGCGAGTCCGAGCGCGGCGAGGGCGAGGCTGAAAAGGAACACGCTGCGTATGCCAAGGCGGAATACGGCCCTCGCTGCGGCGAAGTCCTTCGAGCCGCACTTGTGGGCCATCTGGACGCTGAATCCCGAGCTGTTGGCATAGCAGAAGCTGCCGAAAATCCAGGTGGTGGTGCTGACGAGTCCCACTGCGGCCGCCTGGGCTGAACCGAGCGCACCCACCATTGCCGCGTCGATGTAGCTCATAAGGCACGACGACAGCTGTGCGAATATGGAGGGGAGGGCGAGCAGGAAGGTCAGCCTTATCTGCTCGCCGCGGGTCATCCCCGAACTGCTCCGGAGCTTCCCGAGCAGTATGTCCTTTCCTTCGCGCACTGTTATTGGTCTTTCTGTTCCCGATTCCGGTTTTCCGGGCGCAAAGATACTGATAATTTCGATGCCTGTATGCGGCCGTTTGCCTGGAAAGTGCCATTATGAAACGGGCCTTGCAGACATGCATTTGATTTGTCAAAGAAAATGCTATCTTTGGAATCGTAACCAACATAATTGATGACATGCCACAAACTTCATGGTGTTCGAGCCTCTCAAAGGGAAGGACTGTCGTGTACAACCTGCTCGACCGTCCGCAGAAGATTACGCTGTCCGGCAGCGAGGTGCTTTCCAATACTTTCGATTATGAGAAAGGAGAATTCAAGGTGAACTCGTTCAAGGACGTACAGTATAAAACCATTATCGGACTCTCGTCGGATTTGCTTATCCCTGGAATAGACAGGTCGTTCAGGCCGTTCAAGACAACTACGGTAAACCAGAGCATGAAGCGAGCCTTGAAAGATTCGAAGTACACACCGGAACTGTATAACAAAGTTCGGACACGGACAAATGCTTCAAATGCCCTGAAGTCAGGCTTAAACAACATGACTGAGGATGTGGTACATTCCTCTACATCAGAGGCTGGTGAAACTGCAATAAAGGCGTTATATGAAAAACATGTCAAGGAAGAGGAACTGAAGTATGGCTGGTAAAGGGAACAGGGAACGGAACAGGCGGCGCAGGCTGCGTGGGAAGTCCTCCAGGTACCGGCAAGATGAATCAAAGAAAGGATATGGAATATCTCCGCGTGCTGCCTTCATCTTTTTTATGAGCCTTTTTGCATATGCATTTATTCGTTATAATTTATTTAGAGATAATCTTATCCTTGAGAATAACGGGCTTGCCTATGCAATGGTTACTAGTCATGTAAATGGTAGTAGGGGTCCTAGCGGGATAAGGTATGTGTTTTCTGTAGATAAAGAAACATATAAAGGATTATTTTATGATTATGACTATTATTACTATCGCAATTTTAGAAAGTACGATTTCATAACGGTCCGGTATTATGTCGGGAATCCGAATATTAACACTACTTCGCTCGGTTTTTACAAAAAATATCAGTCCGCTGCCCGGCGCGATGCGCGGTGGACGCGGGTGATGAATGCGATGATCGAGGACCATGTTCCGCAGCCGGAGAGAGACAAGTTCTTGCTTAAAGAATAAGATATTATGAATGCAGATAAGATGATGTTGTGGTGCCGTATGGCGGCATTTGCCGCCGGTGCGGTGCTGTGCGCGCTCCCTCTGCGTGCGGGGGAACCTGACAGTGTGGACTGGCGGAGCAGTACCGACTATGATGTGTTCCGCGCAATGCAGGGCCGGTATGCCGGGCTCACCGTGCTTGCACCGAGCGGGGCTCCCGGAGTGGAGACCGCTGCCGTCCTGAGGGGATATTCCCTCAACGGAGAGAGTCCCCTGATAATAGTCGACGGCCTGAGGGTCGACAACCTTGCGAACATCGACCCGTCGACGGTAGAGTCGGTAGAGCTGCTCAAGGACGCGTCTGCGTCCGTGCTGTACGGCGAGGAGGCCGCCGAGGGAGTGATAATCGTGAAGACCCGGCGGGCGGCTGCCGGGAAGGGAGTCTCCGTCGGCTACAGCGGGCAGTATGTGTCGGAGTCGCTGGGGCATAAGCCCGCCCTTATGGACGCAAAGGCCTACTCGGAGTACTACGGACTGGAATACGATCCTGCCACCTCTGCCGACACCGACTGGATAGGGGAGATTCTCGGCTCCGCAGGCTGGGCGATGAGACATAACCTCGATGTCAGCGCCTCGATGCGCAATGCCGGCGTATATGCCGCGCTGGGCTATGTCCGCGAAGACGGAATCATGCCGCGCCGCTCCGACCTGTTCGACCGTGTGTCGGTACGGCTGAACGCCTGGTACAGGCCCTTCGACTGGCTCGAGATAGGTACGGCCAACAATTATTCGCACCGCAGGTACGGGGATGTGCTCTGGCCTGAGCATGTCTCCGGTGGTTTTATCTACCCGTTCCAGGATCTCCTTCATGTTTCCATGATGTCCAGTATGCTGTGCATGTCTCCGCTGGCCGAAGCCTCGCCGGATGCTCCTTTCCTTGGATCTGCTTCTTCCAACCCTCTTGAGACCATACGCAGCCTTGAAGGTTCCAGGAGCGTCCTCGATGCAATCGCCGGCACCACTTATGCCGAGGCGGATATTGCGGGCTTCCTTGATTTCCGCACGCAGGTGGGCTACCGTTTCGGAGACCGGAGCTTTACGTATGACGGTGCGGTAAGGGATATCCAGTGGGACAGCCGTGTCGCGTATTCACACGCGTTCTCGCGCCATTCGCTTGCCGCCGCGCTGGGATACACCTTCCGCGACCTGAATGTCGAGGGCGCCGCCACTGTAGGACGGAGGGACGAGGCTGACGGGGTAGCTTCGTGGACGAGGCGCAATACGGCCTACCTCGACCTCGGCTATGCCTACGGCGGGACGCTCGAGGTAGATGCCCGGCTTGCGTTCGAATCCGGCAGGCACCGCTATTCGAGCGATATCTATAGGTACGCGCGCATCTATTCGTATCCGGCAGCGCTTTCCGCATCGCTTTCTGCCGCCTGGCAGCCGTGGGAGTTCCTGAAGTTCAGGGCCTCGTACGGAATGTTCCAGAGGGCCGTTTATGCCGGCAGCTGGACAGAGGCTGATCTCAGGCCTTTGAAACATCTCGATATAGGTGCCGATCTCGCTTTCTTCGACGGCAGGCTTGCCGCTGCCGTCGACCTGTTCGACAAGCAGGCTACCTATGGATTTCCGGTTCATTTGTCCGATCCGTATGGGCGCTTTCCTGTCGATGTGCGTAATCTCGGAGCCGAACTGGGACTGTCCTGGCATGACAGCGCAGGAGGCGTGGACTATTCCGTAGGTGCCAATGTATCGTATCTGAAGAACCGCTGCACCGGAATGCCCGATTCTCTGGACGGATTCTCGGTCAACACTACCTATACGAATGTCAAGGCCGCATGCATGCGCGGTATACCCGCTCCGGTCTGGAATTTCTCCGGCTACCGCTATATCGGGGGCGATGAGTTCGAGGGCGGCGGCACAGAAATAATCGGCAGCGGCATCCCCTCGTGGAACTTCGGATTTTTTGCGGATGTATCGTACCGGGGTTTCGACCTTTCGGTCGTGGCTACCGGCCTTGCCGGCGCGGACATCTTCTACGGGACGAATACTGTCGGCTGCAATATGCCGGAGTTTTTCGCCTCCGGTGCCGGTACGCAGTATCCTTCCCTTGAAGCGCAGAGATACGACAATACCTTCAAGTCGTCTTCCGCCATGGTGTTCGACGGCTCGTTCCTGAGGATAAGGCAGCTGCAGCTGGGATATACCCTGCCCGCCCGTATCACCAGCCGGGCGCATATAGAGAAGCTGCGCTTCTTCGTCTCGCTCGACGACTTCTTCACCTTCACTTCCTATCCGGGACTCGACCCCTCTACAGCTCTCGGGATCCTGCACCCCTATGAAATGGGCTTCGACAACGGGGCTTATCCGACCATGCGAAAGGCCGTCTTCGGCGTCAGCATAGGCCTCTGACGCCTCTGTTGATAACCTTGTTGATAACTTGGATATGGGCTGCCCGAAAGTCATGGACAATATGGCTAATTTTGTCAGAAAATCCGAACTGATAATTTTTAAATCTTCAATATTGTCATGGACGTCAGGAAAACCAACGGGTCGATAGAGGAATTCGACAAGGCCAAGCTTGCGCGTGGAATACACCAGGCCTACAAGACGGCACGCGAGTACTGCGACGATGCTATCGTGGTGTCGATTATCAACAACCTCTACATCTACGAGGGCATAACCAGCGCCGAGATCCGCCGCCAGGTGGAGGAGTCGCTGATGTCCATAAACAAGAAGGTGGCGCACGCCTATATCGAGACCTTCGACGCGGGCATAGACCTGCGCAAGAAGCGCGACTTCATAAAGGACTACATCGCGGCGTCAAACGCGGCGACCGGCTCCAAGTTCGACTCCAACGCCAATGTGACGCGCAAGAACATCGTCACCCTCGGCAACGAGCTCTACAAGGAGAACAACATCAAGCAGAACCGCTATATCATGTGCGACAAGATGAAGACGATGTACGGGCGCAGCCTTGCCGACCAGTACATCGCCGACCTCAACTCGCATGTGCTCTACAAGCATGACGAGAGCGGCACGCCCGGCTTTCCCTACTGCGTGGCAATCACGATGTACCCCTTCCTCGTCAGCGGGCTCAAGGAACTCGGCGGCGTGTCGATAGCCCCGACCGACCTCAAGTCGTTCTGCGGCGAGTTCATCAACCTCGTGTACTCGATTTCGTCGCAGTTCATGGGCGCGGTTGCCACCCCTGAGTTCCTGATGTACTTCGACTACTTCATCCGCAAGGACTACGGCGACGACTACCTCGCTCACCTCGACGATGTCGTGGAGCTCAACACCAAGAAGCGCACGCTCGTCAAGGTCATCGACAACTACTTCCAGCAGGTGGTGCACTCGATGAACATGCCCGCCGGCAACAGGGGCTACCAGACCGTGTTCTGGAACATAGGCTATTTCGACAAGAACTACTTCGAGGGCGTGTTCGGCGACTTCCGCTTCCCTGACGGTTCCGCTCCCAGGTGGGAGACGCTCAGCTGGCTCCAGAAGCACTTCATGAACTGGTTCAACGAGGAGCGCAACAACTATATCCTGACTTTCCCCGTCGAGACCATGGCCCTGCTCACCGACGGTGGCGACGACTATCTCGACAAGGAATATGCCGACTTCACGGCCGAGATGTGGTCGAAGGGGCACAGTTTCTTCTGCTACATATCCAACAGCCCCGACTCGCTGTCGAGCTGCTGCCGCCTGCGCAACAGCCTCAAGGATCTCGAGGACAGGGAGGATACGGAGCACAACCATACGACCCACCAGTACTCTATGGGCACTGCTTCCGTCGCCACCGGCTCCAAGTCGGTGATGACCATAAACCTCAACCGCCTGATACAGGACTCCGTGCGCCGCTACTTCCTCGAGCGCAGGGGAGTCACGCTCCCGGCCGGCAAGGCGCTCGATCCCAAGGTGCACTTCTACGACAGGCAGGACCTCTACAACAACTACATCTGCAAGGACCTCACCGAGATGACGGAGCGCGTGCACAAGTACCAGATGGCGTTCAACGAGATTATCAAGGACTTCTTCAAGGCCGACATGCTCGATGTCTACAACGCCGGCTTCATCGACATGAAGAAGCAGTACCTGACCGTGGGCGTGAACGGCCTCACCGAGGCTGCCGAGTTCCTCGGGCTCGAGATAAGCCCCAATCCGGAGTACAACGACTTCGTCAACCATATCCTCGAGACCATAAACATCTGCAACCGCAAGGACCGCACTCCCGAGGCCATGTTCAACACCGAGTTCGTGCCCGCCGAGAACCTTGCCGCCAAGAACTACAAGTGGGACAAGAAGGACGGCTACTTCGTTTCTTCCAAGCACAACCTCTACAGCTCCTACTTCTACAATCCCGAGGATGTGGATGTGTCCATAATAGACAAGTTCAAGCTGCACGGAGAGTCGTTCGTCAAGTATCTCGACGGCGGTTCTGCGTTGCACATGAACCTCGCGGAGCACCTAACCAAGGAGCAGTACCGCAAACTGCTGAACGTGGCGGCGCACTACGGCACCAACTACTTCACCTTCAATGTGCGCAACACGGTCTGCAACGAGTGCGGCTACATCAGCAAGGACACGCTCGACAAGTGCCCCAAGTGCGGCAGCACGAACATCGACTACCTTACGAGGGTCATAGGCTATCTCAAGAGGGTGTCCTCGTTCGCCGAGCCGCGTCAGATAGAGGCAAAGAAACGGTTCTACGCTTCGGACGAGAAGTCATGCTGAAGTACATGCCCGAACTTACGGACGTAGTCCTGGAGGAGGTTCCCGACAGGGTTACTCTGGCCGTGGAGATTCCGAACTGCCAGGGCAACTGTCCCGGATGCCATTCCCCCTTCCTCAAGCAGGACATCGGGGAGGAGCTTACGGCAGAGGCCGCCGACGCCCTGCTGGAGGAGAACTTCGGTGTGGACTGCTTCCTTTTCCTGGGCGAGGGCGACGACTCTGCCGCGCTGCTCGGTCTGGCAAGGCACATCAAGGCCGCGCATCCCGGAGTGGAGACGGCCCTGTACTCCGGTCGCGAGACGGTCGAGGACGAGATTTGCGAAGTGTTCGACTTCGTGAAGGTAGGCCCCTACAAGGCAGAGCTGGGCCCCCTGAACGAGAGGACTACGAACCAGAGGATGTACTACCACGGCGAGGACATCACCTCGCGCTTCTGGCACCGCGGGCTCGGAAAAGACGACTGAATATATTCTTGATTTCCTATTGGCAGGCTCCGGACGTCGCAGTATGTCCGGGGCCTTTTTCGCACGCATGTCTCGGGAACATGAAAAATCACTATCTTTACGCCGTTATGAGAGCCTTTCCGATTCCGTTTGCGTCTGTACTGGTCCTGCTGCTCTGCGCGGGTGCGGGTGCGGACGCTTGTGCACAGACCGCGACCAGCCTGTTCATGCGTTCCGACAGCCTCCAGGTTGAGGAGATAGCATCTCCCGCGCCTGTGCTCTTCGGCTCCGTGGGGCACAACGGCCCGGCGGTGGAGAACAGGTTCTTCGCCCTGAGGCTGTATTTCAACGACAGCGGGGCCATAGACCTCTATTCGAAGAGCGGTGAGGCGCTCGAGCTGGAGAAGTATGACTGGTATCCCACCCGCGAGCAGACCCTCTGCGAGGGCGCGGGCATAGACGCCTATGATGTCGGCAGGACGCTCGGCTTCGGGGGAATAGCCCTGTGGGACGACGGCAGGCTCGTCAGGCTCAAGGCCACGGAAGGCCGCACCGCGAGGGTAGGCCGCACCAGGGACGGCTCGTTCGCGGAGCTGACAGCATACGGAGTGGAGTTCCGCGGCGTGAAGTACGATGTCTGCATGAGGGTCGAGATGAAGGACCGCGGCAGGGACGCCTTCCTTATCGTGAGCGAGCTGTCAGGCAGGGAGCTGCCTTTCGTCTGCGGCCTCATGTGCCATGATGCCGATACCGTAGACATCGGCCGCAGGTACATCTCCGTATGGGGCAGCTGGTCGGCCAACGACGGCAGCGACGACATTTCCGTCGGCACGGGCATCAAGTTCCGCCCGGCGCAGATAGAGCGTTTCGAAAGGCGCGACGGCATGCTTCTGCTCGTCTGCAGGCCGGATTCCGAGGCGGGTTTCAGACTCTGTGCCGGCTCGTCAAAAGAAGACGAACTCGGCAGCTATGCCAAGTTCGTCTCGTATATGAAGAAACTGGTGTTCTTCAACTGACGGCCGTGCCTTTGCCGGATAGGCAGGCTACCTTATTATCAGCACGGCTCCGTCGTTCCTTGCGACCTTTATCGGCTTCTTGAACTTGCCCTCTGCCGTTACGAGCTGCCCTTCGTCGGTGTAGATTGCCTCGGCGCTGCTTCCTCCGAGGGCCGCGACGATTCCGTTCACGTCAAGCTCCAGCGTCTTGTCCACTGCGTTGACGGCTCCCACATACCAGGTGCTGCCGCAGCGTCTCGCGATGACGGCGTCCTCCGAGGGCGTGCCGGCTATGTAGCGCGTCTCGTCCCAGGTGGTGGGCACCTCGCGCATGAACTCTATCGCTGCCGCAGGGGCGTCCTCGAGGTTGTTGGGCGTGAGTGCGAAGTTCTGTATAGGGTTCTGGAAGAGCACTGCCGTAGCGAGCTGGAACGCGTCGCTGGTCTTCCTCTCGGTGCCGCCTATGCGTCCCCTGGCATCAGGCTGCCCGTTGGCCCGGTTGAGCCTCTTGTTGAGGAAGGTCCCTCCGAACTCCATGCAGCCCACGCTGTTGCGTATGAAGGGATGCAGGGTGGCGTTGACCGCCTCTATGTCGCATTCGTACTGCGAGAACACGAGGTTCTCCGAAGCCCTGACCGCCTCGCTGCCCACATAGTTGGGATACATCCTCTCCCAGCCCCTCGGAAGCGTGCAGCCGTGGAAGATTACCATTATCCCGCAGTCGTCGGCGTCGCTCAGTATGCTTTCGTAGATGCGCATGGTCTCCTGCTTGTCGCCGCCGAAGAAGTCCACCTTGATGCCCTTGACCCCTATGCTCTCGAGCCAGCGCATCTCCTTCTTGCGTGCTATGGGGTCGCTCATTATATGTACGGGGCTCTGTGAGATGTCGTTCCACCAGCCGCTGGAGGCGTACCAGAGGAACAGCGACACTCCCTTGCTGCGTGCGTAGCGCGAGAGTTCCTCGATCCTGTCCCTTCCTATGTTCTGGTCCCAGAACGCGTCGATGAGGCAGTAGGGATAGCCCAGCTCGGAGGCGAAGTCGATGTAGGTCTTCTGGTCGTCGTAGTTGCAGCTGGCGTCCTGCCATACTATCCAGCTCCAGGTGCTCTTGCCGAACTCGTAGCTGCGGGTGCTCTCGAACCTGGGCTCCACTACGTCGAACGCTATCGTGGTCTCTACTATCGGTGCGAGGTCTGTCCCGACGGTGATAGTTCTCCAGGGCGTGCAGCCGGGCAGAGCGAAAGCCGGTTCCACCGTACCGTTGCCGTTGTTCTCTTCGGGCATCGGGAAGGCGACCCTGTAGCCGCTGCCCTCGGCGTAGTCGTCGAGTCTCGAGCCGCAGTAACGGCTGTCGACCCCGGTCTCGCTGACGAGCACCCAGCCTCCCGGCGTGTTGAACAGGCAGGGGAAGGTGAAACCGTGGCCGAACTCGGACTTCTCCCCGAGCGGGGCGGCGTTCCTGTAGTACTCTTCATAGCTGGGCTTGGTGCGTTTCCAGCCTATCATGGCGTCGCTTTGAGGGCAGAGGTAGGTGGTGGTGCCCTCGGGGAAGTCGAAGCCGGTCTCCTCGCGCATCACGCGTATGCTTCCCGTGTCGGTGTCGCGCGGGATACTGTAGCGGAACGCCACATCGTTGTCGCTAAGGTGCCATTCGATGTCGAGCAGGCGTCCCTCGGGAGTCTTGAAGTGGGTCATGTACCTCACGGCGTCGTGGCTCACATGCGAGGTCTTGATGCGGTCGAGCCTGTAGTCGACCTTCACGGCCTTGCGCTCCTCTCCCGTGTAGACGAGCTTCGAGTAGTCGCAGTCCTGCGCTACGAGTCCGAGGGGAGAAGGGGAGAGCATGGTCTTTCCGTCATATTCGACGCTGTAGAGGATGCGGGAGTCGGGCGTCTGTTCGAGCCTGACGCTGAGCTTCCCGTCCGGGCTGCCGAGTACCGTGAGTGCGGCCGCGAGCAGCATTGAAAGTGAATGGAACATGGTGTATCTGTGTTAATAGTGTATATCAGGGTTAATAGTGTGTATCCGGCTCTGATTATGCAGTCAGACAAATATAATGTTTTTTGACGTTCAGTCCCCGTCTTCGAGCTGGAATATCTCGTCCGTGGCCTTGCCGAAGTAGCGGGCAATCTTCAGGGCAAGCGTCGTCGAAGGGATGTACCTGCCCGATTCTACGGAGTTGATTGTCTGCCGGCTGACTCCTACGGCCTGTGCCAGTTCCTGCTGTGTGATGTCCATGACCGCCCGCTGGACCCTTATGCTGTTCTTCATCTCCCGCACCTCCTGACCTTGTGCATCGTGAGGTTGAACTTGACTATGTAGAGGATGAATACGAGGAACACCGCGACGAAGCTGAACTCGATGAACGTCACGCCGTAGATGAATATTATCCCGAAAGCCAGCACCGCGGCCGTAGTCCAGAAACTCCACGCGAAGGACTGCATTCTTATCAGGCCCGTCATCTCGTCCTCGTCCTTCTCTTTCGACAGCGCTATCAGGCAGAGCGAGGCGAGCAGTCCGAGCATCGCGATTTCGTTTATCGGATCGTTCTCTGTGACGGCGAAAATCCCTTCCGGGTCCGTCACCGTGCTGTCGGGGAATATGGCGAGTGCCGGCAGACGGAACATGTCGCAGTCGAGTACGCCGCTCAGCAGCAGATACAGGCATGCGGCGCAGGAAGGAATGGACATCCAGAATCCGATTCTCTTGAATCTGTAGGGGAGTAGGTAATTCTTATACATGGTATGGTGTTTTATGGGGTTTATGTCGTGCCGGGTACAGCCGTCAAGTGAGGCTGTGGACTGTCGTCAAGCGCTGCTCGGTTCCGTCGCGCGTTGAACCTCGAAAGCAAAGTTAAATATATTTTCCAAAAAGACAAGTTTACTTGACATTTTTTCAGACTTGATCCTTCCCGGCCATGACTGGTGATGATTGTCTGCCTTGCGTTGCTCTTTCATGCAAAACATCCTCCACGCCCGGGGCCATTGTGTGCGCCCAGGAGGCCTATGTCCGTTGACGGTGTGGTCGAATTGGCTGCACTAAGGTGTACCAAAAAGGTTGGATAAAGTCCAAAAACAATGGTAGAGAGCAACAGTTTACGAGTCTACCTGATGCCGCTATCGCCTGCCGCTCATGTAATGGCAACGGCTGCGGAACGAATTAATTTGCTAACTTTGCGTAAATGGCATGTCGCCACCCGTTGGCGCAGCCTCTGTCATGATTACGCGATGAGAAAGAAAAGCAGGGAAATGGACAGCGCCTGGGCATTGGAGGTAATGCGCAGGGCTCCTTATATAACCGTGAGTTTCACAAGGCCGGACGGAAGTGCCTACGGCGTGCCGCTTTCGCTTGCAGGTACGGAAGACGGCAGGGTGTGGTATTTCCACTGTGCTCCCGAGGGCGAGAAACTCGATGCGATAGCGGCGCATCCCGAGGTGTGCCTGTCGGCCGTGTCGCGCTGCACTCCGACCGTGGGGCCGAAAGACGGCAGTTTCACCTTGCAGTACAAGTCTGCAATCGCTTTCGGCAGGGCTGAAACGGTAACTGACGAGACGGAGAAGACAGAGGCACTCAGGCTTATCAGCGAGCGTTTCCTGCCCGCCCACATGGACGCCTTCGACGATGCCGTAAGGCGCAGCCTTCACCGTACGGCGGTTGTCCGCATCACCCTCAGCTCTCCTCCGAGCGGCAAGCGCAAGCAGTACGGTCCGGACGGTGAAGAGATGAAGTCATCATGCATGGAGGAGAAAAAATGTTCATGCATGGACGAGGAAAAATTATCATGCAGGGAGGAAAGGAGATGAAGGGCGGGGTATTTGTGACCGCGCTCGTCGCGGCGGCAGCGGTGGCCGTACCGGTCGTGCTCGTTTCCGTGTTTGTCCATCTCGCAGACAGGGTGGAAGGTGCTCCGGCCGCCGGAGGGGCGCAGTCCTGCGCATCGGTAGTGACCGTGCGTCCGCATGAAGATATCCGGGAGGCCGCAGAGAAGCCGGGAAGGACGACCGTATTCCTTGCCGGAACTATCGATATGGGAACGGGAGAGGACTGGCAGGCCGAGGCGGATTCGCTTTTCAGGATCCTTCCGTCGGGAAGCTATATGCTGTTCAATCCACGGCAGGAGGACTGGGACGCCTCGCGCCCGGGCGAAATGGACTATCAGGTGAACTGGGAGCTCGATCATCTCGAGGAGGCGGACTACATAATAATGAACTTCCTCCCCGGGAGCCGTTCGCCGATAACGCTTCTGGAACTCGGGCTGCACGCGAGGAGCGGGAAACTTCTGGTAGTCTGCCCGGAGGAATTCTACAGGTACGACAATGTGCGCATCACCTGCGCGAAATACGGCGTCGGGATGTGCGGCTCTCTCGAGGAGGCCGTCATGCGGATAGGGTCGGCGCGGAAAGGATCTGACAGCTTATGAAGATACTGACAGGAAATGACATACGCAGGGCCGACCTCTATACGATAGAGCATGGGCCGGTGGAGAGCCTTGCCCTTATGGAGAGGGCGGCAGAGGCTCTGACGCGGGAGATCATCGCCCGCTGCGAGCCGGATGAATGCTGCGGGCCGGGCGGCTGCTGCGGAGCCGTTGGAAATTGCGGCCCTGAATACCTGATAGTCGCAGGCAAGGGCAACAACGCCGGGGACGGCCTGGCCGTGGCGAGGCTGCTGCATGAAAGGCTCGGGAGTTCCCGTAAGGTCTCGGTGCTCCTGTCATTTCCCGAAGATGAGATGTCGCCGGACTGCCGTTCCAACCTTGAACGCCTGCCCGCCGGGGTGGCGAAGTTTTCTCCCGCTGCAGGCCGTATGGTGTCCGACGGCATTATGCATGTTGGCGGCGGCTCCGTCTGTCCCGATGCCCTGTTCTTCCCGGAATCGCTGTTCACTCCTGAGACGGTCGTAATCGACGCGGTGCTTGGTTCGGGCATGTGCGGAGAGCTGCGCGGCAGGGCGGCCGATGCCATAAGGCTGATAAACTCGAACTCCTCCCGCTGCCGGGACGTGATCTCGATAGACCTGCCCTCCGGCCTCCCCACCGAGCCCTCAGACGGCTGGAAAGGGGATCCCGATTCCAGTCTCTGTGCCGTCGCGGCGTCATGCACGCTGACCATAGAGTTCCCCAAACTTTCTCTGCTGCTCCCTGAAACAGGAAGGTATGCCGGCCGTCTGGAGGTCGTGCATATAGGTCTGGACAGGGGCTTTATCGCTTCCTGCCGTTCCTGCTACGCGACGGTAGACCGGGAAACGGTGCGCTCTCTGCTGCTCCCGAGGAACGAGTACGGCCACAAGGGCAGTTTCGGGCATGCTATGATTATTGCGGGCTGCAAGGAAATGATAGGCGCTGCGGTACTTTGCACTGGAGGCGCCCTGCGTTCGGGCTGCGGTCTTGTCACCGCACATGTGCCGTCGGGGGAGAGGCTCGCGGTGCAGCTCTCGCATCCTTCGGCCATAGTCTCGTGCGACCCGTCTTCAGCGATGTTTTCGGCCGTTCCTGACAGTATTTCCAAGTATTCTTCGATTGCTGTCGGTCCCGGTCTCGGCCGGGCTCCAGAGACGGTAAGGGCGCTCGGGGATCTGCTCTCGAGGCTCCGCGACATGCGTGAGGCCGGGGCTGCTCCGACCCTGATCCTCGACGCCGATGCGCTCAATATAATATCTTCCGGGCCGCAGATGCTCGGGCTTGTTCCTCCCGGTTCCGTGCTGACCCCGCATATCGGCGAACTCTCCCGTCTCCTGCGTGCGGCGCTGGCCTCAGGCATGATACCGTCCCTCACGGACGCCGACACCGGCACGGACAGATATCCCTGGGCGGACGATATGCAGAAAGTTGTCCTCGTCAAAAGCCTTGCCGCAGCTTTGAAGTCCGTAATCGTCGTCAAGGGTGCGCATACCATGACCTGCTCTCCGCAGGGGGATTGCCACTTCAACATGAGCGGCAACCCCGGCATGGCCAAGGGCGGAAGCGGCGACGTGCTCGCGGGGCTCATAGCCGGCCTTGCCGCGAGGGGCTACAGTCCGCTCCATGCCGCGCTGCTCGGCGTATGGTTCCACGGACTTGCCGGCGACAGGGCTGCCGGGATCCACGGACAGGAGTCCATGTGCTCTGCCGACCTGCCCGCTTTCCTGAAAGTAGACTGATCCTGCAGTTATGCGCAATCCTGCCATATTTGGATTGCAGCGATGTTGATTTTCCGGCATATAGCCGGAAAAGATACAGGCAGTATGGAACATGTGGACGCCGAAAGGGGCGGGATTGCGCATAATTGCAGAATTTTCCTAAATTTGCTGTGGTTGAAGACAATGACCATTATGACTAAGCGCATATCTTTCCTTACCGGGGTGCTCGCGTTCGCAGCGGCGCTTGTATCCTTCGCACCGGGCCTTTCGGCCCAGACTTTCCCCGAAAACCAGTGGACCGGCCGCAGGGTCGCGTTCCTGGGCGATTCGATCACCGACGAGAGTCAGATACGCTGGAGCAACAACGTCTACTGGAACTACCTTGCCGACCTCCTCGGCTTCGAGCCCTATGTGTACGGAGTGAGCGGCGACCAGATGCATGAGATCATTCCCCAGGCCGAAAGGATGGAGGCCGAGCTGGGACAGGGCGTGGACGCGATATTCGTATTCATAGGCACCAACGACTACAATGCGTCCGTACCCATGGGCGAATGGTACTCGCTCTCGGAGCGTAAGACCTACATAGACGGCCCCGCCGAGGTGACCAGAACCTACCGTGAAATTTCGTACGACGGGAATACCTTCCGCGGCCGTACCAACATGGTGCTGAACCACCTCAAGATGCATTATCCCGACAAGCAGATTATCCTGCTGATCCCGATACACAGGGCCTATGCACAGTTCGGAGATAAGCTGAGGCAGCCTTCGGAGGCCTATTCCAACGGCTGCGGCCTTTTCATTGAAGACTATGTGCAGGCCGTAAGGGAAGCCGGGCAGATATGGTCCGTGCCCGTCATCGACCTGTTCTCCCTGAGCGGCCTGTCTCCCATGGTCGAAGAGCAAGGAGGGTATTTCAGAAATCCCCGCACCGACCGCCTGCATCCCGGGACGAGGGGCCACATGAGGCTTGCCTATACCCTTGCATACCAGCTTATCGCGCTTCCCTCGCATTTTCCCAAGTATGTCGCCCTGAGCTTCGACGACGGCCCCAATACGGTGACCACTCCCAAGGTGCTCGACCTTCTCGAGAGGCACGCTGTGAGGGCCAGCTTCTTCGTGATAGGCCAGAATATCGAGGGCGAGAACATACCCGTGATGCAGCGGGCCTCGAGAATGGGCTGCGACATCGAGAACCATTCGTACTCGCATTCGTTCATGTCCAGGATGGACGCCGGACAGCTGCGCGACGAGATAGACCGCACCAGCGACCTTGTCGAGAGGTACACCGGACGCCGCCCCACGCTGTTCAGGCCTCCTTACATCGACCACAACAAGCTGATGCACGACACCATAGACCTGACTTTCATCTGCGGGCTCGGTAGCAACGACTGGGAGGACTCCACCTCTGTGGAGACTCGCGCGAGGCTGATACTCGACAACGTGCGTGACGGCGACCTGCTTCTGCTGCACGATTTCGCGGGCAACGACAAGACCGTCGAGGCCCTTGAATATGTGATTCCCGAGCTCAAGCGCAGGGGTTTCACCTTCGTTACCGTGCCCGAGCTGTTTGAGATAAGGGGTGCCGTTCCTCCCGCACACAACGGCCGCATCTATACGAACTGTTTCGACTGACGATATGGAAAAGATTTCCGTCAGGGCATCGAACATGCCCTCCTCGCCCATACGCAAGCTTGCTCCCTTTGCCGAGCAGGCCGTGCGCGAGGGCGTAAAGGTCTATCACCTCAACATAGGCCAGCCCGACATCAAGACTCCCGAATGTGCCCTGAAGGCTTTGAAGTCCGTAGACAGGACCATACTGGAGTACAGCCCCTCGGACGGTTTCCGCTCGCTGCGGGAGAAGATGTCGGAATATTACCGGCGCTGCGGCATAAAGCTCGCCCCCGACGAGATAATCATTACCGCCGGAGGTTCGGAGGCCGTGCTGTTCGCGTTCCTGACCTGTCTCGACCCCGGTGACGAGATAATTGTCACCGACCCCTTTTATGCCAACTATATGGCGTTCGCGATTTCCGTCGGGGCGGTGGTGAAGGGCGTCAAGACCCATATAGAGGACGGGTTCAGGCTTCCGTCCGTGGAGGAGCTTGAAGCCGAGATCACTCCGAGGACGAAGGCCATACTCATTTGCAATCCCAACAACCCGACAGGATACCTGTATTCCCGTTCCGAGCTCGAGACCCTGCGCGACGTCGTCGTGAAGAACGGCCTCTTCCTTTTCTGCGACGAGGTCTACCGCGAGTTCGTGTATTCCGACGAGCCCTATGTGTCGGCCTTCCATATCGGAGGCATGGACGGGAACCTCGTGCTGATAGATTCTGTGTCCAAGCGCTATTCCGAGTGCGGCACGCGCATAGGCTGCCTGTGCACGAGGAACAGGGCTGTGCACGATGCCGTGATGAAGTTCTGCCAGGCAAGGCTCTCACCTCCGCTCATAGGACAGATAGTCGCCGAGGCTTCCATAGATGTCCCGCAGGACTATATGAAGGCCGTGTATGACGAGTATCTCGGACGGCGGGACTTCCTGCTCGAAGGCCTCAACCGTATTCCGGGCGTGTTCTCGCCCGTGCCCAAGGGTGCTTTCTATACTATGGCGAGGCTTCCCGTCGACGATGCCGAGAAGTTCTGCCTGTGGTGCCTGAAGGATTTCCGCTATGAAGGCCGGACGGTCATGCTCGCTCCGGGAGCGGGATTCTATACCGAGCCGGGCGAGGGCCGTGACGAGGTGCGCATAGCGTATGTCCTTTGCAGGGAAGACCTTGCAATGGCTCTGACGGTGCTGGAAAAGGCGCTGGAGGCCTATCCCGGAAGGACGGCCTGAAAGTGCCCGGCGGCACGGGATTCCTATTTGGACAGTTTCAGTACGGCGCATGCGGGTCTGTCTCCGTGTGCGCCGTCTTTGCAGACGCATTCGGAACGCAGATGCAGTTCGCATGCCTTGAGCCTGGCGGCCAGTACGGCAGCGCCGAGGACGAACATGTCCGGAGCGCTCAGGCTGATGCTGGCTTCCGCTTCGTTGCTCTCGGCCTCGACGGCGTCGGGGCAGCTCCTTACGGCGCTGCGTGCCACGGCCTCGAGCTGTGCCAGCTTGACGGCATCGGCCCAGCTGCCGTGCATGCCGCCTTCCTGCCGAATGACATCATCTGCGTGCGGCTGCCGCGAAAGCTCCGTGAGCAGGGAGTCCAGGCTCGGATTGACTTTGCGGTACACCGGTCTTCCGCTACGCAGCTGTTCGAATTTCTTTTCAAGATAGTTGTCGGCCATTCGGCAAAGATACCTTTTTTTGCGTATATTTGCACGATTCAGTTATGAAGCGTATAATTTCCGTTATAGTTGGTATTGTAGCCTTTGCATCGTCTGCCCGTGCCCAGTTTACGGACAGCGCGAGCGGCCTTCTCCAGATGCCCACGGCCGAAATCGAGGAGGAAGGCACGTTCATGATAACCAACAACTATCTCAACAAGCATTCGCTTTCTACCTCCGGCTGGGGTTACGACACCTTCGCGTACGGGTTCAACATAGCGTTCTGGAACAGGCTCGAGGTGGGGTATGTGTGCACTATCTTCGACGGCAAGCGCAAGCCCAATCCTACCGACAGGGACAAGATAATGTTCAACCAGGACCGCCATTTCACCGGCAAGATAAAGATACTTAACGAAGGGGAGTTCGGTCTGAAGTGGGTTCCCGCCTTCGCGGTCGGAATCAGCGACCCTACTACGGGCTCTTCCGGCGGAGGCTATGCCGACCTGAATGTGGAAGGCAGCGGGAACGGCTATTTCAACCGTGTCTATGCCGCGCTCTCCAAGAACTTCGGCACCCGCTGGGGCAGGGTCGGGGTGCATCTTGCCTATATATACAACCGCAGGACGGACTATCCGATAAACGGTCCTGCCGTTGGCGTGTGCTGGCGTCCGGTATGGCTCGAAAGCCTTCCGGTGCTCGACTGGGTGAACATAATCGCCGAATACGACGCCAGGACAGTCAACGCCGGCTTCATCGCCTCCGTATGGGACAACCGTTTCGAGCTGATGTTCGAGATGCAGAACATGAGATGGATCAATTTCGGAGCCAGGTTCAAGCTCAGGCTTGCGGGACATGATACAGTTGAATAACGATACAGAAGAACAGATGATGAAGAAACTGATCCTGATAATATCGCTGGCGCTGATGCTTCCCGGCCTCGTCCGGGCACAGGAGGCGTTCAACAGCCTTTCGATAGGTCTTGAGGTAGGGACTACCGGCATAGGAGTTGAGCTCGCCATGCCTCTGGTTACCGACCATCTGGTGCTCAAGGGCGGCCTTACGGCTCCTTCGCTGAGCATCCCGTATTCCACTACTGTCGACGCATCCGGATTCAACGGCATGCTTGACGATGTGAACTCGCAGCTTGCCGCCTCCGGCGTTCCCGACAGGATATACTCGGATTTCGGCAACATAGGCGTCGACGCGTCGGCGGTGCTCAACCTGAGCTCCGCAAAGCTGCTCCTGGAGTACTATCCTTTCAAGAAGAGTTCCTTCCATCTGGTGGCCGGTGCATATTTCGGTATGGGTACCGGAAACCTTGTGTCGCTCCGCGCGCAGTCTGATACCCGCTTCCTATCGGACCTCAACGGCCTGAGGGCCGAACTCGACGCCATCAACGAGAAATATGCCTCCGACCCCGGATATGAGAGCATAGGGTTTCCCGAACCGGCGTTCAACCTGTGCGGGACGAGCTACGGGATAGGCGAAGATGAGGGCAGGGCGGTTCTAGCCGCCGACATATCGGTCGCCAAGGTCAGGCCGTATTTCGGAATAGGCGTCGGCAGGAGCGCCCCGAAGGGGCATGTGGGCTTCCAGTTCGAGATAGGCGCATGGTATCACGGCCGTCCTTCCGTCGTATCGGAATACGCTCTGGCGGAGTACAATCCAGATGCGCCCGGAATAGAGTTCGACGAGCGTATCTTCGACTACCTGTCCTTTTATCCGAACATAAGCCTCAGGCTGATATACAGGATTTTCTGATTCATACGGATCGGGTTTTCCGGAATTGCCGACCATGATGCGCCGTATCTGTCTAATATCCGTACTTTCCGTATTGCTGTCCGTACCGGCATCTGCCTGTGCGGAGGAGGCGTATTTCTGTACGGAAGAAGGCTGCCGCCTGAAGTATGAAAGGCGTTATGCCGACGACGGAAGCCTGAAGTGGACGCAGACCCTCAGTATCGACGGGGTGGACGGCGGGAAGGTCGGCTATTCGTCTTCTTTTACCAACTCCAGGGGAAGACAGATGTACGGAGGGCCGGTAGGCCTCGAGGCCTCTTGCGATTCGCTGGGGAACGTCACGGTCGACCTTGCGCAGAGCGTGGCCGCGATACTGGAGAACTATTTTTCCGGCAGGGCGGTAAGCTGGGAGCCGTGCCTGTCGGTGCTGCCTGCCCTGATGCAGCCCGGACAGGTCCTGCCCGACGCCGACTTTACGGTACGGGTCGCCGGCCTGGGATTTAGGGTCAGGGTAAGCGACAGGAAGGTGCTCCGCAGGGAGAGCCTGCGCACTCCTGCGGGCGAGTTCGACTGCATCGTGGTGAGCGAGCACAAGGTGGAGCGCGGCCTGGGTCGCAACAGGGTGACGACGGCGCTTACATGGTATGCCAGGGGAATAGGCATGGTACGCCATGACACCTACGACAAGGATATGGTCCTGGAAACATCGGAAGTTTTGATTGAAATTGACTCATAATGACGAAGATAATGAAGATTGCCGTGCTGTCCGTGCTGCTGCTTTCGGCGTTTGCAATGCGGGCATGGGGCGGGAGCATGCCCGTCGGCGCCTATGACGGTGTGCTGGCTTCGATAGTCGGGAGCCTCGAGCAGAGGGGCTTCTCCAACATACGGGCGAGCGAGTCGCCGGAGAGGGTGGTGCTTGCCCTCGAGTGCGACTCCTATAAGATACCTTCCGAAGGCTTCGCCGTGGCCTGCGCCCTGGTAAGGGACATACTCGGCGACGACGGCAGGGTCATAAAGATAATAGGACTGAACATAGGGGTGCCGGAAGTCACCATGACCTTTGACCCCGGGAGCGGGACATGGAGCACTACGCGCAGGCTGGACGACAGCTGGGACGAGGTCAGGTCGCAGCCCAGGGTAGCCTCTTCCGTCGGCAAGACAGACATCCTGATATATCCGCAGGTCTCTTTGAAGAACCTGATCATCAATCAGGTGTACCAGTCGCTGTGGCAGCTGTCCCCGGCACTGGAAGTATCTCTCTGGCCCGGAATGAAGTTTACCTACCAGCTCAAGCTCCCGGTCTACAACGACGGCTACGGGCAGCTCGAGAGCAAGATACATCCCGGAATGATATCCCTGTCCCAGCGTTTCCGCGACCCCTGGCACCTTAACATCAACGGAAAACTCACCCTCGGCTACTTCTCCAACAACCGCTACGGTGCGGCGCTCGAAATGGAATACTGGTTCCCGGACGAGAGGTTCTGGGTAGATACCCAGCTCGCATATCTCGGCAACAGCTACTGGGACGGCTTCATCTTCAGGTACGACAGGAACATGTACTTCCGCTGGAACGTGGCCTTCAACTGCTACATACCGATGATCGACACGCAGTTCATCCTGCGGGCCCAGAGGTTCCTGCTAGGCGACATCGGGCTCAAGTATGAGATGATACGGCATTTCAACCGCTGCTCGGTCGGACTGTATGCCGAGAAGTCGCTGCATGCCGACATGAATGTGGGGTTCCGTTTCCAGATAGCGCTCCCGCCATACAGGCATGCAAGGAACGGTTACAGGCCGCGCGTGAGCCTGTCGCGCCAGATGGGCATGAGCTACAACGCCAACAACGAGCAGTACTACTACAAGGAGTTCCGTACGGAGGCCTCCGACAATATCATGAGCCGCAACTATTTCAACCCTTGCTACATAAATTCATATCTGCAATAAATTTCATAAAAATTGCTTTTCTCAGAAAAAAATGCTTAATTTGCAATTTAGTAAATGGTTAGAAAATAGTTTAATATTTAATAATCTTCTCATCAATGAAAAAACTTGTTATGTTTTTGGCTATAGCGGGCGTCTTTGCGTCCTGCAAGCCTGAGGCTATCGAGACCGCTTTCGAGGTTAACCCCGCGGAGGCCAACATCACCGTGACGGTTCTCGATGTGAACACTGCTGCAAAGGCTGAGGGCTATACCCTTACGGCCGATGCCGGAACTGTCAATGGAGACGTGGTCACCCTCAAGGGCAACAAGGCTCTTGCAGAGACTACCGTTACCATTACCGCGAACTTCAAGGGAGTTGACTACCCTACTACCGTCACCGTCAACGCCATGCGCGCAGGTGCCAAGGCGTCTTACGGCGCTACCATCGTTGTCGGCTCTCCCGTCAGCGACAAAGTGATCACCCTTGAGCCCGATCTCGCGAGCCTCGAGATCAGCGCTGCCGAGCTGTACTTCACTCCCGACGAGACAGGCCACTACGGGCATTCGGTAGATCATGACTTCACCCACGACGGTATAAGCAACTGGGTTCAGAACCTGACCGAGTTCATGCTTAACCTCAATGTAAAGTATCTGGATATATATGGTGTCGTATACGGCTCCGCTCCCTGCGAGTATATCGATCCTGCCTACACTAATATCGTGGATTCTTATGCAGAACTTCTCGGTAAAGCTTATTACGAGGATCCTGCGATATACAACTGCAAGGTATCTGCCTGGGCCTACTACACTGTAAGGCAGACCGTATACTACTATGACTATGATGTAAACGTACTTGCCGACGGCGTGGTTGTAGGTAAGATCCCTACTACCGAGGTCGCCAACGAGATCGAGTTGATCGAAATCGCCAACCCTTACGGCCACGGCCACTATGAGCATGGACATGGCAGCCACGACGGTCACGGCAACTATCCTAACGCAGGTGGCGGAATCATGTACGGTGAGTAATTTGTATAACGGAATTAAACTCTAGTGAATATGAAACTGAAATTTTTGGCTTTGACTCTTGCCATGGCTGCTTCAACTCTCGCTGTCAATGCGCAGGAGCAGAAGAAGAGCAATGACATATTCGTCGGTGGCGGTGTCGGTATCATGTCTGCCATGACTCCCGGCTTCAACACTCCTTCCTTCTATCTCGATGCCTACGTAGGCAAGTACATCACTCCGGTATGGGGTGTGCGTGCCGGCCTCGGCGGACTGTTCGCCACTCTCGATGCCCGTGACGGAAACGCCGTCAATCTCAATGGAGATGCCGTGGCTTTCAAGAACAAGAAGTTCGGCGAGCTCAATGTAGATGCCATGCTGAGCCTTACCAACATCTTCGCAGATGATCTCGCAAAGTTCAACGTATACCTCTTCGCAGGTCCTACCGTGAACTTCTCAAGGACTGGAACCAAGTTCTCCGACGTACAGGATGCCAACGTGTTCCTCGTAGAGAATGACAACAGCTTCAAGCTCCGTGCAGGTGCAAGCGCAGGTCTCGGACTTGCCTACAGCATCACCGATGCCTTCGCGCTCGGACTCGAGGGACGCTTCTCCGTCACCCCTTCAATGTTCGGTGACGCCGATGCTTACCGCAAGGCTGCCGGTAACTCCCGCCTGACCCTTAACGGTATCTGGACCATCGGTGGCCAGAGGGGTAAGGTCGCCCGTGCTGCCGCTGCCGCTGCCGCTGCAGGCTACATCACCAAGGAGGCTGCCGAGGCTATGGTTGACGAGGCTCTCGAGAAGAATCCCAAGATTGTCGAGAAGGTTGTCGAGAAGGAAGTTGTCAAGTATGTCGACAAGGTCGTTTACAAGGACGCTCCCGTTTCTACTCCCGTATTCTTCCAGATCGGCAAGTCTAACATAGATTCCAAGGACAAGGCCCGCATCAAGTTGCTTGCCGAGGCTATCAACGCCGCTCAGGAGCAGTGCACCTACGAGGTTGCCGGATATGCCGACAAGAAGACCGGCAGCGCCAAGTACAACCAGCAGCTCTCCGAGAAGCGCGCCCAGGCTGTCTATGACCTGCTCGTCGAGTACGGTGTAGCTGCCGACAAGCTCGAAGTCAAGGGTTACGGCGGAGTCGAGCCTATGTTCGACAACAACGACACTCTTTCACGCTGCGTAATCGTGAAGAAGAAATAATCGGAATCCCGACAATGTCTGATACGGACGGCTGCTTGCTGCGGCCGTCCGTTTTTTAATATCCGCAGGCTGTCTCGGGTTTGAAGTTCCGTTGATTTTGCGTATCTTTGTGCAGGTGTTTTTGGACAGCCGCGATGCTTGAAGATATTCGGAACAATATTGCCAGGCTGATATCCAGGTATGAGGAGCAGAGGCAGAGGGCCGATTCCCTTGCTGCGAAACTCTCGGATCTGGAGACGGAAGTCCGGAAATACAGAGAGCAGATTACTGAACTGAACCAACAGATAGACAATCTCCGTCTGCTGAGTGCCTTTATGGCGGATCCCGATCCGAAGGATGCCAGAGCCAGGGTCGACAGCCTGATCAAGGAGATTGACAGATGCATAAGGCTGCTGGAGAATTGATATGGCTCAGAGGATCAAGTTGAGACTTGCCGGCAAGGAGTATGAACTTCCGGCCGAGACTCCGGAAATGGAGCAGATGGTGCGTACCGCAGCGGAGCAGATCAACGGTATCCTCGCCGGATTCGATGAAAGGTTCCATGATGCCCGTATGGAGGACAAGCTCGTCTTTGCCGCCGTACAGCTAGGGGTCGGAAAGCTCCTTGCGGAGAAGCACCTGAGTCTTCTGAACGAGGACATCGCACAGCTCGGCAGCCAGCTCGAGGCCTATCTGGAAAGTTCGTAAAGATAATAGCCGTCAGGCCCATCTTCTGAAAACAACAGTTCTCAAGGGAACAGGGTCTACTCGAGCCGGGGATGGCAGGCCCGCTGCGACGGGAAGCCTGGTACGGACCGGAGCCCAAATCTTACTTTCGGGTTTTTTCTGAAAGTTCGGCTGACGGCTTTTTTATAACGGTATCTGCACGCTTGCGTACGGATGCCGTTATTGTATGTGGAACTTTATATATTGATATAATATGGTTATCTTTTATGTTATCGCCGTATTTGCCGGAGCTTTGGTAGGCATTTCGGTATATATACTGGTCAGCAAGTACATCCTCAAGGGACATGCGGACACGATAGTCGAGAAGGCCCAGATAGAGGCCGAGAACATCAAGCAGCAGAAGATGCTGCAGGCAAAGGAGAAGTTCCTGCAGCTCAAGAGCGAGCACGAGAAGCAGGTGAATGCGAAGAATGCCGAGCTGCGCGAGAAGGAAAGTGCCGTCAAGGCTCGGGAGAACCAGCTTAATGCACAGCAGGGCGACCTTAACCGCAAGATGCGCGACCTTGAGTCGCAGAAAGGGCAGCTCAATGCCCAGAAGAACAAGCTGGACGCCAGGATCGCCGAATACGACAGGCTCACAGCACAGGTCAACAGCGAGCTCGAGAATGTCGCCGGGATGACCGCCGAGGAAGCCAAGAAGATGCTCGTCGAAAACATGAAGGCCGAGGCGCGCTCCGAGGCCCAGGCATATATCAACGATACCATGGACGAGGCCCGTCTCAACGCCGCCAAGGAGGCCAAGAGGATAGTCATCAACACTATCCAGCGCACGGCGACCGAAACGGCTATCGAGAACGCGGTCACCACCTTCCCCATAGACAACGACGAGGTCAAGGGCCGCATCATCGGCCGTGAGGGCAGGAACATCCGCGCACTCGAGGCGGCGACCGGAGTCGAGATCGTGGTTGACGACACTCCCGACGCGATACTGCTTTCCGCATTCGACCCCGTCAGGCGCGAAATCGCGAGACTTTCGCTCCACCAGCTCGTAATCGACGGCCGCATTCATCCCGCACGCATCGAGGAGGTCGTCTCCAAAGTCAGCAAGCAGCTCGAGGACGAGATACTCGAGACGGGAAAGAGGACCTGCATCGACCTCGGTATCCACGGACTGAACATCGAACTCGTAAGGCTCATAGGCCGCATGAAATACCGTTCTTCCTACGGGCAGAACCTGTTGCAGCACTCAAGGGAAGTGGCCAACATCTGCGCCACGATGGCTTCCGAACTCGGGCTCAACCCCAAGATCGCCCGCAGGGCCGGCCTGCTCCACGATATAGGTAAGGTGAGCGAGAGCGAGCCCGAATATCCTCACGCCATACTCGGTGCCAGGCTGGCTGAGCAGTATAAGGAACGTCCCGAGATATGCAACGCCATAGGTGCGCACCACGAGGAGATGGAGATGACATCCATATATTCACCCCTCGTGCTCGTAGCCGACGCAATTTCCGGTGCGAGGCCCGGTGCAAGGCGTGAGGTCATCGAGTCCTACATCAAGAGGCTCAAGGGTATGGAGGACCTTGCCGCATCCTATCCCGGAGTCACCAAGTCGTACGCCATCCAGGCGGGCAGGGAGCTCCGCGTAATAGTAGGCGCCGAAGAGGTCAGCGACAGTCAGGCCGCGATGCTCTCTACCGAGATCGCCCAGCGCATTCAGGATGAGATGACCTATCCCGGCCAGGTCAAGATTACCGTAATCCGTGAAACCCGCTCGGTAGCCATAGCGAAGTAGTCATGTTCAAGGCACTTTTCCTGCTCCTTGCCCTGCAGGCCAATCCTAATGTGGTCTGGAAGTCGGAAATCAAGAATACCGACGGAGTGAACAGCATCGTGCTTACGGGCGAGCTGCGCAGCGGCATAGACCATGTCTCGGGAACGGTGGACATAACCCCCTGCGGGGGTACGGCCTGCTATACTCCCGAGTATTATGAATTCGACCACTATATATCCGGAGCCGGGCAGTCTCTGGCCATCCCCCAGATTCCGGTGCTGTCTGCCGGGCAAGGAACGCTGGGCACATCCGGTGCCGCGGCTGCTCCAGCCTCCGGGCAGTCAGTCTCGCAACAACCTTCGGAATCTGCTTCACAGCAGCAGGACGGCGGAGACGGGGAGCCGCTATGGCAGCTTGTGATCGAGGCCATACTCTGGGGATTCGCGATGCTTCTCACGCCCTGCGTGTTCCCTATGGTGCCCATGACCATATCCTTTTTCATGAAGGGGTCGGAAAGTCCGGCGAGAGGGCGTTTCAAGGCTTCGATGTACGGGCTTTTCATAGTGCTGCTGTATACTGTCCCGATATGCGTGATCATAGGGCTGACCTGGCTGCTGGGTGGAAGCGGGGTCACGGCTGACATATTCAACTGGCTCTCCACGCACTGGCTGCCGAATATCATATTCTTCCTGATATTCATGGTGTTTGCCGCAAGCTTCTTCGGCGCGTTCGAGATTACGCTGCCTTCGAAGTGGACCAACAGTGCCGACAAGAACAGCGACCGCAAGGGGCTCGGGGGAATCTTCTTCCTCGCCCTTACGCTCGTGCTCGTCAGCTTCAGCTGTACCGGCCCTATCGTCGGTTCGGTGCTCGTGAAGAGCACGCAGGGGGAGTTCTGGGCTCCTATGGTCACGATGCTCGCATTCAGCGTGGCGTTTGCGCTGCCCTTCACGGTGTTCGCGTTCTTCCCCTCGCTGCTTAAGAAACTTCCTAAGAGCGGCGGCTGGCTCAATTCGGTCAAGGTGGTACTCGGATTCATAGAGCTCGCGCTGGGACTGAAGTTCCTGAGCACGGCCGACCAGACCTATCATTGGGGACTGCTCGACAGGGAGGTGTACCTTGCGATATGGATAGTCATATTTACGCTTCTGGGCTTGTACCTGCTCGGAAAGATCCGTTTCAGGCATGACGATCCCGTGGAGTATGTGTCTGTCAAGAGGCTTTTCTTTTCGATAGCCTGCTTCTCGTTCGTGCTATATCTCGTGCCGGGGCTCTGGGGTGCGCCGCTCAAGGCCCTCTCCGGTTATCTTCCGCCCATCGAGACCCAGGACTTTGTGCTTGGAAACGCTTCCGGGCAGGTTTCAGCCGTTCCTGCCGCCTCCCTGCAGGATGCTGCGGCCTCTGAAGGAGCCACGCTTACGATAGCCCACGGGCTGAAGGCATACGACAACCTCGACGATGCGCTGGAGGCGGCCTCGCGCAGCGGAAAGCGCGTGTTCGTGGACATAACAGGACACGGATGCGTGAACTGCCGCGAGATGGAGCAGAGGGTATGGTCGGATCCTAGGGTCCTGGAGAGCCTGCGTGACGATTTCGTGATAGCTGCGCTGTATGTCGACGACAAGACGAAGCTACCCGAATCGGAGTGGGTGCTCAACGATTCGGGAAAGCCTCTCAAGGATATAGGCAGGGTCAACTCCTACATCGCGCTGAAGCGTTTCGGGGTCAATTCCCAGCCGAACTATTTCATCCTTGATTCCGACGGCGGCATTCTCAAGGGTCCCCGCGCCTACGACCTCGACGTGGAGGGCTATCTCGAGTTCCTCTCGGAATAGTCCGTCCCCAGCTGTTCCCTGATATCCTGCAGGCTCACCAGCTTGTTTGCTATGGCATAAATAATCAATCCGGCTGTGGAGTGGATCTGCAGTTTGCCCGAGATGTTGCGTCTGTGGGTGGCGACGGTGTGTACCGACAGGAAGAGCGAGTCTGCGATCTCCTTGTTGCTCAGTCCCTTGGCGACGCACACGAGCACTTCTTTCTCGCGGTCGCTGAGCGTCTCGGATCTCGAGTTCCCGTCCTGCTGCCTTCCGCTGCCGTCGGAATAGGATGCGTTGCCGCTGCTTGCCAGCTGCTGTTCGGCGAGTTTCACCGCCGGCACGAAGATCTTGTCTTCGACACGGCAGTGCGAACTGAGGTCTTCCTCGCAGCGTATGATGTCAAGCAGCACTTCGTTGAGAAGATAGTTGTTCTTCTCGGGGTAGTATCGTATGATCACGTCCTTGAGTTCCTTGAGCTTGCTCCCGATGGGGGAGTGGGTCCCCTCGAAGTTCGAGATGCAGTACTCCCTGTCGAGTATTCCGGAGAGCATCTGCTCCACATATACGAAGACGGTGTCGTTCTCGTACTCCATGTGACGCCTGACTTCCGAGACATAGCCGTCGTAGAAGCGCAGTATCATCAGCCCGATTCCGTCTTCTCCGGAGCAGTCCACGGCCTCGAGCAGCCTGCGTCTTATGGCGGGCAGGTTGAATTCGAGGAAATATGTGTGCGCCTGCCTGAGATACTCCATGAGCGTCGGCAGGGATATGCCGTCGGTGCTGTATTCCTTTCCCGAACTGAAGTTTACCACGGCCAGGAAGGTGTCCTGGTCAACATCCTGTGCCCTGCACACCTCTCCGACTGTCTTGTCGGCGAAGCCGAGGGGTATTCCGAATCGGCCGAGGACTGGTATCAGAGAGCTGTTCTCGCTGACCATGTCCCGCATCAAATCGGTTGACTTGTAAGCTGATGCCATAAAAAGTCGCTGCTTCTGTCCTTTCTCGGCAAAGTTACTCAGCCCGTTCCTCTCCCGCAATACCGAAAATGAAGTAAAATTACTCCAGCGCAGCGATCATTCCGGTGAAAAGGTCCGTCATCTTCTCCGAAGCGGTGTCGGCCTGCCTGACGACATCCGCACCGTCGTTGAAATTCTTCTCGACATTCAGGAAGTTGGCCATGTTGGTGACTACGGACATGCCGAACACCCTCATGCCGCAGTGGCGTGCGACTATTACCTCCGGTACGGTCGACATGCCTACGAGGTCGGCTCCGACAGCATGGTAGAACCTTACCTCGGCCGGGGTCTCATAGGTGGGGCCGGTGCTGCCGAAGTACACTCCCTTCTTTACGCTGATGCCGCACTGTGCGCACAGGCTCTCGGCGAGCGCCTGCAGCTTGATGTCGTAGGCGCAGGTCATGTCCGGGAAGCGGGGGCCGAATTCCTCCAGGTTGGGTCCTATCAGGGGGTTGGGCATGAGGTTGATATGGTCTCTGATGATTATCAGGTCGCCTACCTTGTAGTCGGGATTGCAGGCTCCGGCTGCGTTGGAGACGAACAGGTACCCGGCACCGAGCTTCTTCATGACCCGGACTCCGATTGTAACGAGCTCCATGGGATAGCCCTCGTAGTAGTGGAAGCGTCCCTGCATGGCGATGACCTCCCGGCCGCCGAGCCGGCCGAATATGAAGTTCCCCTTGTGCCCGATTGCCGTGGATACCGGGAACCCGGGAATTTCCGAATACGGGATTACGATCTGGTCCGTGATCTTGTCGGCGAGTTTCCCGAGTCCGCTTCCGAGGATTATTCCCACCGTCGGGGTGCGGCCACCTGTCTTTCCGGCGACATATTCCGCCGCCTTGTATATGCATTCAAGTCTTTTGTCCATAGTGTCGATATATATGGTTTTAGCTTATCTTTCCGAGAACCCTGCGTGCCTGCGATAGTATTTCCTTCTCGCCGGGGATTTCCCTGCCGCGCATTATGAACCTGCCGTTGCATATCACCGAATCTATGCAGTCCGAGTGGGCCGAGTATACGAAGTTGGCGAGGAACGGCGCGTTCGACAGGAAGAAGGTGTTGTCCGTGTCGACTATGCTGATGTCGGCCGCCGCGCCTTCCGCGAGCACGCCTCCGTTGAAGCGCAGCGCCTTTGCTCCGTTTACGGTGGCCATACCGACGAGCTCCCCGAGGGGAAGCGCCGAGGGGTCTTCCCTCCAGGCCTTCTGAAGAATGGCCGAAGTCTTCATCGCCTCGAGCATGTCGAGGTTGTTCGACGAGGCGCATCCGTCCGTGCCTATGCAGACATTGGCTCCGGCATCCCTGAGCTCGTTATAGAGGAAGCGGTATCCGGATGCGAGCTTGGTGTTGGAATTCACATTGTGTATGCAGGTGACCCCGTGCCTTCCGAGGAGTTCGACATCCCTCTCGCCGAGCCACAGGGTGTGAGCCGCGAGCAGCCTGTCGGAGAGTATGCCGAGACGGTCGAGGTATTCCACCGGCGTCAGACCGCCATGGGCGGCCTTGCACTCCTCCACCTCCCTACGGGTCTCGCAGAGGTGTATGTGCAGGTTCAGGTCGTGCTTCCTCGCGAAGTCTGCGGCCCAGAGCATCATGTCCTCGCTTACGGAATATATCGCGTGGAAGGCCAGCCCGTATGTCACTCCGGGGATTCCGTGCCCAAGGTAGGGCCTGCTCTTCTGGATGCACTGCTCCTTCTGCCTTTCGGCTTCGGCCCTGCTGCCCTTGTCCATGATGTCGTATCCTGTGGCGATGCGCATGCCCATCTCGGTCGCGGCCCTCACGGAATCTTCGAAGAACCAGTACTGGTCGTTGAACGTCGTGGTGCCGGTGCGTATCATCTCCACGCATGCGGCCTTGGACGCCCAGTATACATATTCGTGGTCGAGCTTCTCCTCCGTCTCCCAGATCTTCTTCAGCCACCCGTGGAAGAGCATGTCTTCTCCGATACCCCTCATTAGGGACATCGGAGAGTGGGTGTGCATGTTGATGAACCCGGGCACCGCCACCTTTCCGTGGCAGTCCATGATTTCGAGGTCTCCTGCAAGCTCCCAGCCGCGGCTTTCTCCCGCAGGGGCGATCTTTGAAATCACACCCCCGCTGATCAGCATGTCGGCTGTCCCTCCGTCCAGTCCTATGTCTTTCAGCAGTATCGCTCCCATTAGAGATCCTCGAATTCGAGGTCAACCTTTGCGTCTTCCCTGTCTGCGAGTCCCTCTGGCCTCTGAGGTATCTCTCCGTTGAAGCAGTTGTCCTTGATGTAGGCTATGATTTCGGCAAGCCCCTCGGAGAACTTCCCGAAGTCCTCCTTGTATAGGAATATCTTGTGTTTCGTGTAAGTGAAAGTGCCGTCCGGATTGGCCCTCCTCTTGCTTTCGGTGATCGTAAGGTAGTAGTCCCTGCTGTCGCGGGTGGCCTTGACATCGAAGAAGTATGTGCGCTTTCCGGCTCTCACTGGTTTCGAGTAGATGTCCTCTCCCTCGAAGCCCTCTGCCCTTGCCTTTTCGTAATCGTCCCTGTACATGATTATAGTCAGTTAGTTGCAGTCAATAATAGTCATTAGCATTGCAAAATTAGAATTTTTTGTGGATTACTTGCTATATTTGCGCATTAAAATATTGTTTGAAAATATGCTCAACCGAAGAATTCTCCGCACGAAGGCTTTCAAGGCCGTATACGCCTATGCGGAAAATCACGGAATGACACTCAAGGAAGCCGAGGGCCTGCTCGAACTCTCATGCGAGTCGACGCGGGACCTGTATCTGTTCCTGCTTTCGATAACCGGCCCGCTTACGGCCGAATGCAGGGCCCGTCTGGAGGCGGCGAGAGGGAAGTTCAATCCGACGGAAGACGAGCTCAATCCGAATATGAAGTTCGCGGAGAATTCCATAGCGCCGCTGCTTATGGAGGATCCCGACTTCGCCAGGATAATTTCCAAAAAGAAATTCTCGTGGGAGCCCTACGACATGCTGCTGCGCCACCTGTACGAGAGTATCAGGGAGCGGAAGTATTTCAGGGACTACCTTGATTCGGAAGAGACCGGACCCGAGGCCGATGCCGCGCTGTGGGCAAAGATATTCGAGCGGGAGTTCGAGGACAACGCCGAGCTGCACGACATACTGGAAGAGATGTCGATCTACTGGAACGACGACCTGGGATATGCCCTCACATGGTGCTGCAAGACGGTAAGGATGCTCGGAAAGGGCGGACGCTGGAAGCTTCTCCCTCTCTACCAGAGCGATATGGAGGGACATGAAGGCTTCGAAAGCGACAGGAGCTTCATATTCGGTCTGCTGCGCGCCGCCTATGTGAATTTCGACGCTTTCGTCGACAAGGTGGACGCCCTTACCCCCAAATGGACGCGCGACAGGATATGCACCACCGACCTTGCCCTGATAGTCTGCGGGATGGCCGAGGCGGGAATGCCGGGTGCGGCTCCGGTGAAGGTGATCATCAACGAATATGTCGAGATATCGAAGTCCTACAGCACTCCCGAGAGCAGCGGTTTCGTGAACGGACTGCTCGACAAGCTGATAAACACGCATTAGGAAACAACTTAATTAACAAAAGGATACAATGATTACTATTTTACAGGCAAACGCTTCTGCCGGCGCTCCTGCCGGAGGATCTCTTTCGATGTGGATAATGCTGCTTCTCGTCTTTGTCGTGATGTGGCTTTTCATGATCAGACCGCAGCGCAAGCAGCAGAAGTTGCTCGAGGAGATGCGAAAGGCTCTCAAGAAGGGAGACAAGGTGGTTACGGCCGGAGGAATCTATGGCGTGATCGCGGATGTCGATGAGACTACCGTGCTGATGAGGGTCGACGGAGACGTGAAGATACGCGTCGACAAGAACTCCATAACCAAGGATCCCAGGGCCGAGGCCGCAGCGCAGCAGAAATAACAGGGCTTCCCTCAGGTGAAGAGCAACTGGATACAGCTTCTGTTGTGTCTGGCGCTTTCGTCCAGCATATGGCTCATCCACAATCTCTCGCAGTCTTATGTGAGTATCGTGAGTGTGCCTGTGGCGGCGCGTAGCAACCTCGCTGGAAGGGCGGAGCTGTCTTCCACCGACGCCACCGTTACGGCACAGGTCCGCGCTTCAGGCTTCAGGCACCTGAAACTGTCGTCGGTGAGGAGGCGGCCTGTGCGCATAAGCTTCTCGCCGGAAGACTTCCACCATGACGGAGGCGACGTCTACTCCATACCTGTGGCGAACCTTTACAAATACGCTGCTCCGATATTCGGCGACGGCGTAAGCATCGAGTCATTCATCTCGGACGATCCGGAGTTCCTCTTCAACGAGGTCACCTTCAAGAAGGTGCCCGTACAGAGGGTTCAGTCCGTGAGCTACAGGCCGCAGTACATGGCGACGCGCGAGATGTCGGTCCATCCGGATTCCGTCCTGGTGTACGGGGAGGAGTCGAGGCTCGAGAACATAGACCGCATACTTACCCGTCCGATAGAGCTCAAGGACCTGAGCGCCAGCGCGCACGGTACCGTCAGGCTCGACGGGCCGATAGGCGTGCGGCTCTCGGACGCGGAGGTGGTATACTCGCTGGACGTGTCCCGTTATGTCGAGATCCGTTCGGTGGTGAAGGTCGAGGCGCGCAACGTGCCTCCCGGAATGCATCTGTCCGTACTGCCGTCGACGGCCGAGGTCGTGTTCAGGTGCGTGTTTCCGACGGCTTCCGATCCTTCGGAGAGCGCGACCGTGTATGTGGACTACGACGATTTCGCGAAGTCCCTCACCGGCCGCTGCATAGCCCGCTGCGACAACTTGCCTTCCGGAGTCATCAGCTATAGCGTGACCCCCGAAGTGTTCGACTGTATAATCAACTCTTCGCCCTGGTGATGAAGACACTTCTCGTGACAGGCCCCATAGGCGGCGGAAAGTCTTCGGTATGCCGTCATATGCAGTCCCGGGGAATACCGGTCTACGACTGCGACTCGCGCACGAAGCGTCTGTACGCGACCGTTCCCGGGCTGAAGGAGCGCATCGAGGCTGCGTTGGAGATACGTTGGGACGAGATAGGCAGCGTGTTCTCCAGTCCGGAGAAGCTCTCCGCTCTCGAAGGCATCGTATATCCGCTGGTCGTGGACGACATACTCCGCTGGAAGGAGTCCTGCGGAGATTCCCCGCTGGCGGCGATAGAGTCGGCCGTCGCGCTGGACAAGCCGCAGTTCGACGGCCTGTACGACGCGGTGCTGCTGGTGACCGCCCCGTATGCCCTGCGCCTCGCGCGCAATCCCAAGGCCGGGCAGCGTGACCGCCTGCAGAGCCACGACCTTTCGAAGGCCGACTATGTGATAGAGAACGATTCAAGTTTGGAAGAACTAAAAAATAAAACAGAAAGACTGATATGCAGACTGATTTGAGCAGAATACTGACTGTCTCCGGACAGCACGGACTTTACCGCTACATCGCCCAGGCGAGGGGAGGTGCGGTCGCCGAGAACCTCGCCGACGGAAAGAGGACCGTCTTTTCCGGTTCGAGCAGGATCTCCACCCTCGCCGACATAGCCATATACACTTCGGAGGGCGAACTGAAGCTCTCGGAGGTGTTCCTGAAGCTGAAGGATGCCCTCGGCGACGGTCCTGCCCCTTCGCCCAAGGCTCCCGAACAGGAGGTGAGGGCGCTTTTCGCCAAGGCCGTACCCGACTATGACGAAGACCGCTTCTACCTGTCGCACATGCGCAAGGTGCTCGACTGGTACGGACAGATCGTGAAGTATGCGTCGCTCGACTTCGTGGACGGGGACGGCGCCGCATCCGAGGACGGAGAGGCTGATGATAAGGAAGCTTAAGGTCGTAACCCTCGGCTGCTCCAAGAACTCGGTAGACACCGAGCATCTTCTTGCTTCCCTTCCCGAAGGCATGTACGAACCTGCCGGGGAGGACGGGCGTGCCGACGTGATGCTGCTGAACACCTGCGGATTCATCGGCGACGCCAAGCAGGAGTCCATTGAGGCCATACTCGAGGCGGTGGAAGGCAGGAAGGCCGGCCTGGTCGGAAAGCTCGGCGTGTTCGGCTGCCTTTCGCAGAGATATGCCGCCGAGCTCCGCAGTGAGATTCCTGAAGTGGACGCCTGGTTCGGAGCGCGTGACCTCGCTCCCGTTTTGGAGTGGCTCGGGGTGGATGCCGCAGGGCTCGACCTGTCGCGGAGGCTTCCGGAGCAGAGGGGCTACGCCTATCTCAAGATTTCTGAGGGCTGCGACAGAAGATGCTCGTACTGCGCTATCCCGTTCATCAGGGGACCCCACAGGTCCGTTCCGATAGAATCTCTCGTCAGGGAAGCCGAGGCTCTTGCGCGCAGCGGGGTCAGGGAACTGATACTGATAGCCCAGGACACGACCTATTACGGACTCGACCTCTACGGGAAACGCAGTCTCGCACGCCTTGCGCAGGCGCTTTCCGGGATAGAGGGCATCGAATGGATAAGGATACACTATTCCTATCCGGCGGACTTCCCCGAAGACCTGCTCGACCTTATGGCCTCGAACCCCAAGATGTGCCGCTATATCGACATACCCTTGCAGCATATATCCGACGCGGTGCTGTCGAAGATGCACAGAAGCGTCAATTCCGCGCAGACTCGCGCACTTGTCGCGAAGATGAGGGAGAGGGTGCCCGGGGTGGTGCTCCGCACGACGATGATAACCGGTCATCCGGGAGAAGGGGAGAAGGAGTTCGGCGAGCTGCTGGATTTCGTGCGCGAGGCGCGCTTCGAGCGTCTCGGCGCGTTCCCGTATTCGGAGGAGGAAGGGACCTACGGCGCGGAGCATTTCGAGGACAGCGTGCCCGAGGAGGAGAAGAGGCGCCGCTACGACCGCCTTATGGAAGTCCAGCAGGACATATCCCTGGCTTTCAACAGTTCGCGCGTAGGTACAGAGGAGAAGGTGATCGTGGACGACATACTCGACGGCAGCCTCGTATGCAGGAGCCAGTACGAGAGCCCGGACGTGGACGGGGAGATTATTGTCAGGCACCCGGGTGGCGGGCTGAAGGTAGGCGACTTCGTCAAGGTGAGGATAGTGTCCGCCGACGACTACGACCTTGAGGCTGAGCTGGTTTAGGCCAGGCGACGGTATTAAAAAAAGGTGGAGCCGTAAGCCGGTTTCTGTTCTAGCCTGCCATTTATCTTCGCAACCTACCCCCTGGCATCGGGCGGGCAGCCCTCGTCTGCCAGTATATTTGGTCTTGCAGGTCCCGGAACCGTACCCGCAGCACATCGCTGGGCTGCGTCGTGAGCTCTTGCCTCGCGTTTTCACCGTTGCCTCCACAGAGGCTGTAATTTTCTGTTACGGCCCTCGTAAGGTTGCCCCTACCTGCGCTTTCCGCAGCGGGATGCCCTGTCCTGTCCGGACTTTCCTCCCTTTGACGGGCGGCAGACCGCTCCACCTTTGGTTTCTGACGGCGCAAAGATAAGCAAATTTCCTATATTTGTCCGTTATACTCATTAAAACCACATTTTATGAAAGCGACAATTTATTCTGTCACGACCGCCGCGGCGCTGCTGCTGTCCGCGTCGCTTCTGTCCGCCCAGGTCAGGGAGGACTTCAGGCCCTCGAGCTCCAACCAGCCCGGAAAGGAGTATCCCATGGTCAATTCCGAAGGAAGGGTGAGGGTAAGGGTGGAGGCGCCCGAGGCTTCCCGCGTGCTGCTCGACATCGGAGGTGTCAAGTATGACCTCGTGAACGACGGAAACGGCGTATGGACAGGCGAGTCCGCTCCCCAGGACGAGGGCTTCCACTATTACCAGCTGAACATCGACGGCGCCAGCGTGCCCGATCCCGGCAGCCTTTATTTCTACGGGGCCGGCAGGTGGGGCAGCGGAATCGAGATCCCCGCGGCCGACGAGGACTTCTATGCGCTGAAGAACGTGCCCCAGGGACAGATGAGGGAGATGTACTACTATTCCGAGGTCAACGATGCCATGAGGCACTGCTTCGTGTACACTCCCGCGGAGTATGACCGCAATCCCGACAAGCGCTATCCCGTGCTCTACCTGCAGCACGGCGGAGGCGAGAACGAGTACGGCTGGCCCGAGCAGGGCAAGACGGCCCACATAATGGACAACCTGATTGCAGCGGGCAAGGCCGTGCCTTTCATCATCGTCATGGACAACGGCAGCTGGAGCCGTCCGGCAGGCAGCCGCGGTGAGGGAAACGGACTTCCCTCGAACTGGGCCGACAACTTCATGAACACTCTCATCAAGGATATCATCCCCATGATAGACAGTAATTTCCGTACCATAGCCGACAGGGAGCACCGCGCCATGGCAGGCCTCTCCATGGGAGGAATGCAGACCAGGGCCATCACCCTCGCGCATCCCGAGCTGTTCTCGTCGCTGGGAATATTCAGCGGCGGCACCATTACACTTGAGGAAGCCGAGAAGTCCGAGGGCTTCATCGAGGGCAACGACCTCGTGTTCGTGAGCTACGGAAGCCGCGAGGTCGAGAACAGGCGCCAGGGCGATCCTGCGGATGATGTGGCCGAGCTGAAGGCTGCAGGTCTGAACGCGCACTACTATGTCTCACCTCAGACGGCCCACGAATGGCAGAGCTGGCGCAGGAGCCTGTACCAGTTCGCCCAGCTGCTCTGGAAATAACAGGAATATAAGTTAGAAGCAGTCTTATGAAAGTCTTGAAGTTCGGCGGAACCTCCGTAGGCTCCGCGCAGAGGATGAAGCATGTGGCATCCATTGCCACGCAGGAGAAGGGCGACCTTGTCGTGCTCTCGGCCATGTCGGGGACGACCAATACCCTCCAGGAGATATCCGACTATCTTTTCAGCCGGAATGTGGACGGTGCGGCCGATACCATATCCCGGCTCGAGGACAGGTATGTCAGGCTCGCGGGGGAGCTCTTCAGCTCCGAGGAATATGCTTCCAAGGCTCTGGAATATGTCAGGAATGTGTTCTCGTACATCAAGACTTTCACAAGGCAGCTTTTCACACAGGCCGAGCAGAAACTCATCCTCGCTCAGGGAGAGCTCCTCTCCACGAAGCTGTTCACGCTGCTGCTCGAGGAGCAGGGGCACCGTCCCGTGCTGCTGTGCGCGCTGGACTTCATGAAGACCGACGGCAGGGGAGAGCCAGACCAGAAGTATATACGCGGGCATCTGCGTCCGCTGCTGGAGCAGGTTCCTGATGCCGAGCTGTATGTGACCCAGGGCTTCATCTGCCGCAACCTGCACGACGAGGTCGACAACCTGCGCAGGGGTGGCTCGGACTATACGGCCTCGCTCGTCGGGGCGGCCCTCGGTGCGTCCGAGATACAGATATGGACGGACATCGACGGAATGCACGACAACGATCCCCGATATGTCGAGGGAACGCGCGCGGTGCGCCACCTGCACTTCGACGAGGCCGCCGAGCTCGGGTACTTCGGAGCCAAGATACTGCATCCGACCTGCATACAGCCCGCCAAGTTCGCCGGAATCCCCGTGAGGCTGCTCAATACACTTGAGCCCGACGCTCCCGGCACTGTAATTGACAACAGCCTCGATCCCGGCTGCATCAAGGCGATAGCGGCCAAGGACAACATAGCCGCGATAAAGATAAAGTCTTCGAGGATGCTGCTTGCGCACGGCTTCCTGCGCAAGGTGTTCGAGATATTCGAGAGCTACCAGACCCCGATTGACATGATATGCACTTCCGAGGTGGGGGTATCGGTGTCCATAGACAACACCATGCACCTCAACGAGATAGTCCACGACCTCAAGAAGTACGGCACCGTGTCGGTCGACCTCGACATGTGCATAGTGTGCGTCGTGGGCGACATGGACTGGGAGAACGTCGGATTCGAGTCCAGAGCCATGCAGGCCATGAAGGACATACCCGTGAGGATGATTTCATACGGCGGAAGCAATTTCAACATCTCCTTCCTCGTCAGGGAGGAAGACAAGGTGAGGGCGCTCAGGTCGCTCAGCAAAGGTCTGTTCGAAGATGCTTAAGGGTAAGTTTCCTCTGGAGAGCTTCCTCGGCAGGGAGACTCCTTTCTACTATTACGACCTTTCCGTGCTGTCGCGCGCCCTCGACGAGGTGCAGGCACAGACCTCCCGGAATCCCGAATACAGGGTGCACTATGCCGTGAAGGCCAACTTCAATCCTGTGATACTCCGCGAGATAGCCCGCAGGGGCCTGGGTGCCGACTGCGTGAGCGGAGGCGAGATCAGGGCTGCGCTCGCCGCCGGGTTCGAGCCGGGAAGCATATTCTTCGCCGGTGTCGGAAAGAGCGACCCGGAGATAAGGCTCGCCCTCGAAAGCGGCATAGGACGCTTCAATGTGGAGTCCGCCGCCGAGCTCGAGGTGATAGGCGCCATAGCCTCCGGCATGGGCAGGACGGCTCCGGTGAGCCTGCGTGTCAATCCCGACATAGGCGCGCATACCCACGCCAACATCACCACCGGCCTTGCCGAGAACAAGTTCGGCATCAACTACGAACAGCTCGAGGGCGTGCTCCGCATGGCCCTGGAACTTCCCGGAGTGGAATACCGGGGACTGCATTTCCACATAGGCTCGCAGATTCTCGACATGATGGACTTCGTGGCCCTGTGCAACCGCATCAACTCCCTTTCCGAGAGGCTCAGGACTGCCGGACTCCCGCTCGGAGACGTCAATGTCGGAGGCGGGCTCGGCATCAACTACGAGCATCCCAACCACCTCGATGTCGCGGACTTCAAGTCCTATTTCGAGACTTTCCGCAGGCATCTGAGGCTCCCGGCCGGGACCGTCGTGCATTTCGAGCCGGGAAGGAGCATTGTCGCGCCGTGCGGCAGCCTGATTTCGAGGGTGCTGTATGTCAAGCAGGGTACCACGCGGCGTTTCGCGATACTTGACGCCGGAATGACCGACCTGATAAGGCCGGCGCTGTACAAGGCCTACCACAGGATAGAAAACATATCTTCCGACGGATCCGAGGAGGTCTACGACGTGGTGGGCCCCGTGTGCGAGAGTTCCGACGTGTTCCTGAAGGGGGCGATGCTCAACGAATGCCGCAGGGGAGACCTCGTGGCGATACGCAGCGCCGGCGCGTACGGCGAGTCTATGGCCAGCGGGTATAACTGCCGCCCGATTCCGAAGGCATATTTCGACTGAACCCCAATTCTCCGGCTGATGTAACGGCCCGTGTCCGCAGGGCAGCCCCTGTCTGTCAATGCCTGCCTTGGAACGGCAGAATGCGGACAGCCTCTGGTATATGCCTGCGGGAGACTGTTCCCCGGGTTTTATGTCTCCCGCAGGCATATATCAGAGGCAGGTCATAAGGCTGCGTAGCATAGTATGCAGGGGGCTGTCCTGCGGGCACAGGCCGTTATATATCCGTCTTCCAGGGGCAGGCGATATCTGACGGCATCCTCCAGTCTCCTCTCGGCGAGAGCGACACGGAACCTACCTTGGGCCCGTCGGGGATACAGGAGCGTTTGAACTGCTGGGAAAAGAAGCGTTTCATAAAATTTCCGAGCCACTTCCTGAGCGTAGCCTCGTCGTAGCTGCCGCCGAAGGCCTTGCGGGCGAGGAAGAGCAGTTTCTCTGGACCGTAACCCCAGCGGAAGAAGTTGTAGAGGAAGAAATCGTGCAGTTCGTAGGGCCCGATGAGGTCTTCTGTCCTCTGGCTTATCTGCCCGTTTTCGTCTGCCGGTATCAGTTCCGGGCTGATAGGCGTGTCGGCGATGTCGCGCAACACCGAGGCGGCCTCTGGATTGTCCTTGAAACGGTTGTCGGCGGCCCAGAGCACGAGGGTCTTGACCAGGGTCTTGGGTATGCTCACGTTCACCGCGTACATCGACATGTGGTCGCCGTTGTAGGTGCACCAGCCGAGCGCGAGCTCCGAGAGGTCTCCCGTACCTATCACTATGCCTCCCTCCTTTCCCGCGATGTCCATGAGGAGCTGCGTGCGTTCGCGCGCCTGGCTGTTCTCGTAACTGAGGTCGTGTACGGATTCGTCCTGCCCTATGTCGCTGAAATGCTGCCTCACGGCAGGGACGATCGAAATCTCCCGCGAGCTTACCCCGAGCAGCGACATCAGCGCCGTGGAGTTGTCGTGGGTGCGTTTCGTGGTGCCGAATCCCGGCATCGTAATCCCGAGCACATTGTCCCTCGGGATGCCGAGGGTGTCGAACGCGAGCACCGTGACGAGCAGCGCGAGGGTCGAGTCGAGCCCTCCGGAGACGCCTATGACTGCCTTGCGGCAGCGGATGTGGTCGAGCCTCGTCGCGAGCCCGGCCACCTGCGAAGATATTATCTCGCGGCACCTGAGGTCGAGTTCCTCCGGCCTGTCGGAAGGTACGAACGGACGGGGGTCTATGCGGCGCAGCAGTACGGATCCGAAATCCGCGGCCGGCGGGGCGGGGAAAGTCACCGTGCTGAAGGCGGGGCGGGGAGCCTCCAGGCGGAAGGCGTGCTCCTTGGTGCGCAGGGCCTCCAGCTTCTCGACATCGATGTCCGCCATGATATGGCCGGAACCTGTCTTGAAGCGCTCGCTCTCGGCAAGGATGCTGCCGTATTCGCAGATAAGCGAGGAACCGGCCCACACGAGGTCCTGCGTCGACTCTCCGTAGCCGCACGAACAGTAGAGGTAGGCGCAGAAAAGGCGGGATGATGTCGCGCTTACAAGGGACTTTCGGTATTCGTGCTTGAGGAGCACCTCGTTGCTCGCGGAGAGGTTGACTATGAGCTGCGCTCCGGCGAGCGCGGCGAAGGAGCAGGGAGGAACCGGGGCCCAGAGGTCCTGGCATATCTCGACGGCGAAGGTCAGGGAGCCGTCTTCCGAACGGAACAGCTGGTTTGCCTTGAAGGGGATGTCCTTCTGTCCGGCGTAGTCTATGTCCGCGCCTTCGGGAGGCAGCACCCTCGCGGACTCGAACCAGCGGGGCTCGTAGAACTCCGCGCTGCCGGCAAGGTAGGTCTTGGGAACTATTCCGAGTATTTTCCCGCGGCAGGAGGCTACGGCACAGTTGAAGAGCCTGCCCCTGAATCTTACCGGCGCGCCGAAGACGAGGACCGCAGGCAGATCCGAAGTCTCCTCCAGAATGCCGGCTACGGCGGCCTCCGCGTCCCTTGTCAGCACTCCCTGCCCGAACAGGTCGGCGCAGGTGTAGCCCGTGACGCCGAGCTCCGGAAATGCTATTATGCCGGCTCCGCGGCTGCTCAGTTCTCTTGCAAGCGCGACCGTCTCGCGGGCGTTCGCCCTGCAGTCAGCGACATGGACGTGCGGCATCGCGGCCGCGATCCTGACGAATCCGAAATCCTGCATCTGAAGTCAATTTTCTGCAAAAGTAGAAATTTAATGGCAAAAAATGTTTGAGTTTACGAATTATATTTCTATCTTGCGCCCTCGAAAAAACAAGCGGTAGTGATTGCCATATCATCATATTCCGGACAGCAGCAGGGTCAGCAGCAGAACCGTAACCAGGTCCTGGGTGTTCCCGTGTGCTGATACCGGCCGCAAGTCACGTCTATGAACATTCACCGCAGAGGAAATACAGGGCTGGTCCGGAGGATCAGCCTTTTTGTTTGCATACAGGTTTAACAAATTTTTATATGAGCATCGACAGATTAGATTTGGTGAAGGAGTCCTTCGAGAAGAAGGCCGTTCCCGTGGAAGTTCCAGAGGGCAAGACATCCGACTACTTCGGGGAGCTCGTCTTCGACCGCAGGAAGATGTGCAAGTATCTCGACGCCGGGACTCTCAAGGCCCTGCTCGAGTGCATCGACAAGGGCGTGGCCCTCGACAGCAAGACTGCCGACGGGGTCGCGAGAGGAATGAAGGAATGGGCTATGGAGCACCATGTGACCCATGTGACGCACTGGTTCCAGCCCCTTACGGAGGGTACTGCGGAGAAGCACGACTCGCTTATCGACTATGACGGAAAGGGCGGGGTCATCGAGACCTTCGACGGCAAGAGCCTGATACAGCAGGAGCCGGACGCGTCGTCGTTCCCCAGCGGAGGCATCCGTGCCACTTTCGAGGCCAGGGGATATACGGCCTGGGATCCCACATCTCCGGTGTTCATCCAGGACGACACGCTCTGCATCCCCACGATCTTCGTCTCTTACAACGGCGAGGCCCTGGACTACAAGACTCCTCTGAAGAAGTCGCTGAAGGCCGTGAGCGACGCCGCCGTCCCTATCTGCCGGCTCTTCGACCCTTCGGTCGGCAAGGTCGTCACCTATCTCGGCTGGGAGCAGGAATACTTCCTCGTGGACGAGTCTCTCTACTCCGCACGCTCCGACCTGATGATTACGGGACGCACCCTTATGGGGCACAATTCGTCCAAGAACCAGCAGCTCGACGACCATTACTTCGGTGCCATTCCCTCGAGGGTGGCGGCGTTCATGCGCGACCTCGAGATAGCGGGACACAGGCTCGGCATACCCCTTAAGACAAGGCACAACGAGGTGGCGCCCAACCAGTTCGAACTCGCACCGATCTACGGCGAAGCCAACCTTGCAAACGACCAGAACCAGATAGTGATGAACCTGATGAACTCCATAGCCCGCAGGCACGGCTTCGTGGTGCTCTTCCACGAGAAACCATTCGCCGGGGTCAACGGCTCGGGAAAGCACAACAACTGGTCGCTCGGCACCGATACGGGCGTGCCCCTGTTCGCTCCCGGCAAGGATGCCAAGGGCAACCTGCAGTTCATTACCTTCTTCGTCAACGTGCTCGCGGCTGTACAGAAGCACAACGGCCTGCTCAAGGCTTCGATAGCCACAGCCTCCAACGCCTACAGGCTCGGTGCCAACGAGGCACCCCCTGCAATAGTGTCGGCCTTCCTCGGCGATACGATGACCGCGGTGCTGCGCAAGCTGCTCGAACTGCCTTCGGATACGCCGATAGACATCGCCGGCAAGCGCGGCAAGAAGCTCGGCCTCGTGGAGATTCCCGAGATATTCGTCGACAACACCGACCGCAACAGGACTTCTCCCTTCGCGTTCACGGGCAACCGCTTCGAGTTCCGCGCCGTGGGCTCGTCGGCCAACTGCGCAGGTGCCCTGACTACGCTCAGCGCGGCAGTGGCGGAGCAGCTGACGGCCTTCAAGCAGGAGCTCGACGCCCAGCTGGCTTCAGGCAAGAAGCTCAACGTGGCGGTCATGGACACGCTGAAGCCCATAATAGCCTCGGTGCTCGATACCGTATGCTTCGACGGCAACGGCTATTCCGAAGAGTGGAAGAAGGAGGCCGAACGCCGCGGACTGGACGTACTCACCAGCGTGCCCGAGATGATAAAGGTATTCACGGAACCGTCTTCGGTGGAGATGTTCACGAAGACCGGAGTCTATACGAAGGAGGAGCTCGACGCCCGCAACGAGGTCAAGTGGGACATGTACACCAAGAAGGTGCAGATAGAGTCGCGCGTGCTCGTGAGGATGTCCACGAACCATATAATCCCTGCCGTGCTGGACTACAAGTCCCGCCTGCTCAAGGAGGTGGCGCTATGCAAGAGCGTCTTCGGCTCGACCGAGGGCTGCACCGCGGAACTGGAGCTGATAGAGAAGATCTCAAAGTATGTCGAGGAGATACGCGTCAAGGCCGCGGCCATGAAGGAGGCCCGCAAGAAGGCCAACGCTATTGCCAGCGAATATGAGAGGGCCGTCGCATACCACGAGATCGCCGAGGCCCTCGAAGACCTGCGCAAGCCCATAGACAATCTCGAGGAGATAGTCGACAACAGGATCTGGCCTCTGCCCAAGTACCGCGAGATGCTGTTTATAAGCTAAGCCTCCTGCCGGCCGGGCAGTCCCGGCTTAGAAATGCCTGAACCCGAGGAAGTCCCTGTCGGAACCTTTCCAGACGAGACCTTCCCCGGGTTCGGTTATCCTTCCTATTACGCTGTGCTCCACGGGAAGGCTGCTCTCGGAGCCTGCGTCAACCGTGAAAAGAAGCTCGTAGTCCTCGCCGCCGCACAGGGCTGGTTCCAGGGGGTCGAGCCCATGTTCCGAGCAGTAGGCGCGCAGCTGCTCCGAGAGGGGAACGGCGCCGCATTCGACTACGGCTCCCTTGCCCGAAGCCTCGAGGATATGCCTGAGGTCGGATCCCAGTCCGTCGGAAATGTCCAGCATCGCGTGGACTCCCGGGGTCCGTGCCAGTGCCATGCCTTCCTCCACCCGGGGCAGGGGGCGGCAGTGGCGGGAAGTGAAATACCGGTAGTCCGGATGCCCTGTGCTGCCGTCGAGCAGCATGCGCAGCCCGAGGGCCGAGTCTCCGAGGCAGCCGGTCACGCAGATGAGGTCGCCCTCCCGCGCCGCGCCGCGCCTGAGCGCTCTTCCAGTGGGGACGCTGCCTGTCACCGTGACGTTTATGCATATCCTGTCGGGGCTGGCGGTCGTGTCGCCGCCGAGCAGGGGGCAGGAGAACCTTTCGGAAAGCTGCCTGTATCCCGAGATGAAACGCTTCATCCAGCCGCCGTCCGTTTCCTTGGGTACGGCTATCGACAGAAAGGTGCCGTCAGGACGGCCGCCCATGGCCGCGATGTCGCTCAGGTTGACTGCGGCGGACTTCCAGCCGAGATCCTCCGGACTTATCCTGTCCCGGATGAAATGGCTGCCTTCCACGAGCATGTCCGTGCTGACCAGCGTGTCGAAGCCCTCCCTCTGGGGGATGACGGCGCAGTCGTCCCCGATTCCGGTAACGCCTTCCGGAACCTTGAACTGCCTGCTTATCAGGTCGATAAGACCGAATTCCCCTATGTTGCCGAGAGTCTTGTCCATATGCGGAAAACAAATAAAAAAAGGCAGCCCAAATGCTTAGGCTGCCCTTGTGTGGTGCTGGCAGGAGTTGAACCGGCGACACATGGATTTTCAGTCCATTGCTCTACCACCTGAGCTACAGCACCGTTGTTCCCTCAACGGGATTGCAAAGATAGTCAAAGATTTTTAATCGGCAAATTTTATTTGAGCCTTTCTACCGCTTTTTTCAGATTTCCGAGTGCCGTCGCCACTATGCTCCGGGGGCATCCGACATTGAGCCTCATGTAACCCTCGCCCTGCTTCCCGAACATCGTGCCGTCGTTGAGGGCCAGGTGCGCACCGTTGACGAACAGGTCTACGAGGCTCTTCTGATCCAGTCCGAGGCGGCGGCAGTCGAGCCATACGAGGAACGACGCCTGCGGCCTTATGGGATGTATCTGCGGTATCTCCCTTGCGAGGAACTCCTCTACGAAGCGTATGTTGCCCCACACATAGTCCATCATCTCTTCTCTCCACCGCATGCCCTCGGGCGTGTATGCGGCACGGGTCGCCTCGGCGGAGAATATGGAGGGATAGTCTATCTCGGCCGATTCTATATAGGAGTAGAACTTCTGTCTGAGTTCGGGGTTGAACGCCACGCAGTAGGAACTCACCACCCCGGCTATGTTGAAGGTCTTGGAGGGAGCCATGAAGCTGATGCTGCACTGCGCCGCGTCTTCGCTTACCGAGGCGAAGGGGTGGTATCCGTTGCCGGGGAACACCATTTCTGAATGTATCTCGTCGGAGAGCACGGTGACGCCCCGGGAGCGGCATATCGACGCCAGCCTCGCAAGGTCTTCGCGCTTGAAGCATACTCCTCCCGGGTTGTGGGGGTTGCAGAGTATAAGGAGCCTGGTCCTGCCGTCGACCAGCTTCTCGAGAGAGTCGAGGTCCATACGGTAGCTCTGCAGGATTCCGTCCTCTCCGTAGACCGGGAGCAGGGGATTCTCCACCACCTCGAAGCCCGCCGCCATGGTGTTGAGGCGGAAGGGATGGTAGACCGGAGGCTGGATTATTACCCTGTCTCCCCTTTGCAGCAGGCAGTGCTCGGCGAGTATCAGGCCCTTGACTATGCCCGGAATGAAGCGGAAGGCCGAAGGATCCACCCTCCAGCCGTGCAGCGAGTATACCCAGTCAGAGACTATCCTGAAGTAGTCGCTCCCCGTGAGCGGATAGCCGAGTATGGGGTGATCGAGACGCCTTCTGAGTGCGTCTATTATGAAGTCGGGCGTGCGGAAGTCCATGTCTGCGACCCACATGGGGATGAGGTCGGAGCGTCCGAACATGTCCTTGAGGGAGTCTACCTTGTCGCAACGCGTGCCCCTCCTGTCTATTATCTCGTCGAAGTCGTACATATCGTTTTGCGTCTGGATGACAATGCGGCAAAGTTAGCCACACTTTTTTGAATAAATTTTAAAAATATGAACATTTAATTTCTATCTTTGCGCCCGAAGTTCAACCAAATTCTTTTTTATGGTAAGAAATGAAGAAACTGCTATTCTTGATTGCAGCTTGGCTGCCCTGCTTCGTTGCGCACTCGCAAGAGGCTGACAATCTCGGTAGTTATGCCGAGGTAACACTCATTCCACGCCTGGACCTTAACCCTACATTTACTGCCGGCGAGTCCGGTTTGGGTTTCAACCACGGCAATTCTTCAATCTATTCGCTCTTTGAAGGTTCCCTCTCGGAACACTTTTCCTGGACTATAGCCAACCACTGGTTCCAGAGCGGCGGCGACTATGCCTGGCCCTACAGGGATCTCGGCCGTTCGGACACGACCAACTGGCTTGACTACTTCGCAGGTTATTTCTCTTTCGGCAACTGGACCATAGGCCTCGGAAAGGACATGATAGCCACCGGCGGTTTCGAGTATGAAGACTGGGACTGGGATATCCATCCCGATTTCTCGTCTCCTCTCGCCGGAGGTCTCGCGTGCTACCAGTGGGGCGGCAGCGTGTCGTGGATGACCCCTTCGGAATCGACCGAGTTCACCCTGCAGATGACGACCTCTCCCTACGGAGAGCACCCGTTCACAAGCAAGCTGTGGGCGTATTCGTTCCAGTGGACCGGAGAGTACGGCTGGCTTTCTCTTATAGGCAGCGTGAGCGCCCTCGAGTACGAGAAGGGTGATTTCGACTGGCTCTGGGCGGCCGGACTGAATTTCGAAATACTCGAAGACGAACTCGACTTCACATTCGACTGCAACAACAGCTACGGTTTCGACGAGGACAGCTGGAGGCTCATCGGCGGACAGACCTTCCAGGGCAGGCTGACCTATGCCCCCGAGGACGAGTTCGACATCGCGCTGCGCGGCTGGTATTCCACTGCAGGACGTGATTCCCTGCTCGAGGACTGCTGGACGGCCGGCGCCGTGTTCCAGTACTATCCCCTCGATGACTCGGATGCGCTCAGGCTGCACGCCTATGTGGCATACAACTCCGTACTGAGGACGGCGACCCTAAGCATAGGGGCGAGATACAACCTCCTGTTCAACCTGTTTTAGTCCGGCCAGCCGATGAACAACGACATAGTGATTTCCCTTCAGCACCTGCGCAAGTCATTCGACGGCAAACTGGTGCTGGACGACATCAGCCTCGACATACGCGAAGGGGAGTTCGTCACTCTCCTCGGCCCCTCGGGCTGCGGCAAGACGACGACCCTCAGGCTCATCGCGGGATTCATGTCTCCAGATGAAGGCAGGATACTCCTCGACGGGAAGGACATCTGCGAGCTTCCGCCCTACAGGCGTCCGTTCAATACGGTCTTCCAGCGCTATGCGCTCTTTCCCCACCTCGACGTCTACGACAACATAGCGTTCGGCCTCAAGCTGCAGAAGCTGCCCACGGACGAGATCGACGCCAAGGTGCGCAAGGTCCTGAAAATGGTGAGCATGACCGACTACGAGGACAGGGACGTGGAGAGCCTCTCCGGAGGCCAGCAGCAGAGGGTCGCGATAGCCAGGGCCCTGGTGAACCAGCCTAAGGTGCTGCTGCTCGACGAGCCCCTGGCCGCGCTCGACCTCAAGATGCGCAAGGACATGCAGATCGAGCTCAAGGAAATGCACCGCCAGCTCGGCATAACCTTCATATATGTGACGCATGACCAGGAGGAGGCCCTGACTCTCTCCGACACCATAGTCGTGATGAACGAGGGCAGGATACTCCAGGTGGGAACGCCCACCGACATCTACAACGAGCCGCAGAACTCGTTCGTCGCCGACTTCATAGGGGAGTCGAACATCCTGAACGGAAGGATGATAGAAGACCGCCGCGTGGAGTTCATAGGCCATGAGTTCGAGTGCGTGGACGAGGGCTTCGGCAGCGACGTTCCCGTGGATATAGTGGTAAGGCCCGAGGACATCTATATAATGAACAGGCTCGAGGGCGCGCAGTTCTCGGCCACGGTCAAGTCATGCACCTTCAAGGGCGTGCATTACGAGATGTTCGTGGACACCGATCTCGGTTACGAGCTGATGATCCAGGACTATAATGCGTTCGAGCCCGGTTCGAAGGTCGGACTGCTCATACGCCCGGGCGACATCCAGGTGATGCGCAAGGAGAGGGTATGCAACGGTTTCGATGCCGAGGTGGTCGACGCCTCGCACATCAGGATGCTCGGAATGGAGTTCGAATGCGCCGCAGCGGCGGATTTCAGGCCGTCCGACAAGGTGACGGCCGAGATAGGCTTCGGCAAGGTGGAGCTTCTCGACCACCAGGAGGACGGAATGCTTGCCGGCGAGGTGCATTTCCTGCTCTACAAGGGCAACCACTACCACCTGACCGTGCTTACGGAGGACGGAGACCATATCTGGGTCGACACCGATGACGTATGGGACAAGGGCGACCTCGTAGGTATCAATTTCGCTCCGGAGAACATCAAACTTAGGGCGAGGGATGAGAGTTAAGAGATCTTCCTGGGCACTTCCGTACCTGGTGTTCCTGGTGCTGTTCGTGGCCCTGCCCCTGCTGATGATCGCGGTGTATGCGTTCCGCGACGCGCAGACGGGGGCGTTCACCCTCGACAATTTCACGAGGTTCTTCCGTACTCCCCAGGACCTGAACACCTTCCTGTACTCGATACAGGTGGCGTTCATAACCACGGTCCTGTGCCTGCTGATAGCCTATCCGGCCGCATGGATACTCAGCCGTTCGGAGTTCAACCGCTCCAAGGTCACGGTGATGCTGTTCATACTGCCGATGTGGATAAACATGCTCATCCGCACCCTGGCGACCGTGGCGCTGTTCGACTTCCTGCGCATCCCTCTCGGCGAGGGCGCGCTGACTTTCGGTATGGTGTACAACTTCCTGCCGTTCATGATATATCCGATCTACAACTCCCTCGAGAAGATGGACAATTCGTATGTCGAGGCCGCGCAGGATCTCGGGGCTACGCCGTCCCAGGTGTTCCTCAAGGTCACCCTGCCGCTTTCGATGCCGGGAGTGTGGAGCGGGGTGCTGATGGTGTTCATGCCGACAATCTCGACCTTCGCCATTGCCGAGCTGCTCACCCTGAACAAGGTGAAGCTCTTCGGAACGACGATACAGGAGAACATCAACAACGGCTTCTGGAACTATGGTTCTGCCCTGGCGCTGATAATGCTCGTAATCATAGGGCTGACCTCTCTGCTCGGCGACGAGGGCAGCAACCGCGAAAGCGAAAAGGGAGGTCTGATATGATGAAGAAGATAATTGCGAGGGGCTATCTGGTGCTGCTGCTTGCGATACTCTATGCCCCGATACTCATAATCGCAGTGTTCTCGTTCACCGAGGCCAAGGTACTCGGCAACTGGACGGGATTCTCGACGAGGCTCTATGAAAGCCTGTTTTCGGGCGGCCTGGGCAACTCAATGGTACGTGCCATAGAGAACACCCTCACGATAGGCCTGCTCGCGGCAGTGTGCTCGACGATACTCGGGACGATAGCCGCGATAGGCATATACAACATGCGCGGCAAGGGACGCAAGGCGATAACCTTCCTCAACGACATCCCGATGCTGAACCCGGATATTATCACCGGTATCTCGCTGTTCATACTGTTCGTCGCCGTCGGGGTGACCCAGGGCTATGTCACCGTGCTGCTCGCGCACATATCGTTCTGCACTCCGTATGTGGTGCTTACGGTGATGCCGAGGCTCAGGAGCATGAACCCCAATATCTATGAGGCCGCGCTCGACCTCGGGGCAACGCCGTCCCAGGCCCTGCGCAAGGTGATAGTCCCTCAGATACGCTCTGCGATGCTCTCGGGCTTCATACTCGCGTTCACCCTTTCCATAGACGACTTCGCCGTGACCCTGTTCACCAAGGGCAACGGCGGGCTCGAGACGCTTTCGACCTACATCTATGCCGACGCCCGCAAGGGAGGCCTGACCCCCGAGCTGCGTCCGCTGATGACCCTCATATTCCTCGCAGTGCTCGCACTGCTTACCATAATAAACCTCAGATCAGTAAAATCGAATAAACAGACAAAATAATGAAAAGATTCCTTGTATCTGCGCTGTGCCTCATTGCAGCCGCGACTTTTGCCGCCAACGGCGCCGACCGCGAGCACCAGCTCAAGGTGTACAACTGGGCCGACTATATCGACGAAGACCTCATCGACGAGTTCGAGCAGTGGTATGAAGAACAGACGGGAGAACCCGTCGAAGTCATCTACCAGCTCTTCGACATCAACGAAGTCATGCTCTCGAAGATAGAGAAGGGACACGAGGACTTCGACGTCGTATGCCCCTCGGAATACATCATCGAGCGCATGCTCCGTGCGGACCTGCTGCTTCCCATAGACCGCGACTTCGGCTCCACTCCCGACTATACGGTCAACGTGGCCCCGTTCATGAACGACTTCCTTTCGCAGGTGGACGGTAACGGAAAGGACGCCAACGACTATGCCGTCCCCTATATGTGGGGTACCGTCGGCATCACATACAACTCCGACCATGTCACTCCGGAGGAGGTGTCTACCTGGGATGTGCTCAAGGATCCCAAGTTCGAGGGCAAGGTTCTGATGAAGGAGGCTTTCCGCGATGTATATACGACTTTCAACATAGCTCTCAACAGGGAGCGTATCGACAGGGGAGAGACTACCGTTGAGGAACTTTCCTATGATGCCTCTCCCGAGTCCATCGCCAGGGTGGAGGCTTATCTGAACGAAATGAAACCCAATATCGCAGGATGGGAGGCTGATTTCGGAAAGGAGATGATGACCAAGGAGAAGGCATGGCTCAACCTGACCTGGAGCGGCGATGCGCAGTGGGCCATCGAGGAGGCTGAGGCCGTGGGCGTATCCCTAGACTATGCTGTACCGGAGGACGGAAGCATAGTATGGTTCGACGGCTGGGTCATCCCGAAGTATGCCAAGAACGTCCAGGCCGCACGCTACTTCATAAACTTCATGTGCCTGCCCGAGAACGCACTTAGGAACATGGACGTTATAGGCTATGTGAGCGCCATAGGCGGCGACGAGATACTGTCTGCGATGGCGGACGATGCTCAATACGCCCCGATCGACGCGAGCTACTTCTTCGGAGAGGCCGGCAAGGGAGCCTGCCTGAACCCGATAATGTATCCCGACGCGTCTATCATGGAGTACTGCGGAATGATGCACGACCGAGGCACCGAGGAACTGCTTGCCATGTGGTCGAGGGTCAAGGGCGACAACGCGAACAGCTTCACCTGGCTTATAGTCGGCGCCATCGCAGTGCTGGCAGTGCTCGCGTTCGTGCTTGGAGGACGCAGCAAGAAGGGAAGACACTCCCGTCGCGCCGCGAGAAGGTAGCTGAAGCCTGACGCCCCGGCAGGGGCAGTGACAATATGGTTTATGGAAGCCGGACAGGACGGACGGGAAAGACCGCCGCCTGCCCGGCTTTTCCCGTTTTCCGGAAGATCTGGTATGCTAAAAATCGGTCATAAGGAATTCATGCAGATGAATATGCCTGATGCCGGGATATTCGGGAAGACCGCCGCTGACCGGATCCATTGAGACGACATATTTCGGATAGTTGTCCCGTATACCGTGCAGGTTGCCGAATTCTCTTGCGATAGTCTCTTTAGAAGCGAGCAGATACACCGCCTGAACATAGAGTGTTTGTTCTCCACGTATAGCCACGAAGTCCACCTCGCCGCTTCGAAGGATGCCGACCGTCACCTTGAATCCCTGTGTGACAAGATGATGAAAGATGACATTCTCCATTACTTTCTCGATGCTGCCGCGCAGGTTGAACCCGCAAAGCAGGTTACGCAGGCCGTGGTCGGCAAAATAGTATTTATTGCTCTGTTCGAAAATGCGCTTCCCATGTATGTCGTATCTCTGTACAGGGGAGATGATAAATGCTCCGCACAGATAGCGTAGGTAGGTGGAAGTAAGTATATCGGATACTTTTTCGCCCTGCGATTTCATGGTGTTGGCAACGTTTCTTACCGAAATGAGCTTACCGATGTTGTCAGCGATAAATGTGGAGAGGTTTTCAATGAACGCCACATTGCGGATTTCCTCCCGTGCGATAACATCCCGCAACATGATGGTGTTGTAAACTCCCTGTAGATAGTCCCTTATCTGGTTCTCATCCTCCATATCATAATGGCAAAGGCCGGGAAGTCCACCCGCACGGAGATAAGTCAAAAGACTCTTGTCTGTATCTTCCAATCCATGGAAACGCAAGAATTCTCTGTAAGTGAGGCTGTGTATGGGAACCTCAATATACCGTCCGGAAAGCCGGGTGCTGAGTTCTGAAGAGAAAATATAGGCATTATTGCCTGTAGCTACGATTTGACACCGCTTTTCTGCATGGAGGCTGCGCAGGGCGTCTTCATAATCGTCTATATCCTGTACTTCGTCAATAAGGAGGTAATTGTCAGTTCCGTCTGGCAGGTTGTTTACGGCGTATTCATACAAATCACCGGCAGATACAATGTCCCTGAACGCATAAAGTTCCTTATTGATATATACGACATTGGCTGTGCTTCGATGTGCTTTAAGCCAAATTTGCAGCTGCTTCAGCATATAGCTCTTGCCTACGCGGCGTTGACCGACAAGAATAATTATCATATCTCTGCCCAACAGGGAAACGATATGGTTGAGATACTCGGGACGTTCGATTATTTCCATAAACAAGCTGTTTTCTGCAAAAATGCAAAATATACATATGAATTCCAAGCATATTTGCTGAAAGTACAAGGTATACTTTGGCAAAACCGCAACATTTGCCGAAATCCGAGACGCAGTGTCCGCGGCATCGGCCCGGCAACGGGTCAGATAATTACATGTCCGCCTACAGCTTGAGGCGCCTGCGGACCTGGATGAAGCTAAGGGCTCCGATGATGCCGGCGAAGACGAAGGTCAGTATCAGCCATACAGTTTTGCCGAACAGGGGAGCAGTGACCTGAAGCAGAGCGAGGATAGCGAGCATAGCGTTAGTAAAGTAGTCCGGGCCGAGCTGGTCCTTGCCCTTGTACTCCTCCATAAGCATACGTTCCTTGTCGAGCCTCTTCTCCAGCTGGGCGTAGCGTCTGCCGAGGCCGCGCTGCCTCGTGCCCTCGTCCATTATTTCCTGCTCGCTGGGGTAGTGGAACACGTCCTGGAGATATTCGGTGTTCATGGACGACATGACGCTGCGTATGCGCTCGGAGAGGAGCATGCTCTTGCGGTAGTAGGTCTCGTTCTCGGGAAGGGGCTCGCCGATGACCTTCTCGCAGCGGTCGAGGACTATCTCGTTTATGCTGAGCACCGCGCTTGGAATCAGCAGATAGGGCGAGATCAGTATGTTCGCGGTCTCGTCCTCGGAACGCTCGTCGAACTTCAGCTTCATCAGGTGGCCGCGGCAGAGGACGATGAATGAGTCCCTGCGCACTGCTATGGGCTTGACGGTGTCTGAGATTTCCGCGCTGTTCATCCTCATGAAGTCGAATATGCCGAGTATGAGGCCGCAGAACGCCATGTTCCAGGGGCTTTCGTCTGGATTGCGGCTCAGTATAACCGAGTCGCGGAACTCGCCGAAACTTCTGAAAAGCTGCCTGCCCTCGTTGTCCATGACCTTTGCGAGGTCGAGTTCGGTGATGCCGTTGCGCAGGACCCTGCAGGGTCTCCCGGCGAAGTTGTCGGATACGAAGGCCTCTATGGTGTTCCAGCGCTTCCCGCTCTCCAGGTCCTCGACGCTGAGCTCTCCCCGGTCGGGAATGTCGAACTTCTCCTGGATGCTTCCGAAGGCCGTGATAAGCTTAATGCAGTCGAGTTCGTTGAACTCTCCACCCTCGCGGCCGTCGGTGGTGATCACGAGGTGGGCTATGCTTATGTTGCGTGTCAGGTTCTCCGAGCAGTTGAGGGAAGCGTTTACGGTGAGGTCCCTGTGCTCCGATACCTTGTAGAAGTGATGCCCTTCGGAGGTGTACCTGTAGAAGCGCGGCAGATGCAGCCTGAGCCTCTTGTAGAGTCTGATGTGGCGTGTCCTGACCGGCCTGCGGTCGAGCTGCTGCAGGCTGTAGTTCATCAGGTCGCACTCGTATGAGTTGAAGAGCGGGCTTTCGCCGCTGTCGGTGTCGGCCGCCTTGGCGTCAAGCAGGAAGTGGTATACCAGCGAGAAGCGCGAAAGGCGGAACTGAGGCTGCTCCGCGAAACTGTGGCAGCTTATGCTGCCGTCGCTTTCGGTGGCGTAGTCGACGCCGCGCATCATCTCGGCGAACTTGGGGTGTCCGTCCTCTATTCCGAGCCCGCGGTAGAAGCAGCGCAGGAACTCCTTGAGTTCGCCCGCGGGTATCTCCGTGCTTCCTCCCGAAAACTGCGGCAGCATGCACAAGTAGAGGTTCTCCGCCCAGTCGGCATCGCCCGACAGCGGCGGCTGGAAATACCTTATCGGCACCCTGCAGGCCGAGTTGCGCGCGAAGAAGCGCACCCTCGAGACCTTGTCCATGCTCTCGTCCCCGGAAGGGATGAAGGGGTTCTCCGTCTCGAAATAAAGTCTCCGGCACTTCTCGCCGCGGAAGGCGAGGGCGTCCATGAACTTCTTCGTGCCCTCCGAAAGCAGTTCGTCGCCCATGCCCATTCCGCGTCTGAGCGGATCGAGGGCTATGTAGATCAGTTCGGCCGAACGGCAGTCGGGGTAGTAGTCGAACACCTCGCCTCCGGCAAGCCTGCCTCCGCTGTACGCGAGCACTATGGCCGTGCGGGGGTATGCGGACGGCTCGAGGCGCGAGAGTATGCTCTCGAAAGGCTCCCTCTCGTCATTGTCCGGGAATGACGGGATATAGATCTCCTTTTCGAAGGTTCCGAGTTCCAGGCGCAGTTCCCGCGCCTCGGCGGAGGATTCAATCAGCCTGAACTCCATGCCGCTTCTTGGGATCCTTGAACAGGATCATGAACAGGACTCCGACTACGAAGGCGTAGGCGGCGAATATGTACCATGCCGTACTCCAGTCGGGGGTGTCGGCGTTGTAGACGAAATGGTTCACGACGAGTCCGGCCGCCCATGTGCCTATCGAGGCGCCGAGGCCGTTGGTCATCAGCATGAACAGGCCTTGTGCGGACGAACGCATGCCCTTGTCTACATTCTCGTTGACATAGAGCGAACCCGAGATGTTGAAGAAGTCGAACGCCACGCCGTACACTATGCAGCTCAGCACGAACAGCCATACTCCGCTGCCGGGATTGCCGAGGCCGAAGAAGCCGAAGCGGAACACCCATGCGAACATGGCGATGAGCATCACCTTCTTGATGCCGAACTTGCCGAGGAACAGGGGGATCAGCAGTATGCAGAGCGTCTCCGAGAGCTGGCTCAGCGAAATCAGGGCGTTGGCGTTGCGCGCGCCCCAGGTGTCGGCATAGGCGGGAATCTCCTGGAAGGAGGTTATGAAGGTGTTGGCGTAGCCGTTGGTAATCTGCAGCGCGGCTCCGAGCAGCATCGAGAATATGAAGAAGATAGCGAACTGCCCGTTGCGGAACAGCCTGAACGCGCTGAGTCCGGTTGCCTCGGCGAAGCTCTGGCGCTCCGCGCTCCTGGGCTTGCAGGGACAGTCGGGAAGCGTCAGCGCGTAGATGCAGAGGACGAGCCCGAGCGCACCGGAAACGATGAACTGGTTGTAGCTGTGCTGGAACTGCACTCCGTCGGCGCCGGTCATGAAGTTCACAAAGAGCATCGAGCAGATGAAGCCCACGGTGCCGAACACCCTGATCGGGGGGAAGTCCTTGACGGGATCCTTGCCGTTCTTCTCGAGCGCGTTGTAAGCCACTGAGTTGGCTATCGCTATGGTGGGCATGAAGAAGGCCACGCTAAGCGTATAGAGGGCGAAGAATATCCCGAACTGGATGCCGGCCCCGGCGCTCATGGCGTACAGTCCGGCTCCGAGCATAGCCGCTCCGGAAACTCCCTGGCACAGCGAAAGCACCTTCTGGGCCGGAACCCACTTGTCGGCCACTATGCCCATGAGCGCTGGCATGAATATGGAGACGAATCCCTGTGTCGCGTAGAAAAGCCAGATCTGCGAACCGAAGTCCGACTTGGCGAGGAAACTTCCCATCGAGGTCAGGTATGCGCCCCAGACGGCGAACTCGAGGAAGTTCATTATTATCAGTCTCAGGCTGACGGCGGATGAATTCTTCATTTCTTGGTCTTTAGTTTTGTAAGTATGCAAAAATAAAAAACTGTTTTGAATTTGCTATCTTTGCAGAATGAAATTTACGCTAAGCGCCACCGATCCGCACAGCGACGCCCGCACCGGCGTGCTGTCGACCGACCACGGCGACATACATACTCCCATATTCATGCCCGTCGGGACGGTCGGTTCCGTCAAGGGGGTGTACCACCGCGACCTCGTGGACGACATCGGGGCGGAGATCATCCTGGGCAACACCTATCACCTGTACCTGCGCCCCGGCCTCGACACCCTGCGCGCCGCCGGAGGCCTCCACAGCTTCGAGTCCTGGGACAGGCCGATACTTACCGACAGCGGCGGCTTCCAGGTGTTCTCGCTCGCGCAGATACGCCGCCTGACTCCCGAGGCTTGTACCTTCCAGAGCCATATCGACGGCTCCAGGCATGTCTTCACGCCGGAGAACAACGTCGACACCCAGCGCGTCATAGGCGCCGACATAATGATGGCCCTCGACGAATGCTGTCCTGGCGACGCCGACCATTCGTATGCCCGCAGGAGCCTCGACCTCACCAAGTCCTGGCTCGAGAGGTTCTCCGCCCGCTTCAGGCAGACGGAGCCGCTGTACGGCTATTCGCAGACCTTCTTCCCCATAGTGCAGGGCTGCGTATATCCCGACCTGCGCAGGGAGGCTGCCGACCATGCGGTGCAGACCGGTGCGGAAGGCTTCGCGATAGGCGGTCTCGCCGTAGGAGAGCCAACCGAGAAGATGTACGAGATGCTGGAGCTCGTCTGCCCGCTGCTCCCTGAGGACGCCCCGAGATACCTTATGGGCGTGGGCACTCCGGCCAACATACTCGAAGGCATAGCGCGCGGGGTCGACATGTTCGACTGCGTGATGCCGACGCGCAACGCGCGCAACGGCATGCTCTTCACCTGGAACGGAATCATGAACATGCGCAACGCCAAGTGGGCGGACGATTTCACGGAGATAGACCCTGCCGGCACTTCCTTTGTCGACCACAGGTATTCGCGCGCGTACCTGCACCACCTCTTCAAGGCCGGTGAGATGTTCGCGGCCATGCTCGCCAGCGAGCACAACCTCGCGTTCTACCTCGACCTCGTAAGGCAGGCCAGGGAGCATATAGTGAAGGGCGATTTCGCCGCATGGAAGGATTCGGTGACGGCGGATCTCGGAAAAAGGCTGTAGCCGTCGGGACAAGGATGAAGAAGATAGACCTGTACATATCCAGAAAGTTCATCCTGACTTTCTTCATGTCCCTGATTCTGATAATAGGGATAGTCATCGTCTTCGACATCTCGGAGAAGATAGAGAACTTCGTGAAGAACGAGGCTCCGCTGCGGGAGATAGTGTTCGACTACTACCTGAACTTCATTCCCTACTTCATGAACATGTTCTCCCCGCTGTTCGTGTTCATCACAGTGATATTCTTCACCTCGCGCATGGCTGCGAACTCGGAGATAATCGCTATACTGTCCGGCGGAGTGAGCTACAGGCGCATGCTGGTGCCGTATGTCTGCTGCGCCGCCTTGATAGCCTCGTTCTCGCTCGCGCTCAACCTCTATGTGATACCTCGCTCGAACGCCACGAGGATAGAGTTCGAGAGCAAGTACGTGAAGACAGGCAACACCACGGTGAGGGACATCCATTACCAGATAGCTCCGGGCCAGTATGTGTACATAGAGTCCTTCAGCCGATGGAACAACACGGGCTACCGTTTCACGATAGAGGACGTGAAGGACGGGCAGCTCGTGAAGAAGGTCAGCGCGCAGAACGCGGTGTGGGACAGTACGACGGCGGGCTGGAACCTCAGGAAGGTCTATACGCGCTACTATTCCGAGGGTCTTGCCGACAGGGTGGAGTTCAGGGAGAGGGTCGACACCGTGATAGCCCTTACGATCAAGGACCTGTTCAACAACGACAAGACCGTGGAGACGCTCCCCATAAAGGACCTGAACGACCTCATCCGGACGCAGACCATGAGGGGCGACGCGAACGTGATGTATGCCAAGATAGAGAAGAACAGGCGCTACGCGATGCCGTTCTCGGCCATAATACTCACCATAATGGGAGTTAGCCTGTCTTCGAAGAAGAAGAGGGGCGGGATAGGCTGGAACCTGGGCATAGGGATAGCGCTGGCGTTCACCTACATACTTTTCCTGCGCTTCAGCGAGATGTTCGTGTATACCAACACGCTGCCGCCTGGAATAGCCCTGTGGATACCGAACGTGCTGTTCGCCGCCGTGGCCGCGGCGCTGTACCGCATGGCGCCCAAATGACGCCGTCCCGCCACGGGCCGGACCGGGCTGACCGCTGACCGGACAGGGCCGGCCGGAAGACTGAGCGGAATCGGGGCGGACGGAACGGGCGCCTCAGGCTGATGAACGGCAGACCGCTGGAAGACGATATGTTTTTACGAATATGAAAGTGAAGGTAATTAACCGCAGCGCAAACTCCCTTCCGGAGTACGCTACCGAATTTTCGGCCGGCATGGACGTGCGTGCCGACAACGCCGAGTCCGTCACGATACCGCCTCTGGGCAGGGCGCTGGTGCCTACCGGGCTGTATCTGGAGATCCCTTCGGGTTACGAGGTGCAGGTCAGGCCGCGCAGCGGACTCGCGGCCAGGAATGGTGTCACGGTGCTCAACGCTCCCGGGACGATAGACTCCGACTACAGGGGAGAGGTGTGCGTGATACTCGTGAACCTTGGAAGCGGACCTTTCGTCGTCGAGAGGGGCGAGAGGATAGCGCAGCTCGTGCTCGCGCGTCACGAGAAGATAGAGTGGGAGGCCGCGGACAGCCTGGAGGAGTCGGCGCGCGGCGGCGGAGGCTTCGGCAGCACGGGAGTAAAATGAGGCTGCCGGATGCCCGGACTGTTCCGGCCCCGGTCAGGCTTATGCTCCGGTATGGGGATTTTGATATGGAGAAACCTTAAGACAGCATCCGGTCGAAATGGATATAGAGAAGCTTTACGGAAAATATACTGAATGCGGCTGCCGTGTCACGACGGACAGCAGGAAGATATGCGGCGGGGAGATATTCTTCGCGCTCAAGGGAGAGAACTTCGACGGCAACGACTATGCCTTCCGGGCGCTGGAGGCAGGAGCGGCGTATGCGGTCGTGGACAGTCCTGCCCTTCCCGACGATCCGCGCCTTATAAGGGTGGAGGACGCTTTTGCGGCGCTTCAGGCGCTTGCCGTGCATCACCGTACCCATGTCTGCGGCGGTGCCCTGCCGGTGCTGGGGCTCACCGGCACCAACGGCAAGACGACCACGAAGAACCTGATATCCCTGGTGCTCGGCGCGAAATACAGGGTCGTCTCTACTCAGGGCAACCTCAACAACGACATAGGAGTGCCTCTCTCGCTGCTGTCGATACGCCCCGACACGCAGATCGCGGTGATAGAGATGGGCGCGAGCCACCCGGACGACATAGAGAAGCTCGTACAGGTGTGCTGGCCCGACTACGGCCTGATCACCAATGTCGGCAAGGCGCACTTGCAGGGATTCGGCTCCTTCGAGGGCGTGCTGGACGCGAAGACCGCGCTGTACAGATATCTCGGCTCGCACAGGGGCTCGCTGATTTTCCTCAACGAGGACGATGCGGCCCTTAAGGCGAGGGCCGCTCTGGAGCCCTGCCACTGCTACGGCTACGGGAGGCGCTACCAGGGTGTCGGGATCCTTCCCGTGAGCGGCGCAGAGCCTTTCCTGAGGCTGGCCCTCGACGGAAAGACGGTCAGGACACGCCTGATAGGCTCATACAATGCCGACAACGTGCTTGCGGCCATAGCTGTAGGGGACTACTTCGGAGTGCCGAGGGATGCGGCGATAGCCGCGATCGAGTCGTTCGAGCCGGGGAACCAGCGCTCGCAGCTCGTGAAGACGCAGAGAAACACGCTCATCGTGGATGCATATAACGCAAATCCCTCGTCTATGGCCGCTGCGATAGAGAATTTCGCTGGAGCGGCCGCGGAGCGCAGGCTCGCGCTTCTCGGAGAGATGCTCGAGCTCGGGGCGGACTCCCTGCGGGAGCACGCCCGCGTGCTCCGCACGCTGCGCTCCCTCGGCATCCCCGCGGCCCTCGTCGGAGAACAGTTCCGCCTCGCCCTCGAGGAAGAAGGCTGCGCCTACACTGTTGCGGGTCCCGACGGAGAAATCTCCGCCGTCAGGGACACCTCCGTCGTCCGGGACGTCTCCGCGGCGCCGGGATCCGGCACTGACATGCCTGTCCGTGGCTCCGGAACCGACACGGCTGCCCGCGGCTCAGGAAGCGGCATGCCTGCCCGCGGCGACGCGTCAGACGCCGACAGCCACGGGCGGTGCTCCGCGGCCTCCCCGGAGCCGTTCCTCTGGGCGGAATCCTCCGCCGTGCTCGCCTCGTACCTTTCGGCAAGGCCGGTCAGCGGAGCCCTCGTCCTCATCAAGGGCTCCCGCGGCATCGAAATGGAGAAGGTCATCCCCTCCCTGTAGCGGCTTCATATTACCACTTCCCGTCCTTCCTGTAGCGTGCCGGAGTCTGGCCGCTATGCTTGCGGAAGTACTGTATCATAGCCGAAGGCGTGCTGAAGCCCAGCGCCTCTGAAATCTGCAGCACCGTCAGGTCGCTTGTCCTGAGCAGGTTCTTTATCTCCAGAATTATGGCTTCGTCCATCCACTGCTTGGCGCTCTTGCCTGTTATCTTCTGCATCGCCCTCGTCAGGTACTTCGGTGTCACGGACATCCTGCCTGCATAGAAGCTGACCTTGCGCTCGGTCTTGTAGTGCCTTGCGAGCAGGGCGAAGAATTCGTCGGAGAGCCTCTCGTTGCTCCCCGCCGTGTCCAGGTCCCTGCCGTTTCCGAGCCTTGCGTATATGTTGCCGAGACGGTAAAGCATCGCGAACACGATAGATTTCGCGACCTCCTCGCCGAACGGGGACTGGCTTTCGGATAGGGTGCTGCGGAGCATGCCGTACAGCCGCTCCAGCATCCCGAGCTCATGTTCCGTGAGCTGCACTACGGGACGGAGCCTCGCATGGGAGACGAGGTCGGTGTCGAACGGTGAGGGCAGCTCCATAACCGTCTCGAGAGGTACGGAAAGTACCAGGCGCCAGCCTCCGTGCGGGTTGAGGCCCCCGTCGAAATCCATGCCGGGAGAGAGCACGGCCGCGCTGTCTTTCGACAGGACATAGCCGCGCCCTCCGATGTTCACCTCTCCGCAGTCCTCCTGCGGGATTGCCAGCACCAGGGTCCTTTCGCCGCCCTTGAGTCTGGCGGGATTCGTATCAGTGGAAATTTTTGACATCTTTAAGTAAATTTTTGTTATCAAAAATCGTGCTTGCAGACTTAACTTTGCAGTCGGTTTCCGTGTTTCGGAGACATTTCAGTTTAATTGTTGCATACATTTTATTGTTGGAAACATTTCAGACAAAGATGGACAGGAATATTCCTAACACAGATCCGGTGCAGGGCCTTTCGTCGGAAGAGGCGCGGCAGCGGCTGCTGCACGACGGCTACAACGAATTCGAGAAGACCAGGCACACCACTCTCTTCCAGAAGTTCATAAGCCAGTTCAAGAGTTTCATGATAATAGTGCTCATCGTGGCCGCGGTCATATCCGGCGTGACGGGGTACATCAACGGCGAAGGAGTGACAGACGCCCTGATCATACTCGTGATACTGGTCGCCAACGCGATAATAGGCATGCTCCAGGAATCCAAGGCCGAGAAGTCGCTGGACGCGCTGGAGAAGATGTCCGCTCCCCACTGCAAGGTGATTAGGGACGGAATGATGAGCGTCATCGAGTCGCGCGAGCTCGTGGTGGGGGACATAGTCTCGGTCGAGACGGGCGACAGCGTCCCCGCCGACCTCAGGCTGCTCGAGTCGGTGAACCTCAAGGTGCAGGAGGCCGCGCTCACGGGCGAATCGGTTCCGGTAGAGAAGGATGCGGCGGCAGACGTTCCGGCCGATGCCCCCATAGGCGACAGGCTCAACATGGCCTACAGCTCGTGCAGCGTCACCTACGGACACGGCAAGGGCGTGGTGGTGGCGACCGGAACGAGGACCGAGGTAGGCAAGATCGCCTCGATGATCCAGTCCGTGCCCGACATGAGGACTCCCATGCAGGTGCGTCTCGACAAGCTCGGCCAGACACTGGCCGTAGTCTGTCTCGTGACCTGCGTGCTTATACTCGGCATAGGCCTGCTCTACGGCCGGAACCTCATGGACATGTTCATGACGGCGGTGTCGCTCGCCGTGGCCGCCATTCCCGAAGGCCTTCCCGCCGTATCGACGGTGGTGCTGGCGCTCGGCGTGCAGAGGCTTGCAAGGCAGAACGCCATAGTGCGCAACCTCCCTTCCGTCGAGACCCTCGGCAGCACCACCGTGATATGCTCCGACAAGACGGGCACCCTCACCCAGAACAGGATGACAGTGACGAAGCTCTTCGTCGAGGGCTCCCTGCAGGATGTCGGATATGACAGCCCCGTGGCGAGGGAGATGCTCAGGACCTCGATCCTCGCCAACGACGCGGTGCTCAAGAACGGGGACGACGGAACCAAGACTATCGGCGATCCTACCGAGACGGCGCTTCTCGACGCCGGCCTGAAGTATTCTCTGGACAAGAACGAGATACTCGCCGGGCTGCCGCGCGTGGAGGAGATTCCCTTCGACTCGGAGAGGAAGCTGATGACTACCGTGCATGCCCTTCCTGACGGGACTTTCCTCGTCGCGGTGAAGGGAGGACTCGACGAGCTGCTCGGATGCTGCTCGCACATCGACGAGGGACACGGAGCGCGTCCCCTCGAGGCGGAAGACCTGCCCGGAATCCATGAGGCCAACCTGAAAATGGCTTCGCAGGCCCTGCGCGTGCTCGCGGTGGCTTCCAAGACCCTGAAGGAGCTCCCTTCCGAAATCACTCCTGCGACCCTCGAGAACGATCTCACCTTCCTCGGAATGGTAGGTATGATAGACCCTCCCCGCGAGGAGGCGAAGGTGGCTGTCGCCAAGTGCAGGGCGGCAGGCATCAAGCCGGTGATGATTACCGGCGACCACAAGATTACCGCGGGTGCCATAGCCTCGAGCCTCGGCATAATGTCGGACGGGGACAAGGTGCTCACCGGAGCCGATGTCGAGTCGATGAGCGACGACCAGCTGCAGGCCATGGCAGCAGACGTATCGGTGTTCGCCCGTGTCGCTCCCGAGCATAAGGTAAGGATAGTCAAGGCGTTCCAGCAGAGGGGCAATGTGGTTGCGATGACCGGCGACGGCGTCAACGACGCTCCCGCGCTGAAGCTTGCCGACATAGGAGTGGCTATGGGAATTACCGGAACGGATGTCGCCAAGGAGGCTGCCGACGTGGTGCTCGCTGACGACAACTTCGCGACCATAGTGTCGGCGGTGGGCGAGGGACGCAGGATCTTCGACAACCTGATGAAGTCCATACAGAAGATGATCTCCACGAACCTCGGCGAGATAGTGCTGCTGTTCATCGCTGTGCTCTGCAACTTCGACATGCCCCTGCTGCCCATACAGCTGCTCTTCATCAACCTCGTCTGCGACAGCATCCCGTCGCTCGCGCTCAGTGTCGACCATGCCGACAAGAACATAATGAACCGCAAGCCCGTTCCTCCGGGGCAGGGCATATTCACGAGGCTCTTCACCGCGAGGGTCGCGATCCAGGCGCTGATAATCGGCCTCGCCACGCTGGCGGCCTACTTCATCGGCCTGCAGAACGGAATCGACGATGCGAGGACCATGACCTTCGCCGTGATGATATTCTCGCAGTTCACGATCATCTTCAGCATCAGGTCGGGCAGCAACTGGTTCGGCTATAAGATGTTCACCAACAAGTGGCTCTGGATGACCATATTCGTCGTGTTCGCCCTGACGCTGGCCGCGCTGCTCGTTCCCGGATTCCAGGAGCTTCTCAGGCTCTCCTCACTCGACGGACAGCAGTGGCTCTATGTGGCCGGCCTTCCGCTCGCGGTGCTCGCCCTCAGCGAACTCACCAAGTTCTTCACGAGGAATATCAAGAACTGATATCAGTCACGGTCGGAAGCGACCTTCCACCTGACTCTCCATACGCCGTCGGCATAACTGTGGCTCAGTATCCTGAACCCTTTTATGTCGGCGGTGTTGCTTACATGCGAGCCTATGCAGGCGCAGGCGTCGTAGTCGCCGATACGCACTATCCTCACAGTGTCGGGCGCGTCGTCGGGAAGTTTCCCGAGGTCTACGATCGAGGCGGCGACGCTTCGGGGCACGAACTCCACGCTGACCTCAAGCCTGCGGCGTATGACTTCGTTGACACTTTCTTCGATGCGGCGCACCTGTGCTTCGTCCGGACAGGCGGGGAGGAGGTAGTCGCACTTGCTCTTCTTGCGCTCTATGTGGGCGTTCCGCGAACGGGGGCAGCCGAACATCCTAGTCATCGTGGCGTTCAGTATATGTTCCGCCGTATGCGCCGGTTCGTACTCCTGCTTGTTGTGCTTCGGGGCGCTGCAGTCGACGGCTATCTTCATCACTCCGTCGGCCCTGCTCTCGAACAGAGCGTAGGCCTTGTCAATCTCCGACAAGGGGAAGCGGCGGCTTATCAGCGGAGTGGCGTCGAGCCTGCCCTCGGCGATCAGTTCAAGGATCTCCGCGCATTTGCATCCGTCTACGCCTCCTGTCTTGAAAGTGAGGTTCTTGCCGTACATCTCCGGCAGAGGCAGGCTCTGGGCCTGTCCGTACATCGCGACTATCGCCACCGTGGCGTTCGGCCGCGCACACTGCCATGCGAGACGGAAGCTCTCCTCCGTGCCCGCCAGTTCGATGACCGAGTCTGCCCCTCCGTGCCTGCTGTGCTCCATGACGAAGCCGAGGCACTCATCAGGTTCAGTAACAAGCACGCCGGGATAGTGCCTGCGCACGAACCCGCGCCTTTCAGGGGACTTCTCGCAGACTATTATCTTCTCCGGATGCCTCAGCATCGTGCATAGCAGCGTGCAGATGCCCGTCGGGCCGGCGCCTATCAGCAGCACCGTGCTGTCTTCCCCTATGTCGGCCATGCCGGCGGCCCAGTATCCGGTGGAGAGCAGGTCGCCGGTGAACAGGGCCTGCTCGTCGCTCACTCCGTCCGGAATGCGGTCGAGGCAGTTGTCGGCGAGCGGCACGCGCACATATTCGGCCTGTCCTCCGTCTATGCGGCAGCCCAGCGACCAGCCTCCGTCCGGGGAGGAGCAGTTGTTCACATAGCCCCTGGAGCAGAACCAGCACTCTCCGCAGAAGGTCTCGCAGTTGACGGTTACCCTGTCGCCGGGCCCGACCTTCCCGACCGCCGCTCCGCATTCTTCGACCACTCCCACCATTTCGTGGCCGAGAGTGACGCCCTTTACCGCCCTCGGCACGAATCCGTCCCTTATGTGCAGGTCGCTCGTGCATATGCTCGAGAGGGTGACGCGTACTATCGCGTCGGTGTCGTCCTTGATTACCGGGCGCGGCTTCTCGCACAGTGCGAGGCTGCCCCTGTCCTTGTAGGTGTATGCCAGCATCGTAGTATTGGTTATCGGTATAGGTGGATATGTCCTCAGTAGAGGCTGATGTATTCGTAGCTGTTGCCGACCGTCTCGAGGTAGCGTCCGAAGGCCTCGCGCGTGATTACGACCGTCCCCCTGCAGTCGTTGGGGTGGAACGAGAGCGTTTCCGCGTTCCTGAGGTTCTCGTCGAGGAACAGGTGGACATGGTTCTGCGTGTCGTTTATCAGTCCGAACGGAGACACGCTTCCGGGCTCCAGGCCGAGGTAGCGCATCATCCTCTCGCTCGAGGCGAATGAGAGCTTGCCGCAGGAGGGGAGTCCGCGCGAAGTCAGCGACTCCTTCAGCCTGCGCTCCAGCTCGTGGATGTCGAGTTCGTGGCCGCAGTCGAAGCAGACGAGGTAGTGTCTGTCGCCCTTGTGGTTGCGCAGGAAGAGGTTCTTGCAGTGGACGCTTCCGTCGTCCCTCCACCAGCGCATGGCCTCCTCTACGGTTTTGCCTTCGGGATGATTGTAGCAGCTGAACGGTATGCCGTGCTGCGTGAGATAGCTCAGGACTGTTTCCTGTCTTGTCATGATGTCCGTGATTTTAGTCTGTCACTGTTCCTGCGTACCCACAGGGCTATGTTCCTTTTTGCCGTATCCGGCCGCAGGGCCTCGTCCGTGTCCGTCCCTTCCGGGGTAATCGCCTCGACGGAGGAGAAGCCTGCGTCGAGCAGCGCCTGCGTGCCGTCTGTCCTGCCGGCGACGAGCCAGACCGGGATGCCTGCGCCGGAAGCTCTCTGCAGTACCCTCAGGGGTAGTTTGCCCATCAGGGTCTGTGCGTCCGCATGTCCTTCGCCGGTGATTACGAGACCGGCACCGGCTATCAGCCTTTCGAAGCCTGCGAGGTCGAGCAGCAACTCCGCTCCTGAGCGCATCTCTGCCCCGAAATACTGCATGAAGGCATAGCCCAGCCCTCCTGCGGCTCCAGCGCCGGGCTTTCCCGAGCAGTCCCGCCCGAGCTTCTCCGCCGACTCTTCTGCGAAGCGGGAGACCCTCCTCTCGAGTTCCTCCACTTCCTGCGGCCCGGCTCCCTTCTGCGGGGCGAATATGCGGGCGGCTCCCCTCGGGCCGCAGAGCGGGTTGTCCACGTCGCAGGCGAGCAGTATCTCCGGCCTTGACGGAAGTCTGTCCGAAAAGCTGTCCTCCAGTGCCTTGAGCATGCCTTTCCCGGCATCGCTCGTGGCACTTCCGCCGAGCCCTATGATGTATTTCCTGCATCCGCGCCTCATGGCGTCGGCTATGATCTCACCGAGTCCGTAGCTCGTTGCGGAGAGAGGGTCGCGCTCCCCTGCGTCGACAAGCCCCAGCCCGCATACCCTTGCGCTTTCGATTACGGCAGTGCCGTCGGGAGTGATGCCGTATTCAGCCGTGAGCGGCCGCATAAGGGGGTCGTGTGCGAGAGTCTCGACCCTTGACGCGTGCAGCGCCGGGCAGAACGCATCCAGCATGCCCTCACCACCGTCAGATACGCACAGCGGCAGAGCGTCGATGCCCTCGTCCTGCAGGGCGAGGGCAAATGCGTGTCCGGCCTCGGCCGAAGTCAGGCATCCCTTGAAGGAATCGATTGCCAGGACTATCTTCTTCATCGGAAGGTCCTACAGGCTTTCCGGGCTGCCTTTCTCGAACTGGATGAAGCCCGGCACCGGGAAGTGCATTCCCGCAGTCAGCATGTTGCCGTCGGCTGCGAGCGAGAGTATCCTGCGGCGCGCGTCCACCGCCTTCGCCTTGTCCATGTCGAAGTTGGCGCAGTACTCGTTATGCTCTATCTGCAGTGCCACTCCGTGCATCAGGTCGCCGACTACCAGCAGTTTCCCGACCCTGTATGCGGTATGTCCGGGAGTATGTCCCGCGGCGTCGAGAGCCTCCACCCCGCCGGGAAGCGTGTCGCCGAACTCGAACAGGTGTATCTTGCCCTCGTAGGCCTTGGCAAGCGCCTCGAGCTGGGAAGACTGCCCGTCCTCCATTCCTGCCCAGGCGACATATTCGGGATATGAGATATAGACCTCCGCATTAGGGAATACCGCCGTACTGTCGGAGAGCATGCCTCCGGTGTGGTCCCCGTGCAGGTGGGTGAGGTAGATGAGGTCGATGTCGGCAGGGGAGAGCCCGAGCGACTCCAGACCGGTGAGCAGGCGGCTGTCGGGGGCGCCGAGTCCGGTGTCGAACAGTATGCGGTGTCCGCCGGTCTCGAGCAGGAAGGTACTCACGCTCGAAGGAACACCCTCTTCGAGTCCGAGCTCCTCTATCAGGCTGTCGGGAGCGCTGAAGAGGGCCGCCGGCATAAGCCTCGGATCGGCATTGTCGCGCAGCCAGCTGACCTTCATTCCGTCGAGTTCGACCGTCCTTACGAATTCGTTCTCCGAGCTTTTCGCTCCTCCGCATGACGACGCCGTTAGCGCCGCTGCAAGCAGCATCGGGGCTGCCGTGATGAATCTTCTGTGCATGGTATCGTCTGTCTTGTCAGTTGTCTCCCCAGTCGACAGTGGTGAAGTTGCGGTGTATGTCCTTAAGTTTCAGCGCTGCGGCAACGGCACCCAGACCCATGAGTATCAGCGCCGTCCCCGTAAGCGCGGTCACGACTCCGGCTCCGAAGCCGAAAGGCTTGACGAGTATCATCAGCGAGAGCACCAGCAGCGCGATTCCGAGCGCGGTGGCCCAGCCCGACTTCTGCACGCCCATCATCCTGAGGTCGCTGCCGAAGCCTATGGTCATGAAGCTGTGGTACAGCATGAAGATTCCCAGCATTATGGGCAGGAGCACGAGCGTGATCCCGGGATAGAGGCAGAGTATCAGGCCGAGCAGGACATCGAATATTCCGCCCACGATAGACGAGCTCCTCATGAGGAACCAGTTGCGGCTCGTGCATGCGGTGACCAGTTCGACCACGCCGCTCACGAGCATCAGTACTCCGAACATTATGCTGAGCGTGGCATAGCTTTCGGCGGGATAGAAGAATACGGTTATTCCTCCGACGACGAGCAGCAGCCCGGCGACGAGGAACATCCACCAGTGCCTGACGGTCCTTCCGGCACTTGAAAGTATCTTTTCGATAAAGGTTTCCATATCATCTGTGTTTTATGGTTTGACGCTCTGCCATGCTGCAAAGGGCGTGCGAGGCCGCCGGACCGGGCCGGTCTTTGCCAGTTTGTCAGCGGGAGGCCGCCCTCTGGTGCTATCGTGTCTTTTCGAGGGTATAGTTCAGTTCCGAGTCTATCCGTCTGAAATCCGCGTCGAGCAGGGTCAGCCTTGCTCCTCCGTCCTCGCAGAGGAGGTTGTAGCGTCCCTCGGAGGCGTCGTCGGGAACCAGCTGCCATACCACGGCGTCGTTGTCGTCGGGAGTGCCCCTCTGGGTGAACCTGTCGCCTTCTACGGTGTATGTTACGTCCTTGCCGTCCTCGGCCTCGAGGTAGGTCATCTCGAGGGTGAACCTTCCGTCACCGCTGTGCTCGGCACTGCGGACGGTAAGGCTGTAGCGTATGCCCGGGCAGTCCGCCGCGGGGAGTATGCCCTCGTACGAGCTTTCAACCGTTTCTCCTGACTCTCCGGATGTCTGCGCCCCGTCGTCCCCGGGGAGGTCGGAAAGCTTGGATGCGGGCATTCCGGGGCTGTAGCGCCCTTCGTATTCCACCTGCACCGCGTTCCCTATGAACAGGCCGTCGAGGCCGCTCCTGTCGGCATCCACGGTGTTGAAGCTAAGAGTATCGGAGTTTTCGGTCACTATCATCAGGGTGTTCATGCTCGCATCGAGCACAGTGCCGCTCACGGAGACTGTCTTCGTCGAGTTGCAGGACGCCAGCAGCAGGCAGCAGCATGCGGCGGCGGTAGTAGCCATTTGTAGTTTCATACGGTTATGGATTTTAATTGACATGCAATATGCAAATTTAATAAAAAAGAACGGGGAAAGACACTATGGATGCTTTCCCCGAAAAATCCGGTCAGGCCCCGCCGGCCTAGACTCCGGACATCATTCCCTTATTGCCTCGAGTACCTGAGGGTCCTGGCAGGACTGGAGAGCACTAGGCTGTCTGCCGTAAGCTTCTCCACGGTGAGGGTGTCGCTGAACTCGATGGTGAGTGCGTTGCCGATGCTCTTGCCGGTGAGCACGAGCGTGCTGCCCTCGCGGGACCAGCTCTCGTACTGCAGGGTAGCCATGTTTACGGACGAGGCCTTGCCGCCCTCGTCGAGCCTGATTCCCTGTACCTGTCCTTCCATTCCCGGAACGGGCTGGATCCATGTCCCCTCGATGCCGGCCTTGCCTGTGCATGAGGAAAGTCCTGCCGCAGCGGCGGCCGCGGCAATCACTACTAACAGATGCTTTGCTTTCATAAGATAATTGGATTGTTTTGATATTGTCGGTTCATCGCCTGTTCGGGTTCCATGCCGCCCTAAGGCATAAGAACTTGATTTTCCGGCGGTAAATTTACATATTACGGGGGTGAAATGCAATATGGGCCGACGGAGGAGACGCAACCCAGGATATAGGACCGACAACCGGTTTCGGGAAAGCCATCATGGGAGGCATGTAACAGCTGAAAATACAGATGAACAGGCAATCGATAACTTGGCAGATAACTTCCGTCAAGAACTTAAGGTATCAAGCATTTGGCCCGGACGCATAACCTGCAAAAAATCGCAGAAGAGATTGAAGATACATAATGTGTATTTTGACCAAAAATTAGTATCTTTGTACTCAAATATCCGTCTCTTAGTAAGAGACTAATTGGGCAAGCCGCCATTTCGTGCTTTAATCGGGTTACGGATATTCTCGATAAAGACCACCAAAAGCCGAAAGGCAAAAAAAGAATAACAGAACTCCCTCGCTGTGTAAAAAGGGCTTGGTCGCCTGTCGAGACACAGCTTGGGAGTTCTTTTGCGAAGATGGAACTTCCAAAAGTAATAAACAACATATCCGAGCGAGTAATAGATGACCTACAGATGAAGTTGTCTGTAAACTCAACTGTATCTATTGCTGCTGCATCCTTCTCCATCTATGCATATGAAGCTTTGAAGGACGAACTTGAAAACGTTGATGAATTACGTTTCATATTTACTTCTCCAACCTTTATCAAAGATAAGGCGAAAAAAGAAAAGAGGGAGTTCTTTATTCCGAAACTCAACCGTGAGCGCAACCTGTATGGCTCAGACTTTGAAGTGAAGCTTCGCAACAAGCTCGAACAAAAAGCCATTGCCAAAGAATGTGCCGACTGGATTCGTCGAAAGGTTAAGTTTAAGTCCAATGCTTCACAAGAAGAAATGGGGGGATTCCTGCATGTCCAAAATCAGAAGCCAAGTGCATACGTGCCTTTCAATGAGTTCACAACAACAGAATTGGGGTGTGAACGAGGCAATGCGATTTATTCGATGGTTAACGTCATGCCATCACCTTTCGCGGAGGAATACCTGAAGATTTTCAACGAACAATGGCAAAACTCCGATAAGTTCAAGGATGTAACGGCACAGGTACTGGAGTATATCGAAACGGTCTATAACGAGAACGCGCCTGAGTTCATCTACTTTATCACTCTCTACAATATCTTCAACGAGTTTCTTGAAGATATCAGCGAAGACGTTTTGCCAAATGAGGCTACAGGATTCAAGAACAGCGTAATCTGGAACAAACTATACAATTTCCAGAAAGATGCTGCCCTTGCCATCATCAATAAACTCGAAAAATATAATGGCTGCATCCTTGCCGACTCTGTAGGCCTCGGTAAAACCTTCACAGCACTTTCGGTTATCAAGTATTACGAGAACCGCAACAAGTCTGTACTTGTGCTTTGTCCAAAGAAGCTCTATGACAACTGGAACACCTTCAAGACCAACTACAAGAACAATCCGCTGGTGGCTGACCGCCTGCGTTATGACATTCTTTTCCATAGCGACCTCAGCCGCGAGCGTGGAATGTCGGCAGGTATCGACCTCGAACGCATCAACTGGGGCAACTACGACCTGATAGTCATCGACGAAAGCCATAATTTCCGTAATGGTGGAAACGTCGATGATGAGGAAATGGATGACGATATGGAGCTGGTAGAGACTCGAAAGGAAAACCGACGCCAAACCGAGAGCCATCAAGCTCGCTTGAATGGCCGAGGTGCGAAGGAGGAAGGCAAAGCCAACCGCTATCAGAAGTTGATGAAGAAGGTGATTCGTGCAGGTGTCAAGACCAAGGTACTGATGCTATCTGCCACTCCTGTCAACAACCGCTTCAACGATTTGAAGAACCAGTTGCAATTGGCCTATGAAGGTCATGCGGAACAGATTGACGATGCCCTGAATATAGGCCGAAGCATAGATGACATATTCCGTTCCGCACAATTGGCTTACAATAAATGGGCCAAACTGCAGCCAGAGCATCGTACCACGGAACGGCTGCTTGAAGAGCTCAGTTTCGACTTCTTCGAACTGCTCGATGCCGTGACTATAGCTCGTAGTCGTAGCCATATAGTCAAGTATTACGACACCAAGGATATAGGCAAGTTCCCGACTCGCCTTGCTCCAATATCACGTCGTCCAAAGCTTACTGACCTCAACGAGAGTATAACTTTCAGCGATATTGCCGAGCAGCTCAACGAACTGAACCTCAGTATCTACACGCCGTCGCTGTATATCTTCGACAGCGTGAAGGATGATTACGAGATCAACATGGAGGGTTCTGGTATTTCTATTGACGGCCGTGAGAAGGGCTTGCGCAAGTTGATGGCTACAAATCTCTTGAAACGTTTGGAGAGTAGCGTCAATTCTTTCCGCCTGACATTGGGCCGAATCACGGACTACATAGAGCAGACCCTTTCTGTCATTGGCAGGAAAAGTGACGGAGCAATAGACGTAACAACCTTCACCGATGACCTTGACAGTACCGATAGTGAGAATGATCCGTTTGTGGGCAAGAAGTCGAAGATAAACCTTCGTGATATTGATGTGGTTCGCTGGTCGAATGACTTGCGCCATGACCTTGAAATACTGAAACTGCTTCTCCTGATGTTGAAGGACATCACACCTGAGCATGACTGTAAGTTGCAGATGCTTGTCTCAGACTTGAAGCAGAAGTTCCAGCATCCTATCAACCGACGCCAAACCGAGAGCCATCAAACTTGTTTGAATGGCCGAGGTGCGAAGGAGGAAGACGTAGTCAACGAAGGCAACAAGAAGGTACTTATCTTCACCGCATTTGCTGATACTGCCGACTATATCTATGAACAGTTGGCAGACCGTATCAAGAAAGAGTGTGGCTTGAATGTGGGACTGATTACAGGTAGCACCGACGGACGATGCACCATTCTGAAGTTCCCGATGTCGTTCAATAATGTACTGACCTTCTTCTCGCCAGTATCAAAAGACCGTGCAGTCCTGTTTCCAAAGGCAACAGAAGATATTGACGTGCTTATTGCTACAGACTGTATTTCCGAAGGTCAGAACCTTCAGGATTGCGACTACTTGATTAATTATGACATCCACTGGAACCCAGTCCGCATCATCCAGCGCTTCGGACGTATTGACCGTATCGGCAGCAAGAACGATGTAATACAACTTGTGAACTATTGGCCTGACATTGAACTTGACAAATATATCGAGTTGAAAGGACGTGTAGAGAGCCGAATGAAGGCAACAGTCCTGACAAGTACGGGTGATGACAACCTGCTTTCAGCCAACGAGAAGGGCGACCTCGAATATCGTAAGAACCAGTTGAAGAAACTACAGGAGGAGGTCGTGGATATCGAGGACATGGACACGGGTATCAACATCATGGACTTGGGACTTAATGAGTTCCGTCTCGACTTGCTCAGCTATATCAAGGATAATCCCGATGTAGAGCACGCTCCATTCGGTATGAACGCTGTAGTTGGGGCTACCGACTTGGCAAAGCCTGGTGTTATATACATTCTAAAGAACAGGAACGCAGGTGTCAATATCGACAAGATGAACCTGCTGCACCCCTTCTATATGGTCTATATTGCCGATGACGGAACTGTCATCTGCGACCATCTACAACCCAAGAAACTGCTCGATGTGATGCGCCATGTATGCAAAGGGCAAGACAAGCCAAACAAAGAACTCTGTGCCATCATCAATAAGGAAACTTGCGACGGCAGGAAGATGCAGCACTACAGCGACTTGCTTGCAAATGCCATAGACAGCATCATAACCGTAAAGGAGGAATCGGACATCGACAGCCTTTTCTCTGTGGGCGAGACTACCGCTTTGTTGAGCGATGTAAAGGGACTGGACGATTTTGAGTTAATCACCTTCCTAATTATTCGATAGCCTATGATTGACTTGAAGTTTCCCCGAACAACCATTGTGGACAAACCCGTGCCAAAGAATGCCTTTTACAAGCATCTGGAAGTGAACGCCAAGATAAAGCAGCACTTTGTAGATGATGTGGTTAGCATTTATTGGCTTTACAAGCTGGCTCCCTCCACTATCAATGTAGAGGATGGCAAGCTGGTGCATGAGATTGTAGTTTTCTCTGCTGTACTGAAATCAAAGGACTGTCCCGACGATGTCTTTCTTTTCATTGACCAAAATATGTCTCGTCATGTGGTGTTCATTCTGGAATATGATAACCGATACAAAGTGTTGCTCAACTACAAGGAATGGAAAGACGGTCAGAACGGACAGTTCAAAATCATCAAGACTTTTGCCACGGAATGGCTGACAGATAATCAGCTATTACTGACACTTGAAGGGCAAAACATGGATGCCCTCTATGAGGCACTGGCTGGACAGGTTTCTGGCTTTGGTACAAAGAAAGCAGAAGACACCAAACGTATAGTTGAGTTGGAAGGGCTGATAGACAAAGCAAAACGAGATGTGGAGTCCATTCAGAAGCGAATACGGAACGAGCGCCAGCTGAACCGCCAAATGGAGTTGAATGGAGAGGCGCGAGGTATCAAGAAACAGATTGCCCTATGGCAAAATGAATTACAAGAATTAAAACAATAAAAGAAATATAACAATGGAAAGACCAGAAAGATTAAGTTTGCAGTCAGCTGATGGAGCGCAACTCAACCTTGATGCACTCTATCAGATTGCACCTTCCTGCTTTACGGAGGCTACAGACCCCAAGACAGGAAAAATCAAGCGTGTGGTAAACTTTGATGTTTTACGTCAATTACTTGGTGACGACACAGTTGAAGATGCTACCGAAGCATACGAGTTCAACTGGGTTGGCAAGCAGGAAGCACGTGCCGAAGTTTTACGTCCTATCAACAAGACACTCCGTCCTGTTAAGGAGGATAGCGTGGATTGGGATAATACTCAGAATCTCTACATTGAGGGCGACAACCTTGAAGTGTTGAAACTGCTACAAAAGTCTTATCTCGGTAAGGTAAAGATGATTTATATTGACCCACCTTACAACACAGGTAATGACTTCGTGTATCATGATGACAGTAGTCGTTCTTTGGAAGAAGAGGATTTTGCTGCTGGTAATATAGACGAATTAGGCAATCGATATAGAAAGAATACTGACGCTAATGGAAGATTCCATTCAGAATGGTGTTCAATGATTTATGCAAGGTTAATGGTTGCCAGAAGTCTTTTGAGTGATGATGGCGTAATCCTCATAAGCATTGATGATTGTGAACAAGAACATATAAAAGCTATATGCGATGAAATTTATGGTAGCAGAAATCGGATTTCCACTTTTGCCTGGAATTGTTCTACCGCTGGAGGTATTAGGCCAAAGCATGTAAGTAAAACACATGAATACATCTTTGCCTACGCTAAAGATATAGACAATGTACCTATGCTTTGGGCACCTCTTTCTGAAGGTGCGCAGAAAATGTATAATGAAAAAGATGAGAAAGGACTCTTTAGATCAAAAGAGTTTGTTTTCAAAAATTCATCAACGAACGAGAATCAAAAATATTGGATTACTTGTCCTGATGGTACAAAGGTAAAACCAAGACAAGGATATATTTATAGATTTGTCCCAGACACATTTGAGGAAGCAAAAAAGAGTAATCTCGTTTTGTTCAAGACGACATCAAATTCAAGCACTCTGATAGATGAGGATGGGCAACCTGCAAAGTGGAATATTTTTATTAAGAAGTATTTCGGTGATGGATTGGGATGCCCATCAAGTCTATTGCCTAAAGACATTATAAGTATGTATAATAAAGGCACTCAGGATGTGCAGGATTTGTTTGATGGGAATCGGGTATTTGAGAATGTGAAGCCAGTCTCTTTAATTCATTATTTTACACGGGTTTTCTCCTCAAAAGAAGATGTTTGTTTAGATTTCTTCTCAGGATCTGGTACAACCGCTCATGCCATTATGCAACGTAATTCCGAAGACCAAATGAATAGAAAGTTCATTTTGGTTCAACTTCCAGAAGAAACACCTGAAGACAGCGATGCTTACATTGCAGGCTATAAGAACATCTGCGAGATCGGCAAGGAACGCATTCGTCGTGCTGGAAAGAAAATCAAGGAAGAGCATCCAGAGGCAAAAGACCTTGATACAGGCTTCCGTGTATTCCGTGTTGACGAAAGCAACTTCGAGGATGTTGAGCGTACGCCGAAGGAATATAATCAAGACCAACTTGACCTCTTCTTGAATAACGTCAAGAGTGACCGTGATGACCTTGACCTGCTGTTTGGCTGTATGCTTGACTGGGGTGTAAAACTTTCCTTGCCGATGTCCTCAGAAGAAGTGGATGGCAAGATGATTTACACCGTCAATGATGGCGACCTTGTGGCATGTTTTGCGGAAAAAGTGACGAACAGTGTGGTGAAGGCAATGGCAGACAAGCAACCTCTGCGTGTCATCTTCCGAGATAGTTGCTTCGAACAAGATGCTGACAAGATAAACATCTATGAGACATTCAAGCAGTTGTTAGACTGGAGCGACGAGAATGTTAAAAATAACATAAGAGTGATTTAATCTATGCAGATAAGATATAAACATCAACGATTCCAGACAGAGGCTGCTCGCTCCATAGCTAATGCTTTCACTGGTCAGCCTAAGAGTGATGGTCAGAGTGACCACACCATTGACCAGGGAAAGAATAAAGGGCTCTTTAAGCTCGCTGGATTCGGTAATAAGAATGTCGTACTCGCTCGTGAAGCCGTTTGTGAGAACGTACGCGCCGTTCAGACAGAACAAGGATTGAAGCCTGTGGACTACTTGCAAGACTTACAGGGTGTTGGCATGGCGTTCACCATCGAAATGGAGACAGGTACTGGCAAGACCTATACCTACATCAAGACCATGTACGAACTGAATGAGCGTTACGGCTGGACGAAGTTCGTGGTGGTTGTGCCAAGCATCGCCATCCGTGAAGGTGTGCTGAAGAGTTTTGAGAGTATGCAGGAGCATTTCGCCCAGGAATATAACGGCAAGCGAATGCAGTATTTCATCTATAATTCCAAACAGCTCAGCAAGATTGACGCATTTGCCAGCGATGCCGGTATGCACGTGATGATTATCAACACGCAGGCCTTCAACTCTTCGTTTGACGAAGATAGTTCAAAAGATAAAATGGTGAAGGGTAAAGTAAAGAAGGCTGACAAGACTGCGCGTATCATCTTTGACAAGCGTGATGAGTTCAACAGTCGTCGCCCTATTGATGTGCTCAGCCAATGTCATCCTATTATGATTATAGATGAGCCTCAGAGTGTGTTGGGTGTGGATAAGGGCAATAAGACACGCAAGGGTCTGGCTCAGTTTAGGCCTTTGTTTACTTTGCTATATAGTGCCACCCACCGTAAGGGTGACATCTATAACATGATGTTCCGACTGGATGCCATTGATGCCTATAACCAGAAACTTGTCAAGAAGATTGAGGTGAAAGGTATCAAACAGATTGGTTCTACAGCCACCAACGGCTATGTGTATCTGGAGGAAATAATCATCAGCAAGGGCAATCCACAGGCTCGTATCAGCTATGACGTGAAGACGGCAACTGGCACCAAGCAGACAAGCAAGGTGGTTGGTGAACAGTTTGATTTGTATGCCCAGAGCGGCGAACTGAACGAGTACAAGAACAACTTTATAGTGGAGCGTATTGATGGGCTTGAAGGCACCGTCCGCTTTGCCAATGGTCTGGTGCTGCATGAAGGTGACGCCGTGGGTGCTGTAAACGAAGACTACTTGCGTCGTATTCAGATACGTGAGACTATCCGCACCCACTTGGAGCGCGAACGTCAGTTGTTTGGCCAGAAGATCAAGGTGCTCAGCCTCTTCTTTATTGACCATGTGGATAGTTACCGCAAGTATGAAGGTAAGGACAGTAAAGGCAAGTATGCCAAGATGTTTGAGGAAGAATATAGGAATGTACTCTCCGAACTTATGCCAACATTTGGCGATGAGGCTTATCTGCGCTATCTTTCTGACCCTCGCAATGCCGCGGAGAAAATCCATCAGGGCTATTTCTCAATGGACAAGAAAGGAAAAGCTGTTGAATCAGGCAACAGGGAAGGCGAGAACGAAGAACGTGCCTTTGACCTCATCATGAAGGACAAGGAACGCTTGTTGTCGCTAAAAGAACCAGTACGCTTTATCTTCTCGCACTCAGCGTTGAAGGAGGGATGGGATAATCCCAACGTGTTCCAGATATGCACGTTGAAGAACTCAGACAACGAAACAAAGAAACGTCAGGAGGTTGGACGTGGTATGCGTCTGTGTGTGAACCAGAACGGAGAGCGTCAGGATGCTGATGTGTTGGGTGATCACGTCTTTGATACCAATATCCTCACCGTCATAGCCAGTGAGAGTTATGATGACTTTGCCAAGAAACTCCAGACTGAAATGGCTGAAGCATGTGCAGACAGACCTATCATCATCACTCCAAACCTCTTTGAAGGAAAGGCTTACACCAAAGCCGACGGAACCAACGGACGCTTTGACCTTGCGCAAGCACGAGATATTTATGACGAATTGGTATGTCAGAAATACGTCAAGAAAGGCGAGTTGACGGCGAAGTATTATGAGGACAAGCGTAATGGCACACTTGACTTTGAGGAATTGAACGATATGAAGGATGGGATCATTGCAGCCCTCGATACAGTATTCAATCCGTCATCTGTCAAGCCAGAAGACGCTCGAAAGCCCAAAACAGCGAACTTTCAGCAGGAAAACTTTGACAAGAAAGAGTTCCAGAATCTTTGGAAACGCATTAACCAGCGCACTTACTATCAGGTGAACTTCGATACGTCTGACCTTGTGGAGAAATCTATCAAGGCATTGGATGATAACCTGAAGGTAACAGAGATTCGCATTGTGGTAGAAGGTGGTTCTCTTGATAACGTGCGTGATAAAGAATCCTTAGAGGCTGGTGTAGCAATGACTCAGGGGAATACTCGTACTATTCATGTAACAGAGGCAATCGGCAAGGGAGTAACATACGACCTTATCGGCAAACTGGTAACGGCTACAGGCTTGACTCGTAAGACGATAGTAGAGATTCTAAAAGGTATTAAGCCTGCAACCTTCCATCTGTTCAAGATGAACCCAGAAGAGTTCATCATTAAGGCAGGTTTGATTATCAACGACTGCAAGGCGCTTGCTGTTATCCAGTGCATCAAATATGAGAAACTGAACGATAAGTTCGCAACAGACATCTTCACAGAAAACATGCTTCGTGGCAAGTTGGGCATCAACGCCATAGAATCCACCAAGTCACTCTATGACCTCGTGGTGCTCGACAGCATGGGTACAGAGAAGAACTTTGCCGAATCCCTGGAGCACGAAGATGACGTGGTGGTCTATACCAAGTTGCCCAATGGCTTCTATATCAACACGCCAATGGGCAAGTACAATCCCGACTGGGCAGTAGCCTTCAAGGAAGGAAGTGTCAAGCACGTCTATTTTGTGGCAGAATCCAAAGGCAATGACCTTCAGGGCTCACAGCTCCGTGGTTCTGAGGAAAGCAAGATAGAATGTGCCCGTCGCCACTTCAAAGCCATCAGCGACAACGGCTACATTTACGACGTTGCCAAGGACTACAAGAGTCTGTATGATATGGTGACGAAGTAGTTTACTTAACTTCGAGCAAATAATTTCGGGCGGAAACATGCAAAATAATGCAGTTTCCGCCCGAGATGTTTATACACGTTAATCCGTAAACATTAATTCTCCTTGTAGGTTAATACAACGTATATCTATATCCACCCCAGCCAAAGTTCTCCTAATAACTTCATCGGATGTAGACTTAGGTATTGCCAATGCTAAGAATTGCGTAGCTCTAGAACAAGCCACATAAATCATTCTCTGCCCCTCACTCATTACCCTAATTGGATCCTGCGGAAAATCATTCAATGAAATGTTCTGCCCCCTACTGTCTGATGACAGGAACAGCAGTACTGCATCCAAAGTTGCACCCTTCACAGCATGTATTGTGTCTATACTCTTATGGTAATCGCTGCCTTTATCCTTTGACTGATGGAATCGTTCAACTGGCACATCTGCCATTTCCCTCATCCGATAGCCTGTCTTTCGCTGATAAGGGACAAAAGCCGGATTATTATCCAGAGCCCAATACTCTTTTAGCAATGCGCATGTCTGCTCAGTCCATTCTTTAAAGCTCAATGAGAACGAAGGTATCTGTTTCAAAAAGCCAAATATCCTTGCATTCCATTCTATATCATGTTCAATCTCATAGATAAACTTTCGCCTTTCTTCTGGATTGTCTCCAACTATTAGTCCTGAAAGCACCATACGTACTTTACGGAAAGCACAATCCATATCTTCTGCCTCAAAAGCGAATACCGCGTCTATTAGCATATAAGGCTCTTCAGACTTCCAGTATCTAAAGTCAACATCCTTCACCCCTGCCAATTTCTTGCATTTATTCACTCCTCGGGCCAGAATAATCCTGTTGGATAACCCATTTGCCTCACAAACTTGATAGAAATCCTGAATTATATTCCTCACATTGCCATCATCGTACTTGTAAACGATTATTGGAATACCTTTATCCTCAACACCATGTGAAGTAATTGCGGGGACATCACTAGATTTCAGCTTGCTATACAGGTCGATAATCCTTTGGTTCGACCTCCTGCATTCCGACATGGGCAGTACATTCCAGCCTTCTTCTGCCATCAAAGCCTGTAGTAACTCCGGCTTGGCACTATTGAAGCCATAGATTGACTGGCAAATATCACCCACGAACTCCAGGTTTCTCAGACCTGCCGCTTTCAGTAGTTTGAAGAACTCAAAATGCAATTCTGAATTGTCTTGCGCCTCATCAACAATAATGTATGGAAATCTTGTAACAAGTGCTTTTGCGATATTCTGATGATGTTCCAAAATATTGCAAGCCATCCACAAAGCATCACTACTGGTGATAAACCCTTTTCCCAACCTATACGTAAAGACAGCTTCACAGTAGGCAGCCTCTCTGTCATTTGTCACTTCGTTGTGATTCCAAAAGAATCCGTTCTTACTACGAGAAACTTTTGCAGGCGTCTTTCTGTGTACTATGTCCGAGTATTGTCTAAGTTGAGGTGCAACAAACGTCCTCCAAGTCCCTTTCACTAGAACATTGTTGAAATGAATCCTCTCCAATACTTCTACCTCATTAACAATGATAGGTTTCTTCTTGCAGACATCGCATAGATACCAAAAAGGCAGCACCACATATTGCATGATAAAGCTGTCAATGGTCAACACCTCGTTCGGGAAGGTCAGCCGCTCTTCATGCATCACCCTGTACTTCTGCTTTAATTCAGCACATGCCTTGTTGGTAAAAGACAAGCAGGCAAATCCGGTATGTGCCCCATATTGTTCACGACAAAAACGAGACACAGCCAGAAGCTTCCTGACGATGCTTGTTGTTTTACCACTACCGGGACATGCACTCAAAATGGTGTATCCACGGGCATCAAGATATGCTTGTCTTTGTGGTGTGACTTCATATTCCATACTTATTGTACCAGATGGTTGATAGCCGTTTGTATATATGAAGGGACTGTGAACTTAACATCACCCCCTGCATCAATCTTATCCCGCAAGAAGGTGTTCAGCGTTTGTGCAAATCCAGCCTTTCCCGGCAGACATTTCCATAAAAGCAGGGCTACATTCTGTTGTTCTTCATCGTTCAAGTCGCGTTCTCCAAGACCGTTGATATATGCTTCCACTTTTCCGATACCGTCTGCATTCTCACTCCTTATAAGCTCATACAACCATGTTCCTTTGGTTGCCTCCTGCCCTGCAAAAACATTAGCCTTGCAAATCTGATACTCCAATGTCTTCACACCCGAGCAAATCTTTATTCCTGCCTGACCATTAGCCATCGCATTCATATTGTTCACACGGCCATTCATGCTCCCAGCGTTGATACCGTTTCTCAGTACAGCCAATTGAGCATAATCATTAGCACAAAGTGCATCCAGATTATACTCCTTATCCTTAGAACTGGTAAATTGATCCTCGTCTGTGATAAATGCGGCCCTCATCGGTAGTCTCACTTTATCATTCGACGAGTTAAACAACATCAAGAACTGATAAAAAGCCGTTCCGTCCGTATCTACAATCTCTATCTGGTTATCTATGAGAGATTTCCCCATCAATTTAGAGAAGGTCTCCATCAACTGACATTCTGAAATACCTTCAATAAACAAACATCCATTGGAGAACAGCAACTGTGAACGAGTCACATCAAAATACCGTGCAATCATTTTACGATATAACTTCACCTCGTTATCCGTCAGCTTCCTGTTATGGTTTGATACATCTCGAATGATATTTTCCGTATGACGATTCACAAAACTATCACCAACATGATAAGCGGCATTATCCTTCAGCAAAATCAGGTTCTCCAAAGGTATCTTTGATGTCAGTGTAGGCGAATGTGTAGTTATAAACGTCTGACTATTCTCGCTGTCATCAGCATTCTTCAAAAAATTGTATAGATTCACCTGTAGCTGAGGATGAAGGTGAGCTTCAGGTTCCTCTATCAAAAGGGCATAAATACTGACCGCATCATCTACATGACATTCCTTGATGTCACTGAGAACCGATGCAATGTATATCAAGTTGTTAAATCCTAGGCTATTCTGTGTAAGCATAAACCCTTGTTTGTCTGCAGTGGCATAAGGTAGAAAGGGCTTAATAATGTTTACGATATATTCAATCCTGTTCTGCTCTATATGCAGCTCTACATCTTTAAGGACTGTCCTACTTATTTGAACTAGATTGTCGTTGATACCCGCCTGAGTTTCTCTGACTTCTTGTCTCTGTAGTAGTTGGTTATTAGCTCTATCTACAATACTCTTCACATCATCCTCAGAACCTGCCCTATCTATTTTTCTTTTAATCACTCTACCAAGCAGGTTGTTGCGGGTACTCATCAAGTCTCGCGTACTGTCACGCAATGCGCCAAGATAATAAGGATGGAAGTAATGAAATGTATCCCAGTCTGCACGAAGACCATTATCTTCATTGCCCGTGATATAAGAAGAAACGATTCTTCCCTTTTCCTTCATCTCAAAGCACAGATGAACCCTGGCAACCATAGTACCATCATCCTTTCGGTCCAAATACTGATAGAATGCCCCTTCTTGCTGTGCTGACAGTCCCTCAAACAGATAGCATATATCTATCTTTGCAGAGGGTGTTACCGTTGTTGAGGCATCTACATTACTTGTTACTTCTACATAGAAGTCCTCTTTAGTAATCTCAATGTCACGATTCGGTTCACCCCATGCATAGAACAGACGGATAGCATCTATCAAAGAAGTCTTTAACTGCCCATTAGCTCCGATAATTACGTTCAAATTCTTATCGAATTCCACCAGTAGTTCTTTTATTCCCCGAAAGTTCTTTATATAGATCTTGCTTAGATACATAAATATTTTATAATACCAATAATCTTAATAGTATTCATTCCTTAATTCTCATTCTGCAACAGATTCGGCCTTTGCTAGTTCTGCGGTTTCTGTATCATTCCTAAAATTACGTTTGAATTTTCGGTCTAACCACATAACCTTCTTTACAGGTTCCTCATTATATATAAGATTTAGATATGTAGATGGGATTCCATAACCCTCACATAACATGCTTTCTAAGGCTTCTTCTCGAATGTCCTGTTCTTTTGTAAAGGGGAACACGTTACTATCATCATCTGTTGCTAATAAGTTATGGCCATCAAATGATATGCTCTTTACTACAGACATTTCCATCGGGTCAGTCCATATTGGATCTACCATTTCCTTGTTCAATTTCACGTTTATAGAAACCTTTGCCGGTTCTGGGCTTGGAACAAAAATAAGGAATGGTGAAAAACCTTGTAACAATTCATGTATGAAAGCAAATGAACTTTTCAATGATTCAATATTTGTATGCTGTAACAGTTCATTGAGAAAAGTAATCTTAAAGTTCTTATAGCGGAATTGCCCATCTTTATTAAAATAAATTTCAAAAAGAATTCCGTTCAAAAGATGATTCTTGCCTTCAATACTGTATTCCTCTAACAGATTGCTATCTGTAATGGCATCTCTGGCACCATGCGAACCTCCTACAGCTGCTTGTAGCAAGTTTCTTCCTATAATAAATAGTTGATTCTTATCCAATTTATTGGGGGTAATCCTTTTGAATAGTGCTACACCATCATTTTGTTCGTACCAGTTGTATGATTTAAGTTTTTTGATAATGGGTGCTATCACATTATCTGTCATGGTATATTGTACATCTCTCAGTACCACGCTATCATAGCCAACATCATCAACATGTACCATTTTTCCGCTATTAAAAGAGAAGGAACCAATTAACGAAGTGTGTTCCCAACTTGTTTTCTTGCCGCCAGTCATTGCATCTACAGTAGAGCGTACTTTCTTAAAGAAAGTTTCAATCTCTAGTCCTTCTTCTTTTAGGTGCTTTAGTAAAGCGCCCGTATATACACTATGACCGTCCATTCCAAAATCATCTGCTTTTTCACCAGGAGAAGTGGAATAGGCTATCAATGTACCTTTAGGTGCAAATAGGGGTGCTAAATTAACAGAGCCCCAGCCTCTTTCTTTTCCTTCAAAAGGATTATTCCTACATGCATCAATAATGACGATTATCATTTTGCATTTAGTTTCATGCAATTCTCTTATACATTCCTGTAGGTCAATGGAATATCGTATTGTGGTTTTCGCAAGTTCTCCTATCGGGGTGTTGCGCATGATTAGATAATTTTTCCCGTCTATCTCTACGCCATGTCCAGAGAAGTATAAAACGCCTACCTCATAGTGTCCGAGTTCTGACTTGAAATTATCAAAAAGTTCATCGAATCTATCCGTGTCTATATTGTATGCTTCTGGCATCATCATAAAGCCCAAATCTTTAAATGCTTCATAAATGCCTTTTGCATCATTAACTGCATTGTCTAAATCAGGCTTAACTTGGTCGTAATGGCCGTTACCAACCACTAATGCCTTTCCTCTATAATACACTTTCTTTGGTTGTACCTGCATATCTTGTTTTTCTATGTTTGTATTATACTGTTTTCTTGTTGTGTCATCATCATCTTAGGCAGGAATCCTCCTCGGTTTCAGCACGAAGAGGAAACTCTTTACCAAATGCCTCCACCTCTTCAGCTACGACTTTCTTCAATTCTTCCTGTGGAACAATCAACTGATAGTCTGCCACACCTATGGGTTTGCCCATCTCTTCCAATGCCAATTCGACTTCTACACGATCTTTTTCAGCACATAATATGATGCCAATAGAACGATTCTCGTCTGTCCTACGTTCCAAACGGTCAAGTAATGACAAGTAATAATTCATTTTACCAGCATATTCTGGCCTGAATTCCCCAATCTTCAAATCAATGGCAACAAGGCAATGCAGTCCACGATGGAAGAAAAGCATGTCAACTTTGCTTCGCTTTCCGTTGTATTCAAGTACGTGTTGGTTACCAATATAAGAGAATCCTTTGCCAAGTTCCAAAAGGAATTGCTTTACCTTCTCAACCAGTCTGGTTTCAAGTTCTGTTTCTAAAATGGGGTCTTTTACACCAAGGAACCCCAAATTGTAACCGCTTCTGAATACCTCATTGGCAAACATCGCCTGTGTAGCAGGTAATGTCTGTTCGAAGTTGTTATCAGATGATTCTTTCTTTTTCTTGTGCATCTGCAAAGAGATGGCACTGAATAGAAGTTCGCGATTCCAACCTTTAGACGTAATCTCCTGTGCGTAATACAATATGGTATTATCGTCGTCTCCGAACTTGCGCATCAAAGTTAAAGTATGTCCCCATGGTAAAACTGCGACAGCTTGTCGCAGTTTTGGCTCACTATCACAGAATCGTTCATAAAATTTCTTCATGTCCCACAGGTTTCTTGGAGAAACACCCATCTGTGGATAGCGTTGCTTCAAATCAAAAGACAAGCGATTTACCACGCCACTACCATGTTTACTTTCAAGCTTCTTATCGTGAAGCAATTTTCCTATTTCCCAATGAGCAGTACCTATGGCAGAACACACCGTTGTTGCCACCATTGATCTAGTCTTGTCAATAACTGCGACAGCCTGTCGCAGAATTGCATCATACTCTGATTCTTGAATTTGTACAATATCTGTCATAGCTTTAATCTTTACCTGTTATGAGCTCTCGCTTGTCAATATCAAGCAGTGTTGCTATCTTGTCTAATGTGTATAGGTCAGGTTGTGATACGTTGGTGCACCATTTGCTGACTGTAGCGGGATTTTTACCAAGTTCCTCTGCAAGCCATTTCGCCGTCCGTTTCTTTTCGACGAGTACAACTTTGATGCGATTCAAATCTTTCATTTACAAATATCTTTAATTTGAACGCAAAGATACACAAAATAATCGACAACAAAAGAACTTTTACACAAAAATGACATTTATGAATGTGTTTTTTGAGATTATTAAGAGTTTTTGTGCCTTGTAGGCAATAAAAGAGCGGATATAGCCAGAGTTATTCTCCAATTGGACTGATCTTGCGATAAACATAAAAGTGTATTTATTTGTCAGATTCATTCGAAATAGGGACTACAATAGGATGAAAATAAGAAGATACGAACCAGACGATTTAGAGCAGATAACCCATTTGTTCTATGAAACTGTACATACGATAAATGCTAAGGATTACACTGGTGACCAGTTAAATGTATGGGCAACAGGACGTGTGGATCGGGCTGCATGGGATGCTTCGTTACAAAGCCATCTAACCTATGTCATGACGGAAGGCGGTTTGATTACGGGGTTCGGAGATATTGATGGAACAGGATATCTGGACAGATTGTATGTTCACAAGGATTTTCAGGGAAAAGGGATTGCAACTGCAATATGCAACCGCCTTGAAAGTGAGATTGGAACAAAAACAATTATCACTCATGCCTCGATAACGGCAAAATCATTTTTCGAGAAACGCGGATATAAATTGGTCAAACGGCAGGAAGTGGAAAGACAAGGGATATTGCTTACCAATTATATCATGCAAAAGGATTTATAATCCAAACAATACAGAAGTCTATCGAACGACGCCACGCTCCATATTCTGATCATGTGTTTCCGACTTTACAAATACCGCCCTTCTATGCCGGATCATGACACAGGTATAAATATTTTTTCATCAAGACCTTACCTGCACATCGAAAGAATCTCTATCTTTGCAGGATATTATGATACTTTCCACGGTGGAAAGTAAGTATTTAGACTTGAAAGTCCTTTAATGTCTTCTTTGAAGAGATATTGACAAGAACATATGCCAGACAGCAATTTCATAGACTACGTCAAGATATACTGCGCCTCGGGTCACGGCGGCGCGGGCTCGGCGCACCTGCACCGGGCCAAGTATGTGCCCAAGGGCGGTCCGGACGGCGGCGACGGCGGCAGGGGAGGACACATAATACTCCGCGCCAATCCGCAGTTCTGGACACTGATACACCTCAAGTACCGCAAGCATATAAAGGCCGAGGACGGCGAGCCGGGCGGAAGCGCCAACCGCACCGGGAAGAGCGGCTCGGACGTGGTGCTGGAAGTCCCCGTGGGCACTGTCGCCAAGGATGCCGAGAGCGGTGAGGTGCTCTTCGAGATGCTGGAGCCCGGCGAGGAGCGCATACTCTGCAAGGGCGGAAGGGGCGGTCTCGGCAACAGCAACTTCAAGACTGCGACCCTCCAGACCCCTCGCTTCGCGCAGAGCGGAGAGGAGGGGCAGGAAGGCGTATATGTACTCGAACTCAAGCTGCTGGCCGATGTGGGACTGGTGGGCTTCCCGAACGCCGGCAAGTCCACATTGCTCAGCACGGTCACGGCCGCCCGTCCCAAGATAGCCTCATACGCGTTCACGACGCTGGAGCCCAACCTCGGCATCGTGGACTACTACGACGGGAAGTCCTTCGTTATGGCCGACATCCCCGGCATTATCGAGGGCGCGCACGAGGGAAGGGGCATAGGCCTGAGGTTCCTGCGGCACATAGAGCGCAACTCGGTGCTGCTGTTCATGGTAAGCGTCGAGGAGGACGATGTCGCCGCGGCATACAGGACCCTGCTCTCCGAACTCAAGCTCTACAATCCGGAGCTGCTCACCAAGCAGAGGGTGCTCGCAATCACCAAGTGCGACCTGATAGACAAGGACATAGAGAAGGAGATCCGCCCCCACCTTCCGCGAAAGGTTCCCTGCGTGTTCATATCTTCCGCAACTGGAGAGGGCATAGCGAAACTTAAGGACATATTGTGGGAGGCGCTGCAGAAATGAACGGATTCTTCTTGACTCTCGAGCAGGCCGACAAGGCCGCCACGCTCGCGATCAACTCCCTGCACTGTCCGGCCACGGACTTCATATGGCAGTGCTTTTCGAGCAGGGACCTGTGGATACCCCTGTACGCGGCGGTGCTGGTGTTCCTTTTCGTAAGGCTGGGGCCTAAGAAGGCAATCGTCGTAACGCTGTCTTGCGTGCTCACGATAGTGGTCTGCGACCAGTTTGCCAATTTCACGAAGGAGTATTTCGCGCGCCTGCGCCCGTGCTGGGACGAGTACATGCTTTCAGAGGGACTCCACCTTCTCGAGGGCAAGGGCAATATGTACGGCTTCTATTCGGCACACGCGGCCAACGCCCTCGGCTTTGCCGTATGCTCTGCGCTGGGATTCCGCCACGACAGGAGCCGCAGCTACCGCCCGTACACGGCATGCATCTGCGCATGGGGCGTGCTTGTCGGACTCAGCCGCATATTCGTGGGGAAGCATTTCCTCGGCGATGTCCTCGTGGGTTTCGCCGTGGGTACGCTTGCCGGCTGGGCCATGGCCGGCCTCGCTTCGCTTGTCATACGCCGTCTCGGGCAAGATCCCGCCGCGCGGCACCAGGACTGAGCTACAGTTCCGGCCCCCTTATTACATCGATTTTCTCTCCCGTGACCTCGAGGCTCATCGGGAGGCGTCCTATGATCTCTCCGTCGAGTTCCACGATGTCGGTAGAGTTCATGCCCAGCGGAACCACCTGCAGGCATTTGCAGCGTCCGGTGATGGTGTAGGGGCATTTGTCCATGGTTCCGGTGAAGAAGCGCCTGACCTCCTTGACGAGCACGGCGAGGGGCAGCTTCGGGACTATCAGGAAGTCGAGGTAGCCGTCGTCGGGGACCGCCCGTGGAACCTGCATCATTCCACTTCCGGAGTATTTCCCGTTCCCGAAGCCTATCGAATAGCATTTCCCGCTGAATACGGTCTTGCCGTCGGCGACGACCGCAAGGTCAATGGCTCCGGTGTTGAACACGGTGTGTATGAGGGAGTTGAGGTATATGAGCCTGCTTCTTCGTCCGCTTTCCTTCTCGATGTTGACCCTGCGGCAGACGTGCGAGTCGAAACCCACCCCTCCCACATTCGCCATATAGGCGGTCCTGCCCTCTGCGCAGTGCGCTTCGATGACGTCCATCTGAAGGGTGTCTCCCCGGCACAGCAGTTCGAGTGCCTTCATCGCGTCGCAGGGGACGCCGAGGGACTTGATCCAGTCGTTGCCGGAGCCTATGGGGATTACCGCGAGGCAGAAGTCGGAAAGCGAGGCCCCGTTCTCCTCGCACCAGCGGCAGATGCCGTTGAAGGTCTCGTGGAGCGACCCGTCGCCTCCTACGGAGACTATCTTCCTGTAGCCCTTGCGCGCGGCTTTCATCGCGAGCTGGGTCGCGTGGCGCTTGTGGTCGGTGAGCGCGGTCACGAAGGGGATACCGTCCCGCTCCAGCTTCTTCTCCGCCGGGAGCCACTTACGCATAGTCTTGCCTGAACCGGCACGTGGATTTACTATGAAGTAGTAAGTGTTTTTCGGGTCTGACATACCGCAAATGTACGGATATTTTATTACTTTTGTAGTCTTTAGAGCATAAATATGGGAAAAGTCATAGCAATAGCCAACCAGAAGGGAGGGGTAGGGAAGACAACGACTGCGATCAACCTCGCGGCCTCTCTGGCGGTACTTGAGAAGAAGGTGCTGATAATAGACGCCGACCCCCAGGCGAACACCACCTCGGGCCTCAACTTCTCTCCGGACAACGACGAGAAGCGCACGCTCTACGAGCTGATGATAGGCCAGATCGACGTCACCGACGCCCTCATCCAGACCGAAATGGAGAAGCTGCATATGATACCTTCCCACATCAACCTCGTGGGGGCGGAGATAGAGCTGCTGAACTTTCCCGAGAGGGAGTTCGTGATGAAGAAGGCCCTCGCGCCGATAAGGGATCAGTACGACTATATCATAATAGACTGCTCGCCGTCGCTCGGCATAATAACCATCAACTCCCTCACCGCCGCAGATTCCGTGATAATTCCCGTGCAGCCCGAGTTCTTCGCGCTCGAGGGACTGGGCAAGCTCCTGCAGACGATAAAGCTGGTGCAGAGCGAGGTTAATCCGGAACTGCAGATCGAGGGCTTCGTCGTCACGATGTTCGACGGAAGGACCAGGGTGCATTCGCAGGTGCTGGAGGAGCTCAGGGAGCACTTCAAGGACATGGTATTCAACACCGTCATCCAGCGCAACATACGCCTCAGCGAGGCACCTTCGCACGGCAAGCCCATCATATTATACGACATCATGTGCAACGGCTCCAACAACTACCTGAATCTTGCAAGGGAGGTGATGGAGCATAACGGAGAACAGCTATGAGCAAGGTACAGAGAGGACTGGGCAAGGGCGTGGGAGCCATATTCTCCGATGTCCCGGGAGCAGACCAGCTCCGCAAGCCTGTAGGATATGTGAACAAGGAGGTCGTCGGGGCGAGAGGTCCCCTGCAGAACACAGCCGACATACTGCGTATACCTGTGGACATGATAGAGCCCAACCCGTTCCAGCCCCGAATGTCTTTCGACCAGGCTGCGCTCGAGGAACTTGCATCGTCTATACGCACGCTCGGGCTCATCCAGCCCATCACGGTGCGCCGCATCTCCGACGGGCGCTACCAGATAATCAGCGGCGAACGCCGCTACAAGGCCTGCCGCATGGCCGGGCTCACCACGGTGCCTGCCTACATACGCGATGCCAACGACCAGGGCATGCTCGAAATGGCCATAGTCGAGAATGTGCAGAGGGAGAACCTCGACCCTATCGAACTGGCCCTCAGCTATCAGCGCCTTATAGATGAATGTTCGCTGACCCAGGACACTCTGGCCGACAGGGTGGGGAAGAAGAGGGCTACCGTAGCCAATACCATAAGGCTCCTCAAGCTTCCGGCCAAAGTGCAGCATGACATCAAGGTGGGGCTGCTGAGCGCCGGCCATGCCAAGGCGATACTCGGCGTGGACGATCCCCTGATGCAGGAACGCCTGTGCGACCTCGTGATCCGCGACGGAATGTCGGTAAGGGAACTCGAAGCCCTGGTGCGCAAGATACAGCTCGAACCTGCCGCCGCTCCGAAGGACGCATCCTCGAAGCAGGCTCCGCAGCTGCCTGACGACTACCGCCGCATACTCGAGAGGGTCGGCAAGTATTTTTCCAGCGAGATTTCTCTGAAGAGGAGCGCCTCGGGCAAGGGAACGATGACTATCAGGTTCAGTTCGGACGATGAGGTGAGGGCTTTTGTGAAGGCGCTCGAAGAAAAGCAGCTCTGATGACGGGACGCCTCTCTCTGTTGCTCGCCACGCTTGCGGTCGCCACGGCTGCGGCGTTTTTCGCGCCGTCCGCTGCCGCACAGTTCCGCGAGGAGGCGTTCTCGCAGCAGTATAACTCGGACGATCCCAGCCAGCAGGACTCTGTCGAGGTGCTGTTCTCCCTGAAGGAGTATTTCGGCGGTCTCGGGCACAAGAACGAGCTCAAGGTAGGCAACATGTTTGCCGGCTCGGCGGTGTTCATAGGCGGAAGCCAGATCTATAACAGGCAGTACTGGAAGCTGCCTATAGTCTACGGTACGATAGGAGCCGGGCTCGGCGGAGGGTTCTATTTCCGCAGCCGGGGCGATACGAAGGCCTCGACGCTCTGCTTCATAGGAGCCGGAGTCGCCTACTGGGCCACGCTGATGGACGGAGTCGTCAGCTACCGTCCGAACGACTACCCACATGCCGGCAAGGCCACGCTGTATTCCATACTCGTGCCCGGGCTTGGCCAGATCTACAACAAGGAATACTGGAAGGTGCCTATATATATAGGCGGCATGGTCGCAGGCCTGCACTATTACTTCACTTTCTCCAAGAGTTTCGAACGCTTCAGGAACATATACATCGAGGCCAGCAGCGCGGACTCGTCCTATGACGGGCCCTTCACCGCCGACCAGGCCCTTTACTACCGCAACATATACCGTCGCTACAGGGACTATTCGCTGCTGGCGACGGCTGCGGTGTACCTGTTGCAGATAATAGACGCCAATGTCTTCTCGTACATGCACGGCTTCGAGGTCAACGACGACATCTCGATGAGGGTGGGTCCGGCCGTCATGCTTCCTGACAACCAGCTTGCCTCGGCGGGTCTTGCCGGCGGAAATGTCGGGGTCGGACTGAGGCTCGGAATCAACTTCTGACGATGATACGGAAAACCTCTATACTGCTGTTCGTGCTGCTGCTCCTGCCTGCCATGGATGCGGCCGCACAGAACCGGCCTACCCGGAAGGCTCTGCTCGCGGAGAATGAAGTGCTCCGCTTCAGCCTTGACTCGCTGCAGACCCTGCTCGACAGCCTTGAAAGCAGGCGCAGCCACGAAGACAGCCTGCTGATGAGCCTGTATGTCGGAAACGAACCGGAGGCGGAGGAGCCCGAGTTCGACTACACGCCCGAGGTGGCCGACAGCCTGCTGCAGCTGTGGTACCGCAGCTATGCCATAAGCGATTTCGACGCGGTGCACGAATATGACATGGATTCCGTGCGCTTCACCTCCGACGTGAGCGACGAGGAGATGGTCCGCCGCCTTGCGGACATGAACTCCTTCATCTCGCTGCCCTTCAACGACAATGTCAAGAACTACATCATACTCTATTCCGAGAAGATGAAGGAGCGCATGGGCAGGATCCTCGGGCTCAGCCAGTACTATTTCCCCGTCTTCGAGGACATACTGAGCAAGTATTCCCTGCCGCTCGAGCTCAAGTACATGGCTATCGTGGAGTCCATGCTCAACCCTACGGCGACATCGCGTGCCGGGGCCAAGGGAATATGGCAGTTCATGTATGCCACCGGACGCAGCTACGGACTCGAGATCACCTCGTATGTCGACGAACGGATGGATGTGGAGAAGTCCATGGACGCGGCGGCGAGATACCTTTCCGACGCCTACAGGATATTCGGCGACTGGGCGCTCGCGATGAGCTCCTACAACTGCGGCGCGGGCAATGTCTCCAAGGCAATAAGGAGGGCGGGGGGCAGCATGGACTACTGGGACATATATCCCTACCTGCCCCGTGAGACGAGGGGCTATGTACCCGCGTTCGTCGGAGTCATGTATGCGATGACATACCACCAGGAATACGGCATCGAGCCGCAGGACGTGGGCATGCCGGCCGCAACCGACACCTTCGAGATAAGGAAGAACCTGCATTTCAGGCAGATAAGCGATGTGGTGGGCGTCCCGATCGAAGAAATCGAGACTCTCAACCCGCAGTATTTCAACAATATAATACCGGGCGACAACCACAGCTACATACTCCGTCTCCCTTCCAGCTGGACGGGAGCGTTCCTCGCGGCGGAACCTGACTCGCTGTACGGCTACAAGAGGGACTCGCTGCTGAGTTCAAGGGTGATAAGGGACGTGCAGAATTCCGGCAGCAAGGCTGCGCAGGGCCGCATAGCCTACCGCGTGAGGAGCGGGGACTATCTCGGCAAGATAGCGGGCCGCTACGGGGTCAGCGTCAGCCAGCTCAAGAGGTGGAACAACCTGCGCTCGTCCAACATACGCGCCGGGCAGACTCTCTATATCTACGGCGCATCTCCCAAGGCCGCGGCAGCCGCAGCCTCGCAGCAGTCATCGTCGTCTGGCTCCGGCAGGACATACACCATAGGGTCTTACTACACGGTCAAGTCGGGAGACTCCCTCTACAATATCGCCAAGCTCTATCCCGGAGTGAGCGCCGAGAACATCAAGGAGGCGAACGGACTCAAGAGCGACAGGATACGGCCCGGTCAGGAGCTGAAGATCCCTCTCCCGTAACCCGGGGGAGTGGCGGACCTGCGCGGCCCGGGCCGCGTCAGCCGAGGATTTTCCTTATAAGCGCGAAAAACCTGTAGGGAGGGTACCTGAAAGGCAGGTCGAGCCGTTTCGGGGACTCCAGCACCGTCTTCCTGTGCGAGAATGCGAGGAAGCTGTCCCGGCCGTGGTAGCAGCCCATGCCTGATTCTCCGATGCCGCCGAAAGGCACATTGCCGGCGGCGATATGCATTATGATGTCGTTGATGCACATACCTCCGCAGCGTATGGTCTGTGCCAGATGCCTGCCCTGCTCCGAAGGCCCGAAATAGTACAGCGCGAGCGGCGAGGGACGTGAGACTATGAATTCCCGGGCATCCCCGAGCGAACCGAACTCCAGCAGAGGCAGCACCGGGCCGAAGATCTCCTCCTGCATCACCGGGGCGTCCGGACCGGACGGAAGCACCAGCGCAGGCTCTATGAAGAGCGAATCCCGGCAGCACCTTCCGCCGTACAGGACTTCGGACGAGTCTATATATGATTTTACTCTGTCGAAGGCTTCTGTACTTACCATCCTGGAGTAGTGGCCGCAGGCCTGGAGATCGGGGCCGTACAGCCTCCCGAGCGCCCTGCCGAATTCCGCGACGAACTCTTCCCTGCGCGAGCTGTGTATCATCAGGTAGTCCGGCGCTATGCAGGTCTGGCCTGCGTTCAGGCTCTTGCCCCAGGCAATCTTCCTCGCGGCCGTCCTGATGTCGGCTCCGGCGTCGACTATGCATGGGCTCTTGCCCCCGAGTTCCAGGACTACCGGGGTGAGCTGGCGCGCTGCCGCCTCCATTACGACCCTGCCTGTGGCGGGGCTGCCGGTGAAGAATATGATGTCGAACTTCAGGCTGAGCAGTTCCGTGTTCACGTCCCTGTGACCGCCGAAGGCCGCGACATATTCGGGAGGGAAGGTGTCCGAAACCAGTTTCTCCAGCACTGCCGCTACCGTTGGGACGGCAGGAGATGTCTTGAGCACGGCCGTGCATCCTGCGGATATCGCTCCGACGAGGGGATTGAGCAGCAGCTGCACCGGATAGTTCCAGGGGGCTATTATCAGCGCGCATCCGAGAGGTTCGCTCATGACTTTCGCGCCCGAGGGCGCCACCGCGGCGGAGGGCAGATGCCTTTCGGGCTTCATCCAGGAGCGCAGCTGCCTCAGATGTGTACGTATCTCGCTCCGGACGATGCCCGTTTCGGTGAGGTAGGCCTCCTGGCGGGACTTGTGCAGGTCTTTCCACAGTGCGGCATAGAGTTCGTCCTCATATCTGTCCAGCGCGTCGAGCAGCTTGCGCAGCATGGTTTCCCTGAAGTTGCGGCGCAGCGTGGCTCCGCTCAGGAAAAAGCTCCTCTGTGCCTCTATGGTTTCGGGAATGTCCATGGCTTGTGCAGAGTTATTTCTTGCCGTAGTATTTCGGCCAGCAGCCCTGCAGATAGGACTTCAGGGTGTCTTCGTGGCGGTTCGGCTGAGGCTCGTAGAAGACCTTGGAGCGCAGCTTGTCGGGCATGAACTCCTGGTCTGCGAAATGTCCCGGGTAGTCGTGCGCGTAGCGGTAGCCGTCGGCATAGCCGAGCTCCTCCATGAGCTTGGTAGGGGCGTTGCGCAGGTGCAGCGGTACCGAGGCCGTGCTGTCGCTCCTCGCTTCCTGCAGTGCGGCGTCTATCGCAAGGTATGCGGAGTTGCTCTTGGGAGAGGATGCCAGGTATATCGCGCATTCCGACAGGGGAATCCGCGCTTCGGGCATGCCTATGCCGTGCACGATACGGAAGGTGGCCTCCGCGAGCAGCAGGGCGTTGGGATTGGCGAGTCCTATGTCCTCGGCGGCGAGTATGCACAGCCTCCTGGCGATGAACAGCGGATCCTCGCCTCCGTCGAGCATGCGGGCCATCCAGTATACGGCGGCATTGGGATCCGATCCCCTGACGCTCTTGATGAAGGCGGAGATAAGGTCGTAGTGCATCTCTCCGTCCTTGTCGTATATGGCGACACCCTGCTGAAGGCATTCCGTCACGGTACTGTTGTCGATTATGACCTTGTCTTTCGACGCCTGCGAGTCGGCGACGAGCTCCAGGATGTTGAGCAGCTTCCTGCCGTCCCCTCCGCTCTGGCGGAACAGGGCTCCGGTCTGCCGCACCTCGATGTCGCGCTTCGACAGGAGTTCGTCGGTGCTTATCGCGCGGCGCAGCAGGGTGTCGAGATCGTCGGCGTCGAGGCTCTTGAGCACGAACACCTGGCATCTCGACAGCAGAGGGCTGATGACTTCGAACGAGGGGTTCTCGGTCGTGGCGCCGACGAGCACCACGGTCCCGGCCTCCACAGCCCCGAGCAGGGCGTCCTGCTGGGCCTTGTTGAAGCGGTGGATCTCGTCTATGAAGAGTACCGGCGCCCCGGTCGGGCTGAACAGGGAGCTCGACCTGGCCTTGTCTATGACCTCGCGCACGTCCTTCACTCCGGCGCTTACTGCGGAGAGGGTGTAGAACTCCCTCTCGAGCGTAGTGGATATGATGCGGGCGAGGGTCGTCTTGCCGACGCCGGGCGGCCCCCAGAGTATGAACGACGAGAGGTTGCCGGAATCTATCATCCTGCGCAGCACGCAGCCTTCGCCTATGAGATGCCTCTGCCCGACATATTCGGACAGCGACCTGGGCCGCATGCGCTCCGGGAGCGGCGGCAGGACTCTGGTCTGGATTTCCGGCATCTGCCTGCTAGTATTTCAGTTCCTTGATGTACGAGCGCCTTCTCTTCTTGCATTCCGGGTCGTACGCCTTGAACTGGTTCTGGTTCTTGAGGTTGGTCTCGAGTATCGCATTGGTCTCGGCCCATTTCATCCCTGCCCTGGTGAATCTCTTGAACAGGTCGACCATAACGAGCGAGTTGAGCCCCGTGTTCTGGTATTCGGGCTTGACTCCCACGAGAAGCATCTCGACTCCCTCCTCGCGTCTGATGAACAGCGAGCGGAGCAGGTACCACCATCCGAAGGGGAAGAGCTTTCCCCTGGACTTCTGGAGGGCCCTCGCTATCGAGGGCATGGTGATTCCGAATGCGACTATCTCGTTGTCCTCGTTCCTCTCCACGACGCTGACGAAGCTGAGGTCGAGTATCGTGAGGTAGAAGCCGAGGTACTTGTCGGCCATGTGGTCGGGCAGCACGGTGAAGTTGTACAGGTCCTTGTAGCACTCGTTGATGAGCTTGAATATCTTGTGCCCGTAGTCCTCCTCCTTTATTATCTTGCGGGTGAGCCTGCGCACATGCACTCCGGCCCTCTCGCTGATTATCGCCGAGACCCTCTCCACCTTGTCGGGAAGCTTCTCGGGGATGTGTATCTTGTACTCTATCCAGTCGGCGTCCTTGCGGAATCCCAGGTCTTCAATGTGCTTGACATAGTAGGGGTGGTTGTATATGAGCGCCATGGTGCTGAGCTCGTCGTATCCTTCGATCAGCAGTCCCTCGGGGTCGAAGTCCGTGAAGCCGAGCGGCCCCACGACCGATTCCATGCCTTTCTCGCGCCCGAACTCCTCGACCTTGGCCATAAGGGCGGACGACACCTCCGTGTCGTCTATGAAGTCGTACCAGCCGAAGCGCACTTCCTTGTGGTTCCACTGGCTGTTCGCCAGATTGTTGACTATGGCGGCGACCCTTCCTGCGGGCTTACCGTCCTTATATGCGAGGTACAGCCTGGATTCGCAGAACTCCTGGGCGGCGCCTTTCTTCTGGTCGAGTGTGTCCATCTGGTCGAACACGAGCGGCGGTACGTAACAGGGATTGTCTTTGTAGAGCAGTTCAGGGAAATTCACGAACTTGCGCAGTTCACTGCGGGTTCTCACTTCTTTAATTTCTACTGACATTCGGTTAGGATTTTTAGTATCTTCCATGCGAAGGTACAACTTTGTAGGATAAAATCAAAGTTTTGGCTATCTTCGTCCCTATGAGGAGTCTGGTGTACATACTGTCCGTGTCCGTGCTTCTGCTTGCCGCATGCCTGCGGACCGGCGCCAGGGAAATACGCACCGGAGCCTTCTTCTCTCCCGACGGACTCGGGCTGTCGCTGCAGTTCGACAACGACTGGGGCGACGAGATCCGCTGCGTCAACCTCTATGCCGACATGTACGGCGTATACTCGGGCAGGACTGCCGAGGCGGGGTTCGTCGCCAGCTACACTCACAGCTACATCCTCAAGGTCTACGACTTCGAATATTCCAGGCTTTCGATGTATGCCGGCGCCGGCTTCCTCGGTGGCTATGTGCACGACTACGAGTCGGGGATGTTCAGCACTACCGACCGTGCCCTCCGCCACGGCAGGGGACTGGTGGCCGCCCTGGCGTGCGACCTGGGCCTCGCGTTCGACTTCGACCGCAGGGTCACGGTCGACCTGAGCCTCTGCCTTGCGCCCGGCCTGCATTTCCGGCGCGACGCGGACAGCGGCACGACCATAATATCGGCATACAGGCGCGGGTTCATTTCGGCGCTGCTGCCGAGGCTCTGCATCTATTACAGGTTCTGACGCATGAGACGCTTCCGCATCATACATTCAGGAAGGCCGCTTGCCGCCGCCGTGCTGGTGCCGCTGCTTCTCGCGGCGTTTCCGGTGAAGCTCAGCGCGCGCCTGGGCGACACCCCGTTCGCGAGCCGCCTTTCCCTGGGCATAGAGCTGGGCTATTCGCAGGGGCTGTTCTATCACCACGGCTTCAACATCCTCAGCCACGACGGATACCGGCTGCACAGTTCCGAGAGCGGATTCAGGTCCGGGTCCAACGGATACGCGCTGGTCACGCTCGGCTACGAGCTCTCGCGCCGGAGCGTGGTCGCCGTCAATGCCGGATACAAGGGCGTCTCGCGCGACGAGCGCTTCTTCCCGCTCGGCCTCAGGTACTCGTTCTTCCCTTCCGGCGTGGAGCATGACGGGTTCTTCTCCTGCGCGGACGCCTCCCTGGGGTTCAGTTCGCGCCTGGGCATGCGCACGAGGCTCGGGTATATGGCGATGATAGGCGAGGGCTACAGGTTCAAGCTGTCGCCTACCGCCAACCTCGACTTCATACTGAGCGCCGGATGCGCGTTCGACAGTCCGGAGATCCCTGATCCCGAGGGACCCGGATATGTTTCAGAGCACAATATCCTGAGCAACTTCGCAGGATATTATGCCCTGAACTTCTCGATTGCGCTAAGCTTCTAGAACAGTTCTTTCACCAGGGAGATCAGCCTGTCGGCTTCGATGTCGGGGCCGACTATGAGGTCGGGTTCCTTGACCTTGTAGCCGCGGCTCATGGCGCCGAGCGTGCCGCCTCCGGTGCAGTTGAGCATCACGTATTCGTCCTTCTTGACCTTGCCCGAGTGCACGGCCTGTATCAGCGCTCCGACGGCGGCGCAGGCCGCGGGAAGCAGGTCGTAGCCCTCGAGGTTGCGGAACAGCAGCATGCTGTAGAGCAGATCGTCGTTGGAGCAAACGAAGGTGTCGCCCTTGCTGGCGCTGAGCACATCGAAGAGCCCTCCGGCAAGCGAATAGGGCGGCTTGCGGTTGGCGAGCACCTTCGCGAGTATCATTTCCGCGTTGCGGCGTCCCTGCTCGGGAGAAAGGTCCACGAGCTCCCTCGAACCGGCCTTCCACGAGTCGTACATCAGCGAGAACGGGCTGTTCTGGGCCACATAGACCCTCATCTTGTTCTTGCCGAAGTCGCCTGTCTGGGCGAGTCTCTCGGCGTTCTCCCATGCCGCGATCGCCCCGGTGCCGGAGCCTACGGCCTGGAAGTAGGCGTCGGGAATATGGTGCGTGAACTCAGCGAAGCTGAGCACGGTCGTGCCCATTCCGTCGCGCCTTGCGACATTCTTGGCACCTCCCTCGAGGAAGAACATGGAGTCCTGCGCGAGCTTCTCGCCGACGGTTATGGCGTCGTAGTAGTCGCAGCCGTGGGGAACGGCCACGAGCTTGACGCAGTCCCTCAGGCGCCTCTTGAACCACAGGTCATGCTTGCTGTCCTCGGGGATGCATATCACCACGGGGATGAAGTTGTCGGAGCATACCTGTGCGAATGCCCTCGCCGTGTTGCCGGCGGACTGTACTATGAGCACCTTGTCTTCGCGCCTTTCCATCTTGGCGAGCACGGTGTATGCCTCGGTCTCCTTGAAGGAGCAGGTCTGCATCTCCGCGCCTATCTCTGGATTGTAGCCCGAGAAGGTGATGAACAGGTTTTCCAGTCCGAGATGCGCCGCGAGGCCCTCGGACTTGTAGGTGACGGGGGCGCATGACTTGCGCAGTATCCTCTTTATGGGCATCCAGTCGGCATAGCGGTATATGCCGGGAAGACGGTCCCTGGGGGTGAACTTCTTGTTCTCATAGACTGCCCTGAGCAGTGATGCGGGGCCGCCGTGCGGATCGGAAAGGGTCCAGCCTTCGTCGTCGAAGACCCTGCCCGTAGCCACATTCATCAGCTTGTACTTCGTTGGAGAGAATCTCATCTTGTTATGTAGTTTTGTCTATTGTCCTTCCCTTAGGGTGAGCCTGCAGACGTTCTCGACATGCTGAGTGTGCGGGAACATGTCCACCGGCTGTACGTCCGTTATCCTGTACATGCCGCTAAGTGCCTGCAGGTCGCGCGCCTGCGAGGCGGGGTTGCAGCTGACATATACTATCCTCTGCGGAGCGGCCTGCATTATGGTCTTTATCACGTCGGGGTGCATCCCGGCGCGCGGAGGGTCGGTGATTATGACATCCGGCCTGCCGTGCTCCGCGATGAACGCGGGAGTAAGTATGTCCTTCATGTCGCCGGCGAAGAAGCTGCAGTTGGTGATTCCGTTGCCGGCGGCGTTTGTCTTCGCGTCCTCGATGGCCTCGGGCACATATTCCACTCCGATGACCTTGCCTGCCCTGGAACTTACGAACTGGGCTATCGTGCCTGTACCGGTGTAGAGGTCGAATACCGTCTCTGTACCGGTGAGCGAGGCGAACTCGCGTGCGGTGCGGTAGAGCTTCAGCGCCTGGGCGTTGTTGGTCTGGTAGAACGACTTGGGCCCTATCCTGAAGCGCAGGCCCTCCATGGTCTCGTAGATCGCCTCGTCGCCGCGGTAGAGTATGCATTCACGGTCGGCGATGCTGTCGTTGAGCTTGTCGTTTATGACATAGTAGAGCGAGGTAATCTGCGGGAAACGCTGCGCGACCGCATCCAGCATCGCCTCACGGCCGTCGAAGTCGGCGGCGAAGCATACTATCAGCATCACCTGCCCGTCGTCGGTAGTGCGCACGAACATGTTGCGGAAGATGCCGCGGTTCTCCCTTATATTGTAGAAGGGTATGCCATGGCCTACCGCATATTCCCTGATGAACAGGCGGATGTCGTTGGAGGGGTCTCTCTGCAGGTAGCATTTATGTATGTCGAGCACCTTGTCGAAGAACTTGCCCACATGGAAGCCGAGCCCCTGTCTACGGTCTGCGGGGATGTTCCCGAAGGCTTCGGCGGGAGTTTCGGCTATGGTTTCGCCGGGGAGGATCCAGCGCTTGTCCGAGGCGGTGAACTCCAGCTTGTTGCGGTAGAACTCGGTCTTGTCGGACGGGATGATGGGACTGATCTCGGGGAGTTCGAGATGTCCTATGCGCGAGAGCTGGTCGAAGACCTGCCTCTGCTTGGCCTCCAGCTGCATACGGTAGGGGAGCAGCTGCCAGCGGCAGCCTCCGCAGACACCGAAATGTTCGCAGAAAGGCTCCAGTCGGTCGGGCGAGGGCTCCACCAGGCGCACTATGCGACCTTCGAGGTAGTTCTTTTTCTTCACCGTAACCCTGACGTCGACGACATCCCCCGGCACGGCGTATTCAATGAACACGACCTGCCCCTCCGGGGTGTGCGCGATGCATTTGCCCTCCGCGGCAACGCTCTGCACGGTCAGGTTTTCAAGTATTGTCTCTTTCTTCAGTCTTGACATCCTTTGGCTCTTGACATTCTTCTGCCCGGCAGGGCCGGGACAGGCGCAGAATGGTGCAAATTTACAATTTGTTTGGGAAATGGCGCAAGATTATGACTCAAATCTTGCAGCTGCGTCACAAACACTCACCGGGCGGGCCTTTTGAGCAAATAGTCTCGTCTTCCACCTGTCCTGTCTCTACCTGCCGGAAAACATGGCGGGCTGGCAGGGGCGCTTCCTCGTGGTACTTTCCCGACCGGAACCGAAGTCCTTGTCGAGGTGTCTCTTCGCCGGAGACTTTTCCACTGTCCGTTCAGCTATAATGTCCTTGCCGCAAATATGCATACGGCACGGCTCCAAAGCAAGCATACAAGATGGAAAAAACCGGAAAATTGAAGAATCTTATCGAAAATTTCCCGTCTCTTAACGAGAGATTTTTTTCTCTTAACGAGAGATGGTTATTAATGCTGCAAAGTTAATATATTCTGCGAATTACTGTGCGGCTTAATTGAAATAATTTTCATTGTTTTTAATTTCCG
>MNQT01000027.1:0-85587 GCA_001915575.1 Bacteroides sp. CAG:1060_57_27 | reverse complement strand
TCTCTCGTTAAGAGAGAACCGCAAGATTTAGTGTAAGCAATCCATAAACTGTGCCGATGAGACATCGTAATATAGTAGTACTGGCTATTGTTTTGGCAGTTTTTTCCACGCAGGTTCTCCATGGTCAGAGCCTTGCCGTGAAAACGAATCTACTGTCAGATGCCACTGCAACCATCAACCTTGGTGTGGAAGCCGCAGTCGCACCTAAGTGGACGCTCGATCTGTCAGGTAACTACAATCCCTGGAACTTCGACGATTACCGCAAGCAGAAGCAGTGGATGGTACAGCCTGAAGCGAGATACTGGTTCTGCGAGGCTTTTAACGGACATTTTGTCGGCGCCCATCTGATAGGTGGCGAATTCAATATGGCCAATCCATATTTCCCATTCAATTTCTACGAGGAGCTCAAGGATCACAGGTACGAGGGCTGGATGTACGGAGCCGGTGTTGGGTACGGCTATCAATGGATACTCTCGCCGCGTTGGAGTATCGAGGCCGAAGTCGGTGCCGGTTATGTAGGTACCAAATATGAGAAGTATGAGTGTGTCAGATGCGGCGAGCAGCTCGATGAAGGGTATTCCAACAGATTTACGCTAACTAAGCTGCTGGTAAGCATAATATTCATGATTCAATAAAATCCTGAGATGAGACTTCATACACGAAACATACTTGCCGCAGCGCTGCTTGCCTTTCCATTTGCTTCCGTAGCGCAGGCGCAGGAATCGTTCCTCGGCATCGTCGGCGGAGACGCGTGGAAAGTAAACATAGTATCCGATTCAGGGAAATATGCTGAACTCAAGGGGGTCATAGACATTGAAAGTGCTCCGGAGATAGCGCCTCAGCACTCCTCGTGCATACTTCCTGTTCTGGAGACGGCAGACCGTACATATTCCTATGCATTCAGTCCCATCTATGTAGACACGGACGCATACGCGCAAATGCAGTCGACAGACTGGCTGTGCTTTCCGGAGTGCAGAGACCGGAGAACAGCGTCATAATCCGCAGTGATGCTCACAAAAGTCCTGTAGACTATGTGTCGCGCATTCCTTATTCGCCTGACATGCTTGGTGCAAGGCTCGTATTCTACGAGCTTGTCAGTGGTTGTGCCGAATGCGTGGAGCATGAGGATTCGCTAATTGTCGGCGGTGTCCTGGAGAGATATGCTCCTGAATGGGCCTTTGCTCCAACGCCCGCAGGTGACGACAAGATGCGCAGTTTTACGCAGAGAGCTGATCTTAAGTTCATAATAAACAGATACGACATCAGACCCGACTTCTCTGGGAACGCTGAGATACTCGAGGTAGTGTTGTCTTCTGTGGAAGCGGCATCCGACCCCTCCGTGTTCACCATTCACGGAATTCGTTTCATCGGTTATGCATCGCCTGACGGCCCTGAAGAATTCAACCGCTCGCTCGCACTCAATCGAGCTGAGAGTCTTGCTGAATATGTCAAGTCCCAGATTCCGGGCCTCTCGGATAATCTGGTGTCAGTAAGCAGCATAGGCGAGGACTGGGAAGGACTGTTTGCCGCCGTGGCGGCCGACCCCGAGGTCGCCGGCAACGCAACCCTCGAGGCAATCCGCAGCAGGCTCAACTCCAGCAACGGGAGCGAGTGCGAGAAGATGTTCAAGGGGGATTCTGGACTTTATGACTACCTGCGCGAGAATATACTCCCGTCGCTTCGCCGTACGGAATATACCATAGAATACAGTATCAGGGATTTTTCTGCTGAGGAAGCTGCACGTCTATGGAATGAAAGGCCTGAACTGCTGAGCGTAGACGAATTCAGGGCTGCTGCCGAATTTTATGGGAAAGACAGCCCGATATATATGCAGATACTGCTTGCGGCCGTAAAGACGTACCCTGACGACCTTGCGGCACTCCAGACGGCGGCTCTTGCGCTGCGCGAAGCGGGTAAGGCTGAAGATGCCGTCTTGCTGCTCAATGGACGCGCCGAGCCTGTGCTTCTCAACACATTAGGAATACTCAAGGCTGAGACAGGCGATTACGATGCTGCACGGCATGCCTTCCAGACCGCAGTAGAGGCCGGTTCAGCCGAAGCCGGGCACAACCTCGAAGAGCTCGAGAAAGTGATGTTCCAATTATAACGCGAAAGAGAATATAGATAATCTATCTGATATGAAAAAGTTTACCTTTATTTTCGCCGCACTGGCGCTATTGGCATCAGCGGCATTGACCTCCTGCCAGAAGGACCCTGCTCCTTCCGTAGATGAGGGGACCAAATCCATTGCACTGAGCATCAACTTCGGCGGAGTGGCTACCAAGGCTGTAGATGACGAACTCGAATCAGGTTTCGTTGCTGGCGATGACTACGAAAGTCTTCAGATTTATTTCACCAACGATGCCGGTGACATCAAGTATGCTTACAATGCTACAAGCAGTGACGCTGGCGAGGACACGCCTGCCGGGGTAATCTGGGACAAACTTGTCGATGCCGCCAGCAATGGTGTCAAGTTCATCGGTCTTGACGCAGTCAGCGGAGTATATGTTACGGCGAATGGAGAGCTTGCTCCGGAGACCATTACCTATGGCGGAGCTGTTCAAGAAAATGTAAATGTAAAGGCTATCAACGAACTTCTCAAGATTGAGAATATCGATGTCGATAAAAACCTCATGCCTTATGCCGGAGCATGCACTCAGCTTCAGCCCTTAGGAGACACTCAGATCTCTGCCAATGCCGGAGAAGTTGTCGTAGGTGACGGAGCAGTGGGTGCTGAATACTGGAAAGCTGAATTGTCAATCCGTCCTGTAGTTTCAAGATTCGAAGTTAGCAAGGTCGGGGTCAAGACCTCAGGAACCACCTATTTCAAGGAAGTTGACAATGAAGGGGTAAAGGTTCTCGAACCTTGCGACGATACTGATCCTGATGTCAAGTATAAAGTTGAGTGGACTGGATTCGATGCAGATCTCATAGGAATCTACATGTCCAACTTCTATAAGTCATCACCTCTGTTCCCCAACAAGACCGTTATCAAAGACTGGACTGCCGAACTCTTCTCGACCCCCGGTTTCAATGAAGGTGTAAGCCCCATTGCTGAAGGCAAATGGACTGGACTCTCCGACGATCAGAATGACGGCATAAGCTATGCCAACTACAACAACGGTTACCAGGATTTCACTACTGCCCACGTAGGAACTACCAGTGATACAACCAATTACCTTTTCGACGGCGGCTCCGATGCAAGCGCGGTTGTTGTTCCTTTCAACTTCTTCGTGCCTTACAGTCTCTCTGACCGCAGCGCAACTGCCGACGATGTCGTTGACCTCGGCGCAGCATGCCCCGCACTGCATTTCCAGTTCAAGAAGCCTGAGAATCTGACCATTAGCTACACCTCTGTTCAGGACAATACTTCCGACAGCTGGCAGGATGTCGCTGACAACAATCTCAAGCAGCAGCTGCAGAATGCTGTCGCCTGGCCCAACAGCACTGACGGAATTGCATACGCCAATGTCACCAAGTTCCTGAACGATGATCAGCAGACCGAACTCACTGTAAAGCCCGGCCTTATCTATAAGGTTCAGGAAGTAGTAGTCGAGCCTGTCAACCTTTCCGTATCTACCAAAGACACTGACCAGTTCAATGTTTACGTAGTTGTCAAGGTCGTTGGCTTCGATGTAAGGAACGTTTACCCTGTATTCGACTAGTAGCAGATAAACCATAATGAAAGCTCTTAGATACATATCAGCACTTCTCATCGCCTGCATGTGCCTCACCGGGTGCATCAGGGAGAATATCGATGACTGCGAGACGCCGGTGGATCTTGAATTCCAGTATTTCGGCAACGGAATCGTGGATATATTCCCGGACCGCATCGACTCCGTGCTGATGTATGTCTACGAGCTGCCCTCAGGCCGGCTCCACCAGACTATGGAAATATCCAGGGAGGAGCTTGCTGTCAGACAGGGCGCCGACCTCAGGCTGATCCCCGGCGACTACCGCATAGTCTGCTGGGGTAATGCCGGAGAGGGAAGCGCTATCGATACCGAGGGCAAAGTGATCACCAGTTCCGAATATGCCGGCGGCGATGTTCCGTCCGGCATTGAGGAACTTTATTTCGGCACGGTCGACCTCAATGTTCCGTTGACGCTGCAGGCTGTCAAGGAGACTGTAGTCTATGAAGCTTCTTATATAATGATGAAGGTGGAACTTCTCGGCTTTGCCGCGCTCCGCAGTGCCGGCGTGCTGGCCATGTACAATGGCGAGAACAGCGCCGCTGACGCGACCGTAAGTCTCACTCACGGCAACCACTCCGCTCTCATCGACTTTACCAATACTCCCTCTGACGAAGTTACGGACTACGTACCGGTTCTCTACGACCATCCTGACGAGGACGCCTCATATGTTGCCGACTACCTCGTGCCCCGCTTTGACAACGGTACTGAAGCCAGGCTCAGCATAGTTCGCAACGACAACGGAGAGGCTATCTACGACCGTCCTCTCTCTGATATTATGGATAATCTCGATATCACCGTCGACGAGCGCAACGAGCAGATGGTCAACATCAGGTTCAGGCTCGCCCAGTCCGAAGACGGTGAGCTTACCATCGATGTAATCGGCTGGAACACAGAGATTGTGTTCCCCGAACTCTAATTACAATGGGCAGGATGATTTACTATAACCACATATTGCATAAGGTGATGGCTCTGCTGCTGATTGTATCGACAGCCCTCTGCCTGTGCCTGTTCACCGGCTGTAACAAGGAAAAACTTCCCGAGACCGGAAAATACAATACGATGATCGTGCTCGGTGGCGACGGCACCAAGGCGCTCGACCACGAGGAAGTCCGGTCTATAGTAATCTACGCCTTCGCCTCCGGCTCGGACAATCTCGTCGGTTATCTCTACGAAAAGGACATCGACGGTCAAGATACTTTCCCCATGAACCTTACGGCAGGAGGCTATATAGACTTTTATGTGATTCTCAATCCTGTATGTGACGGATTTGAAATCATTGATGATAGCGAGCACCTAGTTGATTTCAGCTCTCGCGAAGGTTTGACGCCCGAGACCATACAAAACTGGAAACTCCGGAGAACAACAGATGAAACTCCCGGTAAAGCGGTCCCCATGTCGAACCTTGAACCTGATCGCAAATTCGAAGTGGTCGCCAACCGAAATTCATGGCAAGAAATTCCAATACAGGTCACCCGTGCCGTCTCCAAAATGGAAGTCTGGTTCTGGGCGAATGATAATCTTCCCGAAGACAACAGCTATAACTATGAACATTACTATACCGCCATCAACGAAATGGCTCTCAAAGATCCCGTCTCCAGCACTGAAATTTTCCAGCCTCAAGGAGCTGACGAAAATGACTATATTCTTGATGGCAATGTTTTCAACGCAGAGGACAATATTGTTCACGATGGACTGACGGGAGAAAGATTCAAGCCATATACTACAGGTGAATTTTATTCAGACAACTATTTCCGCCTGATTTGGGAGGAATATATTCTGCCCAATACCTTTTTTGGTGGCGAGTGGAACGGAGAGCCTGCCACTTTTGACGGAGACTATACAACCTTAAGCGTAAGCTATACGCATTACTACTCTTATGCAGTCGATAAAGGTTGGCAAGCAGCAACTTCGAAAGACAAGGTTATCAGCCTGCCTAAGAGTCCCCGCAACACCAAAATCATAGTCTGGTGTCAGTTGCATGACAATACCGACCGCTCTTTTACCTACGAAGTTGTTGACTGGGATGAAACAGTGACTATGGATGTTCCTGAATTCGATTAAATTGATTATGAGACAAAGCACGAGACATATATCTGTACTGTTCTTCGGAGCATGCATGCTACTCAACGGAGCCTGCACCAATGAACTTGTTCCGACTCCTGCCAAAGAAATAGTTCCGTTGTCTGACTTCCAGCTCGGCTACCAGCTTGATGTCACCGACGTTTATACCAAAGCGCAACAGAGTGTCGAAATCGAAAACACTGTCAGAAATCTTTATGTCCTGCTCTTTGCTGAGGACGGGCATCTTGTGCATTCCAGAAGGTACCTTGTGACCACCAATCCAAGTTTGACCGAAGAACAGGAAACCCGATATGATTCTGTCCTGCAGTCATTCTATACCAAGGAAGACGAAGGATCAAACCGTTCGAGCGGTATCATTCCCGGATTCTTTACAGATTATGAAGTAGCTGATTATAAAGTAACTGAGGAAGAACTGGGCGGCAATCTTACATTCTACGGCATCGCCAACTATTCTACAGATGTAGATCAGGATCTTGACAATCTGGCGGATGACGGAACCGACGCTGAAACGAATCTCCGGAACATGACCATAGATATAGCTCCCGGCAGCGTAGAAAGAAATTATTTCTTCATGGTTGCTGAGTTGGGAGATGTTCATTTGAATCCGACAGTCAACGGCAATTCCATAAGCGTTGAAAGAATCGGCGCAAATCTTGAATTGCGCCGTCTCGATGCGAAAGTTACCTTCAATATCGATGTCAGGATAGATGGGGCTTCCAATGTGAGTTTTGAAAATCCTACATACAAAGTCCATAGGATTCCCAATAAGTCTTATCTTATTGAAAGAGCCAAAGGTTCAGGAAACAATACATGGGATGCGGCGCAGGATACTGAAAAAGATTTCAGTTGCATGGATGATGACAATTTTGAGCATTTCGACAGTTTCGACGGGACATCGGGCTTTTTCGCCTTCTATATGAGGGAGAATCGTCCCGTACCTTCGAACGAAATCAACATAGATGCGAAGGACAGGGAGAACGCCAACGGCAAGAACTATGAAAATCTCTATGTCATGCGTGAGGCATGGCCGTATGATGCGGACAATGCTGATCCGGTGACCGGCAAGACTCCGGTTCACGAAAGAAACTTCACCTATGCTCCCGAAAATTCCACTTTTGTCGAAATTTCCGGTAATCTCAACTATACGCGGAAGCAGGAAAATCCTGCAACTCATGAAATGGAGGATGAATATGTCTCCGGCACTGTGACATACATTGTCCATCTTGGTGAAACCGGAGGCGCTGACGATATAAATGATATCGATGCCGTAAACAACTACGATGTACGCCGTAACGTACGGTATGTCTACAATATACTCATTACCGGAGTGAATTCGTTCGAAGTGGAGGTAAGCATTGACGGAAAAGAGGAACGTCCAGGAGCGGAAGGAGACCTCTCCATCTCTGACAGCCAGCAGTTTCTCATGGATTCCCACTACGGGCGGATACTTCTTGAACTCGACAGAGAGGACATCATACGCAATGTTGAACAGGGCGGTCAGGAACAAGCAGGATGGAATGTAAGTTCGCCTCTCGGAACGACAAAATTTGACGGTCAGGCTATCAGCTATCCATATGATTACAAATGGATACTCTTTGCCATAAACGAGGAATTCAACCAGACCGCCGACAAGATGGTCAAGTTCCCCGGCACTCAGGCGTATGACGGGGGAGTCAGATTTTTTGATGACAAGAGCGAAAGTGTCGATGCCCAGATAGCCGATGATACAGGCAATAAACTGCTTGTTGGTAGTACGATAATGACCTTTAAGAAATATCTTGACCTTGGTTATGATACTGACAACTATTATTATTCATCTGGGGGAAGTTCAATTGACGATGACGCTTGTCTGAGAGACATCAATCAGTTGCTTAAACACCTGTACAAAGAAGCCGTCAGCGGCAATTCGACTCTGTTCGATGAGGATGGCAAAGTGGCCATAACCGCATTCTGCGATGAATATACTTATCTTTATGATCCGAGGACAGAGGATTATGTTCATCCCGGGAGTCCGCCTACGAATGAATCTGACCTTCTGCTATGGAAAGAATATGTCAACACCGATGACCGCGTGCTGAACATCACTCCGATGGTGGCAACTGACTATAGCGAAGACATGAATACTTCCATCACCCATTCTTTCGTCAAGATTTCGCAGATGGCAATAAAGACTATCTACAACGAAAATGACCCGGATCTTAAGACCGCCTGGGGCCTGGAAACTACTAATGAGACCGGGCCGCTGACATGGAATGCCAAGACATATTTATATCGCGGTAATAAACCCAATACCAGTTCTGACGGAAGGACAAACTTCCTGAACTTTTGGCTCAATACGGATTCTGGAAGTGGCGGATATGAAGACGGGGATATCAACTGGACCGATGTAATGACCGTCGATCAGCGCATCGAAAATGCAGATGGGCTGACTGAAGACTACCGTGACGCCTTCCATGCCTGCATAACCCGCAACCGCGACCTCGACGGCAATGACAAAATCGATGAGAACGAAATATACTGGTATCTTGCGGCCCAGGATCAGCTTTCAGGCTTGTATATCGGCCAACCTGCACTTGAAGAAAGCGCTTGGATGTATACGGGTGATGGCACGACTATGAATCACCTTGTGACCAGTACATATAACGGTAATAGCCAGAACAATACTAATTTCTGGATTCTATGGTCAGAGGAAGGTGCTTCATGGGGAAAACTGCATGGCAGCGGGGATGAACGTACAGAACGCTACGACTATCGTTGTATCCGTAATCTGGGTATATCTATCGACAGTTACGACGCTCCGGAGCACTATGCTGAAATTTCCAGACAGAAATACGACAGCGAATCCGAAAACTCCTATAATACCGTTGATGTCGGAGTAATCAACTCCAGAGCATTACGCTCGGCTCCTGACGAAGGTTCGTTCATTCCGCTTGACCATGAAAGAAGCCAGAACAACCAACCGTTCAAAAGTTTCGACGTTCTATCTTCAGTCTATGGAAGCAAAAGCAAAGAAGGCATAACATGGACAGAAATGAGGGACAAGATATATGCAAACGACAATCGCGACATCTGCCCTGAAGGATGGCGTCCGCCGAACCAGAGGGAATTCCTGATCATGATGAGTCTCCGAGGTATTAACGGATTTAGCCTTTCAGAAGGACCAACTTATGGTCTGGGAATAGCCACAAGTTTCTCCTTCAACGGTTTGGCACCGTACTACACAAATGGAGAACGTTACGGATTCTACTTTAGCACGAATCTGGTACTTCACAACGAAAATGAAAGTGAATGGGCTATACCTGGTGATCCTTACCATAAGCCAATGCTTTTGAGATTCCGATGCGTCCGTGATACGCCGAGCGCCTACTAACAAGATAACCTTTATGCGCGATACTCGACAAGTCCCGGACGAACAGTTCCGGACTTGTTGCTTTTTTGTGTGATATAAGACTTAAAAAAACTACTTGGATTATGCAGACTTCGAAATCAGGAAACATCCAGAGGTTCGTCAACCTCTGCTCCGACGCCGGCTTCAAGGCCGTGCTGTGCGACCCGGCGAACAGACAGCTGCTTGTGGCGCTTCTGAACATCGTGCTCCCTCCGGAGAGGAGGGTGGTCGAACTGGACTATGCCACCACAGAGATTCCCGGCGTGACCCTCTCGAACAAGACCTCGCGGGTCGGACTTGCGGTGCACCTCTTCCGACAGAACGCGCTTCATTGTGGAGGTGCAGCGTAGCCCGCAACGGAACTTCTTCCGACGCTGCGTGTACTATGCCTCGAGGATATACTCACTCGGTTCTGAGAAGGGCGACGGTCAGGCTTATGAACTGCTTCCAGTCTACCTCGTGGCGCTGCTCGACAGGGACTTCGGCTTTGACCGCAGTGATCACCGTTGGAGGTGCAGGTACATCTCCCGCTATACTTTCCGAGAATCAGAGACAGGACAGGTGAAGGACGAGACAATTTGTTGTATATTTGTGGAGCTCTACCGGTTCGTTAAGGGTTTTACCGAGTGTATGGATGAAGCCGAACAGTGGCTATGGGCGCTGAAAAACATGGGACAGACGGTGGAGCTGCCGGAGGCACTGGAATCGCCTGAACTGCGGGCTCTGTTCGGAGCCGGGGAGATAGCGGCTTTCGACAGGGACAAGAGAGAACAATACGACACTGACATGATAACTGAAAGAGACTACGAGAACATACTGCGTTATGCGCGGGAACAAGGTCTCGAGCAAGGCGAGGCCAAAGGCAGTTATGAGGCGTCCGTGCGGATTGCGGGAAAACTCCTCGCGTCTGGAATGTCCCGTGAGGAGGTGAGCGCCCTTACAGGTCTGTCTTCCGAGCAGCTTGCCGATATCGTCCTATAATAGACAAGCGCATGCTGTCTCGGGAGGCAGCCTGCGCTTGACAGGTAGATATCTTATAAAGGTAGATTTTTTATAAAGATTTAATTATCAACCTGTTGGCCTTATCTATCTCGCAATTGTCGATTGATGCCAGGTAGATCTGCGTTGTGGCTTCGGAGTCGTGGCCCATGCCATCGCTGATTACCGACAGGGGAATGTGCCTGCTCCGTGCGATGCTTGCCCAGGTGTGGCGCGCAACATACATTGACAGGGGAGCGGCGAGTCCTGCCGCCGTGCCTATCGCCTTGAGGTTCCTGTTGATCCTGTGGCTTGCCTGTACATATTGCCGACGTCCTTCGGAAGGGTCGGTGATGATTGGCAGCAGGAATTCCGACTCGGCAGTAGCTTCGTGGCGTTCGAGTATCTCCTGCATGCACGGCTCCCAGCGTATCTGCAGCAGCTGGCCGGTTTTCCTTCTCCGATAGGCGAGTGTACCGTTCTTCAGGTCGGTTTTACGCAGGTAGGCCATGTCTACGAACGACATCCCTCTGGTGTAGAACGAGAAAAGGAACATGTCCCTTGCAAATGCGAGCGGACCGTCTTCGGGCAGCTGCATGTCCCTGATGCGTCGGAGCGCTTGCTGCGGAATCGCACGCTTCGCGGTCCTGGCGACGCCCGTGTAAACGCCTCTGAATGGATTGTTCTGTGTTGTAAGTCCTTGATTTACTGCGCGATTGTATACGGCCCTGAGTATGCGCATGTAGAATGACGATGTGTTCGGGGTGAGCCCGCGCCTTCGGATGAGATAAGCTTCGTATGCAGCCGTAAGGTCGGTGTCGAGTTCGCTGAAAGCCAGCCTCGGCCGTCCTACGAACCGTCTGAAGCTCTTGAGAGCGCTCATGTAGGTCTCGGCAGTCCTTTGCTTTTCCAGCCTTTCGAGTCTTTCCGCAACGGACTCCATGAATGAAAAGAACGAGTCCTCATGTCTTGTTTTCATAACGTTTTTGTTTTATGTTTGACAGAAATTAGCCCGCCTCAGTAGCAGGAGGCGGGCGAGGACCAAGTTAGGTTATAATGAGGACAATAGTTCTGCGGAAATATGCATTGGTTAACATAATATAAATTGTGTAACAAAACCAGTTCTTTGACATGTCTGTTTTTAATTAAGAGACGGGCACAAAAAAACCAGGCTGACCGTCGTGGCCAGCCTGGGTATCGTCCATGTGGATTTCATATCCACTCTTGTGCGGCGGATTATTTCACTGCCTTCGCCTGACGAAGTCCGGATGCTGCGGCATTGCTGTTGAATACCTTTGCAGAGTTGTCGGGCGAAACGAACTTAGCAGCCATGCTCTTGTTGTCGACTGACGAAGTGCCGGTGTCTGCGGCCTTGGTCATTGTCAGAGGGAACAAGGGTGCGGCGGGAGTGTATGTAAGGTAGTATCCCTCATATTCTCCGCTCAGGAATGCGCAGTACTCCATGGTTTCCACATCGAATGAACCCGTTTCTCCTTCAAGTTCGAGAGTGTTTCCTATTACGGTAGCTGTGGAGGCGTCGGTCATTACCGCCCCTGCGGCAGCATAACCGCCTGTTACGAGAGTCAGCGTGGGGTTGCCCTCGGAATCTGTGGCGCCCATGTCAACCATGCCGTACAGACCAAGCGTCGCCTGTCCGTAACCGTCGGTTTCAATGAGGCCGAGGTCTCCGCATACGAAGAGCAGCGCTCCGCTCGCCTCGTCGTACTGTGCAGTGATCGGGGGCATTTCATCTGAAATTTTGAACTGCCAGCCGGCTACCGAGTATGACAGGTTGGGAACCAATTCTGTGATTTCCAAGGTGTTGGCTACTCCGTCGCTGCCTACGGCGTTCCATGTTCCGATCCACTTGCTGTACTCCTCGGACGCAGTTTCGCGCTCGTCGGGAACGAACAGTTCGGACATGGCGTAGTAACCGGTAGAGTTTCCGTCGGTATCCATTCCGAAGATAATCGCATAGTACTCGACTCCGGCCTCAAGGGCGCCGCTCTTGAGATACAGGTCGCCTGAGCCTGAGAAGAGCACGTCTTCCCAAGTATATCCGGCTCCGAACATGGCCGCAATCTCCATCATCGATTCCTCGTTGGAGATAGTCCTTTCAATATATGCCTCGATGTCTGAGCCGTCCATCTCCTCGAAGTCCGACTTTGAAATATATCCGGGATAGTATTTGTCGCTGCTTGAGACACCGCTCACGGTGATGACGTCATATACGCCTTGTGCAGGGTCGGTAAGCAGTCCGCCGTAGCTTACGCTCCATTCGGGATGCTCATAGTAGGCTGCGCCCGATGCCTGCTCTATGGTGAACTCGACATTCGTAGCTCCGGGATAGGACACGGTGACGGTCAGGCTCCTCGCTGCCTCGGTACGGTTCATGTCGACGTTGAAGCTGATGCTTGACTTGGACGTCTCGATGTCGCTCACCCAGGTCGCAGTCTCGTCATAGCTCAGGGTAATCTCGCTTCCTTCAGTCGGATAGGCGATTTCGTAGTCGACGGATCCTGCTCCGCCGGTCGCAGGGATGCTGACTGTGTCGTCGCTCAGCGAGATGCTGGGAGGCGTAATGGTGTTTTTGTTGCAGGCACCTGCCGCAAGCAGCAGCAAGACGGCTCCTGCCATGGAACCTAAAACTTGAGTTCTCATAAGCTTTTAAATTTGTTGTGATTGATTTTTATGCTGGCGTAAATGTAGGAAAAATAAATTAAATAAATTTATTTTTCAGCAAAAACTTTATGCAAAAATCTGTCTTTGCTGCATTAAATAATTGATATAAAGGTATTTGTGGATATATTGGTGCACCCTGCCCTACTGCTGTCCATTGTCCGCATGTGCCATGTATTCTGCAAAACATTGCAATCTGTCAGTTAAAGACATTTTTAACTAACAGATTGTAAGAAAAATTCAGCAAAAATCGCCGGTATGAAAGCAAATTCAGTTAAACAGTCAGGAATAATATCCTATTCGAGGTCCCGTTCCTTCGCAAGTACGGGGTTCCCGTATATTTCCCAGAACACCTGCCTGAGCGCGTCGCGGTCGAGCGAGTATTCCACCTTGGAGAGCTTGCGCTCGGTGTATGCCCTGAACGCCTCCAGGTCGGCCTTGTCGTAGATGCCGTAGTATTTGGAGCAGTTGTTCATCAGGTCGTAGCCCATGTAGTTGGTCTTCCAGAGCTTATAGCCGCGGATTATGCGCAGGTCGAGCGTGCGGCGTATCGCCTGGTAGCGGTCGTTCTTGTCGCAGGTCGAGGCCATGGCGATCTCGTCTTCGGTGAGCGGCTTGTCTATGGCGAGGTGTATGCGCCCCTTCCACTGGCTGATGCCGCTGATTATGCTGTGCGTGTCCTCGAACCTCTTCTTGACATACTTGCGGCTGCGCGAGATGAGCGTCTCCCTGGCCTTCCTTATGTCGCAGGGCTCGTACTCGTACGATATGCTCATGGGCGTGAGGTTCAGTTCCTTGAAGTTCTGCTTGAAGTCCTTGCCGCCGCTCATGTCGAACATCTTGAGCAGTCCCTGCTCGGTCTTGTCGAGCCCGTTCTTGGTACGGCCCTCGCGCTGGGCTATCCAGACGGAACTCTCCCCGCCGGACACGCGGCTCCTGATGTAGGCCGAGAGCGTCTTGGAGTTAAGGTACATCTCCCTCGCGGAAATGCCCCTGATGACCTTTATCATACGGTTGGAGCGCAGCAGGTCGGAAACCATCCTGTTGGCTTCAAGCAGGTTGGAGCCAACGCAGATTTCGGTCATCGGCATATTGTTGTTGAAGAGAGTCCACTGCACGAGCGCCGGGTCGAGTATGATGTCCCTGTGGTTGGACACGGCGAGGAAGGTGTGGCCGTCCCTTATGTGCTCGAAGCCGTCGTAGGTGAATCCCGACGAGCTCCTCGTGACGGCCGCTATTATGACCTTCGACATCACCACTTCCTGGAACTCCTCTATCGAGTGGATGTCCATAAGCATGCGCCTGAATGTGTTGAAAGGCTGCTCGGGGAACAGGAACTTGGATACTATGGGCAGGAAAGGGTTCTTCGCCACCCTGCGCAGTGCCTGCACCGCTTCTTCGTCGGTGTAGGGACTTATGTTCTCGAAATCGTAGTCGTTCATATTATAAGGTATAAGTCCGGCCTGTCATCTTCTGTAGAGCAGCGAACTGTCGCCGTAGCTGAGGAACCTGAACCCGTTCGCGAGTGCGTAGTCGTATATGGTCCTCCAGTCGCCGCCGACGAACGCGGAAATCAGCAGCAGCAGCGTGCTCTGGGGCTGGTGGAAGTTCGTAACGAGCATGTCGACGATGCGGAAGCGGAACCCGGGCACGATTATTATCCTCGTGCCCACCTCGAGCCGTTCCATTCCGCCCGCCTCGAGATAGTCCGTCAATGCGCGCAGGGCCTCCTGCGTAGTATAGCTGTAATCCCTGGTATACGGATCCCACTGTCCGATGTCCAGGGGCTTTCCATGTTCTATGCAGCTTACGCCGGCATAATAGAGGCTCTCGAGCGTCCTGACCGAAGTCGTGCCGACGGCGGCGACTTTCTTGCCGGACTCCAGCAGGTCCTTGAGGAAAGCGAGGCTTACGACGAAAGGCTCCCTGTGCATTGGGTGCTCGCTTACCAGCGAACTTTTCACAGGAAGGAATGTCCCCGCGCCCACATGAAGGCAGATGTTCTCCATGTCGATTCCGCGCGCGGCGATCGCGCCGAGCACCTCGTCCGTGAAATGCAGGCCTGCCGTGGGCGCCGCTACCGAACCCCTTATATGGGCGTAGAGCGTCTGGTATCTTTCAAGGTCAATATCTTCCGTCCCGCGGTTCAGATAGGGCGGTATCGGAACCTGGCCGCATACTTCGAGCACGCGCGAGAACGGAAGGTCTCCCTCCCAGGAGAATTCCACGGTGCCGGTCTCACCCTCGCGTCCGAGCAGGCGGGCCTTGAGCCGCATGGCTGACACCTCGCTGCCGTCTCCTGCATCGAACGAGAGTATGTCGTCCTTCCAGCGCTTGGCGTTTCCTATTACGCATTTCCAGGTGCACGAGCGGGTAGACGCGAAATTCAGCGCGTATTCGGAGGGTGATACGGGTTCGAGGCAGAAAATCTCGATTCTCGCGCCGGTATCACGTCTGAAGAACAGGCGTGCCGGCACCACCCTGGTGTCGTTGAATACCATTATACAGTCCTGTGGCAGCAGACCGGGCAGGTCGTAGAAATGCCTCTGTGCCACCGTTCCGTCGCGGTAGACGAGAAGTTTCGACTCGTCGCGCCGCGGCAGCGGATATTTTGCTATCCTCTCGTCGGGCAGGCTGTAGTTGTAGTCCTCTATCCTGATTTCCGGAATCATTCCGCAAAGTTAATAAAAATCGGGGGAACAGGAAAACCGGCGGATGCCAGGCAGTCAGTGTTTACTGCTGTAACAATAATGATTACAAAAATACATAATCACTATCAACATTTAAAAATGTTTAAAGTTTACAAAAGTTTGCCATAACATAATTTGATAATCGATTAAATCGTTTATCAGTATCTTAAAACTCAGTGGTTTATGGTGTTTGACTGAATCGATTGTTTTGGATGCGGGAGATGCTTTCCCGCGATTCTTCTGCCGCCGGCACCGTAAATCGGCATCACGAAACAATAAAATAAACAGATAATCAATATGATACAAGTTTCTATCTAAAGTTTTATTCAGCGGAATCGATTAACAATTTATCAACAATCCCCTATTGTTAACATGTGTAAATCTTGCTTTTTGCCACGAAATTGATTACATTTGTAACAAGTCGTCCATGTCATGAACAAGCGTCTGCAACAGTTCCTTCAGGCTGAGAATATCAGCCAGTCGCAGTTCGCGGATACTGTCGGTATCACGCGGGCCGGCGTGTCGCACATACTCTCGGGCCGGAACAAGCCGGGATATGATTTTTTCTACGGAATATGCCGTCACTACCCCAGCCTCAATCTCGAGTGGCTGATAAGCGGAAAGGGCAAGATGTACCGCGGAGGCCGTCCCTCGCCTGAAATATCCGCTCCTGCGGCCGTGGACCAGCCTCCTGTGACGCTTCCGGACAACTCCGGCACTCTTGGACTCTTCCCGGAGAAGGAAACTCTTCCCTGTGCCTCCGCTGCGCCATCCGAGCGGGCTGAGCGTGGCCGTCCACGCGTATCAAAGGTCATAGTGTTCTTCGAGGACGGCAGCTACGAGGAACTCATGTGAGAGATTTTTGCTATTTTTGCATCTGACTTGTTGCCTGTGTGCGTCAGATGGGACTGTACAGTATCATAGTTAGACCGTTTATCCGGAAGATGGATCTCGAGAAGGCCTCCCGGATAGGCCTGGGCTATTTCAAACTGCTCGGCAGGATTCCTTTCGGACGCAGCATCGCGAGGCTCCTGCGCGGGAACCGCCGCAAGGTCCTGCCGCGCGAGGTGTTCGGCCTGTCTTTCTGCAACCCCGTCGGCCTCGGCGCCGGTCTCGATATCCATGGCGAACTGTATAACGACCTGGGCAATCTCGGTTTCAGTTTCGTGGAAGTAGGGCCTATGGGCTCCTCTGGCATACGCAAGGCCATACGGAACGTCCAGCAGGACCCGCAGAAGGGCATTCTTGCCGTCTGCATAGACTCCGACCACCATACCGCCTTCACCCTGGCCTACGACTTCTTCGACTTCTTCGTCATAGACATGGGGCGCGACCCGTTTAACACCGACATCCCCGACGCGATTCTCGAGTCGAGGATTACAGAGAATGAATACAAGCCCGTAATCCTGAAGTTCCCCGAGACTCTGAACGGCAGCACGCTCGACAGCGTCACCGACTACTGCCTGCTCAACGGCGTCGACGGCATCGAGCTGAGGGACATGTCGCAGGTCGAGAGGGTGCGCTCATACGGTAGCGGAAAGCTGCCTATAATCGCCAATTGCCATATAGACAGCCCGGTGGAGGCCGCCCGCGCCCTTGAACTCGGAGCCTCCCTGGTCGAGATCAGAACCGGGCTGGTGCGCGAAGGGCCGCAGGTCGTATCGCAGATGCTGCAGTTCCTTTCCGAAAACGACAGTCCCGAAGGCGACAACTCAGAAAACGACAGTTCGGAAAATGAAGAAAGCTGACGTACAGACAAGGATAGGCATACTGCTGCGGGAGCGTTCGGAGACGCTCAGCGCCGCAGAATCATGCACGGGAGGGCAGATCTCGCATCTGGTCACGATGGTGTCGGGTTCCTCTTCCTATTATCTCGGCTCGGTGACCTCCTATGCGGTGGCGGTCAAGGAGAAGGTGCTCGGCGTCCCGGCCGTGACGGTGGAACGCTTCGGCGTCGTCAGTTCCGAGGTCGCGGCCGCCATGGCCGAAGGCGTCAGGGCACTTACCGGCAGCACCTACTCGGTCTCCACCACCGGACTTGCCGAAGGCGGCGACGAACGCTATCCCGAGGGTACGGTGTGGATCGGAGCGTGTGGCCCGGCCGGTACGCGCACCAGGATTTATCACTGCGACCTTGGCCGCAAAGGCAATATCAGACGCTTCGCGCGCGTCGCGCTCGAGTTTTTGGAGGAATATATACTCGAGAACTCAAAATAAGGCTATCTATTTGAGTATAAAGAAATAAAACATTTTTGTTATTATCTATAACAAAAATGTTAACTCACCAGTTCGCCCCATTCCTCGGTCTTTGCGTCGGCTTCGCGCTTCAGTTCGAGATACTCGCGGGTGAGTTCCATTATGTCGTCTCCCTCCTTGGGTGCCGAGAGCACGGACTCTATTTCCTTCATCTTCTGCTCGAGCCTTTCTATCTCGCCTTCGAGGAAAGAGATGCGGTTTTTCTTCTTCCGGTCTTCCCTGCTCTCCTGGCGGCGCCGTTCGTCGGTCCTGCGCTGCTGCTCCTTCTGCCCGGAGGTGTCCTCCTTCCTGTGCGGAAGCTTGCGCTCGAGTTCCTGCAGGTTCTCTATCTTGCGGCGCGCGAGGAAGTCTCCGACGCTTCCCAGATGTTCGGACACGCGCCCGTCCCTGAACTCGTAGAGCTTGTCTACTAGTCCGTCGAGAAAGTCGCGGTCGTGCGAGACTACTATCAGGGTGCCGTCGTACGCCTTGAGGGCCTGCTTGAGTATGTCCTTGGACTTGACGTCCATGTGGTTCGTGGGCTCGTCGAGCAGCAGCAGGTTGTAGCTCTGGAGCATCAGCTTTGACATTCCGAGCCTCGCCCTCTCCCCGCCGGAGAGCACCGACACTTTCTTGTCTATGTCCTCTCCCCTGAACAGGAACTGTGCGAGCAGGTCGCGCAGCTTCGTGCGTATGTCTCCCACGGCTATCCTGTCGAGTGTCGAGAATACGGTCTCGTTCTTGTCGAGCACGTCCTCCTGGTTCTGGGCGTAGTAGCCTGTCAGGACGTTATGGCCTATGCGCGCGCTTCCCTCGAGCGGAGAGAGTTCGGAGGTGATGACACGCATCATGGTGGTCTTGCCCTCTCCGTTCCGTCCTACGAATGCGACCTTCTCTCCCCTCTTGATCTCCATTGCGGCGTGGCTGAACACGACCTTTCCGGGATATCCTGCCGTCAGGTCCTCGCACTTGAACACGACGTCTCCGGAACGGGGAGCTGGAGGGAACTTCACGGTCAGGCGCACGTTGTCGGTCTCGTCTATCTCTATGCGCTCGAGCTTCTCGAGGGCCTTGATGCGCGACTGCACCTGGTTCGACTTCGTGGGCTTGTAGCGGAACGCCTGGATGAACTCCTCGGTCTTCTGTATCATCTTCTGCTGGTTCTCGTAGGCGGCGGTCTGCTGCTGTATCCTCTCGGCGCGCAGTTCGAGGTATTTCGTATACGGCACCTTGTAGTCGTGGACATGCCCGAGCATGATCTCCACCGTGCGGTTGGTGACGTTGTCGAGGAAGCGCCTGTCGTGGCTTACGAGCAGCAGCGAGCAGCGTGCCGTCTTCAGGTAGTCTTCGAGCCATTCTATGGACTCTATGTCGAGGTGGTTCGTGGGCTCGTCGAGCAGCAGCACGTCCGGCTTGCCAAGCAGGATCTTGGCGAGCTCTATGCGCATGTTCCAGCCCTGCGAGAATGTTTCGGTGTTGCGAGAGAGCTCCGAATCCTTGAATCCGAGGCCGAGCAGGGTCCTTCTCGCCTGCACCTCAGGCGGCTCGCTGTCCCCTACGGAGAGCCTGTCGTTGAGCGTGGAGAGCCTTTCGATAAGGCGCGAGTACTCTTCCGACTCATAGTCGCTGCGCTTTCCGAGCTCTGCGGTGATGCTCTCTATCTCCTGCTCGATGCGGGTGTTCTCGTCGAACACGCTCATGGTCTCCTGCAGCACGCTTAGCCCCTTGTGGTGCTCCATTATCTGCGGCAGGTAGCCTATCCTTATGTCGGAGGGCATGTCTATGCGTCCAGAGGTCGGGCTCTGCTGCCCGCATATCATCTTGAGTATCGTGGACTTGCCGGCTCCGTTCTTGCCTACGAGGCCTATCTTGTCGTTGTCGCTTATGTGGAAACTGATGCCGTCGAGCAGGACGAACCCGCCGTATGCGACCGTAACTCCTTCCAGTGAAATCATATCCTGTGTCTTGCCGTATATCGTCTATGGTTGAAAGTCTATCGGTGCGAAGAACTCCGGCCTGTGGAAGTCCGGAGAGGGCGTGCACACCGGCGCCCAGCTGAGGTAGTGCCGGAGCGGGAGCTTGTTTCCGCACTTGTAGAAGTTTCCGCGGGCATGCAGCCCCTCGAAACTGTGCAGTCTGTGGAACGCCAGCGCTTCCGCCGGGATTGTTAGGGCAAGTTCCCACGAGACGCCTCCCTCCTTCAGTCCGAACGGCTCGCTTCCGAGGCTGCTGCGGCGTCTGACGGCCGAATATGCTTCGTCCGGCAGGAACCTGCGCCCTTCCCTGCCGTTGCCGCAGCACAGGTACAGCCTGCCGATGCAGCTGCACTCGAAGTTGTAGTACAGGCCGTCGTCGAAGGGGGCGAAGAAGAACTCCACGCAGGAGTCTTCCCAGATGTTCTCTTTGTCTTTGGCGCACACGGCGCGGGCCGCCTCCTCCCTCACACGGAATCCGAGGTGCAGCTCGTCTCCGGTGCAGCTTATGTCGAACTGCACCGAGGGCTTGTCGGGATAGGCGTCAGGCCAGTTCACGCAGCCTATCGTATGTGTTATCGGGTCTTGTGTGACGAGCATAGCGTTATCGACAGTTCATATAGCAGGTACAGGGGGGCGGCGAGCAGCAGCATCGACAGCGGGTCGCCCGTGGGTGTTATGAAGGCCGCGACTATCAGCAGCGCGACGAAGGCGTATTTCCTGCCGCGCCGCAGCAGCGGCCGGTCGACGATGCCGAGCATCGAGAGCAGAAGTATCGCGGAGGGGAACTCGAACGCGATTCCCATGAGCAGCACGAGCGAGGAGAACATCGACATGTACGAGCGCAGGGTCGCGGTGTTGGTGATGTCGGGGCTGATGCTGTAGCCCATGAAGAACTGCAGGCAGAGCGGCAGCACTATGAAATATCCTACCGCCGCGCCAACATAGAACAGCACCGACGACAGCAGGAACGTCCTCCGGACGGCCTTCTTCTCTCCGGCATACAGCGCCGGCAGCACGAAGCGCCATATCTCCCATACGAGATAAGGAAAGGAGAGGATGAACGCGGCCACGACCGAAGCCCTGAGGTGGGTGACGAACTGGGCGCTGATGTCGACATTGATCAGCGTCATGCCGAAATCCATTCCCAGCAGCCTGTAGATGAAGAAGTCAGGCCTGGCAGGCGCCAGTATGACCTTGAACAGCGGCTCCTTGAAGGCCAGGCCGAGACAGGACAGCGCGAAAACGACCGCAAGGACGCGGATCAGCGCGCCCCTGAGCACGTCGAGATGCTCCCAGAAGGACATCTCTGTCGTCCTGTCCGCGGAGCCCACGTCCTATTCTGCGGAGGAGGATCCGTCTTTCCCCTCTTTTTTCTTCTCTCCGCTCCTGTTGACGTCGTCCTCGATGCCGTTCAGGCCTTCCTTGAAGCTCCTGACGCCCTTGCCGACGCCTTTCATCAGTTCAGGGATCTTCTTACCGCCGACGAAGAGCACTATGACGAGCACTATCGCGACGATCTCCCATACGCCGATCATCATGGGATATACCAACATATGTCTCAGTTTTTAACGGTTAGTCAAGGGCTTTGAGCGAGGCTTCGAGGGCTTCGATGCGCGAAAGCGCGTCCGCCTCCTTCTTCCTCTCCGTGTCGATGACCGCCTGCGGCGCATGCGCGACGAACTTCTCGTTCCCGAGCTTCGAGCGCACCGATGCGAGGAACTTCCTCTGGTGGTCGAGTTCCGCCTTCAGCTTCTCCCTTTCTTCCTCGGCGTCGACGAGCCCCTCGAGAGGTATGCTCATCTTTATTGTGCCGACGATGAACGATACGGATGTTCCGGATGCCTTCCCGGAATGTATGTTGCTGATGTTGGCAGCCTTGCATATTGTCGCCTCAAGTCCTGCATCAAAATCTCCGTCTATGTATAGCTCGAGAACCGCCTTAGGTGAGATCTGCTTCTGGGCGCGTATCGCGCGTATCTCGATCACGGCCTGCTTGGCAAGTTCGAAGCCCTCGAGCAGCGCAGGGTCGTATGCGCCTGCCTGAGGGGTCCTTTCGAACATTATCGTCTGTCCGTCCGCGCGCTCTGAGGTCGCATGCCAGAGCTCCTCGGTGATGAACGGCATTATGGGGTGGATGAGCTTGAGCAGCTTCTCGAAGAAGGTGCAGGTGGCGTCGTAGGTGGCTCCGTCGACGGCGCTTCCCCATGCGGGTTTGACGAGCTCGAGGTACCAGCTGCAGTAGTCGTCCCAGAAGAGCTTGTAGATGGCCATCAGGGCGTCGGAGACGCGCAGCTTGGAGTAGTGGTCCTCCACCGTCTCTATCGTGCGCGAGAGCAGGCTGTCGAACCATTTCACGGCCACTGCCGCTTCGCGGGGCTGCGTGGCGTCCCTGTCGACCTTCCATCCCGAGACGAGCCTCCACGAGTTCCATATCTTGCCGCAGAAGTTGCGTCCCTGCTCGACCTGCGACTCGTCATAGAGTATGTCGTTGCCGGCGGACGAGCATAGCAGCATGCCGAGCCTGACTGCGTCTGCGCCGTACTTCTCTATGAGCACGAGGGGGTCGGGACTGTTGCCGAGGGTCTTGCTCATCTTGCGTCCGAGCTTGTCGCGCACTATTCCGGTGAAATAGACATTCCTGAAAGGTACCTCGTGCATGAACTCCCCTCCTGCCATTATCATCCTCGCGACCCAGAAGAATATTATGTCCGGGCCGGTCACGAGGTCGCTCGTGGGATAGTAGTACGAGAGGTCGGCGTTGGGTTTGTGGTCGGGATGTCCGGGCATCTCCGGGTCGAATACCGAAATCGGCCACAGCCAGCTGGAGAACCAGGTGTCAAGCACGTCTTCGTCCTGCCTGAGGTCTTCCATGCGGAGCGAGGGGTCGAGCGCGCGTGCCTGTTCGAGAGCCTTCTCGGGAGTCTCGTCCACCACTATGCGGCCGTCCGGCAGGTAGTATGCCGGAATCCTCTGTCCCCACCACAGCTGGCGGGAGATGCACCAGTCGTGCGCGTTCTCCATCCAGTGGCGGTAGGTGTTGCGGTACTTGTCGGGCACGAACCTTATCCTGCCCGACTCTACGCTGTCGAGCGCCATTGCGGCGAGGGAGTCCATTTTGAGGAACCACTGGGCGGAGAGCCTGGGCTCTATCACTGCGTCGGTGCGTTCCGAATAGCCTACGGGCGAGGTGTATTCCTCTGTCTTGACGAGGTTTCCGGCCTCTTCGAGCATTTTGGCGATCTTCCTGCGCGCCTCGAAGCGGTCTTCGCCCACGAGTATCTGCGCCTTCTCGTTGAGACGGCCGTGGTCGTCGATGATTTCGAGCACCTCGAGATTGTGCCTGAGCCCTATGGCGTAGTCGTTGACGTCGTGCGCCGGGGTCACCTTGAGGCAGCCGGTACCGAAGTCCATTTCCACATAGTCGTCCTCGATGATAGGGATTTCCTTGTTTATCAGCGGGATGAGCACTTTCTTGCCGCGCAGGTGGTGATACCTTTCGTCGGCGGGGTTTATGCAGACGGCGGCGTCGGCCATTATGGTCTCGGGACGGGTTGTCGCTATCACGACATAGTCGCCGGTGGGGTTTCCGTGGCCGTCGGAGATGAAGTAGCGCAGGTGGTAGAAATGGCTCTTCGTGTCCTTATGTATAACCTCGTCGTCGCTTATCGCGGTGAGAGCGACAGGATCCCAGTTGACCATTCTTACTCCCCTGTATATCATGCCCTTGCGGTAGAAGTAGCAGAAGGTGGCGATTACGGCCTTGGTGAGTTCCGGCTCCATGGTGAAACGGGTGCGCTCCCAGTCGCATGAGGCGCCGAGCTTGCGCAGCTGCTTGAGTATGATACCGCCGTGCTCTTCCTTCCACTCCCATGCGTAGCGCAGGAACTCCTCCCTGCCTATGTCCTCCTTGGTGAGACCCTTCTCCCTGAGCCTTGCGACCACCTTGGACTCGGTGGCAATGCTGGCATGGTCGGTGCCGGGAATCCAGCAGGCGTTCCTGCCGTCCATCCTGGCCTTGCGTATCAGCACGTCGTTGAGCGTGTTGTTGAGCACATGGCCCATGTGGAGTATGCCCGTCACGTTGGGCGGGGGTATGACTATGGTGTAAGGTTCCCTGTCGTCGGGTTCGGAGTGGAAGCACTTGTGCTCCGTCCAGTATGAATACCATTTCTCCTCTACCGAGGAAGGGTTGTATTTAGAGTCGAGTTCCATGTCCAGAATATTGTTTCTACCTTACTTTTTGCTATCTTTAAAGCCTGCGAATTTACATAAAATTAGCGATGAAATGAAAAGAAAGAATTTTTATTTTTGTACTCTCGCAGTCCATATTGTATGAAGACAGAAAAACAGAAGATGCTCGAAGGCCTCGTCTATGATGCCAACAACGACGCCGAACTGATCCGCGAGAGGACGGAATGTGCCGACGCCCTGCACACCTACAACAGCCTTCTCCCCTCCGATACGTCCAGGCGCGCCGAGATACTCAGGAAGCTTTTCGCAAGCACAGGCCGGAATTTCACGATAGTGTCGCCGTTCTACTGCGACTACGGCTACAACATCTCTGTCGGGGAGAATTTTTTCATGAACACTGGCTGCGTGATACTCGACGGCGCCGAGGTGAGTTTCGGCGACGATGTGTTCGTAGCGCCCATGTGCGGATTCTATACCGCCGGGCACCTGCTCGACAGGGAGGCCCGTGCGGCCGGGCTCGAATATGCCTACCCGATAAAGATAGGCAAAGGCGTATGGATAGGTGCCCAGTGCAGCATACTGCCAGGAGTAAGCATCGGTGACGGTTCCGTGATCGGTGCCGGCAGCGTGGTTACGCGCAGCATCCCTGCCGGAGTGCTCGCGTTCGGCAATCCGTGCAGGGTCGTCCGCACCCTCGGCCCCGGAGACCGAGAGAGGACCTGCGGCGTAGAAGGTTCAATATAATTCGGCTATGAATATGATGAACAGATTGCTGCCCGTCCTGCTCGCAGCCTTGCTGGTTCCGCATACCGGCGCGGCGCAGGCACCGTATTTCGAGGGTGCTCCGGGCTCGCAGACGCTTATCGTGGACGGAAATCCGTTCCTTATCCTCGGCGGCGAGACCTCCAACTCCGCCGCGACTTCGGTGCATGACATCCGGAGCACGGACCTTTTCCCCAAGCTCAGGGCTATGGGGCTCAATACCGTTCTCGTTCCCGTATACTGGGATCTGACCGAACCTGAAGAGGGCAGGTTCGACTTCACGCTGGTAGATACCGCGATAGAGGAGGCGAGACGCAGCGGCCTGCGGCTGGTGCTGCTCTGGTTCGGGGCATGGAAGAACTCGATGAGCTGCTATGCGCCGCTGTGGTTCAAGCAGGACACGCGCCGCTTCCCCCGCTGCCGGACATCCGAAGGCAAGCCGCTGGAAATAGCCAGTCCCTTCTCCGAGGAAGTGCTGGAGGCTGACAGCCGCGCTTTTTCGAGGCTTATGGCGCATCTGCGGGAGACCGACTCGGAAGAGCATACGGTGATAATGGTCCAGGTGGAGAACGAGATAGGCATGCTCGAGGACGCCCGTGACCATTCATCCGAGGCCGAAAGGCTTTTCCGCCGCGACATACCGCGCGAGCTCGGAGAGTATCTCGCTTCAAACGCCGGAAACCTGCATCCCAGGCTTGCCGCGCTTTGGAAACAGGCCGGAGGCAGGACATCCGGCAGCTGGACGGAAGTGTTCGGCGAGGGCCTGTACACCGACGAGATATTCATGGCGTGGCACTATGCCTCCTATGTGGAGAGTATGATACTTGCCGGAAAGGATGAATACGACCTGCCTATGTATGTGAACGCCGCAATGGACAGCCGCGGACGCGAGCCCGGGGAGTATCCTTCGGCAGGCCCCCTGGCACACCTGAAGGACATCTGGCGCTGTGCCGCCCCCGACATTGCCCTGCTGGCTCCCGACCTCTACGACAGCGGCTACAAGGACTGGCTGCGCCGGTACGACCTCGAAGACAATACCCTTTTCATCCCGGAGATCCGCCTCGAGCCGGACGACGGCGTGAGGGCGCTCTATGCCTTCGGCGAACACGACGCCCTCGGGTTCAGTCCGTTCTCGATAGAGGACGCTCCCCTTCCGCCGCAGGACTATCCGCTTGCGAGGAGCTACGGCCTGATCCGCCAGCTTATGCCGCTGATCTGTGCCCATAGGGGCTCCGATGACATGAGGGGTGTACTTTTCAGTCAGGAAGACGCGTCCGATACGCTCGCGTTCGGCGATACCCGCCTGCTCTGCAGCCATTTCTTCACCCTGCCCTGGGATCCGCGCGCGACCGACGGCAGTGTCTGGCCCGAGGGCGGGGCGATAGTCATACGTCTCGCGCAGGACGAATTCCTCATTGCAGGAAGCGGTGTTGTCGTGGAGTTCAGACATGAGGACGAACTCCCTTCCCTCGCTCCGGCGTCGGCTCTCGGCGAGGACGGATTCGTACGGACTGGAAGTTCCGCCGACTCCCGGACTCCGGAGTGGCGCAAGGGTGCCGAGCGTCTTGGTATAGGCTTTGTGGATGAGGTGCGCGTGGCTCCGGACGGCAGCCTGGAATCAGTGCGCAGGCTCGGCGGAGACCAGAGCCACCAGGGCCGCCACGCCCGCATAGGGGTCGGCGACTACAGCATACTGCATGTGAAACTCTACAGATATAGATAATATATGAATGACGGATTGAATCTGAAGGACATCAAGGCTATCGTGTTCGACATCGACGGTGTGCTGAGCGACGGCCGCATAATACCGGCCGGCCCCACCGCCAACGACCTTATAAGGATAGTGGACGCCAAGGATGCGTTCGCGACCCGCGCCGCCGCGGCGAAGGGTTTCGTTATGGGGGTCATATCCGGAGGCGAGACCGACGCGCTCGACAGCAGGTGCAGGCACATAGGCGTGAAGAAGGAGAACCTTTTCCTCGGCGCGAGGGGGAAGCTGTCGATTTTCCATAAGTTCTGCGCCCAGAACGGCCTGGAACCCCGCGAAGTCGCGTACTTCGGCGACAACATTCCAGATACGCAGGTGCTGCGGGCCTGCGGGCTGGGCATCGCACCCTCCGACGCCGTCGAGGAGGCGAGGCAGGCCGCCGACTATGTGACCCTCCACAAGGGCGGCCGTGGCTGCCTGCGCGAGGGCATAGAGATGATACTCAAGGCCCAGGACAAGTGGCATTTCGACGAGGACAAGTTCGACCAGATATATTAGGCTTATGCTTACGGTTGACAGACGCATAATACTCGCCAGCAACTCCCCGCGGCGCAGGGAGCTGCTTTCCGGTCTCGGGCTGGAATACACCGTGGATACTCAGAACACCTTCGTCGAGAGCCTCGAGCCCGGCGTCGAGCCGCACCGTGTCCCGGAAGACATGAGCCGCGGCAAGTCGCACGGCTTCCACAGGGCTCTGGAGAGCGGCGAACTGCTGATAACGGCGGATACCGTAGTCATAGTGGGCAACGAAGTGCTGGGCAAGCCGCATTCGCGTGAGGAGGCGGTGGAGATGCTCCGCAAGCTTTCCGGCCGCAGCCACGAGGTGGTGACTGCCGTGACCCTGAGGGACAGCGTGCACGAGAAGACTTTCTCCGTGTCCACCGAGGTCGTGTTCGACGTCCTTCCCGACGAGAACATCGAATACTATGTAGACAACTTCAGGCCCTACGACAAGGCGGGAGCCTACGCAATCCAGGAATGGATAGGCTACACGGGAATCTCCGCTATAAGGGGCTCGTATTACAATGTAATGGGTCTCCCGGTGAACCGTCTTTGGAAGGAGCTCGGAGACTTCCTCGGATGAGTTCCGCCAGGTTCACATATCCTTTCCGCTATGTCCCGTCTCCGGAGATCCGCCATGCGGCGCATTCCCTTATCGAGCGCATAGGCTCAGACGAGTCCCTGAGGCCTCTTTTCGCCGAGGGGAAGATGATGGGCGTGCTCCAGACCGACGCGGGGTTCCTGTATGCGTTCAGCGGGCTTGCCGGAGGCCGGGCCGTGATAGACGGCTTCGTGCCTCCGATATACGACTATACCGATCCCGAGGGGTATTTCAGGAAGACGGAGGCGCGCATCAGCGCCATGACGGACGGGGAGCAGAAGAGCCGTATGTCCGCGGAACTACAGGACTGGCTTTTCCACCGGTACAGGGTAAGCAACGCCAGGGGCGAGAGCCTCGACATCGCGGAGATCTTCTCCCGCAGGGGGCTGGTACCTCCCGCAGGTACCGGCGACTGCGCCGCTCCGAGGCTCCTGCAGTACGCATATTCCAAAGGGATGAAGCCGCTGGCTATGGGAGAGTTCTGGTACGGGGAGTCCAGGGGCGGCAAGGTGCGCGAGCACGGAAGGTTCTATCCCGCGTGCACCGGCAAGTGCGGCCCTCTTCTGAACTTCATGCTCGAAGGCCTCGAAGTGGAGCCTAACCCTATGGACAGGGAGTACCACAGGCGCGAGCCGGAGACCATATACATAGATGCCGACATCATAGTCGTGAACAAGCCGGCCGGAATGCTCTCCGTGCCCGGGAAACTTGACGTCGTGTCACTGCTCGACTATCTCAGGGACAGGTACGGCAGGGTCTATTCCTGCCACCGGCTCGATATGGACACCTCCGGACTCATGGTGTACGCAAGGAACATGGATGCGAGGGCCGACATCGAGGAGCAGTTCGCCCGGCGCATCGTGAAGAAGACCTACAGGGCGAGGCTGTGCAGCGCCCCCACGCCGTTCGGACATGCCAGGAAAGGCACGATAGCGCTTCCGCTGATGCTGGACTATTACGACAGGCCGCGCCAGATGGTCGACTTCGAGCACGGCAAGTTCGCCGTCACGCGCTACGAGGTGCTCTCGGAATTTCCCGACGGGGAGATAGACATACGCTTCTTCCCCTATACCGGGCGCACGCACCAGCTGCGCGTGCATTCCGCACACAAACTCGGACTCGGGCGGCCGATAAAGGGCGATACCCTCTACGGAAGTCCCGAGTCCGGCGACAGGCTCTATCTGCATGCGGAGAGCCTGGAATTCCTGCATCCCTCCGACGGAGACCGTATGTCCTTCTCCGATCCCGTGTCGGACTGGAGCGATACTACCTGCGCGTGCTCTCCATCATATTGAGCACCCTGCGGCGGTTCTCCTCTATCTCTTCCGCATCAGCAGTGACCTCATAGTATTTCCCCGCCTTCCTGTAGTAGTCTATGAGAGGCTCGGTCTGGCTGTGGTAGGTGTTGATACGGTTGGTGATCGTCTGCTCCGAGGCGTCGTCGGCGCGACCTTCGATTGCTGCCCTGTGCGCGATGCGGCGGCGTATCAGGTCGTCGGAAATCATTATTGACAGCACCGCCGTCACGCTCTCTCCCCTCTTCTCCAGCATCCTGTCGAGATCCTCGGCCTGGGCGAGGTTGCGGGGAAAGCCGTCTAGCAGGAACCCGTCGCAGTCCTTGAAGGTGTCGAATGCCGACTCTATCATGCCTTCCACTACGCTGTCGGGAACGAGCGAACCGGCGTCTATGAGCGTCTTCGCCTGCTTCCCGAGCTCGGTGCCCGCGGCGATTTCCGCACGCAGCAGCTCTCCGGTGGAGATATGCTTGAGATTGTATTTTTCAGTGAGGGCCGTCGAGTGCGTGCCCTTGCCGGCTCCCGGAGGGCCGAATAGAATGTAGTATTTCATATCTTGCAGTTATTGTTCGTCGATTACGTAGATGTCTGCGCTGTTGCGTCCTATTTCGTTGTAGTCGAGGCCGAATCCCACTATGAAGGCATCGGGGATAGACATTCCCACATAGTCTATCGTCTCGTGCTTGTCGTAGACGTCTGGCTTGAACAGCAGGGTGCATATCTTCACGTCCGTGGCCCCCTTGTGCAGCAGCATCTCCTTAAGCGCCACTACCGTAGTGCCGGTGTCCACGATATCTTCGGTGATTATGACCCTCTTGCCGGTAACGTCGGCCGTGAGTCCCATTATATTCAGCACGGTACCCGTCGAGTGCGTGCCCTGATATGACGACAACTTTATCGAGACCAGCTGGCAGTCGAACTCGAGCCTCTGGAGCAACTCTCCGGTGAACGGTATGGATCCGTTGAGCACGCACAGAACTACGGGGATGTCGGTGCAGCCGCGGAAATCGTCGTTGACTTTCCTGGCCACGCCGTCAATGGCCTCCATTATGCGCCCGTGCGGTATGAACGGTTTGAAAGCCTTGTCGTAAAGTTGAATCCTGTCTTTCATAAGGAACTGTGATCGGGGTACGAAAATACGAAATTATTTTCTAATTTTGACAAAACCGACTTTGATTATGAAAACGCTTTTTCTTGTCATGGCGCTTTCGGCGCTGTTCCCGCAGGCATCCTTCATCCTGCCCGGCCTTTCCTCCGTCCCCGATTCCGGCCCTTCCGGGTTCGAACGCTCAGTGCTGGCCCTGAGCGGAGCCTCCTGCATGGAGGAGCTTTCGGCGGAAGAGATATCCCGTTTCGAAAGGCTCGCCCGCCGTCCGCTCGACCTTAACCGCTGCGGCCGCGGGGCGCTGATTGCCAGCGGACTTTTCAGCGGCTACCAGGCCGCATCCCTTCTCGAGTACCGCAGTCGCACCGGAGACATAATGTCATGGAGCGAACTTGCGCTCGTGGACGGGTTCTCCGTCGAGTTCGCAGGATATCTGAGGCCTTTCGTAAAGATAGGAAGCAGTTCCGCTCCGGGGCCGGACGTGACCCGGCCGGCAGGCTTGGACGGAAGTGCGGCGCTTAGTTCCGACCTCTCCCTGAAAATCCCTTCCCCCTCCTCGGGAGGAGCGCCTTATGGCGCAGACTGCGGCGGAAGACTCAGGCTTGAGTTGGAGAGTCCCTGCGGTGCGGAGCTTTACTGGACCTTCAGTCCGGAGTTCACGCGGAAAGAATACGGCCTCGGGACGCTCAGCGCGGCATATTACGGAAAGAAGCGGCTCTCGAAGCTTGTGCTCGGGCATTTCAACGCCCGCTTCGGGCAGGGTCTGCTGCAATGGAGCGGATTCAGCCTGAGCGGCTTCTCGTCTATACAGGCTTTCTGCCGCAACGCTTCCGGTTTCAGTCCGACGGGTTCTGCTTCGGCTTCGCTGTGCGGGGCCGCCGTGGAGCTCGATTTCGGGCGTTTCGGCACTTCTGCGGCGTACTCGTTCGCCGAGAACCGCCTGCTCGCCTCCCTGAGCCACCATACGCGCAGGACCACTGCCGGACTCACGTTCCAGCTCAGGCCGGATGGTGCCGCGCGCCACGGCCCGGGAGTTGCGGCGGTGGCGGACTTGTCGGCCGACTGCAGGATCTCGCTTCCCGGAGCCTCAGTCTTTGCCGAAGCCGCATATTCTCCCTCCGGGGGCGCCGCGTTCTGCGCCGGGATGCTTTTCGTTCCCGAGTACGGCTACAGGTATGCGTTCCAGCTGCGCTGGTATCCTCCTGCGTCCGGTGAGCGGAGCCTGGCAGCGGCGGGGGCGCAGTGGCCCTGGGGATTCGCGAGCCTCGAGGCCGGGCTCAAGGAGGGAGAGGAACTGCGCGGCCGTGCCCTGCTGACCCTCAAGAAGGACTTCATGCTGCATTCATGGACGCTTTCACCCTCTTTCCGTTACGCCTGTAAGGCCGACTGCCTTGTCCCGGGTTTCTCCGGCCTGGAACAGAGGCACGAGTTCCGGCTTGAGCTCGATGCCGCCGCGGGACGGTTCAGACTGCGCCCCAGACTGGATTATGTCATTTCGGCCGGCGGCCTTTCATGGCTGGGATGCGCCGAATCCGGCTGGGATGCGGAGCGGCTGCGCGCCTTCGTCAAGGCGGGGGTTTTCGATATCCCGGACTGGGACGGCCGCATCTATGTATATCAGAGGAGCGTCCCGGGCGGTTTCAGCGTGCCGGCGTTCAGGGGACGGGGCTTTTTCGTGTCGTGGTATCTGTATCTGGCTGTCTTCCGTGCGCACGGCCTCTATATTACCGGCAGCACCGTAGCCTATCCGTACGATTCCGTCAGCCGCGACGGCAAGTGCTCGCTCTGCGTCATGTGGAAGACGAAATTCTGATTGAGGTTGGCTATATCCGATACTTTTGCTATCTTTGCTGAGACAAACCGCAATTTACACCACGACCATCCGCAAGTGACGGACATTACACACAACACTAACTTTATCTTTATGCGAACACTTAAGACTACCCTTTGCGCACTTGCCGCCCTGATGAGCGTCGCTGCCTTCGCGCAGCCCGGTGCGCGTACGCAGGAGCCTCCCAAGGACGGACTCAAGGATGCGTACAAGGATTATTTCAGCGTCGGTGTCGCTGTGAACATCAACAATGTCACCGACCCCGACCAGATCGCGCTCATCAAGCGCGAGTTCAACAGCATCACCGCCGAGAACGCGATGAAGCCCCAGCCGACGGAGCCCCAGAAGGGCGTCTACAACTGGGAGGACGCCGACAAGATCGCGAACTTCTGCCGCGAGAACGGCATCAAGCTGCGCGGACACTGCCTGATTTGGCACAGCCAGATAGGCCCCTGGATGTATCAGGACGAGGAAGGCAACCTGCTCTCGAAGGAAGAGCTCTTCGCCAACATGAAGAGCCACATCGACACTATCGTCACCCGCTACAAGGACATAGTCTACTGCTGGGACGTGGTCAACGAGGCCATGGCTGACGAGCAGAGGTTCCCCGGCGCGTCGCCCTACCGCAACTCTCCCCTGTACCAGATAGCAGGTGACGAGTTCATCGCCAAGGCGTTCGAGTATGCGCACGAGGCCGATCCCGACGCACTCCTCTTCTACAACGACTACAACGACGCCGATCCTGCCAAGAGCAAGAGGATCTACGACATGGTCAAGAAGATGAAGGATGCCGGAGTTCCCATCGACGGTATCGGAATGCAGGGACACTATAATGTATACGGACCCAGCGCCGAGGACATCGACAACGCTATCAACCTCTACAAGCAGGTTGTCGACCATATCCATGTGACCGAGCTCGACGTGCGCGTCAACGAGGACATGGGCGGCCAGCTCCGCTTCAACCGCGGCGCGGACGAGATCGCCAACTGGCAGAAGATGCTGCAGGAAGATCAGTACGACAGAATTTTCAGGGTATTCCGCAAGCACAGCGACGTTGTCGACTGCGTTACCTTCTGGAATGTCAGCGACCATGACTCATGGCTCGGAGTGAACAACTATCCCCTGCTGTTCGACGACAACTACCAGCCCAAGAGGGCCTACAATATCGTGAAGAATTTCGATCCCGCACGCGACAACGCCGTGATCAAGGAAGACTTCGTGCCTTCTTCGTTCAACGCTCCCGGACAGGAGTATCCCATGGTCAACTCCCAGGGATATGCGCGCTTCCGCATCGACGCTCCACAGGCCAAGTCTGTAATAGTGACCCTCGGCCTCGGCGGACAGGGCGGTACCGTGCTCCGCAAGGGTGCTGACGGATACTGGTGGGGCACCACTGCCGTTCCCATGGACGAGGGCTTCCACTACTATCACCTCATCGTCGACGGCGGCGTGATGAACGATCCCGGCACCGGCTTCTTCTTCGGCTCCTGCCGCTGGGAGAGCGGAATCGAGATTCCCGCGCACGACCAGGACTTCTATGCGACCAAGAACGTGCCTCACGGAAAGATCGAGGATGTGCTCTTCTGGTCCGAGAGTACCCAGCAGGTGCGCCGCGCCATGGTATATACCCCTCCTACCTACTATAAGGACAAGAACAAGAAGTATCCCGTCCTCTACCTGCAGCACGGCTGGGGCGAGAACGAGACCTCATGGTCAGTCCAGGGCAAGGCCGGCCTCATCATGGACAACATGATAGCCGAGGGCCGCATAGAGCCTTTCATCGTCGTCATGACCTACGGTATGACCAACGAGGCCAGGATGGGCAGTATCAGGCAGTTCAACGTATCTGACTTCGAGACCGTGCTCGTAGACGAGCTCGTGCCCTATATCGACGCCAACTACAGGACCAAGGCCAAGAAGGAGTTCCGTGCAATGGCCGGTCTCTCCATGGGAGGAATGGAGACGCACTCGATCACCCTCAACCGTCCCGAGGTGTTCGGCTATTACGGTCTGCTCAGCGGCGGTACCTATACTCCCGAGGAGCTTGAGGGCAGCGGTGTGCTCGGAGTATTCATCGGCTGCGGAAGCAAGGAGAATCCCGAGGGAGTCACTTCAGCCGTAGAGAAACTCAAGGCCGCAGGCTACAATGCGATGTCTTATGTCTCAGAGGGCACCGCTCACGAGTTCCTCACATGGCGCAGGTGCCTCTATCAGATGGCTCCGATGCTTTTCAGTAAATAATAGATTTTTTCATCTTTTTGGGGGACGGGCCGACGGCCTGTCCCTTTTTTCGTGCCTGTCTGCGTATGTGCCGCAATACGACCGTTACTGCTCGTGTTTATGGCGTGCGTGCTCTCCGCGTCCATGCGGGCGCCGCTATACCACTGTTGCTGCCCGTATCCTCCGGGTATACCTCCCGGGGAGCGTTTACCCCTTTTGATTAGCTCCCCGGGAGGTATACCCGGAGGACTTGTGCCAAGGACAGGGATACATTGATACACTCCGGAAACATTATACGGGCACATACTCGGCCAAGCACGATATTTTCACACAGGCATGGGACAGACGCCGTATTGTCGACGGAAATGACTAAATTCGGGCCGGTACAGGAAAAGTTATCGACCAGCAAAGTTATGGACCAACCGAAGATAGAAAGACTGCTGCGCCTGATGAAATACCTCTCGGGCAATGTCAACTACAGCATAGGCGAACTCGCCGACAGGCTCGGCATGTCGCCCAGGACCGTCTACCGCTATATCGATACCCTGCGCAGCGCGGGTTTTGCGGTAAACAAGCTTTCAGGGGACATCTACAAGCTGTGCAGGCTGCCCAAAGACGCCGTAGAGATAGACAAGCTGGTCTATTTCTCGGAGGAAGAGGCATATCTTGTAAATTCCCTGATAGACAGGCTGGCTCCGACCAACAGCCTGAAGGCCAACCTCAGGCAGAAGCTTTCCGCCATATACAGGTCCACGGGCATAGCCGACTTCGCGGACAGCAGGGGCAGCGCCGCTATCGTTGAGTCCCTCGGAAGGGCCGTGGAGCAGCGGCGCAAGGCAATCCTGAAAGACTATGAGTCCGGCAACTCCCATACGATAAGGGATCGCCGCATAGAACCCTTTGCCTTCACCGCCGACTATGCCGACATCTGGGGCTATGACCTCGAGGACTCGCGCAACAAGACTTTCAAGATCTCGAGGATATCGGATGTCCTGGTGCTTGACGAGGAATGGACCTGCGGAGCGGAGCATCACAAGTCCCCTACCGACATCTTCAGGATGACCTCCGACCATACGGTGCATGTGCGTCTGAGGCTTTCGCTGTATGCCAAGAACCTGCTGGTGGAGGAATATCCCCTCGCCGCGCGCGACCTGGAGCCGGATTCCGGCGGCGCATGGATCCTGGATACGGAAGTCTGCGGGATGCAGGGCGCTGGCCGTTTTGTATGCGGGCTTGCCAGGGAGATCGAGATTGTCGAGGGCGACGCCCTGAGGGACTATGTCCGCGGATGTGCCGGACTTCTCCAGAAGATATGAAATACCAACCGTATGAAAAAGGATGTAAGGATAACCGCAATGCGCAGGAGTTGCTACGCGGATCTTATCGAAAGGTACGAGAACCCTATCGAACACACGTGCGATGTGTGCACCGGACAGGTTTTCATTTCAAGGGGCGGGCTCAGGCCGGAAGGCTTGTGTGAAAGCGCGTGGGGCTCCATGAGGGAGTTCGTCGAGGAACTTTCGCGCGGCGGCGGGGATTTCTTCGGAGGCTGGATGAGGGATCCGCATTCCGCGATGATCTCCTGTAACGACGGATTTCGCCCGGTCAGCTTCCTTCTGGAGGCGTTGGAGCCGTCCGCACCTGATCCTGACGGAGCGTGATGCCGCTCAGCGCAGGGTTATCAGCGTGATTTCAGGCGGCGTGCCGATACGCGCGGGAAATATCGTCTCCCCGAGGCCGATGTTGACATACAGCCTCTGCCCTCCCTTTTCGTACAGGCCCCTGTACTGCCTGAACATATATCTGCTCGGACACCAGCCGAATAGGGAGAACTGCATCGCATGTGTGTGGCCGGAGAGCGTAAGCGGATAGTCCTTGCCGACGACTTCCATGTCCCAGTGCATGGGATCGTGGCTCAGCAGTATGCGGAACAGGCCTTCCGTACCTTCCGAGGCTTTCTGCAGATCTCCGGCCGACCTGAAATGCGGTGAAGGGGTCGTGTTCTGTACGCCCACGACGGCGAGGGTGTCGTCCCCTCTCGTTATCGTCACATTCTCGTCCAGCAGTACCCTCCAGCCCATCTGACGCTCCCTGCGCACTACTTCGGCGGTGCAGCCTGCGGTGTGGCGCAGTCCCTTTCCGGGGGTCATATACACGCCGTAGTCGTGGTTCCCGAGCACCGAGACTACCCCGTCACGCGCCTCGAGTTCTTTCAGTATGGGGGCGGTGATGTCAAGTTCGTCCGGACTTATGGTGATTATGTCGCCCGTGAAGGCTATCAGGTCCGCACCGAGCGAGTTCACCTTCTCTACGGCCCGCCGGAGCGACCGCGTCCTGTGCCTGAACGAGCGGGAATGTATGTCGGAGAGCTGGACTATGCGGTAGCCACGGAACGCTTCGGGCAGATTGTCGAAGCGGAGTTCGACCTCTCTGACCCGGTAGTGGTTCCTGCCGACGATGATTCCCCATGCGAGCACCGCGGCGGGTACGAGAAGCGCGAGCAGACCCCGGCAGAACGCCACCTTGAACGAGATGCCGCCGGCAAGGCACAGCAGCAGGCACACCAGGGCGTCGAGGAGGGTTATGACGAGGCAGACGGCCAGAAAGAGTATTGCGGTGACAAGGAGTTCGGAATACATGGGCGGAAGCGTTCAGTGTGGAAAGACAAAAGGACGGCCGTAATGCAATCTTAGGCCGTCCTTTTGAGGTGCGTAGCGGAATCGAACCACTGTAACAGGTTTTGCAGACCTGTGCCTGACCACTCGGCCAACGCACCGTAAAGGATTACAAATATAGTGGTTTTCCGTTTAATTCCAAAACCTTTTCTCAAATAGGTAATGATTATCCGTAATATTACCCCTTGTCTCATATGCAACATATTTTAAACTTCGTTTACAATCACGCTGCGCCTCGGCATTGCCTGAACAAGTTCCGACACTGCTCTCGGCTTGCAGTTTATTTTATGTTCTCCCTTGTTTTGCCGGTGTATATGTCTGTGTATATACCTGGGTATAGTCTATGTATGTGTCTGTGTATAGCCTTCGGGAGACATAAACCCCGAAGAACAGTCTCCCGAAGGCTATACACAGACAATATTTACCGGACAATACCTAGCGCATCCTGAAATATGCAAGGGCGGACATGGAGGGTAATGCTCGAAAAACCGCTAAACCGCTAAATCAGGCATGTTTTATGAAGAAGTTTCAAGGTATTTACGTATATTTGGAAAAACGCGACAATATGAAACATCTTGTATTGACATCCGTCCTCGCCCTTGCACTGTGCTCATGCGGCACGTCGAACAGGGTCATATCGGTCGATCACGGTGGAGACGACCCTATCAATATCGGCTACGGCACCACCACCAGGGATGAGACCACCAACGCCGTATCTACGCTCAAGGTAGACGACAAGACATCGTTCACCGACATCTACGACTATATCGAGGGCAAGATTCCCGGAGTCATGGTGGTCGGCAACAAGTTCCGTGTCCGCGGCACGAGGACGATCAGCGGCGACGGCTACGCCCTCGTTCTCGTCGACGGCATGGAGGTAAACGACCTCACGGGTCTGACCCCCGACATGGTGGAGTCGATAGACGTGCTCAAGGATGCGGCGTCGGCTTCGATCTACGGCGTACGCGGAGCCAACGGCGTGATACTCGTCACCACACGCAAGAGGTAGCGATGATACGCAACATAGTCTTCGATTTCGGGGCAGTGCTCGTGGACTGGAACCCGCGGCATCTGTACGGGCCGTATTTCGGCGATGCGGAGAAGACGGACTACTTCCTCCGGGAGATATGCCCTTACGAGTGGAATTCTTCGGCCGATGCCGGCCGTCCCGTTTCCGAGGTGACTGAGGAGAGGGTCAGGCTCTTTCCTCAGTGGGAAAAGGAGATACGCATGTATTTCGGGCAGTGGGAGAAGATGATGGGAGAGCAGATTCCCGGCATGGAACCGCTGCTTTGCGAACTGAAGTCGAAGGGCTACGGGTTGTACGGTCTCAGCAACTGGTCTGCGGAGACCTTCCCCCTCGTGCGCGACCGCTATCCCGTGTTCGGGCTGCTCGACGGATATGTGCTGTCTGGACAGGAAAGATGCCTGAAGCCTGAAGAACGGATATACCGTATACTGCTCGACAGGTATTCGCTTGTGCCCGGAGAATGCGTGTTCGTGGACGACAGGCCCGAGAATGTCCGCGCGGCATGCGCCTTAGGCATGGAGGGGATAGTCTTCGAATCGGCGGAGAGGCTGCGCGAGGAACTCAGAGCTCTGCGAGTATAGTCTCGCAGGCACGCACATAGTCTCCCTTGGAGACCTTGATTTCGGCGTCGAGAGGCAGGAAAATGTCTATCCTCGAGCCGAATTTTATTATTCCGCACTGCCGGCCGGCCATGGATTCGGTACTGTCCTTGGCGTAGCAGACGATGCGCCTCGCGAATCCTCCGGCAATCTGCTTGAAGAAGATCCTCGTTCCGTCGGCGGTGGTTATCCCGACGCAGCTGTGCTCGTTCTCCTCGGACGACTTGGGCTTGAACGCCAGCATGTGCTTTCCGGGATAGTAGCGGTAATAGCTGACCTTGCCGTCTACCGGCCAGAAGTTGGCATGCACGTCGAAGAAGTTCATATATACCGACAGCTGTATGCAGTCTTCCTTGAGGTACTCGGGCTCGTATGTCCTTTCGAGTATCACTACCCTGCCGTCGGCTACCGAGGTCACGGAGCGGGCGTTTCCGGCCCTCTTGCGCTCGGGCACGGAGAAGAACGCCAGCTGCCATGCGCACAGCCATACCAGCATCGCTATCATCGGATATACGAGCCAGGGAATGCGCACGAAGATTATGAATACGGCCGCGACGCCCGCGCTGCCGAGGAAGACGGCTGCGAGGGTTCCCCTGGAGTTCCTGTCGATCCTTCTCATAGGAGTCCGAAAGCGCTAAGATATACGGCGGCGGCCGGTATGGCCACGAGGCTGCTGTCGAAACGGTCGAGCATCCCTCCGTGTCCGGGGATTATCGAGCCGGAATCCTTGACATGGTAGTGGCGTTTCCACTGCGATTCGAAGAGGTCGCCGCATACGCCTGCCACGCTGATTATCGCGCCGAGCGCAAGGCAGTGGACCATAGGTATATCCGCCCACAGCCAGAAGTGCAGCCCGGCCGCGGCGGCGAGTGCGAACGCCAGCCCGCTCCAGAATCCCCACCATGATTTCTTGGGCGAGATTTCCGGCGCCAACTTGCGGGAGCCCTCTTTCTGCCCGAACAGGGTTCCGAGGCAGTAGGCTCCTACATCGGAAACCCATATCACTATGAAGAACGAGAGCATCGTCCACCCGTCATATATATCCCCGTCCATCATGATGAGCGGAGAGAGTGCTATCGGAAGCGCTATGTACAGCAGGCCGGTATAGAGCATGGACAGGTCGGCGAAGTCCTCCCTGACCCCCTCGAACACGCTGAACATCGGTATGAGCAGCAGAGGGACGAGGCTCAGGCTGATATAGGAGGCCTTCATGCCGTAGAAGCAGTGGCAGCATACGAGCACGAACGCAGCCGCGCCGGCGAGCAGCGCCAGTTTCTGCTGGAATGCGAACCTTGCGCCGAGCGAAACGGCATAGAACTCCCGCAGGGCAAAATACAATACAAGAAGGAACAGGGCGCCGAAAAGCATCCTGTCCCAGATGATGCAGAAGACCATTACGGCGAGGAATACTGCGCCGGACAGTGTCCTGACAGCGAAATTATTCATTTCCGGAATCTTTTGACCCTTCTTCAGCCGTACTGTCGGCACCGGTTTTCAGGCCGGCGTCTGAGGCCGTCTCCTCATGCTGTCCATGAGTACCGTCTGCGGGTTCTTCCCGAGCTGCGTCAACGGACTCGTCACCGGCAGCCTTGAGACGGTCCTCGCCGTGCTTTCCGGCCTTGGGGCCGAACAGGGCTTCGATGTCGTCGGCCATTATGACCTCCTTCTCGATAAGCATCTGTGCGAGAGCCTTGACTCCCTCCCAATGCTCGGAGAGTATCTTGCGGGTGCGTCCTGTGACTTCGTCCACGAGCGCCTTCACCTCGGAGTCGATGAGTTCGGCCGTCTTCTCGCTGAAAGGCTTGGTGAAGCCGTAGCCCCCGGCGTCGTAGAACGAGATGTTGCCTACCTTGGGGCTCATGCCGTAGTAGCTTACCATGGCATAGGCCATCTTGGTCATGCGTTCGAAGTCGTTCAGGGCTCCGGAGCACGGCACTCCGTCGTTGACTATCTCCTCGGCCACCCTTCCGGCGACGAGGCAGCACATGTCGTCCATCATGTCGGACTTGGACATCATCACCTTCTCGTCAGGCAGGCTCCAGGTAAGGCCGAGGGCCTGTCCGCGGGGTATGATAGAAACCTTGAGCACGGGGTCGCATCCGGGAAGCAGCCAGCCGGTGACAGCGTGTCCTGCCTCGTGGAAAGCCGTAAGCCTCTTCTCCTCGGGCGACATTATGGTCTTCTTGCGCTCGATGCCTCCGACTATCCTGTCCACTGCGTCGGCGAAGTCCTTGTTGCCTATCGACTTCTTGCCGTTCCTCGCCGCTCCGAGGGCAGCCTCGTTGCAGACATTGGCTATGTCCGCCCCCGAGAAGCCGGGAGTGTGCTTGGCTATGGCCTCGATGTCGAAGTCCGGGGCGAGCTTGAGCTTGCGCGTGTGCACCTTGAATATCTCCTTGCGCTCGTTAAGGTCGGGAAGCGTCACATGGATCTGGCGGTCGAACCTTCCCGCGCGCATCAGGGCCTTGTCGAGTATGTCGGCACGGTTGGTCGCGGCAAGCACTATGACGCCGCTGTTGGTGCCGAATCCGTCCATTTCCGTAAGCAGCTGGTTGAGCGTGTTCTCGCGCTCATCGTTGGACGAGAAGCCGACATTCTTGCCCCTCGCGCGCCCCACGGCGTCGATCTCGTCGATAAATACTATGCACGGGGCCTTTTCCTTTGCCTGGGCGAACAGGTCGCGCACCCTGCTTGCTCCCACACCGACGAACATTTCCACGAAGTCGGAGCCGCTGATGCTGAAGAAAGGCACGTTGGCCTCGCCTGCCACCGCTTTCGCGAGCAGGGTCTTGCCGGTGCCCGGAGGCCCTACGAGCAGGGCTCCCTTGGGAATCTTTCCTCCGAGGGCGGTGTACTTGCCGGGATTCTTGAGGAAGTCCACTATCTCCATGACCTCCTCCTTGGCGCCGTAAAGTCCGGCGACATCCTTGAAGGTGACATTGACCTTGTCCTTGTCCGCAAGCTTGCCGTTGGCTTTGCCTACGTTGAAGGGGTTCATACCTCCTCCTCCGCCCGCATTGCCGCCGCCCATCTGGCGTGACATTGAACGGAACATCCAGCTGTACAGCAGTATAAGCAGCAGGAGCGGAAGTATCCATTCAAGCATGCCTCCCCATACGTTGGTCTTGTTCTCCATGTATATTGGGATACGGCCCTCCTCCGGCAGCTGCGAGTTGAGCTCTGCGAATTCCTTCTCGGGGTCGAACTTGGAAGAGGTCAGGAAATAGAACTGCGGGGAGCTCTTGGGGAATTTCCCCTCGGGGAAGAAGCTGGAATATTTGGCGAGACTGTCCGGCCTTACCGAGATGCTGCCCTTGTATTCGTTGCGTATGAAATGGATGTCCTTGACATCCCCGCTCAGGACCATTTCCTGAACCTGTGCCCACTCTATCTTCTTGGCCGGAACTCCGCTGTTGCGGAAAAGCATCCAGCCGATGCATACGAGCAGGGCTATGTACAGGATCGATGAAAGGTTTATCTTTATGGTCTTCCTTTCGGAACCTCTATTATTATTGTTGGGTTTTTGAGCCATCTTGTTTAATTTTGTGACCGCAAAGATACAACAAAAATGGAACCACCGCGTGAAAATGCCGACATATTGTGGCTGGATACCGTAGATTCCACGAACAGTGTGCTCAGGGAAAGGTACCCGCAGTCTGCCAATTTGTCAATCATTGCCGCGAGGGAGCAGACCCGTGGCCGCGGGCAGGGGGAGCACAGCTGGTTCTCCACCCCGGGGAAGAACCTTACTTTCAGTATATTGTATAGGTTCGGGCCTGACGCTCCCTATCTTCTGGAAGCTTCGCATGCAATCGTGATAACGCAGATAACCACGCTCGCGCTCAGAGACTATCTCGGCTCCAGGGGAATCGGTTCGCGTATCAAGTGGCCGAACGACATCTGGGTCGGAGAAAGGAAAATATGCGGAATACTTATCGAGAACAAGGTTACGGGAAGATACATGGATGCCAGCATAGTCGGTATCGGGCTCAATGTCAACGAGGAGGCCTGGCCTCCGCAGCTGCCCAATCCGGTATCCATGAAAGACCTTACGGGAATGGACTATGCGCTTTCCGTGGAGCTCGTGGAACTCAGGGCCCGCCTCGCTTCCCGCTATGCGGCGGCCTCTTCGGATGCAGGACGGAAGGCCCTAGATTCCGAGTTCAGGGAGCACATGTTCATTCTCCGCGAAGAGCCCTGACGGCCGCCACGGGATCCTCAGCCTTGAAGACGGCGCTGCCTGCAACGGCTATGTCTACTCCCGCCTCGCGGACTGACGACACCGTGGACATGTTTATCCCTCCGTCCATTTCGATCAGCGCGTCCGCGCCGCGCCTGTCTATCTCAGCGCGCAGGATCCTTGCCCTTCCGAGCGACTCGGGAATGAACTTCTGCCCTCCGAAGCCGGCGAATACCGACATCAGCAGGAAGTAGTCGGCCTCGCCTATGTACGGGAAGAGCCTTTCTACGGGGATGTCGGGGTTTATCACGACTCCGGCCTTCATCCCGAGGGCATGTATGCGGGCGATATATTCCGACGTGCTCTCCCCTGCGGCCTCGAGGTGGAAGGAGCACAAGGAGACTCCGTCGGCAGCCACCTTCTCGAACCAGCGCTGCGGCTCGACGACCATAAGGTGCACGTCCATGGGTCTTGTTACGACAGGGGCGAGCTGGTCTATCACGGAGAATCCGAACGATATGTTGGGCACGAGCGAACCGTCCATCACGTCGAGATGAAGGATGTCGCCGCTTCTGTTGACCGACTCCAGATCCCTTTCAAGGTGAAGGAAGTCCGCGGCCAGGATTGATGGTGCGATCCGGAACATGGTCTCGGTATATTTTAGTGTACTATCTGTCTGCCGGCGCGAGCATGGACTCGATGTCGGTGACGTATTTCTTGAAATTCCTGTCTGTGGACATCAGGTCGGAGACCGTCGTGCAGGCATGCAGGACCGTGGCGTGGTCCTTACCTCCGATCTCTGCCCCTATCGTGGCCAGCGAGCAGTTGGAGATGAGGTTGCGGCACAGGTACATCGCTATCTGGCGAGCCTGCACTATCTGGCGCTTGCGCGATTTCGACAGCAGGGCCTCCCGGGTTATGTTGAAGTACTCGCATACGCTCCTCTCGACCTTGTCTATGTTGATTTCGGTCTTCTCCTCCCCTATTATCGACTCCGTGATTTCCGACGCGAGCTCCAGCAGGCTCTTGTTGCGCTCGACAGAGGAGTACGCTATCAGCGATATGAGCGTTCCCTCCAGCTCGCGGAAGTTCGTGCGTACCTTGTCGGCGATAAACTCCAGCACTTCGTCAGGGATGCTCACCCCCTGCCTTTCGGCCTTTTTGCGCAACATCTTCAGGCGCGTCGCATAGTCCGGACGGCCGAGGGGGACGGACAGACCCCATTTGAAGCGGGAGAGCAGCCTCTCCTCAAAGTTCTGCAACTCCACGGGAGCGCGGTCGGAAGTGAATATCAGCTGCTTGCTGTTCTGGTGCAGGTGGTTGAACACATTGAAGAACGCGTTCTGGCTGCCCTGACCGAGCAGGTCCTGTATGTCGTCTACGATGAGGACGTCTATCTTCATGTAGTATGCCATGAAGTCGGTGAGCTTGTTGAGCACGTTGAGCGCGGTCATGTACTGCGTCTTGAACTCGTTGCCCGTGACATACAGCACCACCAGTTCGGGGTACTTCTCCTTGATCGCTATGCCTATGGCCTGGGCAAGGTGGGTCTTTCCGAGACCAGAGCCGCCGAATATGAAGAGCGGGTTGAACGCCGTCTTCCCGGGAGCGTCGGCAATGTCGTTGCCTATGGTCACTCCAAGCCTGTTGCACTCCCCTTCCACCAGATTGTCGAAGCAGTACTCGGGCTTGAGCCTGGGGTCGATCTTCAGCCTGTGCAGTCCCGGATATACGAACGGGTTGGGCATCTGCGAAGGAGGCGTGGCTATGGTGACAGGAGGGTTCTCCGGAGTAGGCACGCTCTGTCCGGGAATGCTCATGGGACGGTCCTTTACCGTGCGCACCGAATACTGCAGCCTGGCCTCGGGCCCTATGACCCTGCGCAGGGTCTTGCTGAGCACGTCGAGAAAGGCCGACTCGATGTATTCACGGAAAAAGTCGGACGGAACCTCGACCGTGAGGGTGCAGCCGTCGAGAGACAGCGGGCGTATCGGCTTGAACCAAGTCGAAAACTGCTGCGGTTCGAGTATCTGCTCCATGATATGCAGACACTCTTCCCATATGCCGATATGTCTCTCTGTTATTTCCATTTGCGGGGACAAATAAACCGGAACGAAGCTGTCGTCCGGATTGCACTGCAAAAATGGGGAATAAAAATTTGAAAAATTTATCCGATTAAGATTGATTTTTACTTTTTTTTGCCTTATCTTAACAATAGCCCAGTCATTGGGGCTATCAATTTAAATATCTGTAAGTTAATATGTTGCAAAAATGTTAAATCGGTAAGTATTTGACAGGTAGACCCTTTATCAATTTATAATCTTTATAAACTGGTAAATCGCGGGCACACTGCGCCAGGAGCGCCTTTCACTTCACCGGAGAGATGTTTCCGCCCTGTATTTTCACGAGGAAAGCGTCCGAATATTCGTTTTTAATCGATTTGAGATTCTTCCTCGCCTCGGACAGGTTTTCCGTGACACCTATAAAATATTTATAGTACTTGCCCGCCCTGACGACCTCGGGTTCGTAGCCGAGGAAGACGGGATCGCCGGGCCTGTAGTATTTCGAGGAGACCAGTATCTGCACGGCATACCTTTCCCGGGCCGGGACGTCCGCCGCCGCGGCGCTTCCTCCTCCGGAGGCTGCCCCGCCTGCGGGCGATTCCCCGAGTCCGTCAAGGCTTACGCTGGAATCGTATATCGCCTTGTATTCCCTGAATGCGCGGAAGAGCCTGTCGGCGAGGTCGTCGCGCTTGGACTGCTGGCGCAGTATCGCGAGATCGGAGGCGTTGGATATGAAGCCCAGCTCGACGAGGACCGCCGGCATTGCCGCCCGCCACAGGACGAGGTACGAGTTCTGCCACAGCCCCCTGTCGGTCTTTATGGGCCCGCCTTTGAGGTTCTCGCTGATTATCTGCGCGAAACGCATGCTCTGCTCGAGATGCGAGTTCTGCATCAGGCTCATGAATATGAACGATTCGGGATTGTTGGGGTCGAAGCCCTGGTATTTGGTGGTATAGTCGTCCTCGAGCAGGATCACGGAGTTCTCCCTGCGGCACACGTCCACATGGTCCTTGTGCTTGTCCGACGCCTGTCCCAGTATGTGCACGGAATATCCGTTGGGGCTTGTCTTGTCGAAGGAGTTGATGTGTATCGATATGAAGAGGTCGCCCTTGGCGTCGTTGGCGATGTCCGCCCTGCCGTTGAGCGTGATGTATTCGTCTGTCGAGCGCGTGAGTATGACCTTCACGTCGGGATATGCGGAACGGATCTTGTCGGCGAGGGTCGTCGCCATGTCGAGGACAAGGGTCTTCTCATAGGTCTTGCCGTCACGGCTGACGCAGCCGGAGTCCTTGCCTCCGTGCCCGGCGTCGATTACCACCGTGCGCAGTCCCGTCCCGTCGGCAGACATGCGCAGACATGCGGCCGTCAGGAATGCAAGCAGACAAATTATGCGCTTCAAGTTCGGGTGATTAAATAAATTGTATTACTTTTGTAGACTGCAAATATACGAATAAGCTGAGAGGAGAACAAATAAATTTGTTGTCCCGAGGCGCACAAGTATATGCGACGCAGTCGAATATACGAAATCTTTGGCATTTGAGCAGAAGAGTATACATATTTTGCCTGCTGGCACTGGTCTTTTCCCTGGCGACCGGTGTGTCTTCTGCGCAGAATACGCGTCCGAGAAGGGGCGGAGGCACCTACGGGATGCGCATAGAGAAGAAGGTCGCGGCTCCCGACTCCGCGACGCTCGCACGCCGTGATTCGATATACAGGGCTGATTCCCTGCGCAGGGCAGACTCTCTTTCCATGCTTTCGAAGAGCTCTCTCGAGATGCCTGTGTTCTCGACGGCCAGGGATACCATGGTCGAGGTCTTCAGCGACGGACAGCGCAAGATATACTATTACGGCGACGTGTCGGTCAAGTACCAGGACATGGAGCTCACGGCCGACTACATGGAGTACGACATGAAGTCCGGGACGGTCTATGCCCGGGGCACTTACGACAGCCTCAAGGGCGAGTGGGTAGGCAGGCCGAAGATGACCCAGGGGAACAAGACCTACGACATGCATGAGCTGCGCTACAACTTCAACTCCCGCAAGTCGAGGATCAGCAACATGGTCACCAGCGAGGACGAGGGCATACTGCGGGGCCGCAACATAAAGATGATGGACGACAATTCGATCAACATCACCAAGGGCCAGTATACCGTGTGCGACGCCGAACATCCGCACTACTACCTTTCGCTCTCCGCGGCCAAGGTGGTGCAGAACCCTTCGAGGAAGACCATATTCGGGCCGGCGTGCCTGGTCATCGAGGATGTCAAGCTTCCTTTCGTGGGAATCCCGTTCGGATTCATCCCCAAGCGTCCGCAGAGGGCTACGGGACTGCTGATGCCGACCTTCGGCGAGGAGCAGGCCAGAGGATTCTACATGAGGGGTCTCGGAATGTACTTCGTGTTCGGCGACCACCTCGACCTGCAGGTGACGGGAGACTACTACACGCTCGGCTCGTGGGCGCTCAACGTGAGTTCGCGCTACAATGTGCGCTACAAGTTCAACGGAGGGTTCAACATCACCTTCTCCAACGACCAGACCGGTGAGAAGGGCACGCCCGAGTTCAACCAGATGCGCAACTTCGGCATAAGGTGGGACCATTCGCAGGACTCCAAGGCGATGCCGGGAATGACATTCCGCGCCTCAGTCGACATCAAGAGCCCTTCGAACAACCGCTACAATTCCACGAGCATAGACCAGGCCCTCCAGAACCAGGCCAGTTCGTCGATCTCGTTCTCGAAGAACTGGGACGGCAAGGTCAACCTCAGCCTGAACGCGCTGCACTCCCAGAACTCCAGGGACTCGTCGTATTCGTTCACGCTGCCCAACCTCACCCTTTCGGTGACGACCCTGTATCCGTTCAAGCGCAAGCAGAGGGTCGGGAAGGAGAGGTTCTACGAGAAGATATCGTTCGCCTACAAGGGTGCCTTCAGCAACAAGATAAACTTCAAGGCGTCGGAGTTCAAGGAGCCGGGACTTATCGACAAGTTCCAGAACGGAATGAGCCACGACTTCACGATAGGCCTTCCCACTTTCCAGCTTTTCAAGTACATAAGCTTCGCCCCGAGGGTGAGCTACAGCCAGAAGTGGTTCTTCTCCAAGACCGATTACGAGTACGATCCCGAGACGGACAGCGTGGAGGAAAGGCCTTCGGGGCAGTTCAGCACCCTCGGAATCTACCAGGACTATTCGTTCAGCACCTCCTTGAGCACCCGCATCTACGGTATGTTCAACTTCGGAAAAGGCAAGCTGCAGGCAATCAGGCATGTGATTTCACCCAGCCTGTCGCTGAGCTATGTGCCTGACCTCGGGACATATTCCAACGGATACCGCACTCTCGAGTATACCGACGCGTCCGGTGCCGACAAGACCTACCAGTACAACATATACAGCGGGCAGATGTATTCCATACCGACATCCGGAAGGCAGTCGGCGAGCGCGACCATAAACATAGGCAACAATCTCGAGGCCAAGGTCAGGGACTATGCCGACACTACGGGTACCGGGACGAAGAAGATAAAGCTCATAGACCAGTTCAACATCTCCACCGGATATAATTTCCTTGCCGAGGAGTTCAAGATGCAGGTCATATCGATGAGCATGTCGACCAACCTCTTCAACAAGATAAACATCAGCGCCAGCGCCAGCCTCGACCCCTATGCCATGGACGAGAGGGGCAACAGGATAGACCGTTTCGCGATAGCCTCCGGGCAGGGCATAGGGCGTCTCAACAGCCTGAGCGCCTCGGCTTCCTATTCTATCTCCGGCGACGGAAAGATAGAGGGCAACGACGGTTCGAAGACATCCGGAGGCACGAGCGGGGCCGCGGGATACTACCAGCGCAACTACTATCATCCCGTCACCGGCGAGTTCATCCCCGACGGATGGCTGTACTATACGAATCCCAATGTTCCCTGGTCCGTGAATTTCAGCGCTTCGTTCGGAATGACGCCCCGCTATACCTATGACGAGCAGGCGCAACTGCTGCGCAAGAAGAACGACATCAGGGCCACTCTGAGCGCCAGGGGCAACATCCAGCTCACTCCCAAGATGTCCATAAACCTCAGTACGGGATTCGACTTCGTGGCCAGGAAGATGACCGCGACGCAGCTGAGCGCCACCTACGACCTGCACTGCTTCAACATCTCCGTAAGCTGGATCCCTACCGGAACATACAAGTCCTACAGCTTCCGCATCGCCGCCAATGCGGCCTCGCTCGCCGACCTGCTCAGGTTCAAGAAGAGCAGCAGCTATTGGGATAATTAGAATTTTTGACTATATTTGCACAGTCAAATCATTTCCGCTGCAGTTTCCGTCTGCACGGCAAATTCAAATTTCACATATTATGTCACACACTCTGTTTGAGCTGAGCAGTATGACCAGAGAACAGCTCGAAGCGATAGCGGCAGGATACAACATCAAATCGATAAATAAACTCGACAGCGAGAACCTCGCCTATGCGATCATCGACGCGCAGGCGCTCGAGGAGGCGAAGAAGCCTTCCGCCGAAAAGCCCAAGGCGCGGCGCGGCCGTCCGCCCAAGGTGAAAAAGGACGAGGCGGCCCCGGCTGCGGAGAAGGCGCAGGGCGCACAGGAGAATGCGGATGCGGCGAAGCCTGCTTCCGCAAACCAGGCCCGCAGGAAGGGAGATCCTTCCGCCGAAGGGGCGGCTCCCCAGGGTGCAGAGCCCGCGCAGAAGGCTGAGAAACCCCGCCGTACGAGGCGCAAGGCCGCTGCCGAGACTGCCGAAGAAACCCCCAAGGCCGCAGATGCGGCAGCTCCCGCGCAGCAACCCGCCGAAGCGGCCGCTCCCGTTCCGGCTTCCGCCGACGGACAGGCCGTGCAGCAGGAACAGGGTTCCAGAAAGAGGGGACGCCGCAGGCCTGACGACAAGGACATAGAGAAGGTGATAGAGAAGGTCCAGTCGAAGGTCAACGAGAAGGTCCAGGGCCAGGCGATGCCGGACAGGCAGGCGGCCCAGAATGCGGGCAGGGGCCAGAACGGCTTCCAGCAGCCGAGGCCCCGCCAGATACAGTACGAAGGCACCGTGGAGGCTACGGGAGTGCTGGAGATCATGCCCGACGGATACGGTTTCCTGCGTTCTTCCGACTACAACTACCTCAATTCTCCCGACGACATCTATGTCTCCCAGCAGCAGATAAAGGCCAACGCCCTCAAGAGCGGAGACACAGTAACGGGCGAGATCCGTCCTCCCAGGGAGGGAGACAAGTACTTCCCCCTCGTGAGCGTCAAGTATGTCAACGGCCGCACTATCGAGTTCATCCGCGACAGGGTTCCGTTCGACTTCCTCACCCCGCTCTTCCCCGAAGAGAAGTTCAACCTGCTCGGAAACGGCCACGAGAGGGACAAGAGCTGCCGTATCGTGGACATGTTCTCCCCTATCGGAAAAGGCCAGCGCATGTTGATAGTGTCGCCTCCCAAGGCGGGAAAGACCTTGCTCCTCAAGAGTATAGCCAATGCAATCGCCGACAACCACCCCGAGGTCTACGAAATCGTGCTGCTTGTCGACGAGCGTCCCGAGGAGGTTACGGACATGCAGCGTTCGGTCAAGGCCGAGGTCGTGGCGTCCACGTTCGACGAACCGGCCGAGAAGCATGTGAAGGTGGCCAACATGGTGATAGAGAAGGCACGCAGGCTCGTGGAATGCGGACATGACGTGGTGATACTCCTCGACTCCATAACGAGGCTCGCCCGTGCCTACAATACCGTACAGCCCGCGTCCGGAAAGGTGCTTACCGGAGGAGTCGACGCCAACGCCCTGCAGAAGCCCAAGAGGTTCTTCGGCGCCGCCCGCAACATCGAAGGCGGCGGCTCGCTCACGATACTCGCGACTGCCCTCACCGAGACCGGCTCCAAGATGGACGACGTGATATTCGAGGAGTTCAAGGGAACGGGCAACTCCGAAATCCAGCTCGACCGCACCCTTGCGAACAGGCGTATCTTCCCGGCCGTGAACGTGCTGCTTTCCGGCACCCGCCGCGACGACCTGCTCTACCAGAAGGACCAGGGCCAGAGGATATGGATACTGCGCAAGCTGCTCGCCGACATGAACCCCACCGAGGCCATGAACTTCATGCTCCAGCTTATGGACGAGTACAAGACCAACCAGGACGTGCTCGACAACATGTCGAAGGTCACGCCCCGGGATGCCAAGTATTACGATAACTTCTGAGTTGCGGAAAGCGGCTTCGCTGCGGCCGGGATCCTGAGCGGGGTTCCGGCCGCAGTCGGTTTCGGCGTGCAGGTTTCGGGATTTTTCCAGCGTCTGTCCGCAAAAGTATCCCACTATATGCGCCCTCTTGCGCCCGATATGCGACTTTCTACCCGCTTGTGCCTCCTGGTATGCCTCCCGGGAAGCTAATCAACGGGGGTAAACGCTTCCCGGGAGGCATACCAGGAGGCATCTCAGAAGTATATCAGGAACTTGCAAGCGATAACGCGTGCGTATAATACTTTTGCGGACGGGAACCCTTACTTCGTTCCGAAGATCCTGTCGCCGGCATCGCCGAGTCCGGGAACGATGTAGGCGTCGGAATTCAGCCTCTCGTCTACCGCGGCGACATATATGTCGACATCGGGATGACTCTCCATGACTTTCCTCACCCCGTCGGGAGCGGCGACAAGGCACATCAGGCGTATGTTCGTACAGCCTTTCTGCTTGAGCATGTCTATGGCGTCGCAGGCGCTGCCTCCGGTCGCGAGCATGGGGTCGGTTATTATCACCAGCCTGCGGTCGATGTCTTCGGGCAGCTTGCAGTAATACACGACGGGCGTGTGGGTGTTCTCGTCGCGGTAGAGTCCGATATGGCCTACCTTTGCCACGGGAACGAGGGTCCTGAGCCCCTCCACCATTCCGAGTCCGGCACGGAGTATGGGCACTATCGCCAGCTTGCGTCCGGAAACCTTGTGTGCCGTCATACGGCACAGGGGCGTCTCTATTTCGACGTCTTCGAGCGGAAGGTCGCGGGTGACCTCGTAGCCCATGAGCAGGGAGATCTCCCTGAGAAGTTCGCGGAAATCCTTGGATCCTGTGGTCCTGTCGCGCATGATCGTCAGCTTGTGCTGGATCATCGGGTGGTCTATGATGTGCAGTCGGCTCATTTTGCGTGTTCTTTTTATGTAAAGGTACGAAAATTTTCGTATTTTTGTTAATAGAAGCCTTACTCGAGATGCTTAGGATCTATTGCAGGAATACCGGTACCTACAAGGAATTCCAGGAGGGCACCACCCTTCTGGAGATGCTTCCGGAATTCGACTTCGAGCGCCCCTACGACATAATCTCCGCAAAGGTCAACAATGTCGGCGAAGGCCTCAAGTTCCGCGTGTTCAACAACAGGGACGTCGAGTTCCTCGACTACCGCTCCTACAGCGGGCGCAGCGCCTACTGCCGTTCGCTGTGCTTCCTGCTCGTAAAGGCCGCGCAGGACGTGTTTCCCGGATGCGGCGTCGTCCTGAGAAGGCCAATCTCAAAGGGGTATTTCTGCACCCTCGACAAGGGTGACGGCACTCCCCTCTCGTCGGAGGATATAGATGCGGTGAAGGGCCGCATGCGGGCGCTTGCGGAGAAGGACATCCCTTTCCGCAGGCACGAGGTTCGCATCGGCGAGGCGATAGAGAAGTTCCGCTTGCTCGGCTACCACGACAAGGTCAAGCTGCTCGAGACCTGCGGCGAGGTGTATATCAGCTATTACACGCTCGGCGACACGGCGGACTACTACTACGACTCGCTCGTCCCCTCTTCGGGCTACCTCAAGGTCTGGGATCTTACGGCCTACAGGGGCGGAATGCTCCTTAGGGTTCCCGACAGGCATCAGCCCGAGAACCTGGCGCCGTTCTACGAGCAACCCAAGACTTTCGACGTGTTCACCGAGACCCAGAGGTGGAACAGGATAATGGGGCTGTCGAACGTCGGGGACGTGAACGAGGCCTGCCTCGCCGGAAAGGCGACCGACCTTATCCAGGTGGCCGAGGCCCTGCAGGAGAAGAAGATAGTCCAGATAGCCGAGGAGATAGAAAGGCGCTACTACAGCCGTGAGCCGGTGCGGATAGTGCTCATCACCGGGCCTACGAGCAGCGGCAAGAGCACCTTTTGCCGGAGGCTCAGCGTGCAGCTCAAGGCCTGCGGGCTCAAGCCGGTGTCGTTCTCTACCGACGACTACTTCGTCAACCGGCTCGACACGCCCAAGCTCCCCGACGGCAACTACGACTTCGACAACTTCGAGACCGTCGACCACGACTACCTCCAGAGCGACGTGCTCAGGCTCGTGGACGGGCAGGAGGTCGAGGTGCCCGAATACAACTTCGTGACCGGGGTGCGCGAGCTCAAGGGGAAGAGGCTCAGGCTGTCGGAAGGCTCCGTGCTCCTGATAGAGGGCATACATGCGCTGAACCCCGCCCTGCTCGACAGGATTCCCGACTCGAGGAAATTCAGGATATTCATCAATACGATAACCAGCATATCGCTGGATGACCACAACTGCATCCCGACGAGCGACAACAGGCTCCTGCGCCGCATAGTAAGGGATTACAACCTGGGGTCGTACAGCGCCAGGCAGACGATATCCAACTGGCCCAACGTCAGGCGCGCCGAAGTGAAGTGGATATACCCCTACCGGGAAGACGCCGACGTGCTGTTCAACTCGTCCTATCTCGTGGAGTTCGCCGTGCTCAGGAGCCACGCGGAGGCGATACTCTCCACGGTTCCCAAGAACTGCCCGGAATACGGAGAAGCCCACAGGCTCCTCATGTTCCTGCACTATTTCGTTCCTGTGTCGGACAAGGATATTCCGCGCACATCGTTCATGCGAAGCTTTATCGGACAATGATATGAAAATGGTGTTACCTCAGGATTTCAGCGTGGAAGACCGCAAGCGCATGGCTGCGGACCTCTTCCGGAAAGGCTACAACTGCTGTCAGTCAGTGCTTCTTACATTCGCGGACGTGCTCGAGCTCAACAAGCTCGCCACCGCGAAGGTGCTCTCTGTCATCGGCTCCGGCTTCGGAGGCGGTATGGCGCGCATGAGGGAGGTATGCGGCAGTTTCAGTGCGGCGGTATGCCTCTCGGGGTTCATCTCCCCTGCCGATAATCCCGACGTCAAGGACGCCCGGAAGAACAACTATGCGCTGGTACAGGAACTTGCCGAGACCTTCAAGGAAAGGAACGGCGGCAGCATAATCTGCCGCGAGCTGCTCGGTCTGGACAGGCGCGTGAAAGAGGGGCCGACCCCTTCGACGAGGACGGAGGAATTCTACCGCAAGCGCCCTTGCATCTCGATAATCTCCGAGACCGCGGGCATCGTCGCTGAAAGGTTCATCGAGCTCTCCAAGGAGAAGGAGGTTCCGCAGAACGAATACTATTTCTTCTGAGCGGACACCCTGGAAAGGGTCTCGTTCCACAGCCATTCAATGTCGCCGGAGTGCTCCATGAGCTCCCGGGGGACATCGCGGTGGCCTTTACCTGAAAATATCTGCATGTTGCAGCCGGAGCACAGCGCGTTCACGGCCGGCATGGCTCCCTTGTGCGGACTGTTGCAGAAGGGACGGAAGAATATGTCGGTCAGCGGGTCGAACCAGCGGCCGAGCCGTATCATGTCGGTGTCGACGATCCCCGGGTCGGCCATGTTCACCCTGCGTCCGCTCTTCTGCGCGAGGGCTATCGAGAAATATATCAGCGCGAGCTTGGTGTCTGCGTAGGTGCGCAGCTGGTGGAAGTCCCTTTCTCCCCTGTCGAAGAAGTTCCTGTCCAGCCGTGCGGCCTTCGCCGAAATGGAGACCATGTTGACTATGCCGGCATCTTCTCCGAGCAGCGGAAGGATCAGGTTGCTGAGCAGCCAGGGACCCATGTAGTTCACCCCGAGGGTCTGTTCGTAGCCCTCGACGGTAAGCGAATAATGTCTCGGCAGGACACCTGCGTTGTTGAAGAGCGCATCGAGCGGAGCCTCCTTGCTCATCCTTGAGGCAAAGTCCCTTATGGATGCGAACGAGTCGAGGTGCAGCTCCTCGATGTCGAGCCGTGCCCCGGGCACGCGGGAGAGGATTCCGGCACGTACCCTGCCGGCCTTCTCGAGGTTACGGCAGGCCATTATGACCCTGTATCCGCGGCGGGCCATCTCCTCTGTCGCGGCGCTTCCCATGCCTCCGGAAGCTCCGGTGATGATTATGCTTTTCTGTCTGCTTCCTTCCATTTCCGCTCAGCTTTTTCGACTTCCCTGCAGAGGCCCGCAGGCAGGTCCCTTACGCAGCTGTGGCACTTCATCTCGAGGGTATACATGCGGCCTATGCAGTAGTTCGAATGCCCGCAGGCGCTGCATTCCGTCTCGCCGCTGCGCAGCTTGTTCACGAAGTCGGTGTCGCGCACGAGGGCCCGTGCCACCTGCAGTCCGGTGAATCCGGCGTCGAGCACTTCTTCCATCTTGCGGCGCGACACGAGTCCGCCAACATATATCAGCGGCATTTTCAGGGCCGCGCGGAACTTCCTGGCCTCCTCGAGGAAATAGCCCTCGCTGTACGGCACGGTCGGAATCAGCAGGCGTCCTCCGAGCGCGATGCCCGCCTTGAGCCACCAGAACTTCTTCATGTCCATGTAGTACCTGAGAGTCTTGAGAGGCATCGCCCCGCGCATCACCTCCATGGGCGCCTTGCTCACGAACCCGGCCGAGAGCACCAACGCATGAGCGCCGGTCTTCTCCAGCTCCCTGGCGACTTCTATGCATTCTTCCGTCTGCATGCCTTTCTTGAAGCCGTCGTGCATGTTGACCTTGACGATTACGCCCATGTCATCGCCTGCGGCCTCCATTACCTTTTCCATGACGAATTTCATGAAACGCATGCGGTTCTCGAGGCTTCCTCCGAACTCGTCCCTGCGGTGGTTGGTGTAGGGCGAGAGGAACTGGCTGATGAGGTAGCCGTGTCCGGCGTGTATCTCGACGCAGTCGAAGCCGGCCTTGCGCGCGAGGTTCACCGCCTTGCCGAAGTCGTCGGCGAGGGCGTAGATCTCGTCCCTGCGCAGGGCGCGCACGAAGGTCGGGGAATAGAGGTTGAAGCCCGTGGACGCGCCTACCGGAGTGCATCCGCAGGTGGCGCGGTGGGTCATGTTGCCGCAGTGTCCGAGCTGTATCGAGGCCTTGGCCCCCTCGGCATGGATCGCGTCCGTGAGCCTGCGGAGTTCGGGTACTATCTCCTCCCTCATCCAGAGCTGGGCGTCGAACGAGAGGCCGCTGCGTGAGACGGAGGCGTATGCGACCGTGGTCATGCCCACTCCGCCGCGTGCCACCGCGGTATGGTAGTCGAAAAGGTCTTGGGAGGGGCTGTTGTGGTAGGCCATGTTCTCGAAGGCGGCCGAGCGTATCACCCTGTTGCGCAGGGTCACGGGCCCTATGTTGCAGGGCGTGAATATTTTCGATTCAATCATGTTTCGTCAGTATATGAACGGTATTATGCGCTTGAGTCTCGTGGCGTCGAATTCGTCCGGGAAGTCGCGCCTGTACTTCTCGTATATTCTGGCCGCTCTCGGGCAGAGGTTCGCGAAGGTCCAGAGCGCGAATACCGCCCCGGCCCATGACCAGGTAAGCAGGGCGAATCCCACCCACTCGAGGAACTCTCCGAAGTAGTTGGCGGAGGTGACATATCTGAACATGCCGCCCTTGGGCAGGTAGTGCCTGGAGTCGCCGGGCTTGCGCAGGTTCCTGATTATGTTGTCGGACTGTATGTTTATCGCCATTCCGGCGACGAACACTAGCAGTCCCGCGATGAACTGCGGCGAGAGCAGCCACTGCGGGCCGTACATCGCTTCAGGCGAGACATAGAAAATCCACCCTCCCTGCATGAAGGCGTTGGCCGTGTTGAATATCATGCCCATAAGGATTATGCTGAAGGGCATCCTGCTCTCTCCGCTTATGCGCGAGGGGAATATGAACGCGCGGTGGAAGTAGTGCGTCTCGAATATTATCAGGAACACAAGGCGCGTAAGCTCGTCCCGGCGCTCCGAGCACAGGCAGAGCACCAGCATCGCTATGAACACCGGCGACTCCATAAGCACCCAGCCCGTCTTGTTGCTTATGGCCGGGCCCCATTTTTTCGTGTAGAACTTGCCGTATCCGGCGTCTACGAAGAAGAGGCAGACGAACACCACGGCCGCGAGTGCGGACATGATTATGAGGAAGAGGTCGAAATGCTGCCAGAGCGCTGTCATTTGTGGTATATTTATAATGGCGAGGAGCAAATATAGGATTATTTCCTGACAAATTCACTATATTTGACTTCCAAAACCTTTGACGCCTATGTTTCTCAGACACATCCTGTCCGTAGCCGTGCTTATGTTCACGGCCGGACTGTGCGCCGGTGCGCAGACCTTCACCGAATGGAAGGATCCGCGGGTGAACTCGTACGGCAGGGCCCCCATGCATACTTCGTACTTCGCATACGAGAGCCCCGAGGCCGCCCTGCTCGCCGACCCTACAGCCTCGTCGAACTATCTGCCCCTCAACGGAAAATGGAAGTTCGCGTGGACCGAGAACGCCTGGGAACGTCCTACGGACTTCTTCAGGGAGGACTACGACGACGGATACTGGGACGAGATGAACGTGCCGGGCGTATGGGAGCTCAACGGATACGGCGACCCGGTGTACCTTAACGTGGGCTATGCCTGGCGCAACCAGTACAGGAACAATCCACCGCTCGTGCCCGAAAAGGGCAACCATGTGGGAAGCTACCGCAGGGTCGTGGAGATCCCGGCAGGCTGGAGCGGAAAAGACATAATCGCGCACTTCGGTTCGGTCACTTCCAACATGTACCTCTGGGTCAACGGGAAGTATGTAGGCTACAGCGAGGACAGCAAGCTCGAGGCCGAGTTCGACATCACGCGCTACCTGCGCCCGGGCGAGGACAACCTTATCTGCTTCCAGGTGTTCCGCTGGTGCGACGGCACCTATCTCGAAGACCAGGACTTCTTCAGATATTCCGGTGTAGCGAGAGACTGTTACCTCTACGCCCGGGAGAAGCGGCGCATCGAGGACATCAGGGTCGTCGGTGGCCTTGACGGAAGCTATGAGGACGGCGTGCTCGAGATAGAGCTGAGCGGGAAAGGCAGGACAGATGTCACGCTTACCCTGCTCGATGCCGAGGGTAACGAAGTGCTTTCGCGGGAGGTATCCTCTCCGGGCAACTACAGCTTCGAGGTGGAGAAGCCCCGCAAGTGGACGGCCGAAACCCCATACATGTACAGGCTTCTGGCAACGGCGGGAGGAGAGACCATTCCTGTCGGAGTGGGCTTCAGGAAGATAGAGATAAGGGATTCGCAGGTTCTCGTGAACGGAAAAAGCGTGCTCTTCAAGGGCGTGAACAGGCATGAGATGGATCCCGACGGCGGATATGTGGTCAGCCGCGAGCGGATGCTGCAGGACGTGCAGCTGATGAAGCGCTTCAACATCAACGCTGTCCGCACCAGCCACTATCCCGACGACAGCTACTGGTACGAGCTCTGCGACCGCTACGGGCTATATATGGTGGCCGAGGCGAATATCGAGAGCCACGGCATGGGATACGGCGAGAGTTCGCTCTCGAGGCGCGAGGACTATGCGCAGGCCCATATGGAACGCAACATGCGCAACGTGCAGCGGAACTTCAACCACCCCAGCATAATATTCTGGTCTCTCGGCAACGAGGCCGGATACGGCCCGAACTTCGAGGCGGCCTACGACTGGATCAAGGCCGAGGATCCGTCGCGTCCCGTGCAGTACGAGCAGGCGGGATACGACGGTAAGACGGACATATTCTGCCCCATGTACTACGGCTATGACGCCTGCATACGCTACTGCGAGGACGACACAAAGCAGAAGCCTCTGATACAGTGCGAGTACGCGCACGCCATGGGCAATTCCGAGGGCGGTTTCAAGGAATACTGGGACATAGTGCGCAGCTATCCCAAGTATCAGGGAGGATTCATCTGGGACTTCGTCGACCAGTCGATAAGGTGGACGGGACGCGACGGAAGGATGATATATGCCTACGGAGGCGACTTCAACCCCTACGACGCTTCCGACCAGAACTTCTGCGACAACGGGCTGATCGGTCCGGACAGGATTCCGAACCCGCACGCATACGAGGTAGGAAGGATATACCAGGACATACACGCGACTCTGGCGGATGACGGTAGAATAGAGATATACAATGAATATTCGTTCCGCAGTCTCGACGCATACCGTCTCGAATGGACTCTCCTGCACGACGGGCGTCCGGTGAGGAGCGGCGTAGTGGAGGAACTGCCGCACATAGGTCCCGGGCAGCGTGCCGCCCTGGGAATCCCCTATGGCGATGTCTCCCGGGGCGGGGAATGGCTGCTTAACCTCGGATTCTGCCTGAAGGAGGCCGAGGGACTGCTCGAGGCCGGACATTGCGCGGCGCGCGAGCAGCTGTGCCTGAGGCCCTATGAGAGCCGCGGCCTTTCGACCGAGGTTCTCTGCGGCCCTAACGAGAAGATCTCCGTTCCCGAGATAATAGAATCCGACAACAACTACCTTATCGTGCAGGGAGACGGCTTCAGGATCGATTTCAGCCGCCGCAGCGGCATGATGACCCGCTACGAGAATGACGGGACACAGTTCCTCGATGAAGGCGCGAGCCTCGAGCCCAACTTCTGGAGGGCTCCGACCGACAATGATTTCGGCGCCGGACTGCAGCGCAGGTACCGGGTATGGAAGGAGCCGGAGATGAGGCTCGTATCGCTCGAGGCCGCCAAGGGTGACGGCACCGTTGTCGTGACCGCCGCTATCGAGATGCCCGAAGTCTTCGCCACTCTCGAACTGAGCTATACCGTAAACGGCGAAGGAGCGGTGCTTGTTAGGGAAAGGCTCCTTGCCGACAAGGCGAAGGTCGGGGCCGAAGGCAGGGACGCGGTGCCCGACATGTTCCGCTTCGGAATGCAGCTTCCGATGCCGAGAGAGTTCGAGACCGTGGAATACTACGGCCGCGGGCCCATGGAGAACTACGCCGACCGCAAGAGCTGCGCCGACTTAGGCATCTACCGCCAGAGCGTCGACGAACAGTTCTATCCCTATATCCGTCCCCAGGAGACGGGAACCAAGAGCGACATACGCTGGTGGAAGATCTTCAACGCCGAAGGCCGCGGACTCGAGATAAGGGCCGCCGCGCCATTCTCCGCCTCCGCCCTCCATTATACTGTCGACTCGCTTGACGAGGGCCTGCACAAGGCGCAGGGGCACTCTCCCGAGGTTCCCGAGGCCGATCTGACCAACCTGTGCATAGACCTCGTGCAGGCCGGGCTCGGCTGCGTCAACAGCTGGGGCGCGATAGCGAGGCCGGAATACCGGGTCATGTACGGCGACTACGAGTTCGTCTTCATGATGAGCCCGGTCGAGAGGGCCTTCATGGCCGGAACGCAGGATGAGTGAGATGAAGGACAGACTGTGGAATGCCAACTACCTTAAGGTGTGGACGGGAAATTTCCTGCTGAATTTCTCGTTCACCCTGATCGTGCCGCTGCTGCCGCTGTACCTTAGCGACACCTTCGGCGCAAGCAACGACGCCATAGGTATGGCGCTTGCGGGATATACGGTCATGGCCTTGATAATAAGGCTGTTCAGCGGCTATGTGGTGGACAACTATCCGCGCAAGGTCGTGCTTATGGTCTGCAACTTCTTCTTCTGCCTGCTGTTCTTCGGCTATATCGTGGCGGGCAGCATGACCATGTTCACGCTGTTCAGGACCCTGCACGGGGCGCCTTTCGGGGCGACTACCGTGGCGGCAAGCACCGTGGCCATAGATGTGCTCCCCTCTTCGCGCAGGAGCGAGGGCATAGGATATTACGGGCTGAGCAACAACCTCGCTACCGCGCTGGGTCCCGTGCTCGCCATATATATGCTGCATGCGTTCGACGGCGACTACCATGCGCTCTTCTGGCTCTCTACCGCCATTTCCTTCACGGGACTGGCCGTGGACGCCTCGATAAAGCTGCCTCCGAGGGACTTCAACCCCGACCGCAAGGTACTATCGCTCGACCGTTTCTTCCTGCTCAAGGGCTGGAGGGAGGCTCTCGCGATGCTGTGCTTCTCGTTCAGCTACGGAGTGGTGTCGACCTATGTGGCTATCTACGGGCGCGAGGAGCTCGGCATCACCGGCGGCACGGGAATATTCTTCTCTCTCTTCGCCGTCGGCCTCATAGTCTCTCGCCTTACGGGAGCCAAGGCCCTGAGGGCCAACAGGGTCAGCTACAACGCCTCGGTCGGCTGCCTTGCTTCGCTGGCCGGATATCTAGTGTTCGCGGCCCTGAAGACCCCGTTCGGATATTATGCCTCGGCCTTCATAATCGGCCTGGGCAACGGCCACATGTACCCGGCGTTCCAGAACATGTTCATCAACCTCGCAGAGAACAGCCAGAGGGGTACGGCCAACTCTTCGATACTCACCTCGTGGGATGCCGGACTCGGGCTCGGGGTGCTGCTGGGAGGCTTGCTCTCGGAGCATTTCGGCTATCACACGGCGTTCTGGGCCGCCCTCGGGGTCAATGCCGCAGGCGTGTGCTGGTATTTCCTGCGCACGAGGCGGCATTTCGAGGAGAACAAGCTGAGATGAAAGAAGGCTTCTGAACCCCGGCCGTCAGTCGGTCACCTCGTGTATCACGCCCCAATCGGAGCCTACCGTCTCTGCATAGCCCTGGCTGTCGAAGTATTCGTCCTGATCCGTCTCGCCGGCCTTCTGATATGCGTACCATACCGGCTTCGCCTCGCCATTGAAGGTTCCGTCGTCGTATTTCCTCAGTCCGAGCTTGGCGCCCTCCTCCATGCTGTCGAACCAGTTGTGCCACTGGAGGCCTTCGATGCCGTCGAGTGCCTGTATCTTGAGCCAGCTGTATGCGAAGCCGGCGGCCTGGTCGGAAAGTGTATTGTCGCCGTAGGGGTCGTTGGTGTTGCCCGAGCCTACTCCGGCTTCGGAGAGCCATACCTTCCTCATAATCTCTCCGCGGTACATGTTCTCAGGAGTCTTCACCCACCTGTCGAGGACCTCGAGGTTCCTCATGGAGACATTGGGGGACTGCATGGAGTATGACACGTTCTCGTCCAGCCATATCCTCGGATCCGATATGGCGACGCCGTAGCTGTGGTATGCCGGAGCCCAGAAGAAGTCGCCCTCGGCCCTGCTGTAGCGGTTCATCATGTCCAGTATGTCCGTGACCTTGTACCATCCGCCTCCCGCTTCTTCGGTCCAGCCGTGGGCGAGCGATACGAATGCCTCTGCATTGGGGTCATACTGGTGCGCGATGTTGTAGACCAGCCTCATCGACTTGAGATAGGTGTCCATATAGGTGGCGAGGGGCACATCGCTGCCCATGTTGGTCCAGTGGACTCCTCCGTCAATCTCGTTGTGGATTATCCAGTGGGAGATGCGCATGTCCGAGGCGCTGTACCTCGAGGCGAAGAAGTCGATCATCGCGGCATAGGCGTGTACCGATTCTGGAGTCGTCATGGCGGGCATGGTGTACAGGGTTCCGGAGTAGTCGGGGTGTTGCATCAGGGCGCCGAGAGAGGGGTCCGCGCTCTGCGCGGCGTTCTGTATCAGCAGTATCGCCGCCACGGAAACGCCGTGCCTCGAGGCGATTCTGAGCGGTTCGTCTATCTCGGCCTCGATTCTCGCCCCGTTGAAATAGTAGGTCTTGCCGAGATACTCGTGCGCGACGGTATAGTCTCCTCCCGGGGTGAGGCTCATATACGACAGGGGAAGCAGGTTGATTGTGGCGCTCGAGAGGTTCAGGTCTGCTATCTCCTGCTCGAGCATTCCCCCTCTCGGCACGATGCCTCCGAGACCTTTCTTGTTCCTGAGTTCAATCCGGGGAAGGTCCGGGCCGATATTGTATATCAGATCCGGATCGGCATACGCCGCATGCGAGACGAGCTCGTCGCTGCCGTCGCCCTCCCTGAACACGGCCCACCTGGAAAGCAGCCTGTCGTAGTCCATGCCGCCGTACGAGGCGATCCTGTCGAGCTCGACCATGAATGAAGACGAGCCGAGTTCGTGCCTGTACTGCTCCGGAACCACGGTCATGGAGAAGATATCTTCGAATACCGGAATCTCTGCAAGGAAGAATGTCCCTTCGCCGGATACGGTTCCCGAAACACTTACCTTGTCCGCACCGACGGAGACAGAGCCGATCGCCGAGGCATAGTCCCTGTCGAGATAGTCGAGTATGCCCTGCGCATACCTGTCCTTCTCCCCGGCGGCATCGTCTTCCTTGTCCTGCTCCGCCTGTTCGGAGGCGTTCATGGGCCTTATGCAGATGTTGCGGAGCCGTATGGTGCTTCCGGGGACTATCGACTCTCCGAGGTCGAGACGAAGGTAGTCCCCCTCTTCTCCCCAACTGAATTCGGCCATGGCCGTCTTCATCCTTACCGAATACGGAGTCCATGTGTCGGTGGCGGCGGCTCCGGGACCGTCCTGCGCATGAGCGGCATTGAGTCCCTCCTCGGCGTCTATGAAGAAGCACTGGGTCCTGTCTATGGCGTTCTCGGCCTTGTACTCGAAGGCGAGCACGGTGTTTTCTCCGGGGAGGTCTTCCTCGAAGGGAAAGAAGTATATGTAGGGGTCGCTCGCGGGCAGCTCTATCAGGTAGCTTCCGTCATCCTGCTTTTCGAGGAGGGCGACATGCGCGCCTGTCCTTTCGATATTCGGCTCTATCCAGACATAGTTTTCCGTAGGGTCGGGATCGGGCACGGGGTTGTCCGGCCTGCAGGCGGCGGAACCGAACAGAAGTACCGCTGCGGAGACAGAAAGTATCAGCTTATGGTTTTTCATCTCTGTTTGTTTTACAAGGTTTGACACTACGAGATGCAGGCTGACGGCAGGAAGTTGCATCCGCTTCAGTCGATGTCTGCGTCTTCATACATGATTTCGTCCCAGCTCCCCAGGCCGAGATAGCCGAGGTATCTGCTGAAACATGCGTCTTCGTCTGCGGTACCGGCGGCCTTGAACACATGCCACGAGGGCTTTGCCTCTCCGCCGTAGCCTTCACGGAACTTCCTCAGTCCGAGCATGGCGCCTGTGCCGTCGCCCGTGTTGTCGAACCAGTTGTGCCACTGCCATGCGTCGATGCCTTCGAGGGCCTCGACCTTCTTCCAGGCGTAGGCCGTGCCGGCCGCCTGTTCTTCAAGGTCGGCTTCGGAGTACGACCTCGAATTGAGTCCCGCCTCGGAGAGCCATACGGAGCGCTTGAGCGTGCCCCCGTACCTGTGTTCAGGCATCCTTATCCACTTGTCGAGCACTTCGAGGTTGCGGAAGGAGACGCACTGCGCATCCATTGACGGCGTAGAGTACGGGCATTCCCAGCAACGGGGGTTCAGGAGGTCCCAGGGATAGCTGTGTACGGCCAGCGCCCACCTGTAGTCGCCCTCTTTCTTTCCCATGGCGTCGATAGTCTCTATCATGTCCCTGGCGGGATAGTCGAGGGCCGCGAGCGTCCATGAATGGGTGAACGATGCGAAGGTCTCGGCGTTTCCGTCGTACTGGCGCAGTATGTTGTTCACGAGGCGGAGCACCTTGATATAGTAGTCGGTGCAGTAGTACTGGGGGCGTGTGCCCATGTTGGCCCAGGAGGAGGCGCCGTCCACCTCGTTCAGCACTATCCAGTGCGATATCCGCCCGTATCTGCCGTCTTCGCGGGTATAGCGGGAGACGAGGAAGTCGACTATGGCGGCGAAGCAGTTGACCGATTCGGGAGAGGTCATGTTGGGCATTATCAGGGTTCCCCCGCCGGTGTATCCCGGATCCGTGAGCAGTCTCGCGAGCTCCTTGTCCATTGCCGTGGATTCGTTCTGCACGAGCAGTATCCCTGCCACGCACATATTGCGCCTGCCGGTTTCCTCGAGCACCCTGTCGAGGTTGTTTACTATGAAATTCTCGTCGAACCAGTAGGTCCTGCCGCCGTATTCGTGTGCTATCCTTCCGTCGCCCGGCGAAAGGTAGGTGAACTGCGTCACGAAAAGGTTGAGCGTGGCACTGCCGGCCGAGAGTTCGTCGAAATCGCTGATCCTGTCGTTCATGAATATGCCGCCTATGCCTTTCTTGCCCCGTAGAGGTACCGGCTCCGGGGAAGATACGGCAGGTACCACATCAGCATACCTCGCATCCGAGACAAGTATGTCTCCGTCAGTGCCCTCCTCGAATATGGCCCATTTCGAGAGCAACCGGTCGTAGCTTATTCCTCCTTCCGTCTCGACATAGCGCGCAGTCTCGAACGAGAACGAGGTCTCATCCGGCCTGAATACACTTAGGGGTTCGTCCAGCCTTAGAAGGTCCATGTACGGAGGGATTTCCGCAACATAGAACTTTCCTCTTCCCGAATAATGTCCGCTGACCGTGACCTTGTCCGGGGTGATGGTCACATTGCCTATTGACGACGAATAGTCGGTTTCCAGATAATCCTTTATAAGTATCTCCATCTCGAGGTCTTCGGGAGAATAGTGCAGCGCTTCCTGTTTCTGGCAGGAGGAGACGGAGAGGAGGGCCGCGGGCAGCACGGCGGCAGCCGCAAGAACCTGGCGAATGATATTCGGCATTTTCAGTCTCATAGGGCGGCAAAGATAGCAAACGCTTTGCAGTTAGGCAACTTATAATACATGGCATGGCCGCCTTGAGAAACTTTATTATCTTTGCAGTCGTGATGAACAAGGAACTCGCCATCATAATACCTGCATATAAAGGGAAATTTCTGGGAACCGCTCTCGATTCACTGGCGAGACAGAGCTGCATGGATTTCACCGTCTATGTCGGAGACGACTGTTCTCCGGAAGATATAGGAGAAACAGTGTCGAAGTATGCCGGCAGCATCGATATCGTCTACAGGAAGTTCGAAGACAACCTCGGAGGAACGGACCTTTCGGCGCATTGGGAGAGGTGTATAGCGATGTCTTCGGAAGAACCCTACATACATCTTTTTTCTGACGACGACATGTTGCCGTACGATGCGGTGGAAAGGTTCATGAAAGCCCGGGAGAAATGTCCCGGGAGCGGATTCTTCCGCATGCAGCTGGCCGTGGTGGACGAGGGCGGAAGCGTGCTCAGGTGCAATCCGCCACTCGCTGAAGGTCGCGCGGATGCAGTGGACATGCTCTGCGACAAGCTTTCGGGGAGGACTTCCTCCGCTACATGCGAATACATATTTTCGAGGGCGCTGTACGGGAAATGCGGCGGTTTCGTACATTTCCCCCATGCGTGGTGCTCCGACGACGCCACATGGTTCAGAATGGCCTCGCTCGAGGGCGGCGTGACTCCCGTTCCGGGACTGCCCGTGCTCTGGCGGAACGTCACGGGAAACAACATATCCAACAGCCGGCTGTACGACAGGGACAAGGAGACTGCGACCGCCGGATTCATCAGGCATCTCTACGACAACTATCCGGAGCTTCGCAACCGCCGTTTTTCCGAGGTGCTGTATGCCTATGTCAAATGTATACTGACCGTATCCCTTGACGGAAAATGTTCGCGGCAGGGGCTCGACGAGATATGCTCGGCCCTCGGAAGGTTTTCCGCATTGAAGGCGGCCAGGATAAAAATCAAATTCCATCTATGAAAATTCTAATCATAATACCGTTCATCCCCTATCCGCTCTATTCCGGCGGTAACCAGGCGTTTTTCTCCATGGTGGATTATCTTAAGGACATCCACGACATCTCCGTACTGTATCCGGCATGGCCCGGAGACGGCGGCAAGACAAGGAAACTTGAGGAGGCATGGAATGGCAGGGTGAAGGTATTCCCGTGCACGGATGTCGCAAGGGTCCGCGGATCCTTCCCTCCCGTCAACACCTATCTGAGCGTCCTGTCGTATGTCAACGCCTCGTCCGGAAGGAAGATGAAGCGCTGGCCGGGACGCCACATAGTCCGCGTGGCGGAGAGGGACGACCTGTTCAAGCTTACATCGGTCCTCTATGCGGACATGCCGGAGTTCTCCGACGGATTCATGCAGTATGTGCACGACCTGTGCAAGAGGGAACGGTTCGACTGCGTCCAGGTGGAATTCTACTCGCACTTCCCCTTCAGGATGCTGTTCCCCGCGGATGTGAAGACTGTCTTCGTGGAGCACGAGATACAGTTCGTGCGTATTGCCAACGAGATGTCGCTCTTCAAAGATGTCACATGGAACGACAGGGTCCTCTACGAAAGGAAGAAGAACGAGGAACTCTCCGAGATAGCCTCGTTCGACAGGGTCATAACCCTTACCGAGACCGACAGGAACATACTCTCGGAATATATTCCTGCAGACAGGATAAGCGTCTCGCCTGCCGTGATAAGCGAAGCGGGCGATATGCCTTTCAGGGAATGCGGCAGCGAGTTCGCGTTCGTAGGCGGTGCCGCGCATATTCCTAACCTTGATGCCATGGTGTGGTTCTGCAGGAGTATCGTCCCCCTGCTCCGCGAAAAGGGATTCCCTTTCAGGCTCTATGTCGTCGGGCAGTGGAAACGCAGCCTTGTCAGGTCTTTCTCCAGGAAATGTCCCGAAATCGTGTTTACAGGCTACGTAGACGACCTCAAGGCCTTCCTCAACGGCAAGATTTCAGTAGTCCCCGTGAGGATCGGAAGCGGCATGAGGATAAAGATACTGGATGCTATACATTCGATGTCTCCGTTCATAACCACCGCCAAGGGCGTCGAAGGGCAGGATTTCCGTGACAAGGAAGAGTGCCTGATATGCGAGACGGCCGAAGACTTCGCCTCTGCAATGATATCGCTCGCAACGGACGCAGACCTCCAGAAAAGGCTCGCCGCCGGGGCGTTGGACAAGCTGGGCGCCCTGTATGACAAGGAAACGCTCTTGAAGAAAAGGGCCCTGGTATACGAGGAACTCTGAAATCATAGATGCTTATGAGACGACTGCTGTGTGTACTCGCGCTGATTGCCGTCGCCGCGGTGCGGACCGACGCGCAGCCGCGCTATCTTACAGACGAACTGGCTCCGGTGGAGTCGTACATGTACCGCTCCTACAGGCATTCGGGCGGCCGGCAGCCCATGAACCTGACCGGAGGGCTCGACTGGTACGGAGGGTTCACGATAGGTGCCTCGCAGGGGCCGTACAAGCCGGGCTTCGCGAAGTTCAGGCTCGACGGAGAGTATGAATCCCTGATGTTCGTGCTCGGACGCATATACGACCCCGAGTCCCTCGACTACGAGCCGGCCATAGTGACTGTCTATGCCGACGGGAAGAAGATCGCCGACGAGGTCGTGCGCAAGTATGATGTCCCGAGACGCATGAAACTGGATATAGGCGGTGCCCGCGAGCTCGAGTTCGTGCTCGTCAAGGGCGAAGACGAGATAGGATTCGCGGAGGCGACCCTGTGGAAGGAAGGCGAGACGCCGGTGGAGACCGGGAACCTCCTTTCCGGTACTCCGGAGGTGACCAGGCTCGTCGAAGACCTCGCGCCCTATGCCCAGTACAACCATTTCTGCGTGTCTCCCGACCTTGAATACAAGACCGTCTATGTCAACGGCAGCAAGTACCACTACGGCATAGTCTGCAATATGAGCATGGCTTTCATAGGTGTGCAGCCCGGTGCGTCGTACTTCAACCTGCGCGGGCAGTACGAGAAGCTTAGCATGCTCCTCGGCCCCGTCGACAACGACGACAGCAGCGGCGGAAAGGGCTGGATCACCGTCAGGGCGGACGGGAAGATAATCTACGAATACGAGGTGTCGCAGACGGACATAGCGAAGCGCGTGGTGCTTGATGTCAGCGGATGCGAGCAGCTGTCGTTCCATACCGAGCAGTCCGAGCAGAGCCTCTATGCGGCGGTAGTGGATGCGGTGCTCTATCCCGAGGGCGCATACGCCGCCGATGCCGGCGGACAGGAGGAGGCGGAAGGCGAGACGGATCCCCGCCTCAAGAGCCTTCCCGACGTCTGCAAGCTCGTCTCCAACATACCTCCCTATGCCGTAGGAGGGCAGATAGATCACCAGGTCTATACCGGGGAGTCGGACCATATCACCTTCTCTATGGGCGGCACGCGCTTCAGCGAGGGTTTCATATTGTACGAAAAGGCCGACTTCTGGAACGACAACATAGTCTCGTATGCCGTGTTCGACCTCGGAAGGGAGTTCGACTATGTGAGCTTCACCGCAGGCTATGTCGGCAAGAGCTGGTCGATGACCAACGACACTCTCAGGGTCTACGCCGACGACGAACTGATACTCGAGGCCCCTATGATGGCCACCTATCCCAACCAGGAGTTCGTACTGCCCTTAGGCAGATGCCGCAGGCTCAGGTTCGAGAACGGCGGCTCCGGGAACCTGAACGTCGGAGCGTACGGAGTTGCCGACATAGTGGTCTACAGGGGCGAACCCGTGGAGAACGATCTCTTCGTCCACCCGAAGCCGGAGTGTCCTCCGGAGATAGACCTCATAGACCTCGGCGCGCCGTATATCCATTATGTGAGCACACAGTCGGATTCGAGGGACCGGATATTCTATGACGGCAGCACCCAGCGCCGCTACTTCGAGATGCCGGACGGGACGAGGATCAACAAGGGCTTCATGCTCCAGACGAGCGTGCACTTCTCGCTCGACCACGGAGTGCTTTCGGGAACTGACAACGCCGCGGCCGCCGCCATAGGAGGAGCTGCAGTCGGGTCGGCCTTCGTCGCGGCCGGAGCCGTGGGCGGGGCGCTGGTGGGAAGCACCCTTGTCGGAGCCGCCGCGTTCCTTATGCTCGCCGCCGGAGGAAACGCCGTCGAGAACTCGTGCGCGGCCTTCAATACCTACGGAGAATACAACAGCGTGACTTTCACGGTGGCCTGCCTGCGGCCGTTCTCGGAAGAGCCGAGCGACTACAAGGAGACGCTGCTCATCGGTGCTGACCAGACCGTCGTCGCGGAACTTGCGGTATACGAGACTATGGAGCCGCAGACGGTTACCGTGCCCATTGACGGCTGCGGGCAGCTTATGTTCTGGCTCGCGAACACCTACAACACTTCAGGACAGTATGTGTTCTACGATATCCGCCTGACGAAGGAGCGTCTCCCGCTCAGCATCCCGAAAGAGGCCCGGCTCTCGCAGGGTGTGGTGACAGCCCCTCCCTACACGCCCAAGGAACTCGCGGTGAAGTGGGAACGTCCGGAGTTCTCCGGAGCCCAGAGGATCGACGCCTACATATCCGACTGCAGCTATGTGTACGGCGAGACCCTAAGGCTCATCGAGGATACCAGACCTGTGCACAAGATATATACCTGGTACCTCGAAACAGCCTCCGGGGAGGTTTGCAAGGCGGTATCGCTGAAAATCGACGACGAAGAAAGGCTCGACGACGGCAGTTATGTCAATGTCGTGAACGAGTACGAGGCCTGTCTCGAGGAACTCAGGCGCCTCGACGAACTGAAGGCAAGGCTGATGGAGCTCTCGCTGTCTTTCGTCAGCGCCAACATCGCGCTTCCTGAGCTCGGCTTCGGTGCCATAGCCTACTCCAAGGTCCTGAAACTTGGCCGGGATATGACCGGCGAATGCAGGGAGACCGTAGACCTGATGATAGAGGAAAAACGGGAGGAAGTCCGGCAAATGGAGTCCTGGCTGCTGAACGCCAGGGACATCGACGGCGTGAACAGTACGGAATACACTATACTTTGTCCTCTGTCACCCGGCGAGGAAGCTCCCTCGGAGGACTTGCAGCTGCTCTCGAAGTTCAGCGTCAGGTGAGAATGACAAGGTATGCAAGCCTGTCTTGTCTGCCTGGTTATCTTTTTTATTCAACTTATCATTAAATGAGTAAATTGTAATATATTTTCATATTATATGATAAGTTGATTATGGCTAAAAACACAATGGGCACCAAGTTGCCGAGAAAACTGGAGCAGAAGATGCAGGTGGTCGGAGAGCAGATAAAGCTGGCACGGCTGCGCAGGAATCTGAGCGTGGCTCAGGTGGCGGAGCGGGCGACCTGTTCTCCGCTGACCGTGTCGCGCATAGAAAAAGGTGCTCCGACTGTGGCAATCGGCATTTATCTTCGGGTGCTTTACGCCCTGCAGCTGGATGATGACATTCTGTGGCTTGCCAAGGAAGACAAGTTGGGAAAGGCTTTGCAGGATTTGAGCCTTAAGACGAGGGAGCGGGCGTCCAAAAAGGAATAAGCAATGAAGAAACTCTATGTATATGCCGATTTTGACTGGCTCAAGGAAATAGAGCTTGTCGGAGAGTTGGGAACGGACACTGCTTTTGTGCCGGGAGCAGATAGCCGCGTCGGAAGAAGGCAGGCAGGTTCGCCGGTTGTCATCGTTTGACTATCTGACGGGCATAGATGATTATTCGCGCATGGGAGGCTTCTGATGAATCTTGATGCAGGTAGGTATAGTTAAAGGCATGTTTCCAACTCTATCCGCCCACTTAAATGAAATGAGACCCAGTATATCTAATGGAGTGTCGGTATAGTTAAATCAGTATCTCCCATATACGACAAACCCTCCTGCATTGCTGCAAGAGGGCATGTAGTTGAACTATTTCTTGAAAAAGTCCGAATGAGTACCAGTGCGGATAAGATTGAGAATATGAAGTTCTCCGTCTGATTTCTTGCTATATACAAGCAGCCAGTCCGGTCTTATGTGGCATTCTCTGCATCCAACATAATCTCCTTATAATTCATGGTCCTTATTCTTGGCAGGTAACGGAACATCATTCGCCAGATTCAAGACTATCTTATTGAGCTCTTCTTCCGGAAGGTTTCTCCGTCTTGCCAGTTTTATGTCTTTCTTGTACTGGCTGGAGATGACAATCTTGCGTTTCATTTAATTGCTTCGAGATAGTCCTCGATTGTATCACATACCGTTCCCTTGCCGTCTTGGATTTCCTTAATGGCCTTTCGTGTCGTCTCGTTCGGAACTTCGATTACTCCGAGGGCTTTAAGGTAATTGACCAGTCCCTAGCCTTCCTTTGTTCTTTCGTTTACAGTTATCGTATATGTAGCCATATCAACCTCCTTTGTTTCTTTTAAAATCCAAGAAAAAGTGTATTTTTGCAAGTGTAATAACCTTGAATATGTGAAATATTAGAGCAATAATAAAGGCGAATACGTGAATTATGAGAAGGAAGATATACGATAGACTGCTGGAATGGAAGAAGAACCATAAAGGCGACACCGCTCTTCTGATAGAAGGGGCCAGGCGTATAGGGAAAAGCTATATCGTCGAAGAATTCGCACGCAAGGAATATGCGTCTTACATTCTGGTGGACTTCAGCAAGGTAAATCCGCAAGTGATTGAGTTTTTCGACCTCTATCTGGACGACCTTGACATGCTTTTCATGAATCTGGAGCTTTACTTCAGGCAGAAGCTTACCCCACGTCAGGTGAAAGACGGGGATGCTCATTCGTTGATAATTTTCGATGAAGTGCAGTTTTGTCCCCGTGCCCGTGCAGCCATAAAACACTTGGTGGCAGACCGACGTTATGACTACATTGAGACAGGCTCGCTGATTTCAATCAAGAAGAATGTAAAGGACATCATGCTGCCTTCCGAAGAGCATGCCATTGAAATGTTTCCTATGGACTTTGAGGAATTCTTGTGGGCTATGGGAGACGAGATGCTGATGCCTTACATCCGGATGCGGTTTGACAAACGTCTTCCTATGGAGGCTTTCCACCGTCGGGCAATGGACTATTTCCGGCAATACCTGATTGTAGGAGGTATGCCGCAGGCTGTCGCCAAATATGTGGAAACACGGGATTTTGAAAAGGTGGACGAGGTGAAGCGTGACATATTGGCCCTCTACCGCAATGACATTCACAAATACGCCGACAATCAGGAGACAAAAGTTGCCGCTATTTTTGAGGAAATACCGGGTCAGTTGCAGAAGCATGAAAAGAAGTTTGTCTTGTCCGCCTTGCAGAGCGAAGCCCGTATGCGTGATTATTCACAGGCTTTCTTCTGGCTGAATGACGCCAAGATCATCAACTGCTGCTATAATTCTACGGAACCGAGTATCGGGCTGAAACTGAATGAAGAGCGCACCACGCTGAAATGCTACATGGGCGATACCGGACTGCTCATAAGCCACGCTTTCGACGAGCGTGGAATAGTAAGCGCAGACCTTTACCGGAAACTGATGTTCGACAAGCTGGAAGTGAACGAGGGGATGTTGGTGGAGAATATAGTGGCGCAAATGCTTAGGGCCGCAGGACACAGACTTTATTTCTTCAGCAACAGTTCCCGGACATCGGCTGACGACCGAATGGAGATCGATTTCCTGATAGCCAAACCCGTAACGACCAGCAGGCACAATATCTCACCGATAGAAGTGAAGTCCGGGCAACGCTACGCGCTGAATTCATTGAGGAAGTGCATAGCCAAGTATGGCTCCCAGTTATCCACACCCTACGTTCTTCACGACAAGGATGTGAAAACGGAAGACGGTATTGTGTACCTGCCTTTATATATGACACCGTTGCTTTGAATGATATGGGGAAACAGCCTACATACCAAGAACTGTTGGCGCATACAACAAACTTCTTGCTGCAAGTTTCTGGCACAGCCACATACGAAAAATCCCCGTAACTTCATCGGTTACAGGGATTTATCGGAGTATGTAAGTTTGTCTTACTTGTTGAGTGCCTGCTCAACGGCAACGGCTACTGCGACGGTGGCGCCTACCATAGGGTTGTTGCCCATTCCGAGGAAGCCCATCATCTCAACATGGGCGGGAACTGATGAAGAACCTGCGAACTGCGCGTCGGAGTGCATGCGGCCCATGGTGTCGGTCATTCCGTACGATGCGGGGCCGGCGGCCATGTTGTCGGGATGCAGGGTGCGTCCGGTACCGCCGCCGGAAGCTACCGAGAAGTACTTCTTGCCCATAAGGGTGCGCTCCTTCTTGTAGGTTCCTGCAACGGGGTGCTGGAAGCGGGTAGGGTTGGTGGAGTTTCCGGTAATGGAGATGTCCACGCCCTCGAGGTGCATGATAGCCACGCCCTCGCGTACGTCGTCGGCGCCGTAGCAGCGTACTCCGCCGCGTACTCCGTCAGAGTACTTGGTCTCGCCGATGATGTTCACCTTGCCGGTGGCGTAGTCGAACTGGGTCTGCACATAGGTGAAGCCGTTGATGCGGGAGATGATCTTGGCGGCGTCCTTTCCGAGGCCGTTGAGAATCACGCGGAGGGGCTTCTTGCGCACCTTGTTGGCCATTTCGGCGATCTTGATCGCTCCCTCGGCCGCGGCGTATGACTCGTGTCCGGCGAGGAATGCGAAGCACTCGGTCTCCTCGCTGAGCAGGCGTGCCGCGAGGTTGCCGTGTCCGAGACCTACCTTACGGTCGTCGGCGACAGAACCGGGGATGCAGAATGCCTGCAGGCCCTCGCCTATCGCCTCGGCGGCCTCGGCTGCGGTCTTCACGCCTTTCTTGATAGCGATTGCGGCGCCTACGACATAGGCCCACTTCGCGTTCTCGAAGCAGATCTTCTGGGTGTCCTCGCACATCTTGTAGGGGTCGATACCCTTCTCGGTGCAGATTGCCTTGGCCTCGTCGATGTCCTTGATGCCGTATTTGTTGAGAGCGGCGTTGATCTGATCAATCCTGCGCTCGTAACTTTCAAAAAGTGCCATATTCGTCTCTTACTCTTTACGGGGGTCAATATATTTAACTGCATCGGCGAAGCGGCCGTAGGTGCCCTTTGCCTTCTCGATAGCCTCGGGGCCGGTAGCACCGGCCTTGAGGGCGTCCATCAGCTTGCCGAGGTTGACGAACTCGTAGCCGATGACTTCGTTGTTGGCGTCGAGAGCCATGCGGGTGCAGTAGCCCTCGGTCATCTCGAGGTAGCGCGAACCCTTGGCCTTGGTGCCGTACATGGTGCCGACCTGGCTGCGGAGGTTCTTTCCGAGATCCTCGAGCGAGCCGCCGACGGGCAGGCCTCCCTCGGAGAACGCAGACTGGCTGCGTCCGTAGACGATCTGGAGGAAGAGCTCCCTCATCGCGGTGTTGATCGCGTCGCATACGAGGTCGGTGTTAAGGGCCTCGAGAAGCGTCTTGCCGGGAAGGATCTCGGATGCCATGGCGGCGGAATGGGTCATTCCGGAGCATCCAAGGGTCTCTACGAGAGCCTCCTCAATGATGCCGTCCTTGACGTTGAGCGTGAGCTTGCAGCAGCCCTGCTGGGGAGCGCACCAGCCGATGCCGTGGGTAAGGCCGGAAATGTCTTTGATTTCTTTAGCGTGCACCCACTTGCCCTCCTCGGGAATGGGAGCGTTGGCGTGGTTGGCGCCCTTTGCTACGCAGCACATCTGCTGTACTTCTTTCGTGTAAATCATATTTCGAAAAGATAAAAGAATTTCTGGTCGCAAAGATAGAAAATTTTAAGCATAAATGAGTATTTGCGCGCATGTTTATATTAGCGGAACAGACGGAAGCACCAGGGGCGGCCGGGATCACTCCGCGGCCGCCCCTCGGCGCCAATAACATCAAAACAGTCAGTTCATGACCTTCGGTGTCGGAACGGGCACCTGCGAAGGTGAATATCCGGTGGCCCTTCCGAATACGGAGAAGTCGAGTATGCTGAGCGGGCTTCCCTCCGGCCAGTCGAGCATGGTCAGCCTCACATAGCGGCACTCTACGGGGTCGATCTCGTCGAACACGACATTGCGGGCAACATCGTTGTCAGACATGTCGAGCACGGTCTTGTAGGTCTTGCCGTCCATGGAAGCCTCGATCTTGTACTTGTATACCGGTGTGCCGGCGCTGCCGGAGAATCCCCTGCCGCTGCCTCCGAAGAGGATGCGCGAGCCGTCTATCTGGAAGGTTTGCACGCGGTCGCGGTCGACTGCGGGAGAAAGGCAGATAGTAAGCGAAGGCGTCTTGTCGTCGTCGGCAGGCTCCCACCAGGTGGCGGTGTTGTCGTCGAGGGCATATTCGGCGTCCCTGCCGGGCTTAGAGCTCGAAGCGACCTTGGCAGCTCCCGGGAAACCCTGTCCCACGCTCATCGTGGTCTTGCCCACGGATACGATTACCGAGCCCGAGTCGCCTTTTGCGGGATCCTTCACCACGCCGGGAGCCCACTGGGGAGTGTCGGTGACATTGCAGACGAGGTTGCCGTCCTTGTCGACGGTCACGCGATCCATACCTATGCGGCGTCCGCCGCTGCGCAGCACCACAGTGTAGAACTGCCAGATGTTGCCGTCAGGCCCGGTGACCATGCTGCCGTGTGCGGGGCCGGTGACGATTCCGTCAGTGCGGCGGAGCAGAGGGTTGTTGGAGGCGTACTCGTAGGGACCCTGTACGTTCTTTGACTTGTAGTAGCCCTCAGCATAGGTCCTCCACTGGGTGCCGGAGGCCGAGTACTGGAGGTAGTAGGTGCCGTCGTGCTTGTAGATCCACGGACCCTCTATCCATGCCACGTCGGTGAACTCGTTATGCTCTCCCTGGCGCTCCCATACATGGTCGGGGTTGAAGCTGAAGTGGTGCGTCACCGGGCCTACGAACCTGGTGAGGTCGTTCGGGTCGAGCTTCACGGAGTAGATACCGCTGATAGCCATTCCGGGCCAGAACAGATAGGGCTGGTTGTCGTCGTCGACATAGATGTGCGGGTCGAAGCCCTGGCTCCAGCCGTGCTCGAGGTCGGGAACTCCTTTCCACTGTCCCAGAACCTTATAGGGACCGAGCGGATTGTCGGCCACCCAGACATTGCTGCTGTTTCCGGTCATGTAGAACTTGCCGTTGTAGGGGCATACGTCCGGAGCGACGGGGACATCGGCCACATAGTGGTAGTCCCAGTTGAGCATGTCTTCGGATACCCATGCGCCTCCGCCGGTGCAGAACATGTAGTACTTGCCTTCCCACTGGAATACCGACACGTCGCCCGACGCGCTTCCCTGCCCTATCTCCATGGGGAGAGGGTTGCAGTAGCGTGCATCCTTTCCCAGGGTCTGGGCCTGCAGCAGCGCTCCCGAGCAGAGCACCGCAGCCGCGATAGCAAAGATTTTCTTTGTCATAATGGTAATGTGTTTAGTGTGTTTGGAATAATTTTGCCGCTATAATTGTGCCAGACTGCATGCTACCAGCCGGGGTTCTGCTTGAGGTTGGGATTTACCGAGAGCTGGGTGGTCGGATAAGGCAGGTACTCGTACTTGTCCGTCCAGCCGCCGTTGCCGTCGGGGTTGGGCTGGGTGCGCACATCCCAGGTCTTTCCGTCTTCCTTGTAGCCGTAGAAGGTGTACCAGGTCTTGCCCTTGTCCTTGAGCTCCTCGGCAGCGTCGCCCCAGCGCACGAGGTCGAAGTAGCGCTCGCAGTCGTAGATGAGCTCGGCCCTGCGTTCATCCTTGATAGCCTGGTAGGTCAGCGAGCCGAGAGGTTCGAGCTCGTCGCGCAGGCGCACTTCGTTCAGGGCCGCGAGTCCGCTTCCGTCGGCGTCTCCGTCAACGATGAACTGCACTTCGGCATACATCAGCAGCACTTCGGCATACCTGAGGTAAGGGATGTTGGCCATTGAATATTTCCAGAATCCTCCGACATCGTAGAGATCCTCCTGGAAGAAGATGTCGCGCATGCGGAAATATCCTTCGTTGTTGTCCATTGCCGCAAAGACGCCGGGCCCTCTCTGTACCGTTCCGTCCTCGTTGTAGATGATGCGTCCGGTGTAGTCCATCTGCATCACCTGGTCGTAGGTGGCGAGGGACGAGCGGAAGCGCTTGGTCTCGATCCCGCCCTCATGCTCGGTAAGGAAACGGCCGAGGTCGCCAGTGGGAACATCCCAGCCCCAGCCCATGTTCACGAGGTTCGAAGGTATCAGGATTCTCTCGGCGCTCCAGGTCTTGTAGGTCTGGCGGAGGTTGTCGCCGTTGGTCTGCGTACTTCCGGGGAAACCGTCGTTGTCGGCGTTGTTGTGCTCGAACAGATATTCCTCGCAGAAATCTCCCCTGCCCCGGTTGAGTATCGACATGTCGTCCACGAGGCCGTATAGTCTGGACTGGATCACGGTCCGGAGAGGTTCCACCGCCTTTGCGACCCATGCGTCGTCGTCATAGCGTGTGCCGTACCAGAGCGCCACCTGGCCGGCATAGGCGAGAGCGGCATGCTTGGAGATGCGGGCTCCGAACTGCTCCTGGGTTCCCTTGGCCGTGAGGGCGGGAAGCCTGCCGGCCGCGTCGATCATGGTATCGAACACCCAGTTTATCGAGGTCTCCGCGGGGGTGTTCTCGGGATAGTATTCGTCGGCCGAGGGCACATGGTCCACAAGCGGCGGATTGCCGTACCAGCGGACGAGCTCGAACATCGCGAGGGCGCGCAGGAAGTCGGCTTCTGCCTTCACCCTGTTGACGGTAGGGTCGTCTGTCTCGGGGATGCGCTCGAGTATCATGTTGCAGTAGTAGATGACCTGGTAGCCTCTCTGGTACATCCATGAAATACAGGTGGTGGATGCCGAAGCGGCAAGGTTTCCGACCTCCTGGTATCCGTCGGCGTTGTCGGCGAAGGAGCCGCCTCCGGGGTGGAAGTCATCGGTGATTATGTCGAGGAATATTCCGAGCTGGTTGTCATACATGCTCGTAACCCTCCTGTAGACTGCCGCTATCAGGGCCTCCGCCTCCTCGGGCCCGGCCTCCTGATAGTACTTGTCCGTCTCTATCGCGCTTTTCTGCGGAATGTCGAGCATGTCTGCGCATGAAGTGCATGCGAGACCGGCCGCGAGAGCAAGAAGCAAATATATCTTTTTCATGTTGTTATACATTTGAATTTAGAACGAAACGTTGACACCGAACACCACCTTCTTGGAGATGGGATATGAGCCGTAGTCGATAGCCATTGCGCTGCCGCTGGAACCGTAGCCGCTGGTCTCGGGATCGAGTCCCGGATACTTGGTAAAGGTGAACCAGTCGTCGAGAGAGACATAGAGCCTGAGGTTGCTGACGGCTATCTTGTTCAGGAGACGCTTGGGGAAGCTGTATCCGAGCTGTATCTGCTTGATCTTGAAGAAAGAGGCATCGAATACCATGGCATCGGAAACCCTGTAGTTCCTGTCGAGATAGTTGGGCTTCGGCAGGGTATACCCGGTGCGTCCGGGCATCCAGCAGTTGTCGTAGAAATACTTGAGCGTGTTCGCCTGGGGGAAGTCTCCCCTTCCGAGCGCATAGAGTTTCTCGACACCCTGTACGCCTGCTCCATAGAGGGTGAAGTCTATACCCTTCCATGCGAGGTTGATCGTGATACCGTAGGTGAGGTCGGGAATCGCGCTTCCCGTCATCATGCGGTCCTCGGTGTTGATCGTCGGGTCGTCGTCGAAGTTCCTGTATATGGCCTCACCGGTCTCGGGATTGATTCCGTCGATTACATAGGTGCGCAGGTACCAAATGGGATAGCCTTCCTCGAAGTAGGTCACATAGTCGGAGCTCCATACCTGGGAACCCTGCTGGCGCTCGCTGGAAATGCCTTCGAGCACGACATTCTTCAAGGTTGCGAAGTTTCCGCTGATGTCATAGGCGAAGTCTCCGATAGTGTCTTTCCATGAGAGCTCCATTTCGACACCGGTGTTGTTCACCTTTCCTGTATTGAGATATACGGTAGACGCTCCGGTGTTGTTGGGCGCATTGGTCGATGTAAGCAGGTCGTGGGTGTTCTTGTTGTACCAGTCGAGGGCAATGGAGAGCCTGTCGTCGAGCATCCTGGCCTCGAGTCCTATGTCGACCTGATGAGAGGTCTCCCACTTGATTTCGGGGTTGCCGAGCACGCTTGAAGGAGCGACACCGAGTATGAAGCCGTCCGAGGGGTTGTATCCGACACCAGTGCCGGTAGACAGAGCGGGAGCATACTGATAGTTGCTGCTCAGGGCGTTCACATTACCGTTGATACCCCAGGAGGCGCGCAGCCTCAGGTTCGAGAGTATGTTCTTGGGCACCGAGCTCATGAACTCCTCGTTGCTTATGGTCCAGCCTCCCGAAACCGAGGGGAAGAATCCCCACCTGTGGTCGCGGTCGAGCTTGGAAGTGTCGTATGCGTCTGCACGGAAGCTCGCCTGGAGGTTGTACCTGCGGTCGTAAGACCAGCCCACTCGGGCGAAGTACGACATGTTCGCGCTCTCCGAAGGCTGTCCGCCAACCCTCATGTTGGTCGTGTTGACGAGGTTGGACAGGTAGCGGAAATTCTCCATGGTGCTGGTGAGCTCGTCGCCGCTGCCGGTGACATAGTTGCTCGTTGACCTCTGGAACGACATACCCACCATAGCGTTTATGCTGTGCTTGCCGAAGGTGTTGTTGTAGTTCGCGAAGTTCTCCCACTGGTAGTAGAGATTGTTGCGCGCCGTGCCGCTGAGCCCGAGATCGTTGTTGTTCATCGAGTTGATGAAGAGCTCGTGGTTGTAGGTGGTGCTGTTCGAGTAGCCTGCCCTGTAGCCGAGCCGTGAAGTGAACACGAAACCCTTGAACGGCATGAAGTTGATATAGGCAGTACCGCGGATGTTGAAGCTGTCGTTGTTGGTGTCGGCGCGGTCACGCATCACCATAGGGTGGAATATCAGAGAGTTGTCGCTGAATACGGATACTCCGTAGATGTCGCCGTTCGCGTCCCTCGGAAGGTTCCTGCCCTCGGCTACCCATGCGGCTACCCTGTCGGGCATGTTGCTGTCATTATATGTCCAGGGTGTAATGGGGTCGTACATCATTACGGAGCCCAAAAGGCTGGTTCCCGCCACGGCGCCTTCGGAGACGCTGCTGGATATCCTCTTGTCGAGCGACATCGTGACTCCGACCTGCAACCATTTCTTTATCTTGTAGTCTGCGTTGACCTGTCCTGTGAGTCGTTTCTGTATATCCTTGTCGCCCACGATGATACCGTTGTTGTCGAGGTAGCTGAGCGATGCGTAGAAACTGCCGTTGTCGTCACCCCTCTGGAAGCCGACGGTATGGCGCTGCATGTATCCGGTCTCGAACATGTATCCGGGCCAGTATGTGTCAGTGACGCCGTCCCACTGAAGGGTCTCGTCAGTTGCGGAGCCCTGGAGCTTCTGGTACTCGATGTATTCGCGTGCGTTGAGCAGGTCCGGCATCTTGCCGAGCTGCTGCAGCGTATGCTGGAAGTTGTAGAAGATGCGGCCTTCCCTGCCGGCGTCGGCTCCGGACTTGGTGGTGATGAGCACTACGCCGTTACCGGCCTCGATACCGTAGATTGCGGCAGAGGCGGCATCCTTGAGGATCTCCATGGACTCGATGTTGTCGGGGTCGAGGTAGTCGATAGAATCGACCTTGAGGCCGTCGACGATTATGAGCGGAGCGGTCTTGGAGTTCGATGAATAGCCGCGGATCTGGATTGTCGGCGTCGAACCGGGTGCTCCTGATGAATTGAGTATCTGCACGCCCGCAGCCTTTCCCTGGAGGGCTTCGGCGACATTGGAAACCGAGCGGTTCGCGATGTCGTCGGAACCTACCGATGCGATCGCTCCCGTGACATCGCTCTTCCTCTGTACGCCGTAGCCGATTACGACGGTTCCCTCGAGGAATTCGTTATCCTCTGCGAGGATGACGTCGATCGTGGCCCGGTTGCCTACGGCTACGGTCTGTGTCACATAGCCGATACAGGAGTAGCTGAGGGTCAGGCCCTGTCCCCCGGGAATATCGAGGGTGTAGGCACCGTCCATGTCCGTAACCGTACCGGTAGTGTTGTCATTCTCGAGCATCACCGAGGCTCCGATTACGGGAAGTCCTTGCTCATCAACGACCTTGCCGCTGATGGTGCGAGTCTATGCGAAGGCGGAAGCGGCACTCGCGAGCGAGAGCAGCATGGCCGTCAGGCACAAAAGACTCCTTGTCACATGTTTTTTCATATTAACTATATGGTTTAGTGTGGAAAGTCTTGCCGAATCCACTCCATTTGGGGGTCAGTGGATATTAAAAATATTCATTAACTCCCGCGGTGGTTGGTTAAAATTGGTGCTTACAAGCAGTGGTTGTGGTTATTTGTCGAAACAATGTTAGTGAAAATTTTAAAATATGGTGCACTTTTCTCCTGAATTTTATCAACAATTTTAACAATTTCTATTTTTGAGAATATTTTATGCGAATCGTGGTGCTGGTTTATGATTTTATTTACTAAATTTAAAAATTTTCTGCTTTGAATTTCTTGTCGAAGCCCCCGAACTGGGATGCTTTCTGATAAGGCAGCTGTTGATTTCCGTGCCGATTTCGCTGTTCCGCGCTTGCTTGGGGCCCGGGTAATTCCTATCTTTGTCCCCGATGTCCTACAATGCGCTTATTAGGACAGGCAAAATTATCCTGACGATGAAGAAATTATTTTATCTTTTCCTGGCGGCTACCGCTTGCATCGCAGCCGTCGCGTCGTGCAGCAGGAAAGTCAGTCCTGAGGCCGAGAGAACTTACGAACTGCTCCAGGGAACCTGGGAATCGGTGCATACCGAGGGGCATGACTACTCTACCGACCTCCAGACGGGCGAGACGGTGCACAGAGAGGATTTCAACGAGGACATCACCGGCCCCTCGCATCCGAGATATGTGAAGATGCGCCTCGACCGCAACAACATGGTCACGATACTGGAGTTGGGCGAAACGGACGGCATGACCCTGCCGGTGAGCTTCGGCTATACTTTCAACGGCGAGCAGCTCGGCGGAATGGTGTTCAGCGGCGACTATGCCGGATATATGACCATAGTCTCGATCGACGAGTCCGTCATGACACTCGAGCTTGACGACAAGGGGCAGGACGAATACAGTTCCGAAGACTATTACGAACTCACAACTTTCCGTAAAACCGATGAGTAGAGCCATGAGACATTTTCTTACTATTGCGGCAGCGCTCCTTGCCTCGGCTCATGCGTTCGCCGCTGCTCCGGCTTCAGACGTCACTTCCGGCAACGGCACAGGCCTACTCCTTTCCGACAGCCTTGCGCTTGATGCGCCCGTGCAGGACGCCATGGCGACGGCTGATACCCTCGGGACGGAGACTTCCCCGGCTGTAGCCGATTCTCTCATGGCCGGAGACGACGACCCGGCGAAGGCGGACAAGAAGAAGTCCCGCAGGGCCGCTAAGGGCGTATGGGACAGGAAGAAGGTCAGGAACATAGCATATTCCATGCAGACTCTCTCGCCGGACTTCGGGAACGAGATCAACGGAAAATTCGGCGTGGCCCTCGTTTCGGGGCGCAGCATCTATCTCCACAAGTCGCCGATCGCGGGCATGATAAAGTTCTCGATCGATCTCGGCGCCGATATCAACTATGCCCAGTATCTGCCCGCGGAGGGAGACTACAATATGGATTCGTCGCTCTCGGAAGATATCGGAATCGGGATTTCGGGACGCCACCACCTCGACATAGGCATGTTCCTCGGCCCTGCGGTATCGGTGAACCCTGTTGGCGACCTCATGGTGACGGCCTATTTCAGGTTCGTGCCGTCATACTCGGCCTTCCTTATGGATGTCGATGCATATCATGGTTTCACGCCGTTCTTCACCTACGGCGGAGAAGTGACCTGGAAGTGGATCGGCCTCGGCGTCGAGGGACGCAGCGGCTACGGCAGCTACTCGAGCATCATGAGCCTGTTCAACGGAGGCGAGAGCATGAAGGTCGGCTATGCTACGCAGGCCGTGCGCTGCTATGTCAGCTTCCGCTTCTAACGGCTTTAACGGTTCTATCGCCTTGACGGGACGAAGCATACGGTCTTATGTATAATCCGGCAGACACTATCTGTGCTCCCGCGACTGCGGTCGGCTCCGGGGCGGTCAGCATGATAAGGGTAAGCGGTGCCGACAGCCTTTGCGCCGTCGACAGGGTCGTGCGCTTCGACAAGGGAAGTGCCGCTGCTTCACGCGGATATACTCTCAAGCACGGGGACATCCCCGGCGTCGACGAAGTCGTGGTGGGCATCTACCGCGCCCCGCATTCCTATACGGGCGAAGATTCCGCGGAGATATGCTGCCACGCCTCCCCTTTCATAGCAAGCCGCATACTCGGGCTGCTCTGCGAAGCCGGCTGCCGAATGGCCGGGCCCGGAGAGTTCACCCGCAGGGCGTTTACGAACGGGAAAATGGACCTCGCACAGGCCGAGGCGGTAGCCGACCTCATCGCATCGGGCTCGGAGGCGCAGCACCGGGTCGCCTTGAACCAGCTGCGCGGCGGTTATTCCGCCGAGCTTGCCGAAATCCGTTCGGAACTCCTTGAACTCACCTCTCTCATCGAACTGGAACTCGACTTCAGCGAAGAAGAGGTAGAATTTGCCGACAGGAACAGGCTCGCATCGCTGCTGGACGATGTGATCGGGCGCTGCACCACGCTTGCCGACTCGTTCAAGGCGGGCAATGCCATACGCAACGGCGTCCCCGTGGCGATCGTGGGCGCTCCCAACAGCGGCAAGAGTACGCTGCTGAACGCCCTGCTGCGGGACGACAGGGCCCTTGTCTCGGACATCCCCGGAACCACGCGCGACACGATCGAGGAGACCTGCGTAGTGGGCGGCGTCCTGCTGCGCTTCATAGATACCGCCGGCATACGCGAGACCCGGGACGAAGTCGAGCGCATGGGTATCGACCGCGCCCTCAGCAAGGCAGCCCAGGCCGAGATAGTGCTCGGAGTCGTAGATGCCGCCGCGTCGCCTGGCGTTGATGTCGATGACGATAGGACTGGCAAGGAAACCGGAACGGTAGTGGAGACGAAAACTGAAATGGAAATTGAAATGGTAACGGAAACGGGAATGAGAATGGGAATTGGCCCTGGCTCCGTACCGCCGCCTGACGGCTTTCATTTCATGTACGGTTCATCCGGAAAAGATTGCCCTGCACCGCTTACCCCGGAAGTTTCCGCTTTGACAGACTGTGCCGGGAACGTGCCCCTCCTGCCGGACGGCATCGCCGCCCAGATCGAGAAGATTGCGTCGGCGGTAGATTTGTCGCGGCAGAAACTCGTGCTGCTGCTCAACAAGTGCGACAAGACGGAAAGCGCAGCGGCCGACCGGGAAGACACGGTTTCGCCTCGAAGCAGACAGGCTCCTTCATGTGGGCAAACTCTACCAGGCAAGCAGGTTCCTTTGGATCCACAACAGGTTGTGCTGGACTCTCCCGCTGACGGACGAGTTCCGTCATGTGGACAAACCATACCAAGTGGTGAAGTTCCTTTAGACACGCAACATGCTGTGTCAGCGTCCGGCTCGGTCGGCCGGTCAATAGCGTTGGAGGCTTTTTTGCGCGAACGCTTCCCTGCTGTCGCCTTTTTCGATGAGATTTCATCTGGTGGAATTTCAGATAGTGGAGTCTCAGGCGAAGCGATTTTTGATGATAAACTCTCGAACGCCGGGATTCTCAGTAGTGGAACTTCAGAGGATGTGGTTTCAACAGGGCAGTTTATAGATCATCGTGACTCAAATGATGTGATTTCAGTCGATAACAAAAATGTTAGTTATGCTAACATAAATGTTTTATCGGCTGATTATCAAAAGAATAATCCAACAGTACTGAGCATTTCCGCAAAATACGGAATTGGCCTTGAAGATCTGCGGAAAGTGCTCGTCTCTCTGGTCGGCAATGTGACTGCCGACGGGGTTCTCGTCACCAACGCGCGCCATGCCGCCGCACTGCGGGACGCCGCGGCGTCGCTACGCGCCGTCCGTTCAGGGCTTGACGCCCTTCCCGGAGACCTTCTTGCCGAAGATCTCCGCGCCGCCCTCTCCTCCCTCGGCTCGATCACCGGGGAAATCTGTCCGGAGGAAGTGCTCGGATCTATATTTTCGAGGTTCTGCATCGGCAAATGACGGCTTGTAAACAACCATAACCAACTATAATCATTTAGAATAAAGTCACTGAATATCAGTGACTTTTGTTTTTATGTGCTTTCCAGACCGTATTTGGAAGTAACGGTTTTTATCCATATTTTTCATACGTATTTCTACCGTGACAGAAATTCATGGTTTGCCCAAATGTCACAGTGACGCATTAGTTGACGTGTGTTGACAATGGTTTACATGTGTTGACAAAAATCGGGAGAAATAAGGAGAAATTATCCCCAATGTAAAGGAGGAAAATATGGAAATAAGAAAGATTTGTCAATGGTGCGGAAAGCCATTTATAGCTCAAAAGA
>MNQT01000026.1:373-107934 GCA_001915575.1 Bacteroides sp. CAG:1060_57_27 | reverse complement strand
GTTGCGCTTGCCCCCCAAAAAAAAAGGAAACAACTTTGAGACCGTCAACAGCGAGGTCCGTCGGATCCTCGCTGTTGCACTTCGGTGTTGAATCTAAGTTACAAATACTGCCGTTCGCGTGGCGTTTCGCCACTAAAAAACGTGCCAATTTACGACTTTTATTCGTATATTGCACAAGTTTACGCCAGAACAGGGGGAAATATGACAGAATTGAACCGTTATAAGGAACGCCGGTCGGAACGCGTCCGGAGTATGGAGGGACAGAGGCCGGAGGAGGAAGCCCGGGATCCGGGCAGGGCATGTCCCAACTGCGGCTCACGGATAGGAGAAGACTGGGAATTCTGTCCCGTATGCGGAATACCCCTGGTGCCGTGGTGCACGTTCTGCGGTGCCGAACTCCCTCCCGGAGCCGCCGAGTGCCCCGAATGCGGCATGCCCCGCAAAGGTACGGTTTGCCCGCGCTGCGGCACCCTCAACGCAAGGAGTTTCTGCAGGAACTGCAACGAACCCCTTACCAGGGCGGCAAGGCGCGAGGTAGAGAGGGCGCTTGAAGATCCGCTGTTCCTCAGGGCGGCGGAACTTGCCGTGAAACTTGCGGAGGATTTCAGCGAACCCGATACATCCGCGCCCGCGGAACTTCCTCCTGACATACTCAGGCTCAAGGAACTGCTCTCCGCCGTAAAGTTCGGCTCCCCGCAGTCTCCGCAGAAAGACACCCCAGCTCCCGTGGAATCCGCGCCCGTCGCGGCAGTCCGCAGCAGGAGCCGCGAAGAAATGCGCGCCGAATACGAAAGGATGAAGGCCGAGCTCAATTCCATACTCGGCAGGATGACGCCGCCTCCCGGTTCCACACCGCAGCAGCAGCGGAACTACTATTCCGCAAGGAATATTCCGGTACTGAAGAAGATACGCGTGAAAGTCGCGTGGATATGCAATTTCTGCGGATGCTGGCACAATGATCCGGACGAATGCGTAAGGCCGGACCTGAAGGGAAGATGGGTATATGACGACAAGATTGTAATCGAACACAAGGAGCTATGACAGATCTGGACAAGACCTCGCTCGCAGGCGACCTGACCGCCACGGCCGTAGACGGCGGTGCAGGAACCGTCGTCGCCGGCGGCACTATCGTTTCACAAGATTCCGCCGGAACGCCGGCCGCGGCCGCAGGGAAGGACATACAGAGCCTGCAGGCCGGAGAATCTCTCGTAATAGACGGCACCGCATATTCTGTCGAACGGCTCCTCGGCTCCGGTTCCGAAGCGGAGGTCTATGCAGTCTCGACCGGCGGCACACGCTACGCGCTGAAGCTTTACAGGGCCGGGCGCACTATCCGCAAGCCCCTTCTCGACAGGCTTATGAAGCTCAGGGGCAAAGGCGCCGTCGCCGACATACGCTCGCACGGAACGCTGAAGACAGGCAGCGGAGACCGCCAGTATGCCCTTATGGAATGGTGCCAGGGCGGATCGGCCGCATCGCACGACTTCCGTGCCGACGCCGGGGCGGTCCTGCGCATCGTCACCCTCACTGCCCGCAACCTTCACGAACTGCACCGCGCGGGAATACTGCACAAGGACACCAAGCCGGAGAACATACTGTTTGCCGACAACTCGCTGGAACACCCCGTACTGTCCGACTTCGGCATATCGGACATACTCAGTCCGGACGGCAACTCCAACGGACTCCAGTCGAGGACTGCCGCATACGCGGCGCCCGAGGTATATACCGGGGCCTTCAACATAGGAACCGAGCCTCACTCCGTCTTCACCCCGGCTTGCGACTACTATTCGCTCGGCATGACGGCCGTCGCACTGTGGACCGGCATGGATGAATTCCGTTCCCGGCTGCCCGACTCCGAGCAGGAGACCGTAAGGCTGAAGCTAATGCATCGCCTGCCGGTCAGCTTTCCCGAATCGATGCCCGACCCGCTCCGCAAGATAGTGAAAGGCCTGCTGATAAACGATGCAGGAAACCGCTGGGGCTTCGATGAAATCGAGCGGCAGCTCAAAGGCGAAGACGTTCCTCTGATAGAAGGTGCGGGAAGCCTGCACATAGTGTTCGACGCCACCCGTGGTAAGACGGCGCACTCCCCTGCCGAACTCGCAAGGTTCATGCTCGAGGACCAGCAGCTCGGAATCAGCTATCTGTACAGGGGCAGGATCGGCGAATGGCTGAGGAAACCTATGCCCGAGCTCGAGACCAGGCTGGACGAGATCGTCGAAAACAGGTATCCGCACGACAAGGTCGCCGGCCTGTACGACGCCGCCCTCACGCTCGACCCCACGCTGCCGTATTACGACAGGAGCGGCAATCCCCACGAATTCCTGGCCGGGCTGTGCGATGCCGATCCCGCATTCCGCGGCGAGAACCTGGGCAATGCCGGGAACCCCGTCTATATCTACTGCCGCCACCGGCTCGGCGAGGAAAGGACAAAGCACATCTACGAGAAGGTCTCCCGCGCCGCTTCGGACAATTCGTTCCGGGGTTTCGCCGCGGAAACCCTGCTGTGGTGCACCCACGAGACCGACACCCTGGCACATGTATTCTCCGGAAAGAACGACCAGGACGCCGACTGTACAGAGGTCCCGTGCCACACCCCGGCCGAAGTGCTGAAATTCTTTTCGGACTACCGCATCGTCGCGGACTCCGACAAGAAATTCGTGTGCTCCGCAGCCTTCGTGGAAATGCTCCGGCTGTACTCGGACAAGGATGCCCGAAAGATAGAAATGCTGCGCGACGGCATAAACGATTTCCAGAAACTGCACAGGCTGATCATACAGACGCTGAATCCGGCAGCGGACATCAGCCTGCGCTCCGACCCTTCCGACCCGTGGTACGCGATGACAGGAGAAGGGATCGGGAAGATGCTGAACATGGCCTTCAACGCCTACTACGCACTTTTCCAGGCAGACAGCGACAGGATGTACAGGGAATGGGCGCAGACATCCAACCCTTGGAGGAATGTCTGCGACGCTTCCCTTGTGGAACTCCTGGTCAGATCGTTCGACGAAGGCCGCTACAGGTCCTCCTACCTCAACCGTTTCTTCAAGACGAAAGGAAGCCGTTTCGGCTCTCAGGCGGAATGGGCGAAGTTCTGCACCGACTACTCCTCCGACGACAACCGCCGGAAATACGGGCCCTACAACCAGCCTATCGCGATGATGAAGACTGTCTCCGGCTTCGGCCACACACCGGAATACCGCTTCCCGGACGGGACTGTCGTGCGCGACATCGCCGGACTCGACAGGTACAGACGCCGTTCCGGAGCGGCAGCCGCAAGGGTCGCAGTCCAGTGCGGGGCGCTCCATGCCTGGCTGGCCGTCCAGTACCAGGAAAACCCCGGAGCCGACCTCACGCCCAAATACGCCTACGAGAAGCTCACATGCGGGTATGTGGCCAAGCTCGGCGAGTGCTATCCCCTTGACACCTCCTACAAGCGCTACAGGCAGGCCCTCTCCGCCGTAGAAGGAGCCGGAAAATTCCAGCCCGTCCTGCTGCTCGGCTTCGGACAGTATATTCTCATCGCCGTCAGCATGCTGCTGTTCGCCGCCTCCCTGGGCCTGCTCGCGGCCGGCGTCATCGAAAATCCGCCGGGAGAGCTGCCGGAACTCAGAAGACATATCTTCATACTGCTCGTTCCCCCGCTATTCTGCTACCTGCTCGGCCGTTTCTTCGACGGAGACAGGAAGTTCGGAGTGCTCGGCTCGCTGATAATCTTCGCCGCAGGCTCCGGCCTGCTGTATCTGGCAGGCAGGTGGCTCCTCTGGAAGTTCGTCCCCTACCTCGCCCTGGCCGCAATCCTCGCCCTCGCCGCATACTACTTCTTCAGACTCGTTCCGGGCAACGAAGGAGGGCGCGAACTGCGGGCCATGCGTTCGGCTGACTTCGAGCAGAAGGTGCTCGAGCCGCTGCAGTTCGCATTCAGGAGCAGCAACAGGAATTTCAGTTCGTCCGTCACCACCGGAGAACAGTACTATAAGGACAGGTACAGGGGATCCCTCAGGGAGAAGAAACGCCCCCTGATCCTCTCGCTGCTAATCTCGCTGACCATGCTGGCGGACTCCGCACTGGGCTGGGGAATGCTGGACGGAAAGATAGATATTCCTGTCAGGGAGGCCGTCGAGACGCCCGCAGGCGGCGAAGGAAGCAAAGGGAACGGCACGCACGACGCGGAAACCCCTTCTTCAGCCGGGAATCCCGGCAGCGTCGCCGCAGGCACTGCCGCGGGAACCGCTGCCATAGCCGGAACCACATCAGCCGAAGCGGAAGAGATACAGGCAGACAAGACAGCGCACATACAGGAACCGTCAGCCCCCGGAACCTCCGGAACCGAGGCTGCTACCGTACATGAGGCGCCCGTGCAGCAGCGCGAACCCGCCGGTCCGGCCGCTCCTGCAGCTCCCGAGTTCAGTCAGACAGTCTCCGCAGCCGACGGAATCAGCGTATCCTGCGGCAGCCGGCCGACCATAGGTGCGGACGGTGTGTTCAGGTTCACGCTGACGAACAGGAGCGGTGCCGACATGGTTCCCTTCATCGTGATAGAAGAACCGTCCGCCACCGTAGCATCGCGGGCCGAGGCTGTCGACGACCTCGGCAACTCCTACTCCGCAACCGAAGGCAGGATGAGCGTCACCATAGGCGGAGCCACGATGGATGTCTCGCACCGGGATCCCGTATTCCGCATCTCCGACGGACAGACCGTCCAGGGCACCGTGAAAATCGAAGGCCTCGACAGCGGAGCAAGCCGCATCGACATCAGGATCCCCCTGAGGGAATTCGACCCGGACGCCTATCCGTACAGGAGAGGATACATTATATTCAAGAACATAGCGGTCGAGTAAATGAAACACTGCCATAACTGCGACAAGCCCAACAGGCCCGAGGCGAAGTACTGCAAGTGGTGCGGTGCCCTCCTTGACGACGCACCTTCCGCACACGGAAAGACAGGCGGAACGGACGACTTCATCGGGAAAGACAACATCCTGGAGGATTTCGGGAAGAAATATGTCACGGCCTGCCGGCTCGAGGAGGACTTCCGCAACAACAACGGAGAAGATTCCGGCTCCAACCTCAACTGCATCATCACGGGCGACACAGGTACGGGCAAAGCTTTCCTCGCCCGAAAGATCGCCGGCCTGCTGTACGGCTGCAGGCTCAGCGACAGCCCGGAAGCGACGGTGAAGGACGCCTCCGACTGGAACGAATTCAACACCAGACTCGACGACAACCTCGCCGCAATCGGCAGAGGCGTCCTCGTAGTCACCAACTGCCAGAAGCTCGTCAGTCCGGGCGAGAGGATAAGCCAGCTCGACAAGCTCCTCTCGAGAATGGAGCGCGGCGGAGGCCGGCTGCCGATAATCATACTCTGCGGGCTCGAAACAGGCTCCGGCGAACACGAACGCGGCTTCGGAGAATATGTAAGGGCTAACCCGGATATACGCTCGAAGTTCGGATACAGGTTCAGGCTGCTTCCGTTCAACGACATGCAGCTCACCCGGCTCAGCGTAGAGACGATATGCAGCGCAAAGTATCAGCACAAGTACAGTATTTCTCCGGATGCGGAGAAGAAGCTGCGTCTCGTGTTCAAGAAACTCTTCCGCGACAGGAACACCGGCGAGAACGGGGTGCTCGCGCTCAGGCTGGCGCAGGATGCGGTAAGACATGCCTATGCCCGCAAATCCCTGCGCATAGAGGAATGCGACATCGAGGGCGAACCGTTCAAGGCGAAGAGCGAAGAGGAGATCTTCGCGGAACTGGAATCCTTCGTCGGGCTCGACGAGGTGAAGAAGGAGATAAGGTCGATCGTAGACAACATCAAACGCTGCCGCAGGGATCCCGGCGCCAGGCAGAACCGCCTGTCGCACTATACGTTCATCGGAGGCCCCGGCACCGGAAAGACGACCGTGGCAAGGCTCTTCGCGGACATACTCAACAGCCTCGAGGTACTTCCCGGAGGACAGTTCATCGAAGTGAAGCGCAACGACCTGGTGTCGCAGTTCGTGGGCGAGACGGGAAAGCTGACCGAGCAGGCCGTCGACAAGGCAACGGGAGGCGTGCTCTTCATAGACGAGGCATATTCTCTCCGGCAGGACGGCGAAGACAGGTTCGGGCAGGAAGCCGTGGACACGCTCGTCCCGCTGCTCGAAAACCGCAGAGACAAGTTCGTATGCATAATCGCCGGCTACCCCAAGGAGATGAACAGCTTCCTGAGGTCGAACACCGGACTTGCGTCGCGCTTCAGCAAGACCATAGTATTCAAGGACTTCACGGCGGCACAGCTCAAGGAAATCTTCCTGAACCTCCTCAAGGCGGACGGCATGGAGCTCGACGGCGAGGCCGCATCCAGACTCGGCTCCGTGTTCGAGAAGATATTCCTGACAAAAGACGACAACTTCGGCAACGGACGCGTGGTCCGCGAATTCTACAAGGAATGCTGCGAGCGTCAGGGCCAACGGGTGGGAGGCCTTTCGGGCGACGAATACGAGAGGCAGAAAGACATAATGACATGGCAGGACATAGCCGGTGACGATGCCGGTTCGGAACTCGACATAGACCAGGCTCTCGCGCTGCTGGACGGGTTCGTGGGCATGGAAAGCGTCAAGGAGCAGATACGCACCCTCGCCGGAGAGATGCAGCTCATGCGGCGCCGCATCGAACGCGGCGGCAAGGCCGCGATACGCCCGGTCAACATAATCCTGACCGGCAACCCCGGCACCGGCAAGACTTCCGTCGCAAGGGTGCTCGGGAAGGTATTCAAGGCAATAGGCATCTGCAGCGAAGACAAGGTCGTCGAGAAAGAACGCACGGATATAGTAGGCCGCTACATCAACGAGGCCGACAAGGAAATGGACAAGGCCGTCAATGAAGCAATGGGCGGAGTGCTCTTCATAGACGAGGCGTACAATCTCGCTCAGTTCAACGACATGGGACACTGCAGCGACGCCGAAGGCATAAAGGCGCTGGACAGGCTGATGACGAGAATGGAGGACGACAGGGGCAAGTTCGTCGTAATCTGCGCCGGATACAAAGACCGGCTCGAATACATGTTCAAGAACGCCAATCCCGGATTCTCCAGACGCTTCACGCACAGGATCAACATCGAGGACTATAACGCCGAAGAGCTTACGGAGATATTCCGCCGCATGGCCGGAGAGGCCGGTCTCACTCTCGGGACAGGCACCCTCGAGAGAGCCTTGCAGTACTTCCGCCGGCTCGTCACGGAAAAGACGGGCAGGGACTTCGGCAATGCCGGAGAGGCAAGGACTCTGCTCGAGACGGTAAACGGTACGATCGACCGCAGGCTGCGCGGGAAGGACTACGGCACTCTCCCGGATAAAGAGCTGTTCACGATACTGCCCGAAGACATTCCGTTCGAAGAGCCTGAAATGCCCAGCGAAGAAGAGTGCCTCGGGGAGCTCGACTCCCTCATAGGGCTCGACAGCGTCAAGGAGGACATACGCATGATGCTGGACGAGCTGTCCCAGAAGAAGCTCGCAGCCGAAATCGAAGGCAAGGAGTTCGAGAAGGTCGAACTCGACCACTACCTGTTCATAGGGAACCCCGGAACAGGCAAGACCACCGTCGCCAGGCTCATGGGCAGGATACTCCATTCGCTCGGGGCTCTTGCACGGCCTGATGTGCTGGAGGTGAAGCGCAGCGACCTGGTGGCAGGCTATAGCGGACAGACCGCCATGAAGACACGCGAAGTCGTGAACAAGGCCATGGGAGGCGTGCTTTTCATAGACGAAGCCTATTCCCTGTTCCACGGGCCGCATGACGAGTTCGGGCTCGAATGCGTGGACGAGCTCCTCAAACTGCTCGAGGACCGCAGGGGCGAGTTCGTATGCATAGCGGCAGGCTACCCGCGCGAAATGCAGCAGCTCATGGAATCCAACAGCGGGCTGGCGTCCAGATTCAGGAAGACCATAGTCTTCAAAGACTACGACGCCCGACAGCTAATGGAAATCTTCCGCATGATGTGCCGGAAACAGGATTACACCATAGAGCCCGAGGCCGAAAGGGCGCTGACTGAAAAGTTCGCCGGGATCTACGGGAACCGCGGGCCTGAATTCGGCAACGGACGCACCGTAAGGGATGTGTTCAAGGCAGTAAAGGCCGCGGCGTTCCGCAGGACCAGGGCCGAAATGTCTGCCCTTACCGCCAAAGGCGCCGGAAAAGCCGAAGCCTACCGTATGGTGAAGCAAAGACTGATCAAGAAGGAGGATGTAATATGAAATGCCCGTATTGCCACAGCGAGATAGATGACGACAGCCGCTGGTGCGACCAGTGCGGAAAGGCGCTGATGTTCTGCCCGGAATGCAGGACGCCCCGCCGTGGAAGTTCATGCCCCGTATGCGGAGCCGTGCTCGAGAGCGCAGACAGGTTCTTCGCACCCGGAGGGCTGCCGGCCCGGAACGGTACACGCAAGCGTGAGCCGCAGGCCCTGACGCTCGAGGGAGAGGGCATGACCCTCAGGGTCAGGGAAGGAGACTTCGGACGCAGGGGCGGAATATTCCCGGAACTCGCTTCATGCCCCTATGTGTCGGGCAGGCACGGCTCCCTGCGCTTCTTCCCCGATGAAAGCCGCTGGGGAATCTGCGACTGCGGCTCCACCAACGGAACCTTCGTCAACGGATCGCGGCTCGATAAATCCAGCTGGCATTTCCTTTCTCCGGGCGACAGGCTCCGTATAGCGACACTCGAATTCACTGTCAAAGATACCACGAGATGAGGCTCGATATCTTCTGTTCTTCCGTCGCCGGAAAGGTACGCCGCAAAAACGAGGATATGCTTGCGGCAGGCAGGCTCCTTGTCAGGGACGGCCAGGCACGGCTATGGTACTCGACCCGGGACGCAGAACCTTTCATGCTTGCGGTATCGGACGGCATGGGAGGCCACGGATGCGGCGATACTGCAAGCAGCCATACGCTCGGCCGTCTGAGCTCGGCATTGTACGGCAGGCTGTCCGGAGCGGAGAGGCTGGAACAGGATATAGTCGACGCGATAGACGGAATAAGCGCACGCCTGAACAGAATGTCAGACGACGCAGGACTCGAAAGGCCGATGGGATGCACGCTCTCCGGACTGTTCTGGGCCGGAGAACGGATATTGCTCGTGAATATAGGCGACAGCCGCACATACAGGTTCCGGGACGGCATACTCAGAAGACTCACCCGCGACCAGAACCTGCTCGAGCGCGACATGACGCCGCTCCCGAGGGGCAAAGCACTGTACAGCTGCATAGGAGGCGGAATATATCCCGACATCTCCGTTACCGACATGAGCGGGAAAATCCATGACGGCGACCGTGTAGCAATCTGTTCGGACGGCCTGAGCGACATGCTCGACGAAGACCTTATCGAGAGCCTGCTCGGAGAAGGAAGCGTGTCCGATGCCGGCAGAAGGCTTTCCGACGCGGCCCTCGACGCAGGAGGAAAGGACAATATAAGCCTGATCGTAGCGGACATCCTCCCGTCACGGGAGCAGCGGCAGGAATAATACACAACCCAAGACTGTTATGACCATAGATTTCAACTCAATCGACGAATCCGTCCTTCCCGCTTTCAAGGGCGGAGAGAAGGCCCTGAGGGCCAGGATGTTCAAAGACCCGCTCAACACCGTGCTGCGCGGTATCCTCGAGCCGGGCGCCTCGATAGGCATGCACACCCACGATACCGGCTGCGAATTCATACTGGTGCTCAGGGGCAGGGGCAGCGTGATATGCGACGGGCAGAAGGCTCCCCTGCGGGAAGGAGAGCTGCACTACTGTCCCAAGGGCCACAGCCACAGCCTGCTCAACGACTCGGACTCAGACCTCGAGTTCCTCGGAATAGTGCCGCAGCAGTAATGTATTTTCTGCGTGTCTGTCCAACGTTTTGCACAACTTTTGCATCTCTAAACTGGTTTTGCAACACGAATGAAAAACGTCAGACAGATATGAATATCAGAAAATTTTTCCTGGCAGTCCTTCCCCTTGCGGCGCTCGCCCTCGGCTCATGCAGCAAGGAGGGGACAAGGCTTTTCGAAGGCGGCTATACCTACAAGCTCAGCGGAACAATCGATGTGGAGAGGGTATCGGTGACGGGCACCGGGACGGCGCAGGACATCCTGACGCTCAGCATACCGGACGAGAGCGGGCAGATGTACATCCTGAACAAGGACGACGGCATGGACCGCGTGCTGATAACGATGAACGCGATGCTCGGCAGCGCGAACACCATGGAGGGTACCGCCCGTGACGGCGTCATCACGCTCAGCCCGAGCCGGCGCCACCAGCAGGTCATGGATGAGCTGGAGAGCATCAAGTTCGAGGTGGAAGTCACGGGAGAGGGCAGGAAATACGACGATGTCGTCGTATTCGAGCTCAGCTACGACGGGCAGGCCGAAGGGACCCGGTACAACTACCGTATAGTCGATTCCGATATCGAATGCATCGCAAGGGAGAACTGATCATGGACATCATCAGAAGACATATTCCTTCGCTGAGGAGCTCAATGGCCATACCGGCGATACTTCTGCTGTGCACCGCCGCGCTTTCAGGCTGCAGGGACGCCCGGCAGGACGAGACCTCCTCAGAGGCAATCAAGGTAAGGGTGCTCGAAGCCGGAAAGACTCCGGTAAGGTCGGCCAAGAGCTATGTCGGCACGGCCAGGGCGTCCAAGTCCGTCGTACTTACGGCGCCCTTCCCCGCCAAGGTGGTCGCGATAGAAGTCAGCGAAGGCCAGAAGGTTCGCGGCGGGCAGCTTCTGGCGAGGCTGGAGTCCGAGAACGTCGAGTCCACTCTCGCGGCAGCCGAAGCCACGCTCCTGCAGGCGCAGGACGCATACGACAGGCTCAGCTCCGTCAAGGAGTCCGGCAGCGTGGCCCAGGTCAAGGTGGTCGAGGTAGAGACCGCCCTGACCAAGGCCGAGTCCATGGCGGCCGTCGCCAGAAAGGCCAAGAGCGACTGCGAGATCCGAGCCGCATACGACGGCACAGTCGGCAGCATATATGTGGCTGCTTCCGAAGATGTCGAAGCCATATCCCCCCTCGTGCAGATAGTCGATACCGATTCCCTCGAAATAGTGATTCCCGTTCCGGAGACCGAGATCGCGTCCATGCGCATAGGCTCACGGGCGGAACTGACCGTTCCAGCCCTGGACAACGCAGAAGTCGAGGCTGTCCTCGTCCGCAAGGGAGTGGTCGCATCGGAGATAGCCCATAACTACGACTGCGTGCTGCGCCCCGTCACTCCACTGGAGGGACTGCTTCCGGGCATGGCCGGCAAGGTACGCTTCTTCTCCGAAGACTCCGAGGGAGAGATAGTGATCCCCGCATCTGCCGTCCGGACGGATTCGGAAGGCAGGTTCGTATGGAGCGTAGACGAGGGTGGCAAAGTATCGAAGACAAGGGTCACCGTCGGCGGATTCGCGTCTGACGGCGTGGTCATCAGCAGCGGACTGTCCGGGTCGGAGCGCATCGTCACTGACGGCGCATCTAAAGTCAGCACCGGAATGAAAGTCGAAATAATCGGGTAGTCCTATGCCGAGCGGTGAATCAAAGGAAAGGCGCGGGGCCGTCACCAACATAGTCCGCGGTTCGATCAGATACAAGTCCATATTCAGGCTCGTGCTGGTCGTTTTCGGCATAGTAGGCATAGTCGGCCTTGCGAAGATGAACAAGGACGAGCTGCCCACCTTCGAAATCACCCAGGGGCTCGTCGCCGCCGTATATCCCGGCGCGGATGTCCGGCAGGTGGAGCAGGAGGTCGGGGAACCCCTGGAACAGATGCTGTTCACCTTCTCCGAGGTCAACAGGGAGACCACCAAGGTCGTCTCCAAGGACGGGATGTGCTACATTTATGTAGACCTGCTCTCCCCTTCCGCCAAGAAGGACGAGGTCTGGTCTAAGATCAAGCTCAAGATAGACAGCTTCAAGTCCAGCCTGCCGGCGGGCGTGCTCGCAGTCGTCGTGATGGACGACTTCAGCGCGCTCACCAGCGTGCTGGTCGCCATGGTCTCCGAAGACAAGGGTTACTCCGAACTTCAGGAGTACGCCGACGACTTCTGCGACCGTCTCAAGAAGATACCTACGCTCTCCAACGTATCCGTATCCGGCCTGCAGCAGGAGGAGATAGCCGTCGAGATAGACCCCGAGAGGCTCGCGGCCTACGGTATCTCTCCCGCGTCGCTCGTCTGGAACTACCAGACTTCGACGCTCCAGGCGCTCGGCGGCAGCTTCACCACCGACTACGCGAACTCCCCGATACATGTCCCCGGGACCGTATCGACCGAAGAGCAGCTGTACAACAAGATAGTATACAGCTCTCCCGACGGGGAGGTGCTGCGTCTGCGCGACATAGCGACGGTCGAGAGGCGCCATGCCGCGCCGAGCTCACTTGCCGAGTACAACGGCACCCCGGCCGTGATATTCTCGATAGAGATGAGGCCCGACAACGACATCGTGAGCTTCGGAAAGGAGGTCGACAGGGTAATGGCGGAGTTCGAGGCCGGGCTTCCCGACAGCGTCACGCTCAGCAAGATCACGGACCAGCCCAAGGTGGTCGGAAGTTCCGTGTGGTCCTTCCTGCGCGACCTCGTGATCTCCATGCTCGTGGTCATAGCCGTGATGCTGCTGCTCTTCCCGTTGAAGTCGGCGCTGATAGCCAGCTCGGCCGTACCGGTGTGCACCGCGATAGCGCTCGCGATAATGTTCCTGACCGACATACCGCTGAACACGGTGTCGCTCGCGGCGCTGATAGTGGTGCTGGGCATGATCGTCGACGACTCCGTCATAACCATGGACGGCTACATGGACAAGATAGGCCGCGGCATGTCCCGCATGCAGGCGGCCTGCTCGAGCGCACAGGAGCTGTTCATGCCGATGCTCATAGCGACTTCGGCCATTTCGCTGATGTTCTTCCCCGCGAAGAAGCTCATCACCGGCTATCTCGGAGAGTTCGTCGGCACCTTCCCCTGGGTAATAGCGTTCTCGCTGATGACTTCGCTGGCCTATGCGGTGCTCGTCGTCCCCTCGCTCGAGGTGAGGTTCATAGGACAGAGCACGCCCGACAGGGAGAACTTCCTTTCGCGCATGCAGGCGAAACTTTTCGTCGGCATGCAGAAAGGCTATGAATTCCTGCAGATCAAGTGCTTCAGGCACCCGTGGATAACCGTCGGCATCGGCGTCGGCACCGTCGCGCTCGGTCTCGTCATGTTCTCGCAGAGCAGCATACAGATGATGCCCATGGCCCCGAGGCCCATATTCGCGGTCGAAGTGTACCTCGACCCCTCCTGCGGGCTCGACAGGACGCAGAAGGTCGCCGATTCGCTGTCCACCCTGCTGCGCAGGGATCCGCGCGTGGTGTCCGTCACCGAGTTCATAGGCACGGGCACTCCCCGCTTCCATGCGACCTACGCCCCCGTACTGCCGGGGCCGAACGTCGCGCAGCTGATCGTGAACACCAAGTCGAACCTCGCAACAGAGGAAGTGCTGAAGGAGTACGAATCCGCATACGAACACATTTTCCCCGAAGCGTACATCCATTTCAAGCAAATGGACTACCAGGGCACCTCGACCCCCGTGGAATTCAAGGTCAGCGGCGACGACTATGCAGAGGTGAAGGAGGTCGCCGACCGGATCGAGGCCTACATGCACACGCTCGACGGACTCAAGTGGGTGCACAGCGACGCGGACTTCATGACCTCCGCGATAAGGCTCGACCTCGACGGCGACCAGGCCTCCAGGCTCGGAGTCAACAGGAGCATGATGAACCTCTCGCTCGCCGGCTCGACGGCCGGGGTTCCCCTGATGACCGTCCGTGAAGGCAATTCAGAGATTCCGGTGCGCCTGTACGGGAGCATGCTCGGCCCCGACAGCGGATACGACGAGATAGGCAACACCCTCGTTCCAACCTCGCTGCCCGGAGTAATGGTGCCCCTGCGGCAGGTCACGCAGATGTCACCCGAGTGGTTCCCCGAGAGCCTGTGCCGCCAGAACGGACAGACCTGCATCTCGGTCGGAGCCGACACCAGGATAGGCGCCGGCCAGCCTGCTATCTCGAAGAAGATAGAGCGCTACATCGAGAAGAACATAGAGCTTCCCGAGGGAGTCAGCGTCACGGCCGGAGGCCTGAGCAGCACGAACAGGGCCATAATACCCGAAATCGTCATGGCCTTCTTCGCCGCGGTGGCCGTGCTGTTCTTCTTCCTGCTGCTCCACTTCAAGAAAGTGTCGCTGGCGGTGCTCACGATAATCCTCAGCTGCCTGTGCCTGTTCGGAGCGTTCTTCGGGCTCTGGATTTTCAAGCTCGACTTCTCGATGACGGCGGTGCTCGGCCTCATAAGCCTCGTCGGCATCATAGTCCGCAACGGCATAATCCTCTTCGAATACGCCGAGGAACTGCACTATGTGAAGAAGATTCCCCTCAAGGAGGCCGCGGAGGAGGCCGGCAAGCGCAGGATGCGCCCTATCTTCCTGACCTCATGCACCACAGCCCTCGGAGTGCTTCCGATGATACTCAGCGGCGACCTGATGTGGATGCCCATGGGTGTCGTGATATGCTTCGGAACGCTGCTCTCGGTGCTGCTGATAACATTGATAATGCCTGTCTCATACTGGCTGATTTTCAGAAGACACGATGCTAAGATTTCCAGACAACAATAGACTATACCTGGCCGCTTTCGTGCTGATGCTCGGCGCGGCCGGAACCGTGCCCGAGGCCGCTGCGCAAGGTGCGGAGGGAGCCGTCGTGCTCACGCTCGACGAGTGCCTACGGGCGGCAGGAGAATCGAACGCCGACATACGCGGGGCGGCGCTCGACCTCCGTGCGGCCGAACTCCAGCGCGAAGAAGCATTCGCGGAGTATTTCCCGAGGGTGAGCGCCACGGGCTTCGGATTCTACTCGCTCAATCCTCTGCTCGACATCGGCATCAAGGATATACTCGGAGACAACGAACTCAGCAACAACCTCCAGGACCTGATCACCACCGCCGGAGCAGAATTCGGCATCCCCCCGCGGTACACGGCGATGCAGCACGGCTACCTTCTCGGAGTCGTAGCCATGCAGCCGCTCTATGCCGGAGGCAGGATAGTCAACGGCAACCGCCTCGCCGAACTCGGAGTCAAGGCCGCGGGACTCAGCGCGGACATGCAGAAGAGGAAGACCCTCCAGGGAATAGAACAGGCATGGTGGCAGGCGGCTTCGCTCGAAGACAAGAAAGTCACCCTGGAGCGCGTGATATCGATAATGGAAGAGCTCAAGTCGAGCGTCGACGCCGCAGTCGGGGCGGGGCTTGCCGCAGAGACCGACGCCCTGCAGCTCGAACTCCGCAGCTCCGAGACCAGGGCCGCGCTCAGGCAGGTCGAAAGCGGGCAGAAACTCATAAAGATGAGCATACTCAACTCCGCCGGAATCGAATACTCCCTGCTGCGCAGCCTCTCGGACGAAGACCGGCCGTACATAGACGACATCAGCCTCGACTTCTCGTCCGACGAGCCGCTCAGCCCCGAGCACTACAGGAAGGACGAACAGGAGATAGTATCCTCGCTCGCCGAGAGGCAGCTGCTCGACCTGCAGGTAGACGCGAACAGGCTCCAGAAGAAAATGGCCCTCGGAGAGGCCCTCCCCCAGGTAGCGGTGGGAGTCGCCGCCGGGTATTCCGACTTCCTCGGCAGAGGCCGTGCGGACGCGCTTGCCGTGGCCACGATTTCAATTCCGCTCTCCGACTGGGGCAAGACCTCGAAGAAGGTGCAGAGGCTCCAGACCCAGGTCCAGAAGGCCGAGGAACAGAGGGACTATCTCGACAGGCAGCTCTCGCTTAAGGTCGCCTCGCTGTGGGTGGAACTCGAGGCCAGGTACGACGCGCTGCTCAACTCGGAGGAGTCGCTTGACATCGCGACGCGGCTCTTCGAAGTGGCGCGGCAGAACTACGCCGCCGGGCTCATAGGGATTAGCGACCTGCTGACCGCCGAGGCCTCGTACAGGCAGGCGGCGAGCGAACGCGCAGATGCGCTGATCGCCTACAGGAATGCCGTCAAGGCATATCAGGAGCCCGTCGTCAGCCTTACCTCGTAAAGGCGCGGCCAGTATTTCCCGGTAAGATATATCTTCCCGTCGCGGGGGTCGTAGGCGATGCCGTTGAGCACGTCGGTACGCGGCCCGCGCAACGCGTCGGGAAGCAGGCCCGAGCAGTCCACGGTCGCCTCCACGGTGCCGTCCTCGGGGTTGATTATCACTATCATGTCGGTCAGATAGACATTGGCCCATATCTTCCCGTCAATCCACTCGAGCTCGTTGAGATTCCGCACGGGACGGCCGTCGAGCCGGACATCGAAGCTGCGCTGCAGGTTCAGGGAGGCGTCCAGCACATAGATGCGCGAACTTCCGTCCGAAGCATAGAGGGAGTGGGCGTCGGTGGTGAGCCCCCAGCCCTCGCGCGGATACGAATAGGCCTTCTCGTACTCGAGAGTAGCCGCGTCGTAGACATACGCCACGCGGTTCGTCCAGGTGAGCACATACAGCTTGCCGTCGAGGACGGCCGAGCCCTCCGCGAAGTAGCGCTCGGCGAAGTCGAGCTTGCGCAGCGCCTTTCCCGTAGCCAGGTCGACCGTGCGTATCGAGGACTCGCCGTACTGCCCGGTGGTCTCGTAGAGGGTTCCGCCGTAGAAGAACAGCCCTTGGGTATAGGAACCCGTATCGTGCGGATATTCGGCGACTTTCTCTATCCTGTACTCCTCCACCCTGGCGCTGCACGCCTGGCTGAGGACGAGCGACGCAAACACTGGAAGCAGGAACTTTACGGTATTTCTCATGACTTTCGGTTTTTCTGTCCGCAAATTTAGGATTGATTCCGGTGTATGACAATATTTTTTCCTATTTTTGCCGCAAAAGCGGTGAAGAATACAGTGTAAGATGCTGGTTTTGGAACAACTCATAGTCGACACCCATTCGGATTTCTCGCCCTGGGCTGAAGTAAACGCAGGCTTTCTCGACGACAGGAGCTTCGCCATCGAGCTCGTCTTCGAAGGCACGCACCCGGACTACAGGCTGCTGGCCATAGTAAGTCCCGAGGACGCGCAGAGAATGGCAGGCAGACTGGGCGTAGGTCTCACGCAGCTGCCCGAGACTATATACGATCACTTCGGCGAAGAATGCGAGAGCCCCGAATCTACCGGCACCCATGTAGAGAATGTCTTCAACGACATCCTGAACTTCGTGATCAGCCACGGAGCGCACTACAGGATAAGAAAGGAACTGATCCATGCAGAATAGACTGCACATAACGGTCCGGCTCTGCCATAGGGGGGGGGTAGCTTCCTCCCTTAGGCCGCAGACTACATACAACTGCCCGGAATACGGGCCGACCCGGAGACACATCCGGCGCAAGCACAGCGCTTCGCCATGTGTCTCCGGGCTTTTCCATACCCTCTCCCGGGGCGTTCCCGACAGATACATGAACAAACCATACATGAATATATGAACAGTACAAAGAGAACCATAGCGGCCGCCGTCTGCGCCTTATTCCTGCTGCTGCCCTTGACGGCGCAGGAGAAGGCAGGAGAAGGCTGATACGGTCTACACCTTCCGCTTCATGCCGGACAGGGATATGTTCTATACCCCCTACGGCGGCAACGATGCGGAGCTGGAAAGGCTCCTGCAGTGCGTGGAGCAGCGCAGGGCTGACATCCTCTCCGGAGAGACTCCGCTCTATGTCGACGGCTATTGCAATGCCTTTGACGGCGAGGCCGAAAACCTCGCCATGGCGAAGACCCGCTCCAACCGCGTGAAGTCCGAACTGATTGTACGGCAGAAGCTGAGCGAGGAGTGCTTCATTACGGAGAACCATTCCGGAGGCGGCGACTATGTGACCGTGCGGATAGTCATCCCTGCGGAGAGGGACGAGGCGGAGGAAGCGAGACTGGCCGCCGGGCTGGAGTGCGGGCATCTACGGAGGCTACTGAGGTGTTTTTGAGGCGACTAAAGAACAGGTGTCTCCGGAAAATGTGCCTCTGAATAGCCTGCAAGGCCGATTTTGCAAAATCCTCGGTTCCCAGGTTTTTACATCATGCCGGGCAGCCGTCGCTTCCGACCAACCTTGTCATTCACTCATGATTCATCATGAATTTGGTCGGCTGGACCAATTTTATATTCCGGATGCTATCCTCCTGCAGGATATCGCACAGTCTGTCAGGGCACGCATTTCCAACTAACTCTACTGCTGCCCCATTTCAATCAGAGGAAGAACCCGATTGGGACAATTATGTTTCTCAATGAATCAGTGCATCCAAATCACTGCTCAGAAAATCTTCCAATGACACACCGGATGTTCCCACAACAAACGAAAGCTTCGGCTGGAAAGCTTTTACAAATTTGGGAAGCCCGCTGTTCATCCCCCTTCTGCCACTTTTAACTTCAATGGCGACGCTTTCACCACCGTTCGCAATGATAAAATCCACTTCATCGTCACCTTCACGCCAATAATACAATTGATAGTCCAATTCTTCGGCCATGCTCAGCAGATAGGCTCCGACTGCACTTTCAACCCACCTACCCCAAACCTTCGGGTCTGTCCGGTCTTTCTCAAAGGTCTGCCCCCTATAGACTGTCATCAATGCGTTGTTATACACCTGATATTTGGGTATCGAGTTGTATTTGCGTGCGTCATCCCTGGCATACTTCTGCAAGGCGGCCAACAAAGAACATTGATTTAAAATCTCCAGGTATCCGGCCAATGTCGTCACATTGCCGGCATCCTGCAATTGCCCGATCAATTTGGTCAACGACAAGATTTCGGCAGAATATCCGCATCCCAGCTCAAAAAGCCGCTTCATCAACGCAGGCTTATAGATGTTCGAAGTCATGATGACATCCTTATCGATAGCGGGCGCCACAAGTGAATCCTTCACATATTTCTTCCAACGCCGTTCGTTTCTTATCAAATGTGCCGGGCCGGGATAGCCCCCGAAATATACATACTCGTCCAATGTAAAGCCGAATGCGTCCCGCATTTCCTGATAACGCCAATGCCCTAACCTGATCAATTCATATCTGCCTGCCAAGGACTCCGTCAGGCCTTTTTTCAGCAACAGGCGAGAACTGCCTAAAAGCACCACTTTCAGGTTTACTCCCTTTCGGGTATCTTCATCCCATTCCTTCTTTACAGCCTCGCTCCAGTTGGCAATCTTCTGGATTTCGTCAATAACCAGCAGATATTCTTTCTCCTTGCGAAACAGCATTGCCGTACGGGCAGAGTCCCATACCCGCCTTATCCAATCAGTATCCTTGGCGTCAACCCCGTCAGCCACTTCCACAGCATAAGCAAGCTCGATCTGTCTGAGCACCTGGTTGACTAAAGTAGTCTTCCCTACCTGCCGAGGTCCGGCGATGACTTGTATGAATTTACGGGGCTCTTCAATCCGCTCCTTCAACGTAGTATATTGTCTCCTAATATATTCCATTTTATAAATATTTCAAAACATGTAATTAAAATGTTCAAAATTAGCGCCGAAAATGTTCAAATGTCATTTCAAAAATACACAAATGCCACTATATATCAAAGCCTCTGGATAGAAAAATTACATGGGTAGAGTCAACGAGCAAGTGCGACGCCGGTACAAATAAATTTGCCCGGTTCGGGGCTTTTCACTATCTTTGTAGCCCGTATGAATACGAAGTTTATATTTGTTACGGGAGGAGTGGCATCGTCACTCGGCAAGGGCATCATCGCCGCATCGCTTGCCAAACTGCTCCAGGCACGCGGCCTGAGAGTCACAATCCAGAAGTTCGACCCCTATATCAACATCGACCCCGGTACGCTGAATCCGTACGAGCACGGCGAGTGCTATGTCACGGAGGACGGTGCCGAGACCGACCTCGACCTCGGACACTACGAGCGCTTCCTCGGCGTGCACACTTCCAAGGCCAACAATGTCACCACCGGCAAGATCTACCACACGGTGATAACCAAGGAGCGCGAGGGGGCGTACCTGGGCCGCACCGTACAGATAGTCCCGCACATCACGGACGAGATCAAGCGCCGCATGCTGCTGCTGGGCAAGACCGGCGACTACGACATAATCATCACCGAGGTGGGCGGCACCGTGGGCGACATGGAAAGCCAGCCTTTCATAGAGGCGATACGCCAGCTCCAGTGGGAACTGCCCGACGAGGACTGCATGTGCATACACCTTACGCTCGTCCCCTACCTCAGCGCCGCCAAGGAACTCAAGACCAAGCCCACGCAGCACTCGGTGCAGATGCTCCAGCAGGGCGGGGTCCAGCCCGACGTGATAGTATGCCGCACCGAGCATCCCCTCTCCGCCGAGCTCAGGAAGAAGGTCGCGCTGTTCTGCAATGTCAAGCCCGGCCACGTAATCCAGTCTATCGACGCGTGGAGCATCTACCAGGTGCCTCTCAACATGCACGAGGAGCATCTCGACGAGCTGGTTGTGCGCCACTTGCAGATAGACAACTTCGCGCAGCCCGACCTCAGGGAATGGAACAAGTTCCTCGAAAGGCTCAAGCATCCCAAGCACAGCCTCGACATCGCCCTCGTCGGCAAGTATGTGGAGCTGCAGGACGCATACAAGTCGATACTCGAATCGTTCGTGCACGCCGGCGCCGTGAACGAATGCAAGGTGAACGTACATACGATACAGAGCGAGACCATACATGACGACAACGTTGCCGGACTCCTCGCCGGAATGAACGGAGTGCTGGTCGCCCCGGGCTTCGGCGAGAGGGGCCTCGAGGGCAAGATCACTGCCATAAAGTACGCGAGGGAGAAGGGCATCCCCTTCCTCGGAATCTGTCTCGGAATGCAGATGGCCGTGGTAGAGATCGCCCGCGACGTGCTCGGATATAAGGACGCCGCATCCACCGAGGTCGACGCAAAGACCACGCATCCCGTGATAGACCTTATGGAAGACCAGAAGTCCACCACGATAAAGGGCGGCACGATGAGGCTCGGAGCATTCGAGTGCGCGCTCCAGAAAGGCTCGCTCATACATGAGATTTACGGCAAGGACCGCATATTCGAGCGTCACCGCCACCGCTACGAGTTCAACTCGGAATACCTCCAGGACTTCGAGAAGTCGGGGCTCAAGGCCACGGGCCGGAACCCCCAGACCGGTCTCGTGGAGGTGGTCGAGCTCGAGGGACATCCCTTCTTCATCGGCGTGCAGTTCCACCCCGAGTACAAGAGCACCCCGGAACATCCCCAGCCGCTGTTCAGCGCTTTCGTCAAAGCGGCGATAAAATACGGAAACAAATGACGGCAAGGACAATCGCCTTATGCTTAGCCCTGTCTTCGCTGATATCTTGCGCAGACAGGGCTGCGCTTTCCTCTCCCGACGGAAAGCTCACCCTGAATGTCTATACCACGGCCGAGGGACAGCTCGGCTTCGACCTCATGAAGGACGGCACTCCCCTGCTGCCGGACTCACGCCTCGGACTGGAGACAGACCTGCGCAGCTGGGACGACAGCCTCGAGATAGCCGGAATCTCGGACGAGCAGAGAATCGTCGAGTCATACGCCATGCCCACGGGCAAGCGCAGGCTCTGCTCGAACGAATTCTCGCGCAAGACCTACACCGTGCTCAACGCCGACGGCGACTCGCTCCTCATAGAGTTCATGCTCGCCGACGACGGAGCAGCGTTCCGCTATGTCGTCCCGAACGCCCTGCCCGGCGAGAGGGTTACGGGCGAGAGCAGCGCATACCGCATCCCCGACGGGACGAGACGCTGGATACAGACCTACGAGAGGGACGGCTACGAAGCCTTCTATCCCCTCGCGACCGACGGCGCTCCCCGTGGGAAATGGCGCCCCGCCAGCCTCTGGGGCTACCCTGCGCTGGTGGAGCCGTGCGAGGATGTGTTCGTGCTGCTCAGCGAGGCCGACATCAGGCGCGGCCACTGCGGCTCATATCTCGACAACGGAGAGCAGCAGACCGTCTACAGGGTCGTCCCGGCAGACAGCTGCGCCACGAGCGCCGGAAGCAGCTGGGAGTCTCCCTGGAGGGTGATGATAGCCGGCTCGCTGGCGCAGGTGGTCGAATCGACGCTGATTACCGACCTCAGCCCCGAATGCGTGCTCGAGGACACCGGCTGGATAAGGCCGGGCATCGCCGCATGGATCTACTGGGCGCACAACCACGGTTCGCAGGACTACCGCCTCGTCACGCAGTACATAGACCTCGCGGCCGAAATGGGCTGGCCGTATGACCTGATAGACGCCGAATGGGACAGGATGCGCGGCGGAGACATCGAAGATGCGCTCGCCTATGCAAGGCAGAAAGGCGTAAGGCCCATAGTATGGTACAACTCCAGCACCAACTGGATAAACGGTGCCCCCACGCCCTACTACAGGCTCAACGATCCCGAGGACAGGCGCAGGGAGTTCCAGTGGCTGCGCGACAACGGAGCCGCCGGAGTCAAGGTCGACTTCTTCCGCGGCGACAAGGTCGAGGACATGGACTACTATCTCGACATACTCGAAGATGCGGCGGACTACTCCCTGACCGTCAACTTCCACGGGGCGACGCTTCCCCGCGGCTGGCAGAGGACCTATCCCCACATGGTGAGCGTAGAGGCGGTATACGGTGCCGAATGGTACAACAACACGCCGCTGCTCACGACCGAGGCGGCAAGGCATAACGCCACGCTCCCGTTCACGCGCAATGTCGTAGGCCCCATGGACTACACTCCCGGAACCTTCAGCGACTCGCAGCATCCGCACATCACGACCGACTGCCACGAGCTCGCCCTCACGATACTGTTCGAATCAGGCATCCAGCATATGCCCGACAGGCCTGAAACCTACCGATCCCTGCCAGGCAAGGTGCGCTCGCTGCTGGGCACGCTGCCCTCCGCATGGGACGACACCCGCCTGCTCGCGGGCTATCCCGGCGAATATGCGGTAATCGCCAGGCAGAAGGACGGGAAATGGTATGTCGCAGGCATAAACGGCTCCGACGAGAGCCGCAGCATATCGCTGAGCCTCGCAAGGCTCGGCACATCCGGCCGGGCAGAGCTGTACCTCGACACCGAGTCGGGCAATGGCTTCGACATATCCGCGAAGGACATCGACAGCGGCGACCCTGCCGCTGCGGCAATGGAGCTCGAACTCCTTCCCAGGGGCGGCTTCGTCATGGTGATAGGGTGAATATAAAAAGAAATGAGTTGTGACCTCACGGCAACAACTCACACTAACCACATAATTAATAACACTAAAACTAATAACCAATAGGCTGACGGACCAGAACGGTCACTTACTCAACCCGAATGCAAAGGTACAACAAATATTTTATTCTGCAAATTTTTTCGTAAAAATTTTTTGAAAAAATATTAATAAATATTTAACATATTGATTTTCAATAGATTACACCGACAAAATTGTTTTGAATAAAATTTATTTATTGCGCAGAGAAAACTCTCGGGAACTTTCCTGAAGCCCTGGAGGGCATATCTTCCGGATCTGCGGCAAGGCCGTAACCGGATTGTAACACAGGAAAATTTAAAAAAATACTATTTTTGCAGGCAAATATCCTGATATGACTACACAGACAGCCCGGATCATCGACAGCATAAGCGTCTCCCTCAACGCGGGAGGCATGAACACTATCAACATAGTTCTGGCATTCGTTATGTTCGGCGTCGCATTGGGCATAAGGCCGAAGACATTCATCGAGGTATTCAAGAATCCCAAGTCGGTGCTGCTCGGAATGCTCTGCCAGATAGTGCTGCTGCCGCTGTTCTCCTTCCTGCTGGCCCTCGCGTTCGGGCAGTCGATAAGCTGGACCATGGCAATGGGCATGATACTGGTGGCATCCTGCCCCGGAGGCAACATCTCCAACTTCATGAGTTCGCTCTCGAAGGCCAACATCGAGCTGTCGGTCAGCCTCACGGCGATAAGCACCGCCCTTGCCGTCTTCACCACCCCGTTCAACTTCTGGCTGTACGGCAACCTGTACCTCAGGTTCGCTGACATAGCATCGGAGGTCCCGCATCTGAGCATTCCCCTGTGGGACGTGTTCAAGACCATAGTGATACTGCTCGGAATCCCCCTCGTGCTCGGCGTCATGACCTCGCACTACCTGCCGCGCGTGGCGCAGAAGCTCAAGAAGCCGCTGCAGTGGTTCAGCATACTGTTCTTCATAGCTATGGTCGTGCTGTCGTTCATGGGGAACCTCGACGCGTTCCTGAAATGCATCAAGTACATCTTCCTCGTCGTGCTGCTGCACAACCTGCTGGCCCTCGCCATAGGCTGGTGCGTCGGCTCGGCATGCAGGGTCCCCCGCAGGGACCGCCGCACGCTCACTATCGAGACGGGCATACAGAACAGCGGTCTCGGACTCGTGCTCCTGCTCGGCACCTCGATATTCGCCGACTTCCCGCCCCACGGAGGCACGCTGGTGATTACGGCATGGTGGGGAGTATGGCACATAGTCAGCGGACTTGCGGTCAGCACCATGTTCTACCTCTCGGACAGACGTCAGAGTCAAAAAAGATAACATCCTCTTCCCATGGCAAACGTATGGAGACCTAACCGGGGATACAGCATCCTCAAACCTTATGTGAATTTCTGCTGCAAGTCTATCTTCAGCAGGGTCAGGGTCAGCGGACTCGAGAACGTACCCACGGACGGGTATGTGATGTACGCCCCCAACCACTGCGCCACGCTTATGGATCCGCTGCTGCTCCTGACGACGCGCCGCGGCCCGATAGCGTTCGGAGCCAGATACGACATATTCCGCAACCCCAGGGTGGCCAAGATGCTCAACTGGATGCGCATACTCCCGCTCGCCCGCGAGAGGGACGGGCTCAAGTCGGTGAGCACGAACTTCGAGACCTTCGACGACATAGTCGACTGCCTCGGGCACGGAGTCCCGTTCTGCATGTTCAGCGAGGGACGGCACAGGCCGGAAAGGGGCATGCTTCCCGTGAAGAAGGGCATATTCAGGGTATGCAAGCTCGCGCTCGACAGGCTCGGAGGCCCGGTCTACATTGTCCCGGTAGGCCTTGACTACCAGTATTTCTTCCGCCAGGGAGGAAGCGTGGATCTCAGGATAGGCAAGCCTATAGACATCGAAGACTACATGACACGGGGCGAGACCGCCGGAGAGGCCGCGGCCTACCGCGAGCTCTGCGAGGTGCTGCAGCAGAGGATACTCGCCCTCATAGGGAAGGTGCCCGAGCGCAAGGGCAGGATGCTGCTTCCGAGGCTCCTCGCCGCGCTGGTGCTGCTTCCCCTGACTCTCGCGACATGCATCCTGTCGCTGCCCATATGGCTTCCCGCAAGGCTGATACTGCGCAACTTCAAGGACAAGGCCTGGACGCACACCGTATTCTTCGCGATGCACCTGCTGCTGCCTGTCTTCATGCCTTTCCACTGGCTGTACAACCTGCTGGCCAACTTCACCCGCGACGCAGTCGAAGACCTCACCCGAAAAAGATAATATGAAAAAGATTCTGACCTGCGCCGCCCTGACATGCATGGCCGCCGGGCTGCACGCACAGGAGGGAGAGATAGTCAAGACAGGGCTCAACTTCGGCCCTTTGCCCGCGATAGCCTTCGACGCAGACAAGGGCTTCCAGTACGGAGCCCTGCTCAACATCTACAACTACGGCGACGGCACCAACTATCCCAACTACGACTCGAAGGTATACCTCGAGGCGTCGTTCTTCACCAAAGGCTCGCAGCTGTATGTCATCAGCTACGACGACAAGACCCTGATTCCCGGAGTGCGCTGGTCGTCGGCAGTCTCGGCCACGATCGACAAGGCCATGGACTTCTACGGCTTCAACGGCTACTCCTCGTACTACGACCACGAGAGGATAAGTCTCGGAAAGGAGAACAAGCACAGCCAGAACCCCGACAACTTCCTGTTCTCGCCCTATTACAAGACCGACAGGATACAGATTCTCGCCAAATCCGACTTCATAGGCGACATAGGAGAGCACCTGAAGTGGGAGGCGGGCTATCATTTCAGCTACTTCAGGCAGGGGCCTGTCAACAGGGACGCGATAAACAAGGGCAAGGACGAGTACAACATCTTCCCCGACACGCAATCCACGCTCTACGAAGACTACCTGAACTGGGGTCTCATCAGTCCCGGGGAGGCCGGAGGCGGCATCACCAGCAGCATCAGGCTGGGAATGGTGTACGACTCACGCGACAAGGAGGGAGCACCTTCGAGGGGAATTTGGGCGGAAGGACATGTCACCGCCGCCCCGAAATGGCTGGGCACGCAGAATCCCTTCTGGCGCTACTCGCTCACATGGAGGCACTACCTGCCGATAATCGACGACGACATACTCACCTTCGCCTACAGGCTCAATTACGAAGGGACTTTCGGCTCCGACGCCCCGTTCTACATACTCCCCTATATGACCGTCATGGGTGACTTCTACGACAGGGACGGAATGGGCGGATACAGGACGGTCAGGGGAATGATGCGCGACAGGGTCATAGGCCTCGACATGGCCACCTGGACGGCCGAGCTGCGCTGGAGGTTCACCCGCTTCCAACTGTTCAACCAGAACATAGCCTTCGCCCTGAACCTGTTCAGCGACGGCTCCATGGTCACGCGCGGACGAGATATGAGTTTCCGCGGAAGCGAGGAGTTCAAGGCCTCCTACGACGAATACATGTCGAAGGGCACCGACGGCGACCGTCCGCACATCACTGCGGGTGCCGGACTGCGCTTCATAATGAACGAGAACTTCATAGTGGCCCTCGAATACGGCCTGCCGCTCAGCATGTTCTACTCCAAGAGCAGCCCGCTCTACAGGCAGGACGGTTCGGGAGCCCTGTACATCAGCACCGGCTATCTGTTCTGATCCGAGGGACGGCAGCCGTTCACCAGCCCTTGCGGATGTTTTCCTCGACGGCCGACAGCAGCCTCGACAGGGATTCCCTGCTCGCCCAGGCCCTGTGCGGCGACAGGCTGATGCGCTCGGGATGCAGCAGATGCAGCAGGGGGCTGTCCGAAGGCAGAGGCTCGCGGGAATAGACATCGAGCGCGGCGCCGGCTATCGTTCCGGCATCGAGGGCTGCGGCGAGAGCTTCTTCATCCAATATTCCGCCGCGCCCGAGGTTGAGCAGCACCGCACCCGGCTTCATCATCGCAAGTTCGGCCTTCCCTATCAGTCCTCCTGTACGGGAGTTGAGCGGAGCGTGGATGCTCACCACATCGCTTCTGCGCAGCAGTTCTCCGAGCGGGAGGCTGGGATAGGCTGTGCAGTGCGACGTTCCCGAGGTGGAATAGTAGGCGACATCCATTCCGAACGCACATGCGACCTGCGCTACGCGGCTCCCTATAGTGCCCATTCCGACTATTCCCATAGCCTTGCCGGCAAGTTCCGTGAAAGGCATGAGCGAATTGGTGAACAGGCCTCCCTCCGAATACCTCCCGTCCTTGACATAGGCGTCGAAATACGCGCTGCGGCCTAGGAGAGACAGCAGGTGCGTGAATGTCGCCTGCACCACGGACTCGGTCGAATATCCGGCGACATTGCGCACGATGATGCCGCGGGCGGCTGCGGCATCGAGGTCAATATTGTCCGTACCGGTGGCCGACACGCAGACGAGACGCAGCTTCGGTGCCCTGTCCATAAGCACGGCATCTACCGCGACCTTGTTGATTATCAGCACTTCGCAGTCACGTACCCTTTCGAGCGACTCCTCCCGGGTGCTGTTGTGGTAGCCCGTGTACTCTCCGAGGGAGCGCAGACCGTCCAGGCAGGCGTCTCCCACCGAACCTTCGTCAAGATATACTATTTTCATCCCATGCAATTATTTATTGCCTAAATATAAAACCTTTTTCCGTATATTTGGCCTTACGGCCACATATACCGGTGCACCTCGGGAATGTAAATTAAACAAGTTTATTTCCATTCCACTCGGTTTCTGAGTATATTTGTAAGACGAACCACAATAAATTTTCTATAAAAACGACATGAAGACCAAGATTATCGACTGTACACTGGCCGCGTTCACGCTGCTTGCGTGCGCGGCGGTGCCCGTATCCGCGCAGACGCCGGTAGGCACGGGCAACCCCTACCTGCCGCTCTGGGAGCATCTTCCCGACGGCGAGCCCAGGGTGTTCGAAGATCCCGACAACCCCGGCAAGTACCGCGCCTACATCATCGGCTCGCACGACCTCACCTACACGGCCTACTGCGGGGCAGACATCCGCATGTGGTCCGCTCCCGTCGAGGACCTCACCGACTGGAGGGACGAAGGCCCTATCTTCACCTACTACGTGGACGGCCAGTGGGACGTGATGTACGCCCCCGACCTTGTCGAGGTAGAGCGTGACGGAGTCAAGGAATACTACCTCTATCCCCACAGCAGGGGCGCAGGCAGGGAGGCCATGGTCTGCAAGGGCAGCCGTCCCGACGGACCCTTCACCCCGGTCAACCTCACCGGGGACGGCAGAGGCACCGTAGAGGGCAGCATACTCGGCTTCGACCCCTCGATATTCGTGGAGAAGGTTACCGATCCATCCGATCCCGACTATGAGACCGGATTCCGCGCATACGGATTCTGGGGCTTCCAGAGATCGTCGGCCGCCGAGCTCGACCCCGAGACCATGTATTCGGTAAGGCCGGGCACCGAGGTGATTCCCTACTTCATTCCCGCCAGCTCGCGCTACGGCGAGGTACGCGACCCCGAAGGCACCGAATATCCGGCCCTCTACAAGGAGCAGGATCCCGGCGACTTCAACTTCTTCGAGGCCTCGTCTATCCGTCAGGTGGGCAACAAGTATGTGATGATATTCTCGGGCTATTCCGGCCCCGACTACGGACTGGGCAGCACCAACTCGTCACTGCGCTACGCATACGGCGACAGCCCGCTCGGCCCCTGGAGGAGCGGCGGAGTGCTGGTAGACTCGAGGGGCGTGGTGCCCAATGAGGACGGTACCGCGCTGACGACCACCAACGGCGCCCACAACACCCACGGCAGCCTCCAGCAGATCAACGACCAGTGGTATGTGTTCTACCACCGTCCTCCCCGCGGATTCGGATTCGCAAGGCAGGCGATGGTGGCTCCCGTGACCATAGAGTGGGACGAGACCCCTGTTGCCGAAGGCGGCAAGGTAGTCATACGCGGCTACGACCCCTATGCCAAGGACGGCATCTGGGAGGCGGCTGCATCGAACGGTGATGTATACACCGGCGCCGAGGTGACCTCGGAAGGCTTCCAGATATTCGGACTCGACCCCTATAAGTACTATTCCGCAGGATACGCCTGCTACCTGTCGGACATCTCGAGCCAGCAGGACTCCTGGGACATCTGGGACAACAGCATGCCCGTTACCGTCACCGACGGCGATGTCATCGGATACAAGTACTTCGGCTTCGGCGGACTCAAGAAGGCACAGAAGGGACTGAAGCCCTTCGAAGGCGCCAGGAGGGGCAACAAGACCGCCTTCAACCTTTTCCTGCGTCCCGAGAGCGACAGGGAGTTCACCGTGGAGGTATGGCTCGACGGCCCCTATGACAACGACACCTGGAACGGCAAGAAGATTGCCGAGATAACCGTGCCAGCTGGCCCGGGCGACAGGGTGGAGAAGTTCACCGTGGATGTCGCCAAGCATGTCGAAGGCCTCAAGGGCAAGCACGCGATCTACCTTATCGCCGACGGAGCCTCCGACGGCACCCTCTGCACCCTCTACGGACTGGGATTCAGTTCCAAGAAGGTGGCCCTCGACTATCCCGCACCTCCCCAGGTGAGCATCAGTGTCGACGGAACGCCGGTGGCTGTCCCTGAAATCCCCGTAAGATTCACCAACGAGAACGGAATGACGGGCTACGGACTCTACGAGACCGAATACTGCGTTCCCGAAGGCAAGAGCGGGGCGCCAGTAGTAAGCGCGAGGTGCGACAATCCCGAAGTGAAGATCTCCATTACCCAGTGCAGGACGAAATACGGTACCGCCGAAGTACGCTTCGACTACAGGGGCGCCGTGAAGACCTACACCGTAGTGCTGCGCAACTGCGCCGAGACGGCCAGCGAGACCCGAATCGTCGAGGACGGCGGCACCGGAGCCTACAAGGCCGTTATGGTGACGGAACCCGGACTCGAGGCGCATACCATATTCCGCCCCGCGGACCTCGGTCCCTTCGGCAAGGACAATCCCCTGCCGGTGATCGTATGGGGCAACGGAGCCTGCACCAACTCACCCTGGGAGCACCAGAACTTCCTCAGCGAGATCGCCTCGCACGGCTACATGGTCGTGGCGACAGGCTACATGCCTCCCGAGGACGGCTCTCCCTACCGCGGCCCGATGTCCACTTCCGACCAGCAGATCGAGGGCATAGACTGGGCTTTCAAGGTAAATTCAGATCCTTCCAGCCCCTATTACAACAAGCTTGACCTCAGGAACATCGCCGCGGCAGGAATGTCGTGCGGAGGACTCCAGACCCTCGACAACGCCGCCGATCCGAGGCTCAGGACCATTATGATCTGCAACAGCGGGCTCTTCATCGACCCGGCCGGAGCCGTACCCGGAATGCCCATGCCTATCAAGGAGCGCCTGAACGACATCCACACCCCCGTGCTCTACCTGCTCGGCGGTCCCGAGGACATCGCCTATGAGAACGGCATGGACGACTTCAACAGGATCAACCACGTAATGGCCGTAGCGGTGAACTATCCCGTCGGACATGGCGGCACCTACCGCCAGCCCCACGGCGGAGAGTTCAGCGTAGTCGCCCTGGCATGGCTCGACTGGATGCTCAAAGGAGACCGAAGCGCATCCAGGATGTTCATCGGCAGGCCTGCCGGCATACTCGAGCGCGACGGCTGGACTATAGAGACCAACATGGAACGCCTGCGCAGACGCTAAAGACAGAATCAAATGACAAAGACACTTGTATTCCTTTCAGCCGTACTGCTCGCAATGAGCGCGTCGTGCTCGGACAACGCAAACACCGAAATGACCATGAACGAGAATCAGACACTCGAGGTCCTCAAGACCCGCCGCGCAATCCGCAGCTACGAAGAGCGGATCCCGGAGAAAGAACTGCTGGACAAGGTACTGGAGGCAGGCACCTACGCCCCTACCGGAATGGGAGCGCAGTCTCCCATAATAGTCGCGGTCACCGACAGGCAGACGCGCGACCGTCTGGCGGAACTCAACGCAGCTGTAATGGGAGGCGGCTCGGATCCCTTCTACGGAGCACCCGCAGTACTGGTAGTACTTGCAGACAGGAGCGTCCCGACATACCTGTATGACGGTTCGCTCGTAATGGGCAACCTGATGAACGCCGCCCACGCGGTAGGCCTCGGAAGCTGCTGGATACACCGCGCCAAGGAGGTCTTCGACAGCGAAGAGGGCAAGGCCCTGCTCAAGGAATGGGGCATCGAGGGCGACTACGAGGGCATAGGCAACTGCATAATCGGCTACCCCAAGGGCGAAGCCCCGCAGCCCAAGGCCCGCAAGGCAGGCTACGTCTACCATGTAGACTGATTCCCCCATACCGGCTTCCGGCCGGAACAGCACACAGGACAGGCACCGCAGCTTCAAGGCAGCGGTGCCTGTTTGCAATCAGCTTGCAAGGACTTCGGCCTACCTTTGTACAATACGAAAGACTGACATGGACAGAGAACAACGCATTACACTTATCCGCATAGCCGCGACGGCAGCCGCCTGCGTGCTACTGCACTTTCTTCACGTAGAGGGTATGGTCAAACTCGTCTCCTACCTCGCAGTATATCTGCTCATAGGATACGACATTCTCGCACGGGCTGCCGGCAACATCGTCAAGGGTCATGTATTCGACGAGAACTTCCTCATGGCGGTAGCCACGGCCGGGGCCTTCGCGCTCGCCCTGTACGAAAGGAGCGGAGACTACCTTGAGGCCATAGCCGTGATGCTGTTCTACCAGACAGGCGAATTCTTCCAGGACCACGCCGTAGCCAGAAGCCGGCGCAACATCGCCGCACTTATGGACATACGCCCTGACTACGCCAATGTCGAACGCGGCGGAATGCTCGTAAGGGTCGCCCCCGACGAAGTTGCCGTCGGAGACACGATAGTCGTCCAGCCCGGCGAAAAGGTACCCATAGACGGAATAGTGGCAGAAGGAGTCTCGTCATTGAACACATCGGCGATCACAGGAGAATCCCTGCCGAGGGAGGTGCGTCCAGGCGACGAAATCATCAGCGGCAGCATCAACATCAGCGGCGGACTCAAGGTACGCACCACGAAGGCGTTCGGAGAGTCCACAGTATCGAAGATACTCGAACTTGTCGAGAACTCCGCATCGCGCAAGGCCCGTTCGGAGAACTTCATCTCCTCTTTCGCCCGTATCTATACGCCTGCGGTCTGCATCGCCGCGCTTGCCCTCGCCTTGATTCCGCCCCTCTTCCTGATACTGTCTGGCAGCATGCCTCCCGGTTTCGCCACATTCGAAACATGGATATACAGGGCCCTGACCTTCCTTGTCATCAGCTGCCCCTGCGCACTGGTGGTCAGCATTCCTCTGTCGTTCTTCGCAGGCATAGGAGGAGCCGGCCGCGCGGGAGTGCTGGTCAAGGGCGCCAACATACTGGAGACGCTGTCGAAGGTGAAGACAGTGGTCTTCGACAAGACGGGCACCCTGACCCTCGGGGTATTCGAAGTCAGCGCGGTGCACGACGGTTCGGACTGCGACATCGAGGCCGACGACAGGCGCCTGCTCGAATATGCCGCGCTTGCGGAATGCGCCTCGTCGCACCCCGTCGCCAGGTCGATAATAAAGGCATACGGCAGACCTCTCGACCGCAGGCGCGTGACAGGCATAGAAGAGCTGGGCGGACACGGAGTGAAGGCCGTCGTCGACGGGAAGAGCGTCGCGGCAGGCAACGGCAAGCTGATGCGGAGCCTTGGTATCGAACCCTGCGAATGCAGCCATACGGGCACCATAGTGCATGTGGCGGTAGACGGCAGGTACGAAGGCCACATAGTGCTCGGCGATGTCGTGAAGCCCCATGCGGAAGAAGCAATCGCACAGCTGCACCGCGCCGGCGTAAGGCAGACCGTGATGCTTTCCGGCGACTCGTCCAAAGTCGCCCGGGACGTTGCCGGCAGGCTCGGCATAGACAGGGTCTATGGCGAACTGCTCCCCGACGGGAAGGTGGCCCGGCTGGAGAAGATAATGTCCGGGGCCGGCCCGGGAGAGAAAGTCGCGTTCGTCGGAGACGGAATAAACGACGCACCCGTGCTCACACGCGCAGACGTGGGCATCGCTATGGGCGCACTCGGAAGCGACGCAGCAATCGAAGCGGCCGATGTCGTCCTCATGGACGACGACCCGATGAAGATCTCGAAGGCCATACGCATCTCGCGCAAGTGTCTCGGAATAGTCTGGCAGAACATCATCTTCGCGCTGGGAGTGAAGGGAGCCTGCCTGATACTCGGGGCATTCGGCATCGCCGACATGTGGCTCGCGGTCTTCGCCGACGTGGGAGTCATGGTACTCGCCGTGCTGAACGCCGTCAGGGCGATGAATGTCCGCAGGGTATAGAAACCGGAGGGGCGGCCTGGTAATCACTACCCGGCCGCCCCCATACAATTAAAGTAGAAGTGTAAATGCTTGTAAGACTTGTTTCGTCATACAGTATTTCTAAAACTGTGCCAAAGCAGCCGCGTCACTTGTTCCTTCTGCAGGCCTTGCGTCTTCCGAGGCGCCAGCTGGAGTATATGCACAGCAGCGTAAGTACCTCGGTGACAGGCATCGCCAGCCACATCCCGTCAGTGCCGAAGAACAGGGGCAGGATGAAGAAGCACGGGATGAGCAGCAGGAATCCGCGCAGCAGCACGAACAGCGTCGACTTGCGCACCCGCTCGATGCTCTGGTAATATCCCGTCAGCGCGACATTGACTATGAAGAAGACGACCCCGCAGCCGAAAAGAGGGAAGCCGTGAGTCGCGATGAGCCCGGCATTCTCCTGCACGTCGACGAACAGTCCGACGAGCGGCGCGGGGAAGAAGATGAAGAGCAGCGACACGAATATTCCGAACGCGGCGGCAGAGCGCAGCAGCAGGTTGCGCGCCTGCACCACCTGAGTGGTCCTCCCGATACCGTAGTTGTAGCTGATTATGGGCTGGGCCGACTGGGCTATCGCATTTCCTATCATGAAGAACAGAGGGGCATAGTAGCACGCGATGCCGAATGCGCCCACGCCGTCGTCGCCGAGGTAGCGCATGAACTGCCAGTTGCCCACATATATGAACACCGCCAGGGTCAGCTCACCCAGCAGGCTCGACGAGCCGATCCGGCACTGATAGGCTATGTTCCTGAGCGCCAGCCTCATGCTCATGGGGCTTATCTTCAGGGGTATGAGGCGCAGGGTCCTGGCGAAGAACAGCAGGTACACCGCCGCCATGAGCCCTCCCACGACGATTCCGGCAGCCGATGCTATGGCGGCACCCTCGACACCCATGCGCAGCCTTATTATCAGCAGCCAGTCGAGAACGACATTGACTATGGCCGGGACTATGTTGCACCACATCGCATAGCGTGGAGAGCCGTCGAGACGGATGACGAAGAGCCCTATGAGCACCCATATCTCGAAAAGGAAAGAGGGCATAACCCACTTCAGGTAGTCGAGCACCATGGGCATCAGGCTCTCGGACGAACCGAGGATCCTCGCCGACTGCACCGGGAACAGCATCACGGCAGCGACGAACAGGAAGACCAGGAGGCTGGCGAACACGAGGGACTGGGTGACATTGATCCTGGCCACCTTGAGATTCTTGCGCGAAAGGTGTATGGATGCGACGACGGAGCTTCCGGCGCCGATCATGAAACCTATGCCGGTCATGACCTGGTAGACCGGAACGGCTATGTTCACGGCGGCCACGCCTGCCGCGCCGACACCGTGGCCCACGAAGATACCGTCGATCGTGCTCATGGCCGACATGGCCACAGAGCCGAGCAGAGTAGGAATCAGAAGCTTGCGGAAAAGCGAAAACACGCCGTCCCTCTCGAAATCTATCGCATCCCTGTTCATAATCGCATACACTTTCTGACTGACGGGTGCAAAGATAGCATTAGATTTTATTATCTTTGGCCTTTCAAACATAAATACCCCAAGCGATGAAAAAGACAATCATCACCGTAGTCGGCAGAGACAAGGTGGGCGTAATCGCAAAGATCTGCACCTATCTCTCCGACCACAACGTAAGCATCATGGACATCACCCAGACTATCATCGACTCTTATTTCAACATGATGATGATAGTCAACACCGAGAACCTCGACATCGACTTCGCCGACTTCTCGCACAGGCTTATCGAGCTCGGAGACACCCTCGACGTCGAAGTCAGGTGCCAGAGGAGCGACATCTTCGACAACATGCACAGAATATAGGCTTCCGATATGATCAACATACACGAAGTTTTCGAAACCCACGACATGATCGAGAAGGAGAATCTCGACGTGCGTACCATAACCATAGGAATCAGCCTGCTCGACTGTGCAGGCGCAGACCTCGACGAGACCTGCGGCAGGATCCGCGCAAAGATACTCCGCTACGCCTCGAGGCTGAAGCAGACCGCAGAAGACATATCGGCCGAGTTCGGCATACCCATAGTGAACAAGCGCATTTCAATTACCCCCATATCAATGGTGGTAGGTTCCTGCTGCAAGACCACCGAAGACTACCTCAAGGTGGCCGGAACCCTCGACGAGACGGCCAGGGAGGTGGGCGTGAACTTCCTCGGCGGATTCTCGGCCGTGGTATCCAAGGGGATGACTGCCGCCGAAAGGCTCTGCATCGAGTCCCTGCCCCGCGTGCTCGCCTCCACCGAGAGGATATGCTGCAGCGTGAACGTCGGCTCGACCAAGACAGGAATAGACATGGACGCCGTGCGTCTAATGGGGCAGATAATCAAGCAGACCTCCGAGCTCACCGCGGACAACGACTCCATGGGCTGCGCAAAGCTGGTGGTGCTCTGCAACGCTCCCGACGACAACCCCTTCATGGCAGGAGCGTTCCACGGAGTCACCGAAGGCGACGCGGTAATCAACGTGGGAGTCAGCGGCCCGGGAGTAGTGAAGTCGGCGCTCGAGAAAGTGCGCGGCACAAACTTCGAGACCCTCTGCGAGACCATAAAGAAGACCGCGTTCAAGATCACCCGCGTCGGCCAGCTCGTCGCGAAGGAGGCATCCGCGCGGCTCGGCATACCGTTCGGCATAATCGACCTCTCGCTCGCGCCCACACCTGCGATCGGAGACTCGGTGGCGGACATCCTGAAGGAAATAGGACTCGAACAGGCCGGAGCGCCCGGAACCACGGCCGCGCTTGCCCTGCTCAACGACCAGGTCAAGAAGGGCGGCGTAATGGCGTCGTCGTATGTGGGAGGACTCAGCGGAGCCTTCATCCCGGTCAGCGAGGACCAGGGCATGATAGAGGCCGCGAAATGCGGCGCGCTGACCCTCGAGAAGCTCGAGGCGATGACCTGCGTATGCTCGGTGGGACTCGACATGATAGCGATTCCCGGGGACACATCCGCCGCGACGATCTCGGGCATAATCGCCGACGAGGCCGCGATAGGAATGGTCAACCAGAAGACGACCGCTGTGCGCATCATCCCCGCCGCAGGCAAGGATGTGGGAGACACGCTGGTATTCGGCGGACTGCTGGGAGAGGCTCCCGTGATGCCCGTGAACCGCTTCGGCTGCGAGGCCTTCATCAGCCGTGAAGGCAGGATTCCCGCGCCCATACACAGCTTCAAGAACTGAGGCTCAGCGCTTCCCGGAGTAGATATCCCTGACGACAAGGCCCGCGAGGGTCATCCCGAAGATAGAGGTGATGTGTACGAGCGACCCCTTGTCGCTGTCCATCACCTCGTCTCCGTATACGGCGAGGAAGCTGTGTTCGGGCATGCCGCCCTCGCGCCTGAGCTTCTTGCGGAGCGCCGCCCCGAGCGGACAGTCGCGCACCTTCCAGAAATTGGTGACATGTATGCGGGTCGGGTCTATCTTCCGGGCCGCCCCCATGGAAGAGAAGAAGGTCGCCCCCGATGCGCAGGCCGCGCGTATCAGCGCAGCCTTGTCGCTCAGGGAGTCTATGGCGTCTATCACATAGTCGTACGAGCCGAGCCCGAATCCGGGCAGGGTATCTGCAGACACCCGGGCGCGCAGCGCGGTCACCGACGCTCCCGGATTGATACGGTGCAGGATTTCGGCGAGCACCTCCACCTTGGGCCTTCCGACAGTCTGCGTATCCGCCTCTCTCTGGCGGTTTATGTTGCTTACGCTCACGACATCGAAGTCCACGAGCGTCAGGTTCTCGACACCGGAGCGCACCAGCCCCTCGGCACACCAGCTGCCTACGCCCCCGACCCCGAAGATTATCACCCTCGAGCTGCGCAGCGCTTCCTGCACGGCAGCGCCCACGAGGCTGCGGCTGCGCTCGAACATCTCGTCGTAGCCGAAAGTCATGCCGTTCGATTTATCAGTATCCATAGCGTTTCCTGAATGAAAGGATAAGTATTGCAGACATTATGCAGGCGAACACCTCCGCCACGCTCACCGAAAGCCAGATTCCGTCTATGCCGAGCAGCACCGGAAGCAGGAATACCGCTCCGAGTTCGAACACCAGGGTCCTGGCGAACGCGGACACGGCCGAGACCGTTCCGTTGTTCAGGGCGGTGAACCATGCAGAGGCGAACATGTTGAATCCGCACAGCAGGAAGCTCAGCATATATATGCGTACCGCCCGCGTGACGAATCCGTGCAGTCCGGGATCGGAACTGACGAAGAATCCGCAGACCGCGCGTGCGGAGATTTCCGACACGAGGGTCATGGCCACCCCGCCGGCCGCGACGAGCACGAGGCTCTTGTGGAGCAGGCTCGTAAGTTCCTTCCTGTTGCCCGCACCGTAGTTGAAGGCGATTATCTGGGATATCCCCATATTGTAGCCCATGAACACGGCGGCGAATATGAAGGCGATATACATGATTATGCCGTAGGCCGATACGCCGTTCTCCCCGACATACTTCATCAGCTGGAGGTTGTAGCAGATGCCGACTATGTTCAGCGAGATGTTGCCTACATATTCCGAGACACCGTTGCTGCATGTCTTCACGAGGCTCGGGATGTCCCTGCCGCTGCGTACGAAACGCAGGGTGCTGCGGTTGCGCCTGGACGAGAACCAGCACAGGGGGAAAAGCCCGCCGAAAGCCAGCGAGACGGCCGTCGCTATGGCGGCTCCCTCGAGGCCCCACCCGAACACCGCGACGAAAAGCAGGTCGAGCCCCACGTTGAGCAGGCCGCAGACAATGCTGGACAGCGTGCCGAGCTGAGGCAGTTCCGCAGTCATATAGAACGACTGGAAAGCCATCTGGACGATATAGAACGGCAGGGCCAGCGCGACTATCCTTCCGTACGAGACGGCATAGGGCAGCATCGCCCCGTCCGAACCCAGCGCGAGCACCACATGCTCCATGGACGCTATCAGCAGCAGCGCCACCAGGACTCCGAATACGAGCGACACGCGGATAAGCATAGAGAATATCTCCCTCGCACGGACGGGGTTCCCCTCTCCCAGGGTCTTGGACACGAGGGCGCTTCCTCCCGCACCTATCATCTGGCCGAAAGCCGCGATCATCGACAGCACCGGCCATATCAGGTTCATGGCCGCGAAAGCCGTGTTGCCCACGAAATTGGACACGACGAGCCCGTCCACGACGCTGTAGGTCGAAATCACTATCATCGTCGCGACCATGGGCGCCAAGGTCTTCACTATGCGCCGGTAGCCGTAATGTCCGGAAAGTTCTATCTTCATCGCCTGAGGAGGCCGCATGCTGATTTTGCGGGCGGCAAATTTAGCAATATTTGAAGAAATTTCTTAATTTTGTACGATTTGCAAAAACCACAGGCAATGGAAAACGAAAAGAAAAAGATAGGCATCACGCTGCGGCCGGACGTCGCCACGGGGAAATATGCCAACCTCGCGATAATAAGCCACACCAAGAACGAGTTCGTCGTCGACTTCGCGACCATGCTGCCTGGTCTCGCCGGACCTGACGTGCACAGCCGCATCGTAATGCAGCCCGAGAACTGCAAGCGCCTGCTCAACGCGCTCGCGGACAACATACGCAAGTACGAAGCCGTCCACGGGACTATCGAGCTCGCCGAAGCCGAACAGCCCAGGACCATAAACCTCGCCGACATCCCCACCAGCGGCACCAAATCATAGAACACACGACCATGAAAAGGATAATCGCATCTCCGGACGCCCCCGCGGCGGTAGGCCCCTACAGCCAGGCAGTCGAACTCAACGGGACGCTCTATGTGTCCGGCCAGCTTCCGGTAGACACCGCCACAGGCGGCATCCCCGACAGCATCGAGGAGCAGACACGCTGCTCGATGAACAATATAGGCGCAATCCTGCGCGAGGCCGGCCTCGGATATTCCGACATAGTCAAGACCACCGTGCTGCTCGACGACATACGCAATTTCGATGCGATGAACCGCATCTATGCGGAATACTTCCCCGCAGACAAGCCTGCAAGGGTGTGCTATGAAGTCGCGGCACTTCCCAAGGGCGCCAAGGTCGAAATCGACGCCGTAGCCGGCAGGTAATGTCACCGGGACGCATCTTCAGACATTTCCCACCTTTCACGACGGCATTTCTGCTGGCGCTGGCGGTGCTGTGCTGCGGCGTATACCGCAGCCTCTCGCCCGATGCGGTCCGGGAGGGCTGTCCGGCTTCCTGCCCGCGGCAGGAACTTCCCTGCGACAGCGGGACGCTGCGCAGCCATCTGATGCAGACCTTCTGCCTCAGCGAGCAGGGAGGCAGCATGCCCGGAGGCGGCTATGTCCAGGCCTCCCGCAACAACGGCAGCCAGGCAAGGCTCCGCAGGCTCACCTTCAGGAACAACGACAGCTTCGTAAGAGGAGGTGAATTCATATCCGCAAGCCCCGCCTCGCAGGCCGGGACATTCATCGGAACCGCATCCGTCCTGTCAGGCCCTGCCGGGCACGGAGGACTGTTCCTCTCACTTCGCAAGTTGAGATTGTAGCCGGGGCGGCGTCACGCCGCGCGCATATGCCGCAGCGGACAAGCACCTCACCAACGACACACAATCAAATATCAACTTACGAAATAATATACAATGGAAAAGAAATTCTCCAGGGTACGCAGTACCCGTGACACCGTACTTTCAGCAGTACTCATAATTGCAGGTATAGCCTGCGTCGCAACCCCCACCCCAATCTCAGTCAACATACTCGGATGTTTCATAACCCTGTTCGGCCTCGTCCTCATGTTCATGCTCAAGTCCGAGCGCAAGGACACCGACACCGGGCTGCGCTACCGCGAGATAACCAAGTACTTCTCCTCCGACAAGAAGGCCGACATACTCAAGGCGCTCGAGACTGATCCAGCATCGTTCAACTGGTCGGAAACCGACTCCGCCGAGGGCATCAAGCTCGACATCTACTACAACAAGTCGAGGGGTACCGTATTCGTGCAGTGCGCACAGTACATTCCGTACGAATACATTCCCTGCTCGGACTGGTACGAGCTGCCGCTCGACCATACGGGCAACCTGACCATACAGGACTGATCCGGCAGCGGCCTCTCCGGGCCGTATAACAGACTTTAACTTTCAGACAGGCCTCACGGGTGGCGTTTACCAACATTCCACCTGTGAGGCCTGTCTGAAAGCTTTCCTGCCTTATGCCGTCACCTCGGTTCAGCCTCGGCTATACGCATCGGTATGGCATCTGTGACCTGCCGCCACTGCGTTTCGTCCAGTTCACCAGGTTCCTTGCCGAACTTGTCCCGTGCATGGTTCTCACGGACCAGCTTATAGGCGTTTATGAGGCTTTCCTGCACGGAGACATAAGTCTCGTACGGGGCGCCCGAGTCTGCCACCACCGAAAACATAGTCTTCAGCGAGGTCTGCCCGGCGGGGAGCTTGTCGAGTTCGTCTATCAGTTCATATGCGGCCCTGCCCGTAAGCTCGTCTGCCGCAATCCGCGTCCTGTCGAAATATACCGTGCCGTCGGAGTCCAGCTCTATCGTATGGATGTAGTCCATAATATCGGGCGTGACATTGATTATCGTCCTCGGCACGTCCGAGTCGAACGCGGGAGGAAGCACCGCCTCGGCTGAGACTGACCCGTCAGCGAGGTCGTACTTCACGCGGCGGGCATCCGTCCTGCGCAGGATTTCCTTGAGATCGGTGAGCACTCCCATGGGAACATCTCCCGAGCATGATATGCTTACGAGGCTTACCTCCCCCGAGGCCGTCCTTGCATCGATATACCCTTTGATTTCGTCGAAGGCATAGCGCGTGCCGTCTATAATCGCGTAACAGCTGCCGTCTTCATTATAGGCCACCTGCACGGCTATTACGGAATCCCGGGCAGCAGCAGAAGGATGCAGGACGGAATCGTCCTGCGGGGAGGCGCCGCTGCGGACGCCGCACCCGAAGGCGAGGAACGCCGCCGCGAGCAGCGGAAGTGTGGCCCCGAGCCTGAGCAGGGCATGGCGGCCACGGCATTTCTGAGTCATCATGGCAAATCGTTTTTTTGTGAGTGAATGGTTCAGCCCGCAGGATATATCCGGATTATAGCCGAAGAGCTGTCTGAATATGGTTTCCCTGTACAGAGTCAGGTCGGTTCCGCCGTCGAGCACGTCCTTGTCCGCCTCCCACTCCTGAACCTCGGCGAGGTCCTTCTCCGCAATCCACAGGAAGGGGTTGAACCACAGCAGGGAGCGCAGCAGCGAAAGTGCGAGCCTCTCGAGCGGGTGGCCATGGCGGACATGGCTGGACTCGTGGGCGATTATCATCCTACTCTCGGAGGGGCCGTAGCCGGTGCCGAGGTATATGGTCCTGAGAAAGGAAAACGGGGTGCGCACCTCGGGGCTCTCGGCAAGCGTGCAGCGCCGCATGGGAGTGAGGACACAGCGTCTGCGCAGGCGGAGGATCCTGACCGCACCGACAGCAAGGAGCCCGAGCGAGGCGGCGGCAACCAGCGCATACAACGCCGCGAGCACGGCCGTTATGCCGACTCCCCTGAGAGTTCCCGCGGCTGGAGGAGCGTCCGGCATATTCCCGTCCGGCAGCATGACAGTGCCGGATACGGCAGCGTCCGCAGGTGTCCCCTGTTCCAGCTCGACCGCAGGAGGGAATACAGCCTGGAGACGGGCCGGGTCATAGAGAGGCACATCCAGAGCGGGAATCAGGGCGGCGAGCACCATGCCGGCAAGGATGAACGCCCTGCACATCCTGTAGCCCACCTTTCCCATCAGCAGCCATCTGTATGCCACGAGGAAAAGGCCGCTGCACACTAAAGTCCCGACTATGTATCCGAGCACCTGCATGCCGACTGTCACTTTCCGGAGTCCAATATCCTGAGTATCTCGTCGGTCTCCTCTACGGAAATGGACTTCTGCGACGAGAAGAAGTTCACCATGCGGCTCACCGAGCCCTCGAAGAAGTTGTCGAGCACCGTACTCATGTACAGGCGCGTATAGCTGTCCTTGTCGACCGCAGGATAATATTCGTAGGTCCTTCCGTAGGCCTTGTGCGACACGAAGCCCTTGGCCTCGAGTATGCGCACTATCGTCGACACCGTGTTGTATGCCGGCCTGGGTTCCGGCAGGGCGTCGAGTATGTCACGGACAAGGGCCTTTCCCCTCCTCCAGAGCACCTGCATTATCTCCAGCTCAGCCCTCGTGAGCTCCTGGGGCCTGTTCCTTACAGTATCCTTCATTTTCATATCCTTTTTTGTTTCGTTGCCGCGTCCGGCCGGCACGGCCGACCTCCCGGCACAAACATAAAACTATTTTTTTAATTATACAACTAAAAGTTTAGTTAATAGACGAAAAATTTAGTTCTACAACACGCGCCGCAGGACAAGGACAAGCAGTTACTATATCGATGCCTGCTGCATTGAATGCTCATAGGCGAGCCTGGCGATTTCAGCGATAAGCTCCTCGCAGAGGGCGTCCGGTACAGCAGCATCGCTGACAAACACCGCAAGCGAGAAATGGCGGCCGTCAGGCAGAACGACGACGCCGATGTCGTTTATCGAAATGATCCTGCCTCGGGCGTCCCTGTCGCCGGTTCCGGTCTTGTGGGCTATCGCTGCGGCCTTGTCTGAAATGAAGCGCGGTATGCGCATCGTTCCCGTCCCGCAGGCGGTCATCGTATCCCACAGGAAACGGTAATACGGGTCGGAACCGCGCAACAGGTAGAACTTCTCCAGCAGCAGGACTGCGGAAAGCGGCGTGGAGGCATTACGGTAGCAGAGTGACAGATCCTTGTGCATCATGTCTTCGGTACATTCTATCGAGCAGTCGCCGACACCGAAAGAGCGCAGATATGCATCCACCGCCGCAGGTTCGCCAAGATAGTCGAAGAGTATGTCGCATGCGTTGTTGTCACTCTGCACGAGCGTATATTCCAGAAGCTGTGCAAAGCTGAACCGCCCTCCGGAGGGATGCCCGTCCCTCATCGGGCTCCAGGTATCCTCGTGCAGTTGTCCGGGACAGACATCGAGCCCTCGCGAAAGAGGGATTCCGGCACGCCGCAGCGAATCGCACACGGCAAGCGCCTGGTGGAACTTCATCACGCTCATAAGCGGATATTCCGCCCCGAGTTCCGGACGGCTGTCATATACAAGAGTATCACCTCCGTCGAACACGGCCGCGACCCCTACCCTGGCATCGAGCCCCGAGGAAAGCGAATCAATGGCGGCATACAGGGAGCGTGTACGTGGCGACCCATACATGCACGAAGGCACCGGCCCGCTTACAGCGGCAGGCAATAAGGCCGTATGCCCGAAAAACAGAAGGGCGTACATCGCCAGGCACACAGCCGGCACAACAGAGAGACGTTTAAAGGAATCCATGACAATACGGCAGGCAATAAACAATACGGTATACAATAAATACAAAATGAACTGCAATATACTGAAATTTATAGCGATATTTACGGAAATAAAATCACGACAGATGAGAGCACGACACATTCTGGCACTCCTGCTATGCCTCGCGGCCTGTATCCCGGCAGCCTACGCCGCAACCACGCGTCCTACGGGCCCAGGACAGGCAGTAAGCCGCTCCGGGCAAGACGGTTTCCAAGCGTACTTTTGCGACAGCACGCTGCGCATAGACTGCATACTCGCCGGCAGCACCGGCTCGCAGGCGATATATGTGGACGAACTGTATTCGTTCGCGGGATGGGCCGGACGCCGCCACAATCTCGACAGACTGCCCCTAAGGGGTAACGGCCAGGTCGAGCTGACCGACGAGGCAGACGGAAAGACGATATACATATCCAGCTTCTCCACCCTCTTCCAGGAATGGCAGACCACACAAGAGGCAACCACGACCAGGCAAGCCTTCGAAAACGTGCTGCTCGTCCCCATGCCGAAGCGCCCTGCAACGCTGCAGATAAGGCTGTTCGACACCCACGGCAAGGTCTGCGCGACGCTGCGGCACAGGATAGACCCTGAAGAGATACTTATACACCGGCTCTCCCCCGCCGCTCCCGAGGAGCACAGATACCTTCTGAGGAGCGGAAGCGCCGAAGACTGCATAGACGTAGCCATAGTTGCCGAAGGGTATACGGAAGACGAGAAGGAACGGTTCTACTCTCACGCGCAGACCGCAGTCGACGCCATACTCTCTCACGAGCCTTTCAAGAGCTACCGGGACAGGTTCAACTTCGTCGCCGTGGCACTCGAGTCCAAGGACAGCGGAGTAAGCGTACCCGCACAGGGCGTATGGAAAGACACGGCACTGGAGTCGAACTTCAGCACCTTCCACATGGACCGCTACCTTACCACGCGCAAGGTCAGCAATATTGCCGACAGGCTCTGCGGAATCCCCTACGAACATATAGTCATACTCGCCAACACGGAGACCTACGGAGGCGGAGGAATCTACAACTTCTACACGCTCACGACCTCGCTTCACGATGCGTTCGGGCCGGTAGTGGTGCATGAGTTCGGGCACAGTTTCGCGGGACTCGCCGACGAGTACTACTACGACGACATGTATTCGCCCTACTACCACCCCGACACCGAACCCTGGGAGCAGAACATAACGACCCTCGCGGACTTCTCCTCCAAGTGGGAGGACATGCTTCCTGACGGCACCCCGGTTCCTACTCCGGCGGTGGAAGACGCCTCCCTCCGGGACGCCCTGTCCGCAGGAGAGGATGCAGGGGGCTTCGTCGGAGTCTACGAGGGTGCGGGCTATATGTCCAAGGGGGCCTACAGGCCGTATCCGGACTGCCGCATGAAGACCAACGGCGCGCCGGGATTCTGCCCCGTATGCCGCAGGGCCATAGAAAGGATGATACTGTTCTATACGGAATAGGCGGCCGGAAGCCGGTCGGAGCCGTCTTGGGAAACGCCTGTCGCGAAGTGCGTGTTACACGCCAATGGCGTCACGGAGTATTGGCTCCAGTATCTTCTCCAGGGCGTCGTTCTCGACGAGGAAGCCGTCGTGCCCGAAAAGCGAGCCGAGTTCGTGGTACTCCGCCCCGTCTATCGCGGCGGCCGTAGCCCTGCCGTGCGAGGGCGGGAAGAGCATGTCGCTGTCTATGCTGATCACATGGCTCCTGGCGCGTATGCGTGAAAGCGCATTCTCCACCCCTCCCCTGCCGCGGCCTATGTTCTGGCTGTCGAGCGCGAGCGTAAGGTACCAGTAGCTGTAGGCGTCGAAGCGCCTGACGAGCTTCTCCCCCTGGTAACGCTGGTAGGAGCACGCCCTGTCTGCGAACAGCGTGTCTGTACCCCTGTCCTGCTGCGTGAGGTTGTACCCTTCGAAGGTACGGTACGACAGAAGGGCTATCGAGCGGGCGCAGGCGAGTCCGGCACGGCCTCCGGTGATGTCCATGGCCTCGAGGAAGCTCGGATCCGCGAGCAGTGCCATTCTCTGCGACTCGTTGAATGCGGTCATGAACGGGGTGACCCTGGTCGCAGTCGCGAGGAATACGACGCTGCCTATGCGCTCCGGCTCCATGACGGCCCACTCCAGCGCCTGGAACCCTCCTATCGACGGGCCGATCATAAGGTCTATATGCTCTATTCCGAGGTGCTCGCGCACCAGTATCTCGGCGCGCACCATGTCCCTTACCGTAGTCTTCGGAAAGTCGAGCAGATACGGTCTGCCCGTTTCGGGATTGACGGCGGCGGGTCCTGTAGGCCCGTAGGGAGAGCAGAGCATGCCGGCGCATACGATATAGTATCTGTCCGGGTCGAAAAGCCTTCCGGGTCCTACCATGCCGGGCCACCAGTCCTGGGGATCGGAGTTGCCGGTAAGGGCATGGCAGATCCATATCACCGGCTCGCCCTGCCTGTATGCGCGGTCGGAAGTATGATACACGAGTTCGAGCGAGGGAAGGCGTCCTCCGGCCTCGAACTCGAAAGGAGCGTCTATGTGAAGCCTGTGTTCTTTCATCCTCACTTCACGCTAAAGCAGCACGCACCAGCCGTGCCTGTCCTCGATCTCGCCGTTCTGTATGCCCCTTATGGCATCGTACAGGCGGCGGCTCACCTTGCCGCAAGCGTCTCCGGAAGGGATACGGTAGCTGCGGCTCACCTCTGTTCCTTCGAGAGCCGGCTTGTCGTCGAGCGAGCGTATGGGCGTAATCACCACGGCGGTGCCGCAGGCGTCCACCTCGTCGAACTCCGCAAGTTCTTCTACCGGAACGGCGCGCCTCTCGACCTTGAGGCCCATATCTTCGGCGAGCGTCTGCAGCGACTTGTTCGTAATCGACGGCAGCACGCTGTCTGAAAGCGGGGTAACATAAGTGTTACCCTTGATCGCGAGGAAGTTCGACGAGCCGAACTCGTCTATTTTCGTCTTCGTCGCGGGGTCGAGGAAAAGCAGCTCCGTATAGCCGAGCGAGTGCGCGAGGTTGTATGGATAGAACGAGACCGCATAGTTGGCGGCGATCTTGTACGAACCCGTACCGTTGGGGGCGGCCCTGTCGTAGTTGCGGGAGATCACCGCATCCACAGGATTGAGCACGCCGGCCTTGGAATAGCTTCCGACAGGCAGGCACATCACCGCGAACACGAGTTCTTCCGACGAGGCTATGTTGATGTTGGGGTTCACTCCCTCGAGCACGGGACGGATGTACATCGAGGCATTGTAGCCGAAAGGCGGGAGGAAGTCCATGTTCTCCCTTACGCACATGCAGCACATCCTGACGAACAGATCCTCGGAGGGAGCCTCCATGCCGAGACGGGCGGCGCTGCGCGCGAGCCTGCGGGCGTTCTCGTCGGGACGGAAGATGCGCACCCTGCCGTCGGCACCGCGGAAGGCCTTGAGCCCCTCGAAGCAGGAGTTGCCGTAGTGGAATACCCCGGCAAAGGCGTTGAAATGGAAGTCGAAGTCGGTGCAGACCTCGGGAGCGCTCCACTTGCCGTCCCGGAACCTGCTGACTATTATCGCGTTTGTCTTCCTGTAGGCAAACGAGAGCTTTGACCAGTCGATGTTGTTCTGCATATCTGTAGTCTTTTATCTGATTTCAACTGAAGCTATCTTCTGCGCGACGCGCTCGCCCACTTCGGATGTGGAACATGCCTGTCCGGGTGCGGAGAGGTCTTCCGTGACCGTCCCCTCTTCGAGGCAGGATTCCACGGCCGAGCGCACCGCGGCGGCTTCGCGCGGGAGGCAGAAGCTGTACTCGAGCATCATCGCGGCGGAGAGTATGGCGGCGAGAGGGTTGGCCGTGCCCTTTCCGGCAGCCTGCGGATAGGAGCCGTGTATGGGTTCATATACGGCCGTCTTTCCGCCGAGCGAGGCCGAGGCGAGCAGTCCCATGGATCCGGGGATGCAGCTGGCCTCGTCGGTAAGTATGTCGCCGAAGGTGTTCTCAGTCACGAGTATGTCGAAGAAACGGGGGTCGGAGACCAGTTTCATCGCGGCATTGTCAACATACATGAAGTCGAGCGAAACATCCGGATACAGAGGACCGAGTTCTTGAGCCACCTGTCTCCAGAGCCTTGAGGTCTCCAGCACGTTTGCCTTGTCGACCACCGTGAGATGCCTCCTGCGCTTCGCGGCGAGGCCGAAGGCAAAACGGAGTATGCGCTCCACCTCCATGCGGCTGTAGACATTGGTATCGAACGCCGTATCTCCTCCGTCAGTCCTACCCTTGCGGCCGAAGTACATGCCTCCCGTGAGCTCCCTCAGGCATACGAAGTCTACCCCGCGGGCTATCTCCTCCCTGAGCGGAGAACGGTGCAGCAGCGCCCTCCATGTCTGTACCGGGCGCAGGTTGGCATAAAGGCCGAGGCTGCGGCGCATCCGCAGGAGTCCCTGCTCCGGGCGAACCACGGCGCCGGGGTCGTTGTCGTAGCGGGGGTCGCCGACGGCACCGAACAGCACGGCCGCACTCCTCTCGCAGAGCCTAAGCGTCGAATCCGGGAAAGGGTCTCCGCAGCTGTCTATCGCACAGGCGCCTATCTGGCCGTACTCCGAAATGAGATCGTGTCCAAAACGGTTGCACACCGCCTTCATGGCCTTCACGGCCTGTGCCGTGACCTCTGGGCCGATTCCGTCCCCGGGAAGTATCGCTATCTTGAGTTCCATCTTCTCTCGAATTCTTCTATAAGGTCCCTGCGCTCGAGCAGGAAGTCTATGTCGTCGAGACCGTTCATCAGGCAGTATCTCTTGTAAGCGTCGAGCGGAAACTCTTCCGAGCGGCCTGCCGCAGTATTCGTCACGGTCCTCTTGCCTACATCGATGCGCAGCACGGTACCTGGGTTCTCCCTTATGCAGCCGAAGAGTTCCGAGAGGAACTCCCGGCTCACCTCCACCGGGAGCACGAAGCTGTTGAGTTCGTTCTGCCTGTGGATGTCGGCGAAAGACGACGACACCACGGCCTTGAAACCGTACCCTGCCAGTGCCCAGGCGGCATGCTCGCGGCTGGAGCCGCAGCCGAAATTGTCCCCGGCGACAAGTATGCAACCAGAGTATGCAGGATCGTTCAGCACGAAGCCGGGGCGCGGACGTCCGTCGGGGTCGTAGCGCCAGTCGTTGAACAGGTGGCTTCCGAAAAACTCCGGATCGCGGGTCGTCGCCTTGAGGAAACGGGCCGGGATTATCTGGTCAGTATCCACGTTCTCTACCTCTAGCGGAACGCAGCTGCTCTCTATTATGTCGAATTTCCTTTTCATCGTCCAACAGGGTTCACATCAGTTCCCTCGGGTCGGTGACGACACCGGTCACCGCCGCGGCCGCGGCTGTCAGGGGGCTGGCCAGCATCGTACGCGACATAGGGCCCTGACGCCCCTCGAAATTGCGGTTGCTCGTGGAAACGCAGTATTTTCCGGGAGGGATCCTGTCGCCGTTCATCGCGAGGCATGCGGAGCATCCCGGCTGACGCAGTTCGAAACCGGCATCGCGCAGCACTGCGCCGAGCCCCTCGCGCTCGACCTGTTCCCTTACCTCCCACGAGCCGGGAACGAGCCAGGCAGTCACTCCCGGAGCCTTCCTGCGGCCCTCCACTATCGAGGCGAAAGCCCTGAAATCCTCTATGCGGCCGTTTGTGCAGGCTCCGAGGAACACATAGTCCACCTTCTTGCCGAGCATCCTTTCTCCAGCGCGGAACCCCATATATTCCAGTCCTGAAGCCAGAGCGTCGGAAGGGATTGTGCCGCCGACAGGCACGCCGGCTCCGGGATTGGTTCCGTATGTTATCATCGGTTCTATTTCGCAGGCATCGAAGCGGAGTTCCCTGTCAAACACGGCATCTTCTGCGCTGCGGAGCGTCTTCCAGCAGGCGACAGCACGCTCCCATTCATCCCCCTCGGGGGCGTAAGGCCTACCTTTGAGATACTCGAAGGTTTTCCGGTCCGGGGCGACCATTCCGCCCCTCGCCCCCATCTCTATCGAAAGGTTGCAGAGCGTCAGCCGCCCCTCCATCGAGAGCGCCTCGACTGCCTGCCCGGCATATTCCACGAAATGGCCCGTGGCACCGGACGTACCTAGCTTCATTATCAGGTAGAGGGCGAGATCCTTGGCCGTGACTCCGCGCCCCAGGCTCCCGTCGATGCGTATCCGCATCGTGCGCGGCCTGCGCTGGAGTATGCACTGGCTCGACAGCACCATCTCGACCTCGCTCGTGCCTATGCCGAACGCAAGGGCACCGACAGCGCCGTGGGTGGAGGTATGGGAATCCCCGCAGACTATAGTCATCCCCGGAAGGGACAAGCCCCGTTCGGGCCCTACCACATGCACTATGCCGCTGCGGGGGTCGGTCATTCCGAAATATTCCAGTCCGAACTCGCGTGCGTTACGCTCGAGGGCGTCGAGCTGCGCGCGAGAGACAGGATCCTCGACAGACCTTTCCTGCCCGAGCGTGGGGATATTGTGGTCCGGCATGCAGAAGACCTTGCCGGGACGCAGGCAGCCGATACCTCTCGTCCTCAGTCCGTCGAAGGCCTGGGGGCTCGTCACCTCGTGGCAGTAGAGCCTGTCTATGTACAGCTGGACGGTTCCGTCGTCCAGCTGCCGTACCACATGCGCGTCCCATATCCTGTCGAAGAGAGTGTTCATCGGCCGGTGGTGAATTTGTTGATGCAGTCGATATATGCCTCGACCGAAGCCGTCACGATGTCGGTATCGACACCGAGGCCGTAATAGATCCTGCCGTCATACTCGACCTGCATATGTACCCGGCCTACATCGTCCGAACCTCTGGTGATGTTCTGTATCGTGAACTCCCGTATCAGGGTCTTCCGCCTGACGATATGCCGGAGGGCATTGATGGCCGCGTCGACAGGGCCGTTGCCGCCGGATACCGCCTCGAACTTCTCGCCTCCTATGTCGAGTCCTATGCTGGCGACCGGTCTGAGCCCCTTGCCGCTCGTAACCTGCAGGTAGTCGAGCCTGACATGTGCCGACTCCGTCCTCTGGGCTCCGGCAAGCATCAGCAGGTCGTCGTCTCCGACCTGCTTCTTCTTGTCCGCAAGCTCGAGGAACCTGCGGTAGAAGCTGTCCAAGGCAGCCTGGTCGAGGCTGATTCCGAGCAGCTCGAGCCTGTATTTGAGTGCCGCATGCCCGCTTCTCGCGGTGAGGACTATGTGGCTGTCGTCTATTCCTACATCCTTGGGATCCATTATCTCGTATGTGGATGCGTCCTTGAGCACGCCGTCCTGGTGTATGCCCGAGGAGTGGGCGAAGGCGTTCCGCCCGACTATGGCCTTGTTAGCCTGCACGGGCATGTTCATAAGGCCGGACACCATCCTGCTGACGGGGAAGATGCGCGAGGCGTTGATGCCTGTCTCGAGGGGTATGTCGGAATGGCAGCGCAGTATCATCGCTATCTCCTCCAGTGCCGTATTGCCGGCCCTCTCTCCCACCCCGTTTATCGTCACTTCGCACTGGCCGGCGCCGGCAAGCAGGCCGGAGACCGTGTTGGCCGTGGCCATACCGAGGTCGTTATGGCAGTGTGTGGAGATGACGGCCTTCTCTATGCCGTCCACATGCTCGACAAGATAGCGTATCTTGGCGGCATACTCCGAAGGCAGGCAGTACCCTGTAGTGTCCGGTATGTTGACGACCGTCGCCCCGGCCTTAATCACGGCCTCCACCACGCGCGCGAGGTATTCGTCGTCGGTACGGCCGGCGTCCTCGGCATAGAACTCCACATCCTCTACATATTTCTTCGCATAGCGGACAGCCCTCACGGCACGCTCGAGTATCTCCTCGCGGGTCGACTTGAACTTATGGCGTATATGCTGGTCCGAAGTGCCGATACCGGTATGTATCCTCTTGTGCCGCGCGTACCTGAGCGCTTCGGCCGCGACGTCGATATCCTTCTCCACGGCCCGCGTGAGGGCGCATATTACCGGCCATGTGACGGCCTTGGACACTTCCACCACGGAGTTGAAGTCCCCCGGACTCGAGACGGGAAAGCCTGCCTCGATGATGTCGACGCCGAGCTCCTCGAGAGCCTTTGCGAGCTGAATTTTCTCGGCCGTGCCGAGCTGGCACCCCGGAACCTGCTCCCCGTCCCTCAGGGTGGTGTCGAAAATATATATCCTGCGATCCGGCATAAGTCTGATTTCCAACCAACAAGTTAGTTCAGGCTAATTTCAGATTTAATTATGAAAAAACCAAATTAATCCATAATTTTGGGCTCGCAAAATCTGAAACAGGATTCCGATATGAAAATTATGAAGTTCGGAGGCAGCTCCGTCGGCACTCCGGAAAGTCTTTCCAACGTAAAGTCTATAATCGAAAGGCGCGGCGAATGTGCCATCGTAGTGGTGTCTGCCCTCGGAGGGGTCACGGACCTGCTCGTAAGCACGGCCCGTCTGGCGGAAAGAGGCGACGAATCCTGCCTCGAATCGCTCTCCGAACTCAGGAAGAGGCATCTGGAGATGTGCTCCGCATGCATCACAGACCCTGCCGCAAGAGAAGACACCGGACGCAGGATAGAAGAGCTGGCAGACAGGCTTGAAAGGATATGCCAGGGTGTCAGGCTGCTGGGAGTGCTCCCGAGAAAGACCCTGGACGAGATCCTGAGTTTCGGTGAGAGGATGTCTTCCATAATAGTCAGCGCCGCCATACCCGGAAGCAAGCTATACGACTCACTTGGATTCATAAGGACGGCCAAGGTCTCGGGACAGGATGTCGCCGACACAGCCGCAACATACAGGCTCGTACGCGAGACTTTCAAGGACTACGGCGACGCATCTCCGATAGCCATAGTGCCCGGGTTCATCTCCTCCGACTCCGTAAGCGGCGAGATCACCAACCTCGGGCGCGGCGGCTCCGACTACACGGCAAGCCTGCTGGCTGCCGCCCTGGACGCCCGACTGCTCGAGATATGGACCGACGTGGACGGGTTCATGACGGCCGACCCGAAGATAATCAAGACCTCGTATGTGATCGACGAGATGAGCTACGCCGAGGCTATGGAGCTCTGCAACTTCGGCGCGAAGGTGATATATCCCCCCACCCTGTACGCGGTATGCCGCAAGGGCATCCCCATACTGATAAAGAACACCTTCAACCCCGCCGCTCCGGGAACTTCCATAAGGCAGGAGTGCCGCAGGGACGAAAGGCTCATAAGAGGCATATCCTCTATTGACGACATCAGCCTGATAACGCTGACGGGCACTTCTATGGTCGGGATAGTCGGAATCGACAGCCGCATATTCAAGGTGCTCGCGGACGGGAACATCAGCGCGTTCCTCGTAAGCCAGTCCGCTTCCGAGACCGGAATCACAATCGGGGTAGGCAGGGAGGATGCGGCTGCCGCCGCGGCCACGATAGACAGGGAATTCCGCCATGAAATCGAGAGCGGAGCGATAGAGCCCGTGCACATCGAGAACGGTCTGGCTGCAGTCGCCGTCGTCGGCGAGAACATGAAATACCATGCTGGCATAGCCGGGAAGCTGTTCGGCACGCTCGGACGCAACGGCATCAGCGTGATAGCCTGCGCCCAGGGCTCCTCGGAGAGCAACATATCGTTCATAGTAAAGCGAGGAAACCTCCGCAAGGCCCTGAACGTGATCCACGACAGTTTCTTCCTCTCAGAATACCAGGAGCTGAACCTGTTCGTCTGCGGTGTCGGCACGGTAGGCGGGAAGCTGCTCGAGCAGATCGCATCGCAGCGGGAACGCCTGATGAAGGAGAGGAACCTGAAAATCAACATAGTAGGTATCGCCAGGAGCACGAAAGCCGTCTTCGACCGGGACGGGATCAGTCTCGACGGCTGGCGCGATGCCCTTGAGGGCGGAATGGAAATCACTCCCGGAAAGCTGCGCGACGAGGTGGTCGGCATGAACATCTTCAACTCCGTGTTCGTAGACTGCACGGCGAGCCCTGAAATCGCGGGACTGTACGGTGACTTCTTCAGCCGCAGCATTTCTGTGGTGGCAGCCAACAAGGTCGCGGCATCCTCGGAATACGGGACATACCGCAGACTCAAGGACACTGCCCTGAGCCACGGAGTCAAGTTCCTGTTCGAGACCAATGTCGGCGCGGGGCTGCCGATAATCAACACAATCAACGACCTCTGCAACAGCGGCGACAGGATACTGAGGCTCGAGGCCGTCCTAAGCGGCACGCTGAACTTCATATTCAACACCCTATCGGCCGAAGTCCCCTTCAGCCGAGCGGTACGTATGGCACAGGAGCAGGGCTTCGCCGAACCAGACCCGAGGATTGACCTTTCCGGGAAGGATGTGATGCGCAAGCTCGTAATCCTGTCGAGGGAAGCAGGATACAGGGTCGAAATGGAAGATGTGAAAGCACGTCTATTCATCCCCGACGAGCTTTTCGCCTGCTCGATGGAGGAGTTCTGGAAAAGGCTGCCGGAACTCGACGCCGCTTTCGAAAGCCGCAGGCAGATCCTGGAGAAGGAGCACAAGAGGCTCAGGTTCGTGGCCCGAATGGACAGCGGACGCTGCTCGATAGGTCTGGAGGAGGTGGACAGCACACACTCCTTCTACGCCCTCGAGGGCTCCAACAACATCATACGCCTCACCACCGAACGCTACAACCGCCACCCGATGCTCATCCAGGGCTACGGCGCCGGTGCGGATGTCACCGCGGCGGGAGTGTTCGCCGACATAATGAGCATAGCGAATATCTGACATTCAATAGAACGACTTTTAAGGAGACACAAGATGAAAGCAGCAATAGTAGGTGCGAGCGGAGCGGTGGGACAGGAGTTCCTGCGCGTGCTCGAACAGAGGAATTTCCCTGCCGACGAGCTTCTGCTCTTCGGCTCGCAGAGGAGTGCGGGACGTAGGTTCGCCTTCCGCGGCGAGGATCTGGAGGTAAGGCTCCTGCAGCACAACGACGACTTCAAGGGCGTGGACTACGCGTTCGTATCGGCAGGAGCCGGCACTTCGCGCGAGTTCGCGGAGACCATAACCAGGCACGGCACGGTGATGATAGACAACTCGAGCGCATTCCGTATGGACGACGATGTCCCCCTGGTAGTGCCCGAATGCAACGCCGAAGACGCCCTCGTGCGTCCGCGCGGGATAATCGCGAACCCCAACTGCACCACGATAATGATGGTGGTGGTCCTGAAGCCCATAGACAGGCTCTCGCACATACGCCGCGTGCATGTCGCAAGCTATCAGTCGGCATCGGGAGCGGGAGCGCAGGCCATGGCGGAACTGCAGGAGCAGTACCGCCAGATAGTGCAGGGCGAAGACGTGACCGTGGACAGGTTCCCCTACCAGCTGGCATACAACGTGATTCCGCAGATAGACGTGTTCACCGACAACGGCTACACCAAGGAAGAGATGAAGATGTTCAACGAGACGCGCAAGATCCTCCATTCGGATATCCGCTGCTCCGCGACCTGCGTGAGGATATCCTCGCTGCGTTCCCACTCGGAAGCCGTATGGATCGAGACCGAAGAACCTCTCACGGAAGAACAGGTACGCGCTGCGCTCCAGGCCGCCCCGGGAGTCACCGTGCAGGACGACCCCGCGACGAAGACCTATCCCATGCCTCTCTTCACCGGCGGAAAGGACGATGTCTATGTGGGCCGCATACGCCGCGACCTTGCCGACGAGAACGGCATGACCCTGTGGCTCTCAGGCGACCAGATACGCAAGGGCGCCGCACTCAACGCAGTGCAGATTGCGGAATATCTCATAAGCAAGGCGGGGTAGCTACAGCACGAACTTCTGCAGCGCCTTGCTTATACCGTCGTCGTCGACCGTGTCCGTGACATAGCCGGCGACTTTTTTCAGCGAGTCGCCGGCATTTCCCATGGCGACGCCCAAGCCCGCGCTCCTTATTATGGCCATGTCGTTGCCTCCGTCGCCGAAAGCCATGGTCTCTTCAATCCTGAGGTTCTGGTCTGATATGACGGCCATAAGGCCCTTTCCCTTGTCCACACCCTTAGCCGTGATGTCCGCGAATTCGGGGCACCAGCGGCTGGAGACGCAGCCGGGAAGCTGCGGCATTATCATTTCCTCCAGTTCGCGGGTGACTACGGGCGTAAACTGCAATACGCGCTCCTTGAGGACAGATTCCGCAGTAATGCCGCCCTTCAGGCCGCCGACATCGAGCAGCCGCCGGAAAATCTCGTCGGCATAAGGCTTGTCGTTATACATCGCCAGGGTCTTCTCCCCTGCCACGAGGGTCGCGAAATCCATTTCTTCCGACAGGCGCAGCACCGTCCGCACGTCGTCTCCGGGTATGGGCGTGCACGAGATGATTCTCGGCCCGATGAAACAACAGGCACCGTTGACGGTGATGTAGCCGTCGACGAGGTGCCTGATCTCCCCGATGTTGTCAATCAGAGGGAAAGGGCGGCCGGTGGAGATGAAGATCCTTACGCCGCGCCGCTTCGCCAGCGTGATAGCCTCTACGGCGGACCGGGGGATGCGGTGCGTGTTGAAACTCACCAGAGTGCCGTCGATGTCGAAAAATATCGACTTTATCATCAGGTCGTTATGCTTTTGTCGTCGTCATGCATTCATCGGCATCATGCCTTCACCAGCGCCCTGTCCTCCTGTCCGTCTATGCAGACGGTGAGGTCTTCGTCGAAATGCACCATACGAACGAATTCGCTCTCGTATTCGGCCGGCATGGCATCGAGGGCGTCGAAGTCGCAATACTCGCCCGGACGGGAATAAGGATTGACATTGACATATCCGGCATTGAAAGAAGTCATGTTCTGGAAGAAATGCGTACCCTGGCTGGGATCGACCCTGAAGTTCTCGAGACAGCACTCCACTATGACCCTTGCCTCGGAGATATTGCTCCATTGCACCGGAACACCGAGCGTCGGTATGCTGGAACCCCAGCGTCCGTAGCCTATCAGCACATAGTTCCGCCCCTCCTCTCGCATCCTGGTGTTGAGGGCTGTCAGTTCGGAAGCAATCTCGCGGGTCTTGAGCGTGTCGAAGCCCTCCCTGCGCAGGTAGACTATGTCCCTTACGCCCTGGATTGTGCCCGGACCTATCGCACAGCCGGAAGATAGCAGGGCGCCTGAAGTGTCGAGGGAATCCCAGTCGACCTTGTTGAAGCTTGTCACAGCAGAGATAGGCCGTATCTGAAGCACGTTGAACAGGGCGGCCCCGTCCGGTCCCCTGTCGAGGTCGGCCGCGAACTCGATCTCCACGGCGCACTTGACCTCCCTGCGGGTGATGTCGAGCAGCGTAGAGAGTATGTCCGCGAGCGGGAAGGTGTTGTACTTGAGGATATGTGCGAAAGTGACGAACTTCGGACCGCGCGGCACCGGAGAATCAACGATGCGCTGGTTCTCGTAGTCCCAGGTGGACACCACCTTCGAGAAGGAGCGGAACCTGCCGCAGTCCGACACCGGTATGCGCTCGAGGTTCACGGCGTCGTCGACGGAAGTCTTGAAGCGGTCAGGCTGGAGGTTCAGCGCGAACATCGCCTGCTGGGTCTCGTTCATCGTGAGCTCGGGCGTGGAGGTCTGGAGCACGTTCTTGGGATATTTAGGCGAGAAGCGCAGCACCTGGTCGCCGTCCACCACGGCCTTGCCCAGGCCGAACGCCACCTTGGCGACACCGTCCTCGGGAGTCTCGTAGCCTATGGGATAGAAGTTTATCGAGCGGGCTACGCCCGAAAGCGTCGGGAAATAGTAGCCACCGTCCTCGCTGCCGCAAATCTCCTGCAGCACTATGGCCATCTTCTCCTCCGATATCACGTTGGAAGTGGAGATGATGTAGCCCCTCGAAGACGCGAAGTACACCGAGGCATACACGCTCTTTATGGCCTTCGACAGCAGGCGCAGTTCCTGGTCCTCGTTCTCCGTATGGGGAATCATGTAGGTCGAATACACCCCTGCGAAAGGCTGGTAGTACGAGTCCTCGAGTATGGAGGACGAACGGACGGCCAGTGGCCTGCGCACATTGCGTATGAACACCCTGAGGGCGTCCGTAAGGTCGGAAGGCAGGGTCGAGGCGACGAACTCGGAGAGTATCTCGTTGTCGGAGAGGTCGGAGTTTATCACATACTGCAGCCCGTTCTCGAGGATGAAGCGGTCGAAGTACTCGGTGGTGATGACGAGCGTGCGCGGAACAAGCACGCGCACATCCTCCCATCTGCCGTAGAGGTCGTACTTGGAGAGTATGTGGTTGAGGAACGCGAGGCCGCGCGCCTTGCCTCCGAGAGAGCCGTCGCCGAGGCGCGAGAACCAGATTGCGTCGTTGTAGCTCTCGGGCTCGAAGCGGGCCACGACTCCCAGACCCTGGCGGATGCGGTAGTCGTGAATCATCCGGAGGTTCAGCTTGCGTATCTCGGCAAGGTCGGAACCCTCGTTGATGCTTATATCCCGGAACGAGTTGCCTATCGTGAAGAGGCCTCGGCTGTACAGCCAGCGTGAGATGTAGTTCTTGCCCGCGAAATACCTCAGGGCATCGTCCGACATCGTTGCGATCAGGCGTTCGAACTCATAGAGGTTACGCGCCCGCGCGAGCACCTGCCCGGTATGCGGGTCTGTCACGAGGAAGTCGCCGAACGCGAACTCCCGGGCTATATACTCGCTGAGCTGGTGGATCAGCGTCTTCGAAGTCTTGCGCACGAAGCCTACGCCAAGTTCCTCCGCCACGGCCCTCATGCTCTCCTGGGACGACTGCAGCAGGTATGGCATAGTGGGTATCTCCGACTTGATAAGCCGGCACAGGTCAATCCCCGCATCGATGACCTCGGTGGCCCGGCTGTCGCCCTTGTGGAGGATGAAGCCCACATCGGAGATGATTCCGAGCATGTTGGTCTTGTACTTGCGGTACAGCTCCAGCGCCTCGTCGTAGCAGGTGGCGAGCAGTATCTTGGGCCTCGCGCGCTTGCGCATGAACTGCTGCTCCTCGTTGAGGGCGTCGCGCACGGACTCGTTGTTCTGCCTGAGCACGAGCCGGTAGAGCAGGGGCAGGTAGGCCGAATAATAGCGCACGGAATCCTCGACCAGCATTATCGTACGCACGCCCATCTCGAGTATGTCGTGGTCGGCGTTAAGCTTGTCCTCGAGCAGCTTGATGATAGCGATTATGAGATCGGTGCTGTTGTTCCAGCTGAACACATAGTCGAAGTTGGACCTGTCCTGGCTGACTATATGGTTGTAGATGACCTTCGAATACGACGACAGCAGCACTATCGGTGTCTGCGGGACTATCTCCTTGGCCAGCGCGGCGAACTCGAACACGTCGAGCCTGCCGACATTGAACATAGTGATTATCAGGTCGTACCTTTCACCCTGACGCTTTATGAGGTCGAGAGCCTCCATTGTGGACTCCACCCGGTCGATGGAAGGAGGATTGCTGAGGTTGAGCTCGGTATATTCCTGCGAAATCCGGGCCTCTATATGGCCGTCCTCCTCGAGCGAGAAGCTGTCGTAATTGTTACATATCAGCAGGATGTTGCGTATCCTCCTGACCATCAACCTGGTATAGTCCTGTCCAAACATATCCTGCTATACGAGTCCCTGGTCCACCATGGCATTGGCGACCTTGATGAATCCGGCGATGTTGGCACCCTTTACATAGTTCACATAGCCGTCCTCCCTGGTACCGTACTCGAGGCAGGCCTCGTGGATGCCCGTCATGATAGTGCGCAGCTGGGCGTCGACCTCCTCGGAAGTCCACTTGCGGCGCATGGAATTCTGGCTCATCTCGAGACCGGAGGTAGCCACTCCGCCGGCGTTGGACGCCTTACCGGGAGAGTAGAGCATCTTCGCCTGCTGGAATATGGCAATCGCTTCGGGGGTGCTGGGCATGTTCGCACCCTCCACTACGCACCAGCATCCGCCCTTGACGAGATTCCCGGCATCGGCCGCCTCAATCTCGTTCTGCGTGGCGCAGGGAAGGGCGATGTCGCAAGGCACCTTCCAGGGACGCTCCCCGGGGAAGTACCTGGCCTGAGGATACTGCTTCACATATTCGCTGATACGGCCGCGGCGCACGTTCTTGAGCTCCATTACATAGGCGAGCTTCTCCTCGTCGAGGCCCTCGGGATCGTACATGTATCCGTCAGAATCGGACAGGGTGACAACCTTGGCACCCAGCCTCATGGCCTTCTGTGCCGCGAACTGGGCGACATTGCCGGCTCCTGAGATGAGGACTGTCTGGCCTTCGAACGACTTGCCCTCGCGCGCGAGCATCTGCTCCGCGAAATAGCAGACCCCGTAGCCGGTGGCCTCGGGACGCAGCAGGCTTCCGCCCCATGCGAGTCCCTTGCCCGTAAGGGTTCCGGTAAATTCGTCCTTCAGCCTCTTGTACTGGCCGAAGAGATAGCCGATCTCGCGGCCGCCGACTCCGATATCACCGGCAGGGACATCGGTATCGGGGCCGATATGCCTCTGAAGCTCGGTCATGAAACTCTGGCAGAAACGCATCACCTCGGCGTCAGAGCGGCCCCTGGGGCTGAAGTCAGAACCGCCCTTGCCGCCGCCCATGGGCAAAGTCGTGAGCGCGTTCTTGAAAGTCTGCTCGAACGCGAGGAACTTCATGATGCTGAGGTTGACGCTCGCATGGAAGCGGAGACCTCCCTTGTAGGGGCCTATGGCGCTGTTCATCTGCACGCGGTAGCCGCGGTTGATGTGTATCTCTCCCCTGTCGTCCATCCAGGGCACGCGGAACATTATCACGCGCTCGGGCTCGACCATTCTCTCGAGGATCTTGAAATCCATGAGGTAAGGATAGGCGACCACATAGTCGGCTACACTCTCGACAACCTCTCTCACCGCCTGGTGGAATTCGCTCTCACCGGGGTTCCTTGCGATCAGCTCAGACATGAACCTCTCGACATAATTCTTGGTAAACTTGTCCATAAGCAGAAGGTAATTTTAACTAACTCTCAAACAAATATAGGAAAACCCGCCATAAAAACAAACGGCCTTATTTCCGCGGCGGCCAATACATTCCTGAAAATGCTGAAAAACTTCTTCATAATACCGATACAGATTCAGCCGGATAAAAATACAACTTTTTCCCGGAATTCAAAACAGGAAAGCGGAGACAGACCCGGGCAGATGAGGGATACGCGGACCGGGCATATGTTGCAAGCGGCTTGCAAGGAAATATTCCGTATCTTTGTGCCGTGGAAAGGAGGATACCAATATCCAAGCTGTGCATGCTGGCCTTCGCCTTCGTGCTGCTGCATTCGTTGATACCGCACAGCCACCACTGCACGCGTGTCGAAAACCATATCCACGTGCATTACAGCTGTTCGCAGCTCGAGAGCTTCCTGCAGAGTTCCGACGAGGACACACAGCTCTGCATACCGGCGGACGCCCTCGTCCATGACGACATCCCCGACCTTTCGGACCGTCCGGATCACGCAGTGCGCAGGATTTCCGACCTTTCCTGCCGTTTCATCTCCAAGACGGCGGCTTTCCTGCCGCATTCGGCCCTGCGAGGGCCTCCGTTCCGGGCCTGCATATAGCCGCATTCCACAAGCGGCCCGCATCCTGCCGCTCCGGCATGCAGCGTCCATGCTCAGGTGCCGGGAGCATACCGGATGCACAGACGCAATTCACAAAGGCAACATAAACCGAAAGAAAACGATTATGCAACAGAAATACCTGTTACTGGCGGCGTTGTGCCTGCTGGCCGCTGCCGCCTGCCATAACAAGAACGAAGACCATGACCACGGAACCGCATCCGAAGCGGAAGCGCACGCCCACGAGGGAGAAGCAGCCCACGGAGAGATAGTCCTCTCTCCCGAGAGGGCAAGGGAGGCCGGGGTAGAGGTCGAGACGATACAGCCCGGAAAGTTCAGCTCGGCAATACGCACCTCCGGCGTCCTCTCCCCTTCCGGAAAAGGTTCCGCCACAGTCACATCCCTGACTTCCGGCATCCTTTCATGGAACGGGGCGACACCGGTTCCCGGCCAGAGAGTATCAGACGGGGAGACAATCGCGAGAGTGTCAGCCGGAGGAATGGGAGCCGGAGACGCAGTGACAAGGGCGGCAATCGCATTCGCAGCCGCAGAGAAAGAATACCTGAGGGCGAAGAGCCTGCTGGAAGACAGGATAATCTCGCAAAGGGAGTTCACTGCCATTGAAGCCGACTATCTCACGGCCAAGAACGCCTACCAGGGTTCCAGCGCCGACGGAGCCGGAAACGGAGTGGCGGTAAGCTCTCCGATCGACGGCAGCATCACTGGCGTGCTCAAGACAGAGGGCGACTATGTGGCCGCAGGAGAGGCGATAGCGACTGTAAGCTCGGATTCGCGCCTGCGCCTCACCGCCGACCTGCCCGAGAAATACGCCTCCCTGAGGAATTCCATATCGGGAGTGAACTTCAAGCTGCACTACGGCGACACGCCCGTGTGCCTAACGGGCACCGAAGGCCGTCCGGTATCGGTCGGACGCTCCGTATCAGCCTCGTCGGCATACATCCCGGTGACTTTCGAATTCGCCAACCGCTACGGCCTGATGAACGGCTCGTATGTAGAGGCATGGCTGCTCACCGACAGCAGGGACGGGGTCATTTCCGTACCCGAGTCTGCGCTCACCGAAGAGCAGGGGGAGTTTTTCGTCTATGTCAGGCTCGACGAGGAATGCTACAGGAAGGTTCCCGTGACCATCGGCGGCCGTAACGGAGTCGATGTCGAGATCGTCTCCGGCCTCGACGGCGGAGAAGACGTCGTCGTCAAGGGGGCATACCAGGTAAGGCTCTCGGCGGCATCCGTAATTCCGGGACATACCCACAACCACTGACGTGCCATGCTCAACAGGATAATAGAATTCTCGCTGCACAACAGGCTGCTCGTCCTGATTACCGCAGTGCTGCTGGCCGTAGGCGGCATGTATGTCGCCGAGACAATGGAGGTGGACGTGTTCCCCGACCTCAACGCGCCCACGGTAGTCATAATGACAGAAGCGCAGGGAATGGCTCCGGAAGAGGTGGAGAAGACCGTCACCTTCCCCATAGAGACCGCCGTCAACGGCGCCACGGACGTACGCCGCGTCCGCTCGTCGTCCACGACCGGATTCTCGGTAGTCTGGGTTGAGTTCGACTGGGGCACGGACATCTACCGCGACAGGCAGATAGTCTCCGAAAAGCTCGCGACCCTCGGCGACCAGCTTCCCGCCAATGTCGGAACCCCTACTCTCGGCCCCCAGTCGTCAATACTCGGCGAAGTGCTGATAATCGGCCTCACCTCTGACGGAGAGACTTCGCCCGAGGAGCTCCGCACCATTGCCGACTGGACCATAAGGCCCCAGCTGCTCGCCGTCGGCGGAGTCGCACAGGTAGCCGTGCTTGGAGGCGACATCAGGGAATACCAGATACTGCTCGACATGGACCGCATGCGCCGCTACGGAGTCACTACCGACGAAGTCCTCGACGCCACTGCCGACATGAACCGCAACGCCTCCGGCGGAGTGCTCTATGAATACTCCAACGAATACATAATAAGGGGCATGTCGTCCACCACCTCCGTCGACGAGCTCTCGCTCGCGGTGGTCAAGATTGCCGACGATGGCAGGCCCGTGACGCTTAGGGACATAGCCGAAGTGCGCACCGGACCCAAGGAGCCCCGCACCGGCACCGCATCCATAGAGGGCAGGAGCGGAGTGCTGCTGACGGTGACCAAACAGCCCAAGGTGTCCACGAACGATCTCACCGACGCGCTTGACGCCAAGATGTCCGAAATCGCCGAGACCCTTCCCCCCGATGTCGAGGTGAAGACCGACATCTTCCGCCAGAGCAGCTTTATCGACGCCTCGATAGGCAACATCAAGAAAGCCCTCGTGGAAGGCGCGCTGTTCGTGATACTCGTGCTCTTCCTGTTCCTGATGAATGTCAGGACGACGCTGATATCGCTCGTGACCATACCCCTCTCCCTGCTCATCACGATCATAGTGCTGAGGGTCACCGGGATGAGCATCAACACCATGAGCATAGGAGGCATGGCTATCGCCATAGGCTCGCTGGTAGACGACGCGATAGTCGATGTGGACAATGTGTTCAAGCGGCTCAGGGAGAACCGCCTCAGGCCCGAGGCGGAGAGGCGCAAGGTACTCGACGTGGTGTTCGACGCCTCCAAGGAGGTCCGTATGCCCATACTCAACTCCACCTTCATCATAGTGGTCAGCTTCATCCCTATCTTCTTCCTCTCCGGAATCGAAGGCAGGATGCTGATTCCGCTCGGAGTCGCCTTCATAGTGTCGCTGTTCGCATCTACCCTGGTAGCGCTCACGCTCACCCCGGTGCTGTGCAGTTTCCTGCTTAAGAACACGGGGGCCACAAAGGGGACGAGCAAGGAGTCTCCCGTCACGCGCTGGCTCAAGAAAGGCTACGGCAAGGCCCTGAAAGCCGCGCTGCACCATCGCAAGGCAGTGCTGGGAGTATCGGCGGCGGCGCTCGTCGGAGCCGTAGTGATGGCGTTCGGCTTCGGTTCCAGCTTCCTGCCTCCGTTCAACGAGGGCTCGTTCACGATCAACGTGAGCACGCTGCCCGGAGTATCGCTCGAAGAGAGCGACGCTATCGGACGCAAGGCCGAGGAACTGATACTGTCGGTTCCCGAAATCAAGACCGTGGCCCGCAAGACCGGACGTGCGGAGCTTGACGAGCACGCCCTCGGGGTGAACACCTCTGAAATGGAGGCTCCGTTCGAGTTCGGCGGTCGTCCGAAGGACGAAATCATCGCGGAACTGCGCGAGAAGCTGGGCACCCTGCCCGGTGTCAATGTAGAGATAGGCCAGCCCATATCGCACCGCATAGACGCGATGCTCTCGGGAACTCAGGCCGCGATCGCCGTCAAGATATTCGGCGACGACCTCAACACGCTCTTCAACCTCGGCAACGACATCAAGGAGGCGGTGAGCGGAGTCGAGGGCCTCGCGGACCTCAACGTGGAGCAGCAGATCGAACGGCCGGAACTGGCGATAGTCCCGCGCCGCGAGATGCTCGCCCGTTACGGGGTGACGATGTCCGAGTTCGTGGAATATGTCGAGGTATGCCTCGGAGGCCGTCCTGTATCGCAGGTATATGAAGGCGGTAAGGTGTTCGACCTCACCGTCAAGGCCGCAGGCGACTGGCGCGACCGCATCGAGACGATAAGGGACATGACTGTCGACACCCCTGCCGGAAAGGTTCCCCTCGACCACATAGCAGAGATACGTTCCACCACCGGCCCCAATACTATCAACCGCGAGAACGCGCAACGCAAGATAGTGGTATCGGCGAACATCACCGGAGGCGACCTGCAGGGAGCGGTCGACGCCATGCAGGCGGCGATCGCCGAAAAAGTCACCCTGCCCGAAGGCTACCACATAGAGTTCGGCGGTCAGTTCGAGAGCGCGCAGAGCGCCTCGCGCACGCTGTCGGTACTGACGGTCTTCGCGGTCATAGTGATATTCCTGCTGCTCTACAACCAGTTCCGCAGCTTCAAGCAGTCGGCCATAGTGCTGATAGACCTGCCGCTCGCCCTTATCGGCGGTGTGCTCATGGTGTTCTTCAGCGACCGCGTATTGTCGATACCCGTGATCATCGGCTTTATCTCGCTGTTCGGCATCGCCACGCGCAACGGAATGCTGCTGATAGACCGCTACAACGACCTCAGGCACCACGGGCTCGGAGTGGCCGACGCGGTGATGACCGGTTCGCTCGACAGGCTTAACCCCATTCTGATGACCGCCCTGTCGTCAGCCCTCGCACTGATACCGCTCGCGCTGGGAGGAGAGCTGCCGGGCAACGAGATCCAGAGCCCCATGGCGAAGGTCATCCTCGGAGGCCTGCTGAGCTCCACGCTGCTCAACGCATTCGTGATACCCATTGTCTACGACATCTTCAGCGAAAAGGAGGAAAAGAAATGAAAAGGATACTTTCGATACTGGCCGCCGCAATCGCATGCACGGTTGCCGGCGCACAGACCATAGACGACATACTCGGGCAGGTAGGCGAAAACAACCTGACTCTGAAGGCGCTCCAGCAGCAGCTCGATGCCGGCGCGGACGCAAATCTCGCCGAGGCGAGACTCGAAGGGCCGGAAGTGGAGTTCGGATACCTCTTCGGGGAGGACGGACGGCGCAGGCACGACTTCGGAGTGAGCCAGAGCTTCGACTTCGGGGCCCTGACCGGCGCCAGGAAGCGGCTCGCCCTCGGGCAGAACGAACTTCTCGCCCTCGAATACCGTGCCAGCCGCCGTGACATACTCACCCAGGCGCGCAAGCTGGTATACAGGATAATCAACTGCAACGCGCTGATCGCCGAATACACCCGCAGGGCCGACAACGCCCGCGCCGTGGAGCAGGCCTACCGTTCCGGATACGAGAAGGGTGAGTTCTCCGTAATAGACTACCGCAAGGCGGCGGTGGGACTCGCGGAAGCCGAAGGGACGCTGAGGCTGTGCGAAGTCGAGCGCGACGGCCTTCTCGCGGAACTGAAGAACCTCAACGGCGGAGAAGACATAGTGATCACCGCCTGCGAGCAGGAGACAGTACTGCTTCCCGGCAGCTTCGGGCTGTGGCTTGAACAGGCCTCAGGGAAGAGCAGCGCGCTCGAGTATGTGCGCACATCCACAAGCACCTCCGAGAAGCAGCTCAAACTGAGCCGCAGCGAGGCTTTTCCGAGCCTGTCGGTAGGATACAAGTCAGAGGTGGTGCCCGGCGAGGGCTTCCGCGGAGTATCGGTAGGAGTGAGCATACCCCTGTGGTCGGCAGGAAAGAAGATCTCCAGCGCGAAGAAGCAGCTGGAAGCGGCCCGCCTCGCCGAGCAGGATGCTCTGGTACAGTTCCGCACCAATGCCGAAAACCTGTACGAAAAGGCTGCGGGCCTTGCCGAATCGGCTGCGGGATACGCCCTGCTCACGGACTCAGACGAAGGGCTGCGGGATCTTCAGAAGGCGCTCGACAGCGGACAGATGTCGCTGCTGGACTATATGAACGAGATAAGCTACTTCTACAGTTCCCGCGAACTCGCCCTGCAGACCCAGCTGGAATATCTGCTCGCCGTCGCAGACCTAATGGCCCTCGAAATGTAGGGCCTATTCCTTCCAGCTACGGTACGGGTGCTCCGACAGGTAGGAGTTGTAGTACCTGACATCGCCCGTAACCTCCTTTCCGAGCCAGTCCGGCCGGGCGAAAGGCTCGTCCGGACTTTTCAGTTCGAGCTCTGCGAACACGAGCCCCTCGTTGTCACCGTGGAACTCGTCCACCTCGAAGGTATGGCCCCCGAAATCCACGAGATGCCTGGTCTTGTCGATCTTCCCGCTCACGCAGAGCCGCAGCAGCTGTCCGGCCTCGTCCGGCGGAATCTCCTTCTCCCACTCGAAGCGGGTGGTTCCGTCGGCGCTGCCCGGGCCCTTGATTGTAAGGAAACCCCGCCCGTCGCCCAGACGCACCCTGACGGTCCTGCCGTGTTCCGTGCAGATATAGCCTTGCACGAGATGCAGCGACCTGCGTACCGAAGGCCTGAAGTCCCCGCATACGAGGAATTTCCTTTCTATCTCTAAGCAATCTTCCATGATCCAGTATCAGGACAAATATAATAAACTTTCCCTCATCTCCGCCCGCACGCATCATATCAGACGGTACGCTTTAAGACGGCATTTCAGGACATGCTGCACCGGGAACCGCGCGCGGCTGCGCCTGACAGAGGCGATGATTTCCGGCAAGACGGAATCCGACGGCCCTGCGCAAGAGGCAAGGCGTCCGAGGTTGTCGGCGCAGAGACGCTCCAGAAGTTCGTGGAAGCGGGGACCGTGGTCGAGGTAGCGCAGGTGGCAGAGCTCGTGCAGCAGCACATAGTCGCAGAGGGCTTCGGGCAGGCGGACAAGGTTGAGGTTCAGGTTTATGTTCCCTTTTGCGGAGCAGCTGCCCCAGTTGGAGGAATTGTGCTTGATGCAGACGCGGCCGTATGCGAAACCGTAGCGGACGGCAAGGCGCGAAAGTTTCTCCGGAAGCAGCGCGGAAGCCTCTTCGCGCAGCAGCTCCACCAAGACAGGCATAAGCGCAGACGACAGCGCCCCGCTGCCCTCGGGAGGCAGAGAGCCAGGATACCGGACTTCCTTATGCACGGGAGGCCGTTCCGCGTCCGAGACGGGCCTTCCGGACTGTCCCGGATCCACGGCAGGGGTCACTGCTATCGCAAAACCAGGCTCCAGAGCAGCCGCATCGCGACTGAAGACTATCTCAGAGAGCAGCGTATGTACCACTGCCCCATCGCAGAGTCTCGGCACGCCCGTTCCATCACGTTCGGCCTCATCGCACCTCCTGCGCAGCCGTTCCAGAGTCTCCAATACCCATTCCCGCTTCTCCGCGAAGGCTCTCGTCCCATCGGCATAACTGCAGAAAGTGGGCAGCGTAACCGTCACTCCCCGTACAGGATGCACCCTGATACTGATGCGCTTGCTGCGGGGACTCCTGACAAGTTGCACCTCTCCCGCCGCCGGGTCGTCGATGACCTTGGCTGCCATACGCTCAGTCCTCGGGATACTCCAGATTCTCCTTTCCCGGATGCTCCAGCACCTCGGTCAGGAACCTGTGCGCCTCGTAGCGGGCCATGGGAAGGTCGTGCAGCAGATAGTTGCCGCAGTCGGAAGGGGTCGCGCCCGGAACTTCTCCCTCGTACCCGGCGATGAAGCCGAAGGTGTCGCGCATCAGTGGCAGTATGTCGGCGGAGCTGTAGTCGCCCCTCAGAAGCAGGTAGTTGCCTGTCAGACAGCCCATAGGACCCCAGTAGACTATGCGGCTCCCCCACTCGGGCTCGTTGCGCAGATATGTGGCCGCAAGATGCTCTATGGTATGTATGGCGCCCTGCCCGAGGGCGGGTTCGCGGTTGGGCTCCTTCATGCGTATGTCGAAGGTTGTGACGACTTCGCCGCCGACCTCGTCCCTGCGCGATACGAATATTCCTCTGGAGAGTTTCTGGTGGTTGATTGTGAAACTTGCGATCTTTTTCATTTCCTGTATTTTCGAGTATGGCAAAAATAGGGAATTTTTCCATGATTCCGGATGTATATGCCTGCGGGGGACTGTTCTCCGGGGTTTATGTCCCCCGCAGACATATACATCCGGCAATACACATTTACTGCCTCCATTCATGGGTAATTCACGGGCAGGCAAGTGTGATACAAATATTGCGGATAATCATAAATTTTTCATTAGCTTTGCCGTAATCCAAGAAACAGCGATGAACCAGATAGAAACTATCCTGACAGGCGCGGGAGTGAATCCTACGGCCATGCGCATGCTCATATACAGGGAAATCTGCCGCATAGGCGGTGCCTTCTCCCTGAACGACATCGAGCAGGGGCTGGAGACCGTGGACAAGTCCACGATCTTCCGCGCGCTCACGCTGTTCCTCGAAAAAGGGCTGCTGCACGAGATAGACGACGGCAGCGCATGCCGCAAGTACTGCCGTTCCTCGCACGTACACTTCACATGCATCCGCTGCCACAGGACCATCTGCCTCGACGATGTGAAGATTCCGACGCTGGTGATCCCCGAAGGGTTCAAGGTAGACGAGGTGAACTGCGTCGTAAGGGGCATCTGCCCGGAATGCGTCGAACACCTATAGAGTCTCCAGAAGCCGTGCGAGCACCGAGAAGGAATTGTCCGAGATGTCGTTCCAGAATCCCTCGTAGCTGCGCCGCTGCTCGCTTTCGCTCACATGGATGTCGCTGATGACCCTCAGGCTCAGGAAAGGGACCCCGTAACGCCTGCACACCTGCGCCACGGCGGCGGACTCCATGTCGCTCGCAAGGGCGTCGGGATAGAGGCTCAGGATGCGCATGTCCTCCTCCCGGCTGATGAAGAACTGGTCTCCCGTGCATATGAGCCCGCTGTGCAGGCTGCCCGCCTCAGGCCTTATCGCGACGGCTGCTGCAAGCAGATGCGGGTCGGCGTCGAACCTCTGCGGCTCCCCTTCCACCGTTCCGGGTTCGTTCGGCTCCCCGCACCAGACATCGTGGTAGGCGCACTGCGCACCCACTACCACATCCATGACTTCCACTCCGGCACACAGGCTCCCCGCACAGCCGGAATTTATTATGCAGTCGGGACGGGAGCACAGTATCATCTGAGTCGCGGCGGAGGCCGCATTGACCTTGCCTATCCCCGACTTCTCCACGCAGGCGACTCCGCTGCGCCTGAGCGCATCGTATTCCGACTGCATCGCTACAAGTACACCAGCTTTCATAACAGGTGCAAAATTAACGATTATTTGCACAGCTCGGCGCTTTTGAGTATATTTGCGGCCGTATGTCAGCAGCGAAAAGGAAATATTCTCTTCTTTCCGTCCGAACCGAGGAGGCGTAGAACCCTCCCACACTTCGGAACTTTCATTGCACACTCACTATCCAAATCCGAAACCTGTCCGTGAATTGCAATCGACAATCTAGGTTTGTCTTGCCGTTTGGGACTTTGTATGTCAACATGGAAATAACAGTCACCGTGGCAGAGGAATGCCACACCGCATACGCAGAACAGATCTGCAAGGAAATATTCGTTTCGTCGCTGGAGCGCAAGACCGGAATCGCCAAGAGGACGCCGGAGTACATCTGCGACAAGATAAGGGCCGGAAAGGCCGTGATAGCCGTCAGTGACGACGGGCGCTTCGCCGGATTCTCGTATATCGAGTCCTGGGGAGGCAAGAGTTTCGTGGCGAACTCAGGACTTATAGTGGCCCACGACTTCAGGGGCATGGGCGTGGCGAAGAGAATCAAGGAGCAGACCTTCATACTCTCGCGAAAGCTCTTTCCAGATGCCAAGATATTCTCGATAACGACCGGCGCCGCCGTGATGAAGATGAACTACGAGTTCGGGTTCAGGCCAGTCCCGTTCTCCGAGCTCACCGACGACCCCGAATTCTGGAAAGGCTGCCAGGGCTGCCGCCACTTCGACATACTCCGCAGCCATGACTACAAGATGTGCATCTGCACCGGCCTGCTCTACGACCCGAAGGAGCACCTGACCATACATCATCCCGACGAATAATGGACGAAAAAACGACTCACGATATGGAAAAGAAAAAAGTAGTGGTCGCATTCAGCGGCGGCCTCGACACATCCTACACGGTAATGTATCTCGCAAGGGAAAAGGGCTACGAAGTCCATGCCGTCTGCGCGGATACCGGCGGATTCAGCCCCGAACAGCTGGAAACCAACGAGAAGAACGCATACGCGCTCGGCGCTGCCATGTTCGCGGCGATAGATGTCAGCCGCGAATACTATGAAAAGAGCCTGCGCTACATGGTCTACGGCAATGTGCTGCGCAACGGGACCTATCCTATCTCTGTATCTTCCGAGCGCATCTTCCAGGCCATGGCCATAGCCCGCTACGCCAGGAGCATAGGCGCCGACGCCATAGCGCACGGTTCCACAGGAGCCGGCAACGACCAGATACGCTTCGACATGACCTTCCTCGTGATGTGCCCCGACATGGAGATAATCACGCTGACGCGCGACGGCAACCTCAGCCGCAAGGACGAGGTCGACTACCTCAACGCCCACGGCTTCAACGCCGACTTCGCCAAGCTCAAATACTCCTACAACGTCGGCCTCTGGGGCACCTCGATATGCGGAGGAGAGATACTCGACTCCCGCCAGGGTCTGCCCGAGAGCGCATACCTCAAGCAGGTTGAAAGCAGAGGCAGCGAGATACTCGAACTCGGGTTCGAGAAGGGAGAGCTGTGCGAAGTGAACGGCCGGGCCTGTGAAGACAAGGTCGAGGCGATAAGGGAAGTGGAAAAGATAGGCTCGCGCTACGGCATAGGACGCGACATGCATGTGGGCGACACCATAATAGGAATAAAGGGCCGCGTAGGTTTCGAGGCCGCTGCGCCTATGCTTATAATAGGAGCCCACAGGTTCCTCGAGAAGTTCACCCTCTCGAAGTGGCAGCAGTACTGGAAAGACCAGGTGGCGACATGGTACGGCATGTTCCTTCACGAGAGCCAGTATCTCGAGCCCGTGATGAGGGACATCGAGGCCATGCTCGAGAGCAGCCAGCGCAATGTCAGCGGCAAGGTCACCCTCGAACTGCGTCCCTACGGATTCTCCACAGTAGGCGTGGACTCGCCCTGCGACCTCGTCAAGAGCAAGCTCGGAGAATACGGCGAGACCCAGAGCGGCTGGACGCCCGAGGACGCCAAGGGCTTCATCAAGATCCTGTCCAACCCACTGAGGGTATACTACGGCAACCATAAGGACGAACTGATATGAGACGCCAGTCACAAAGCACGCCGAAGAAGATCAAGGCCGGCATAGTCGGCGGAGCCGGCTATACGGCGGGAGAGCTTGTCCGCCTGCTGCTGAACCACCCCTATGTTCAGCTCGAGTTCGTACACTCACAGAGCAGCGCCGGCAAGTACCTGTGGGAGGTACACCAGGGACTGTTCGGCGAGACGGATCTCAAGTTCTGCAGCGAATTCGACCTCGGAAGCGTCTCCGTGCTTTTCCTGTGCTCTGCCCACGGCAAGAGCCGCGAATTCTGGGCGGAGCACAGGCGCCCCGGACAGCTCAAGGTGATAGACCTGGCCCAGGACTTCAGGGACGAGAGTGAGGGCTATGTCTACGGCCTGCCTGAGATGCAGCGCGCCAGAATACAGAAGGCGGCGAAGATAGCCAACCCCGGATGCTTCGCCACGGCAATCCAGCTCGCCCTGCTGCCCCTTGCGGACGCAGGCCTGCTCGAGGGAGAGATATGCGTCACCGCGATAACCGGCTCGACCGGAGCCGGGGTCAAGCCCTCCGAGACCACACACTTCAGCTGGAGGAGCTCGAACATATCGGCCTACAAGGTGTTCACGCACCAGCATCTCAAGGAAATAACGCGCAACCTCGCGCTGCTCCAGCCCGGGTTCGGCTCCGAGATAGACTTCGTGCCGATGAGGGGCGACTTCACGAGGGGCATCTTCGCCAGCGTACACACTCCCTGTCCCTTGGACGAGGAGGAAGCCAGGGTGCTCTACAGTGCATATTACAGCGACGCTCCATTCACCTTCCTCTATCCCGGCCCGGTAGACCTCAAGCAGGTCGTGAACACCAACAAATGCCTGCTGTCGGTCGAGAAGCACTCGGGCAGGCTGGTTGTCTCCAGCGTGATAGACAACCTGCTCAAAGGAGCCTCGGGACAGGCGGTGCAGAATATGAACCTGGCCTGCGGACTGCCAGAAGACTGCGGACTGCGCCTGAAGGCCTCGGCTTTCTGATGCCTTCCGCATAAACGCGCCAAACAAAAAAAACAACATCTGGAAAATGACACTTTTCGAAGTATACAAGACCTGGGACATAGAGCCCGTACGAGGACTGGGAACCACGCTGTGGGACAGCGAGGGCAACAGCTACACAGACCTCTACGGCGGCCATGCCGTGATCAGCATAGGCCACAGCCACCCCCATTACATAAAGATGCTGACAGAGCAGCTCGGCAGGCTGGGCTTCTACTCCAACGCCGTACAGAATTCCCTGCAGAAAGACCTCGCCTCCAGGCTCGGCAGGGCCAGCGGATACGATGATTACCGCCTGTTCCTTTGCAACAGCGGCGCCGAGGCCAACGAGAACGCCATGAAGCTCGCCTCCTTCGCCACGGGAAAGGCGCGCATACTCGCGTTCCGCAGGAGTTTCCACGGAAGGACTGCAGGAGCCGTGGCGGCGACCGACAATCCCGCGATACGCGCTCCATTCAACTCCGCGTCCAACGTGGGCTTCGTCGAGCTGGGCGACACAGATGCGGTCGAAAGGGAACTTTCCGGCGGAGAATACGCCGGAGTGATAATCGAAGGCATCCAGGGAGTGGCTGGCATCTACGAGCCCTCGGACGACTTCCTGCGCGAACTGCGCGTGCTATGCGACAGGTACGGGGCCGTCCTGATTCTCGACGAGATACAGTCCGGATACGGGCGCAGCGGCCTGTTCTTCGCCCACCAGCGCTCGGGGATAAGGGCAGATCTCGTGACCACAGCCAAGGGCATGGCCAACGGCTTTCCCATAGGCGGCGTGCTGATAAGTCCGGACTTCAAGGCGTCCTACGGCCTGCTGGGCACCACCTTCGGAGGAAACCACCTCGCCTGCACGGCGGCGCTGGCAGTGCTGGACGTGATCGAGAACGAGCACCTCGTGGAAAATGCCGCCAGGGTGGGAGAACATCTGCGCGAGGCCTTCAATCCCGGCGGACATCCGGACGGCGCACTCGTGGAATACCGCGGCCGCGGCCTCATGATAGGCCTTCAGGTCAGAAAGGAACATGCGGGACTGCGCGACGCGCTCCTGTTCAGGAAGCACTTCTTCACCGGGGCGGCCGGGGCGGACGTGATAAGGCTGCTCCCCTCCCTCACTATCGACATCCCGACAGCCGACAGCTTCGTCGCCGCATGGAGGGAACTTACATCCGGAAACGACAACAACGACAAGGCATGAAAGAATTCACATCGATAAGGCAGTTGCCCGATCTCGGAGAGGCACTGCGCGAAGCACGGTATGTAAAGGCCAATCCCTTCGCAGACCAGGAGCTCGGACGCAACAGGACAGCCCTGCTGGTATTCTTCAACAACAGCCTGCGCACCCGCCTGAGCACCCAGAAAGCCGCGATGAACCTCGGCATGAACGTAATGGTACTCGATGTAAACCAGGGCGCGTGGAAGCTCGAGACCGAGCGCGGCGTGGTCATGGACGGCGACAGGAGTGAACACCTGCTCGAGGCTATCCCGGTAATGGGCAGCTACTGCGACATAATCGGAGTCAGGTCGTTCGCGCAGCTGGCAAACCGCGGGGAAGACTACGGAGAAGTCATCCTGAACCAGTTCATAAGGTACTCGGGAAAACCCGTGTTCAGCATGGAGGCGGCGACCAGACATCCCCTGCAGACCTTCGCCGACATAATCACGATAGAGGAACACAGGAAATCGGAAAGGCCGAAGGTGGTGATGACCTGGGCGCCGCATCCCAAGGCGCTGCCCCAGGCCGTGCCCAACTCTTTCGCTGAAGGCATGAGCCTCACGGACTATGATTTCGTCATAGCCAACCCGGAAGGCTACGACCTCAGTCCCGAGTTCACCCGCGGAGCACGCGTGACCCACGACCAGGACGAGGCCCTCGAGGGAGCGGACTTCGTATATGCCAAGAACTGGTCCGCATACGAGGGAGACAACTACGGCAAGGTGCTCTCGCGCGACATGTCATGGACGGTGACCGAAAAGAAAATGGCCCTCACCAATGACGCATTCTTCATGCACTGCCTGCCCGTCAGGCGCAACATGATAGTCAGCGACGCCGTCATAGAGGGACCGCGCTCGCTGGTGATTCCCGAGGCCGCGAACAGGGTCGTATCCGCCCAGACCGTACTCAAGATGATGCTCAAGAGCCTTTAGACTTATGACGACCGTAGTAAAGATAGGGGGCAACATAATCGACAGCGAGGAGGCGCTGCGCAAGTTCTGCTCCGACTTCGCCTCCCTCGGCGGGCCGAAGATTCTCGTCCACGGCGGAGGCGTCATGGCCAGCCAGCTGCAGAGACGGCTCGGCGAGGAGCCTGTGATGGTCGAGGGGCGCAGGGTCACCGACGAAAATGCGCTGCGCGCGGTGACCATGACCTATGCCGGCTGGTGCAACAAGCACATAGTCGCCCTCCTCCAGGCCTGCGGCTGCAACGCCATAGGGCTCGCAGGCTGCGACGCTTCGCTGATCACCGCATCGAGAAGGCCGCCCGTGGCGCTCGCCGACGGCTCGGGAACGCTCGACTACGGCTTCGTAGGCGACGTGCGCAAGGACAGCATAGACAGCGCCACCCTGCACGGACTGCTCGGCATGGGACTCGTTCCGGTGTTCTGCGCGATCAACCACGACGGACAGGGAAACCTCCTGAACACGAACGCCGACACCGTGGCCTGCGCGATTTCTTGTGCAATAAATGCGAAACTTCTTTATTGTTTCGAAAAAAATGGCGTACTTTACGACAGATTTGACGAAGAGAGCGTAATCCCGGAGCTCGACACCCGGCTTTACGCCCGCCTGCGTGCGGAAGGACGCATAGCGGACGGCATGATACCCAAGCTCGACAACGCCTTCAAGGCACTCGGAGAGGGTGCGGCGGAGGTCAGGATCATGCACGCGGGCAATCTTCTGTCAGAATCCGGCACAAGACTGGCTTTATGACGGATACCGCAGCCTACATAGACCTGCTCAGGCAGCTGGTGCGCATACCTTCCCCCACCTTCGGAGAGGATGCGGCCGCGTCGCTGCTCTGCGGCACGCTCGATTCCTGGGGACTCTCCCCGAAAAGGCTGCGCAACAACATAGTCTGCCTGTCCCGCAACTTCGACCCGTCGGCGAAGACGCTCGCACTCGACGCGCACATCGATACGGTTCCGGCCTCGGGCGGCTATACCCGGGATCCTTTCGATCCCGGAATGGACGACGGCGTTGTCTACGGACTGGGGTCCAACGACGATGGCGGAAGTGTGGTATCGATGATTGCCGCATTCCGTCATTTTTTTGACTCCAGGCTGCACTTCAACCTGATGCTCGTCCTCACATCCGAAGAGGAGCGCTCTGGAGACGGCGGCGCCGCATGGCTGTACTCGCACGACGGCCCGCTTTCGGGCAGGGAATCCCTGCCCTCGCCGGACTGGGTGATAGTCGGGGAGCCTACCGGCATGAAGGCCGCTACCAGCGAGAAAGGGCTGCTGGTCCTTGACGGAGAGGCGCACGGCGTGGGCGGACATGCCGCTAGGGGCGACGGGAAAAACGCCCTGTATATCGCGCTGGACGACATAGCCGCCCTCAGGGCGCACGGTTTCGCAAGGGTCTCCCCCATATCCGGGAAAGTGATGCTGAACGTGACGCAGATCCAGGCGGGAAGCGCACACAACGTGATTCCCGACAGCTGCCGTTTCACCGTCGACATACGCACGAACGAACTCTATACTCCGCAGGAAGTGCTCTCGGAACTGCAGGGTATATGCAGCAGCACGCTGACGCCGAGGAAGCTGTCGAACTTCGCATCCGCGACCCGGGAGGGCTCTCCCCTGCTCGCCGCCCTCTCGCGGCTCGGGGTGCACACATACAGCTCGCCCACGACCTCCGACTGGATGAGGCTCGGAAGGGACGCAGTCAAGATAGGGCCGGGCGACTCGTCCCGCTCCCACAAGGCAGACGAATACATACTCGCCTCCGAAATCGCCGCCGGCATAGGAGGATACATCGAATTCATAGAAGAACTGGACAATGGCTACACTCTGGAATAAAGGCACTCAGGCCACCGACGCGGTGGAAGACTTCACCGTAGGCGACGACCGCAAGCTCGACCTCAAGCTCGCACGCTACGACGTGCAGGGCTCCAAGGCGCACATCAGGATGCTATGCAGCATAGGATTGCTGAGCGAGGAGGAGTTCGGAAAGCTGGACGAGGGGCTCGACAGGATCGCGCGCAGCATCGAAGACGGTACTTTCCGCCTCGAGGACGATGTCGAGGACATCCACTCGCAGGTAGAGCTGCTGCTGACCCGCGAACTCGGGGACACCGGCAAGAAGATACACTCCGGGCGCTCGCGCAACGACCAGGTGCTCGTCGACATCAAGCTCTTCCTCAGGGACGAGCTCAAGGCGTTCCGAGAGGAGACCCTGCAGCTGTTCGGCACCCTCCAGGAACTCAGCGACAGGTACTCCGAAGTGCTCCTTCCGGGCTATACCCACCTCCAGATTGCCATGCCCTCGTCGTTCGGGCTCTGGTTCGGGGCATACGCCGAGGCGCTGGTAAACGACATGTACATGCTCGGAGCCGCCTACCGCGTCGTGAACCGCAACCCGCTCGGTTCGGCCGCCGGATACGGAAACTCCTTCCCCCTCGACAGGGAGATGACGACCCGCCTGCTCGGCTTCGACTCCATGGACTACAACAGCGTGGCTGCACAGCTCAGCCGGGGCAAGAGCGAGATGTGCGTAGCCTCCGCCATAGGAGCGCTCGCACTGACGCTCAACAAGTTCGCATCGGACTGCTGCCTCTACCTATGCCCCAACTTCGGATTCATAAGCTTTCCCGACGAACTCACCACAGGCTCGAGCATAATGCCGCACAAGAAGAACCCCGACGTATGGGAGATGGTGCGCGGAAAATGCAACCGCATACTTTCCGCCTACAACGAGATAGCGCTGCTGTGCGGCAACATGCCCTCCGGCTACCACCGCGACAGCCAGCTCCTCAAGGACATACTCTTCCCCGCCCTGGAGCTGATGCACTCGTGCCTCGGGATGACTCGCTACATGCTTTCGGCCGTGAAGGTCAACACCCGCATACTCGACAACCCGATGTACGGGTGCATGTTCACCGTAGAGGAAGTGAACCTGCGCACGCTCGCGGGCACCCCGTTCAGGGAGGCCTACCGGCAGGTCGGACAGGAGGTCGGCAGAGGAGAGTTCAGATATTCGCGCGGCAATCCCTCCGGCCTGACGGCATCGGAGCTGGGACACACCCACGAGGGCAGCCTGGGCAGGCTCTGCAACGACAGGATAAGGGAACTGATGACAAAAGCATCCAACTGGTAAGCTAAGAAATATGGCACAAACTCGAAAAAAAGCGACTCTGGTCCTGAGGAACGGACACAGGATGGAGGGGTGGAGCTTCGGCTACGACGGAGCGGCAAGCGGCGAAGTGGTATTCTCCACGGCTATGGTGGGTTATCCCGAGAGCCTGACCGACCCCTCGTACTCCGGGCAGATACTCTGCGTAAGCTATCCCCTGATAGGCAACTACGGCATTCCGCCCGAGGAATTCGACGAGAACGGGCTCTGCATGTCGTTCGAATCGGAGAAGATACATGTACGCGGACTGATAATCTCGGACTACAGCGAGGAATACAGCCACTGGGACGCCGTCAAAAGCCTCGACGAATGGCTGCGCGAGCAGAAGGTCCCCGGAATATTCGGAATCGACACGCGCGAGCTGACGAAGATCCTCCGCGAGGAGGGTTCGATGCTCGGCAAGATAGTCCCTGAGGGAACGCTCGAGAGCAGCATCGACGAATATGACCCGAACATCGAGAACCAGGTGGACATAGTCAGCTGCAAGGAGGTGGTAAGATACCCCGGCGAGGGCAAGAAGGTTGTGCTCGTCGACTGCGGGGTAAAGCACCAGATACTGCGCTGCCTTATAAGCAGGGGCGTGCAGGTTACGCGCGTGCCATGGGACTACGACTTCAACACCCTGGAATGGGACGGGCTGTTCATATCCAACGGCCCCGGAAACCCGGCGTTCTGCACTCCGGCCGTGGAGCACATCAGGGAGGCGCTGAAGGGAGACAGGCCGGTATGCGGCATCTGCATGGGCAACCAGCTTCTGTCCCGTGCGGCCGGAGCCAGCATATTCAAGCTCAAATACGGACACCGCAGCCATAACCAGCCGGTCAGGATGGTCGGCAGCGACAGGTGCTACATAACTTCCCAGAACCACGGGTTCGCCGTCGACGACAGCACCCTGAGTCCTGAATGGGAACCGTACTTCGTAAACATGAACGACGGCACCAACGAGGGCATACGCCACCGCAGCAAGCCCTTCTTCTCGGTGCAGTTCCACCCCGAAGCCTCCAGCGGCCCCGTGGACACGGAGTTCCTCTTCGACGAATTCATCTCGAAACTATAGCGCTATGATCGACAAAAGCATAAAGAAAGTACTGGTGCTCGGTTCCGGAGCACTCAAGATAGGAGAGGCCGGCGAGTTCGACTACAGCGGCTCGCAGGCGCTGAAGGCCCTGCGCGAGGAAGGTATAGAGACCGTCCTGATCAACCCCAACATCGCGACGGTGCAGACTTCCGAGGGCGTGGCGGACAAGGTGTATTTCCTGCCGGTAACCCCGTTCTTCGTCGAGAAGGTCATACTCAAGGAGAAGCCGCAGGGCATACTGCTCTCGTTCGGAGGACAGACGGCCCTCAACTGCGGAGTCGAGCTGTACCGCAGCGGAGTGCTCGAACGCAACGGCATACGGGTGCTCGGAACGCCCGTACAGGCGATAATCGACACCGAGGACAGGGAACTGTTCGTACGCAAGCTCGACGAGATAGGCGTCAAGACGATACGCTCGCACGCCGCCTCCAACCTCGAGGAGGCAAGGGCCGCCGCCGCATCGGTCGGCTATCCCGTCATCATACGCGCAGCCTATGCGCTCGGAGGCCTCGGCTCGGGATTCTGCGAGAACGAGGCCGAACTCAACGCAGTTGCAGGCAAGGCCTTCTCGTTCTCGCCCCAGGTGCTGGTCGAGAAGTCTCTGCGCGGCTGGAAGGAGATCGAGTACGAGGTGGTGCGCGACCGCTACGACAACTGCATCACGGTCTGCAACATGGAGAATTTCGACCCGCTGGGCATACACACCGGAGAGAGCATAGTCGTGGCCCCGTCGCAGACCCTCTCCAACAAGGAGTTCCACTTCCTGCGCAAGACCGCCATAGACATAGTCCGCCATGTAGGCATAATCGGAGAGTGCAACGTCCAGTACGCGTTCAGCCCTGACGGGGAGGACTACAGGGTCATAGAGGTCAACGCGAGGCTCAGCCGCTCGTCGGCGCTCGCGTCCAAGGCCACCGGATACCCCCTCGCATTCATAGCAGCCAAGCTCGGCCTCGGCTACGGGCTCTTCGAGCTCAAGAACGCCGTGACCAAGACCACACCTGCGTTCTTCGAGCCCGCGCTCGACTATGTCGTGTGCAAGATTCCCCGCTGGGACCTCGCCAAGTTCAAGGGTGTCTCGAGGGAGATAGGCTCCAGCATGAAGAGCGTCGGAGAGGTCATGGCCATAGGCCGCAACTTCGAGGAGGCCATACAGAAGGGTCTGCGCATGATAGGCCAGGGAGCGAACGGCTTCGTCTGCAACAAGGCCTATGACGGCAAGGATCTCGACTACGCCCTGAAGAACCCCACCGACAGCCGTATCTTCGCGATAGCCGCGGCTATGGAGAAGGGCTACAGCATAGATCGGATACACGAGCTCACCAAGATAGACAAGTGGTTCCTCGACAAGCTCTACGGCATAGAGCTGACCTACCGCGAACTCGAAGCCTGCGGCAGCCTCGGCTCGCTTCCGCGCGAACTGCTCGCCAAGGCCAAGCGCCAGGGCTTCTCCGACATACAGATAGCCCGCGTCGTTTCGGCCACGGAGGCGGAAGTCGGAGAGCGCAGGCGGAAGGAAGGGCTGCGTCCCTGCGTCAAGCAGATAGACACCCTCGCCGCCGAATTCCCCTCGCAGACCAACTATCTCTACCTCACCTATAACGGAAACAGCGACGATGTCAGCTTCCACGGCGACGGAAAGAGCGTGATAGTGCTCGGCTCCGGAGCCTACCGCATAGGAAGCAGCGTAGAATTCGACTGGTGCGGCGTCAACGCCCTCCAGACCCTGCACAAGAGGGGCTACAGGTCGATAATGATAAACTACAACCCCGAGACCGTCTCCACGGACTACGACGTCTGCGACAGGCTCTACTTCGACGAGCTCAGTTTCGAGACGGTAATGGAGGTGTGCAGGCTCGAGCAGCCGTACGGAGTCATAGTCAGCGTGGGAGGCCAGATTCCCAACAACCTGGCCCTGCCCCTTATGGAAAGCGGCATCAACATACTCGGAACCTCCGCCATAGACATAGACCGCGCCGAAGACCGCAACAAGTTCTCTTCGATAGTCGACAAGCTCGGCATAGACCAGCCCCGCTGGAGGGAGCTCACGACTATGGAAGACATCGACAACTTCATCGCGGAAGTCGGCTTCCCCGTGCTGGTAAGGCCTTCGTATGTGCTGTCGGGAGCGGCGATGAACGTATGCTACAGCTTCGATGACCTCAAGGTATTCCTCGACATGGCCGTCGAGGTATCGGAGGAGCACCCCGTCGTGATAAGTTCGTTCATGCAGCGTTGCAAGGAGCTCGAATGCGATGCGGTGGCCGACGGCGGAAAGGTGATAGCCTCGGCGATCTCCGAGCACATCGAATTCGCCGGCGTGCACTCGGGCGACGCCACGATACAGTTCCCTCCCCAGAAGATATACGGAATCACCGCCGCGAAGATACGCAAGACCACGGCTGCGATAGCGCGCGAACTCAACATAACCGGCCCCTTCAACATCCAGTTCCTCGCGACCGACAACTATATCAAGGTCATCGAGTGCAACCTGAGGGCGTCGAGAAGCTTCCCCTTCGTGTCGAAGGTACTCAAGTCCAACTTCATAGAACTCGCGACGAGGGCCATGCTGGGAGAGCATCCCGAGCCGGTATCCACCGACCCCTTCGAACTCGAATATGTGGGCATCAAGTGTTCGCAGTTCTCGTTCTCGCGCCTCAACCAGGCCGACCCCGTGCTCGGAGTGGACATGTCCTCTACCGGAGAGGTTGGATGCATCGGAGACAACCTCGACGAGGCCCTGCTCAAGTCGATGCTGTCAGTCGGGCACAGGATACCCGTGAAGGGCGTGCTGATTTCGTCTGGCAACGCGCGCCAGAAGGCGGACATACTCTATGCCTGCCAGGTGCTCGCGAAGACCGGAATGAAGATCTACGCCACCGCAGGCACCTGCAAGTACCTCAACGAGAACGGAGTGGAGGCGCAGAGGGCTCTATGGCCCTTCGAGGTGACCTCGGAAAGCCATCCCGCAGCCCTCGACCTCATACGCAACCACCAGGTCGACCTCGTCATCAACATACCCAAGAACTTCACGCACAACGAACTGAGCAACGGGTATAAAATGAGAAGGGCGGCGATAGACTTCAACGTTCCCCTGATTACGAACAGCCGTCTCGCGACTGCCTACATCAGGGCGTTCTGCGCCGTCCCTCTGGATAAGATCAGCATCAAAAGCTGGGATGAATACAGGTAGGGGAAGCCCCCTCCTGTATCCTACTGCTGTTCCTGACTCCTTTCAAGGGTGAGTATCACCTCGCCCTCCGCGTCTGTAATCGAAAGCTTGTCCGACGAGACCTTTGCTCCGCGGGCAAGCTTCAATGCATCGCCCAGGGCGCTCTCGACCGCCATGTCCTCGGGGAGTCCGGCCATCATCGTCATACCGAGGTTGCCAAGCGTAAGCTTGCCGTCCTCGAAAGTATAGCTTCCGTTCACCAAATTGACGCCGAGGCATCCGTGCACGCGGCCGCTCTCGCCGTCGAACTCGAGGAAAGGAGTCTTCTCGGTGGTGACCACCTCCTCTCCGTTCAGGGTCTTGAAATCCCAGTGTCCGTCTATGCTCTGGTTTCCGGAGCACGATGCCATTGAAAACATAGCCGCAGCGGCGGCAAGGAAAGTAACTGCCTTCTTCATGAATTTCTGTATTTAGATTCGTTCAACCAACTGTCATATAAGATGCACTTCGACCGTAGATTGTTGTATGCCTTCCGACGAGAGCCTGAGGCGTATCTCGTCCGGCACATGCTCCGCATTCTCCGCCCCGTGCACGCGCACCCTGGCGCTCAGGGCGGTCTCGAATATGCTGACCGGCCATATATGCAGCTCGTCTATGCCCTCCACTCCCCTACATGACAGGATGAGTTCACGGACATGCGAGGGATCTATCCCTTCCGGAACGGAGTCTATGATCATGCCGAAGCTGTCGATGACGAGCTTGACGGCTCCGGCCAGCATCACCGACGAAATGACTACTCCGACGAGAGGGTCGAGCACCGACCATCCTGTGACGCTTATCACCACTCCCGACAGCACCACGCCGAGCGACATCAGGGAATCCGTGGCCATGTGCAGGAAGGCTCCCCGGGTATTGATGTCGCCGCGCCTGAACCTTCCGAGGAGCAGGGCGCTTATCCCGCTCACGAGTATTCCCGCGGCGGCAGTCCAAGAGATCGCGGCCCCGTCGACGGGAGAGGGATGCGCGAGTTTGGAGGCGCTCTCTACCAGTATCGCCAGCACGACCGCTGCAAGCAGCAGGGCGTTCACCAGGGATATCAGCACCGACACCTTGCGCAGGCCGTAGGTCCTGCGCTGCGAGGGCCTGCTCGAGGCGAGCTTGAACGCAAGCAGGGCTATCAGCAGCGAGAACACGTCCATGAGCTTGTGTCCGGCATCCGAGAGGAGCCCCGCGGAACCGTGCACCAGCGCGACGCAGGTCTCAGCCGCGACATATCCTATATTGAGCGCTATGGCGATATAATATGCGGCGTCGAGTCTCTCGAGCCGCTGCGTATGGGTGTGCGTATGTGTCGTCATTCCTTCTTCCGTTACAGGGCGCAAAATTATAAAAAATCGACGATTATACGCAATATCGACCTTCCCCGCTCCGATGACGGCTCCGCATACGCTTGCAATTATGCACCGCGTTGGCTAAATTTGCAGTCCGTATAAGACAGCTCATAAGAAAAAGGGACAGAATATGTTTGAAAATCTCTCCGACAGACTGGAAAGGTCGTTCAAGATACTCAGGGGCGAAGGCAAGATCTCCGAAATAAACATAGCCGAAACCGTCAAGGACATACGCAGGGCGCTGCTCGACGCGGACGTATCCTACAAGGTGGCCAAGGAATTCTGCGACAGGGTCAAGGCAAAGGCCCTGGGCTCCGATGTGCTCACCGCCGTCAAGCCCCAGCAGATGATGGTCAAGATAGTCCATGACGAGCTTGTGGAGTTCATGGGCTCCGAGCACAGCGAGATCAACCTCAAGGGCTCTCCCGCGGTAATACTCGTCGCCGGACTCAACGGTTCCGGCAAGACCACGTTCTGCGGCAAGCTCGCGCTGCGCCTGAAGAGCAAGTCAGGGATGAAGGTGCTGCTCGCAGCCTGCGACACTTTCAGGCCTGCGGCGGTCGACCAGCTGTCCACGCTCGGAGAGCAGGTCGGGGTACCGGTATATTCCGAGCCCGGCGAGAAGGATCCCGTCAAGGTAGCCCTCGACGCGGTGGCAAAGGCCAAGGCCGAAGGCTTCTCCGCCGTGATAGTCGACACCGCCGGACGGCTCGTGGTCGACAGGGAACTCATGGACGAGATCTCGGCGATGCACAAGGCGCTCAATCCAAGCGAAAGCCTGTTCGTCGTCGACGCCATGACAGGACAGGACGCCGTCGAGTCTGCAAAGGCGTTCAACGAGGCCATAGACTACGACGGAGTCGTGCTCACCAAAATGGACGGCGACACCAGGGGCGGCGCTGCGCTGTCGATAAAGGCGGTCACGGGCAAGAGCATCAAGTTCATCAGCGCCGGAGAGAAAATGGAGGCGCTGGAGCTGTTCTACCCCGCGAGGATAGCCGACAGGATACTCGGCATGGGCGATGTGGTCACCCTCGTGGAGAAGGCCCAGGAGCAGTACGACGAGCAGCAGGCCCGCAGCCTCAAGAAGAAGATAGCCAAGAACCAGTTCACGCTGAACGATTTCTACGACCAGCTCAAGCAGGTCCAGAAAATGGGCAACATGAAGGACATAATGGGCATGCTCCCCGGCGTCGGCAAGGCGCTCAAGGATGTGGACATCCCCGAAGACGCCTTCAAGTCGACCGAAGCCATAATACAGTCGATGACCCCATACGAAAAGGAGCACCCCGAATGCCTTAACGGCTCGAGGCGCACCCGTATAGCAAAGGGCTCTGGAACCAGCGTGGCGGAGGTGAACAAGCTGCTCAAGCAGTTCGACCAGACCCGCCGCATGATGAAAATGGCCGTGAGCGGCACCCTCCAGCAGAGGCTCAAGTCACTCGGAAGGCATTAGTCTCCGAACACCAGTTCCATATCGGCCTTCATCAGGGGCCCGACTACCTGCCCGGGAACGAACTTCCACTCTCCGAGCAGTTTCCTGTCGCCCACCTCGGACGGAGTCACGACATCGCGGCTGCTTATGAAGTCGTAGATCATATCCCTTATTTCGGGGTATCTCGCCACTACCCTGCCCTCGTCTTCGACATCTTCGATCCCGGCACCGAGCGGAATCAGGTTTCCTCCGCCGCTCGCACGGTACGAGGTCATTGCCACGTTATACCACCCGTTCTCCTGGAAAGGCCTTCCGTCGGCGAGCGAGCTGATCTCCACCCTGCTTCCGGCAGGCCTGGTCACGTCCACGGTATAGTTGATGCCCGCGGCCGAGTCGAAGTTATATGTAGGACCCTCGAACGACCAGTTCTCCGTGCCGTAGCGGGGATCTTCGCCCTTCCTTATCCTGAGCACATGCTCGCCCGGAGTCTGGATCCAGTTGTCGTAGGAATATTCGAGATAGTCCTTTATCTCGCTGCCGCGCATCCTTACGACGAAGAGCTGGTTCTCGAACGGATAGATCGTGAACATGTCGTTATATATCACGTCTCCGCCGGACACCCTGCCGTCAGTGCTCAGAGGTGCGGCGAACGATATGTCGGCCTCGGGCACTCCGAGCTGCACGGTGTGGATAAGGTTGATGAAATCGGACATCCCGGTGAAGGCCTCGCGCGAATACAGGTCCATGGCGAGCGTACCTACCTTGCGGTTGGTGAACGCACGCACGGCCTCGAAGTCCTCGGAGAAGGCTTCGGCCATAGCGTTGTCGACCTTATTCTTGTCGAGACGCACTATATCGGCCTCCACGCTCTTGGAGCGCAGCCTGCCGGCAAACTTGTCCACCTCGATGCAGGCATATCCCACATATCCCGCACGCGAACCTGCGTTGACCATGTATGTTCCGCCCTTCGACTCGACGCGGGGCCTGTGGTCGTGGGCCGTCACAAGGAGGTCGACTCCCTCGAGCGAAGCAAGCAGGTCGAGCCCCTGGCTCTCGAGCACCGAGCCGTCTCCCTCGCCCGTACCCGAGTGCACCAGCACTATCACGACATCCGGCTTCTCCTTCTCGTTCACGACATCCACCCACTTCTGCACGCACGGAATCAGGGAAATGAACTCCATTCCGCTCCAGAGGTCCTCGGACAGCCATGCCTTGATATTGGGATTCGTGAAGCCGAGCACCGCTACCTTGAGACCTCCCTTGTCCAGCACCGTATACACGGGGAAATAGGAGGTGCGGTCGGATGTCCTGAGGGCATTGCCTCCCAGCCAGGGGATTCCCTCCCCGGCGAGTTCGGAATTGACCCTGTCGTAGACGGCATGACCTGTCTCGATGTCATGGTTGCCCACGGTGACGGCGTCATAGCCCATATAGGCGCAGATGCGGCTGAAAAGATGAGGGCCGGCGGTATCCACATAGTTATAGTAGTATGCGGCGTTGTCGCCCTGCAGGCAGTCTCCGGCGTCGAGCAGCAGCACGTTGTCCCCGCCTACTGCGGCGCGCAGGCTGTCGACATAGTATTTGACAGACATCAGGCTGGTCTTGGCGGAGCCGTCCCCGACATAGGGGGCGGCGAACCACGAGCCGTGCACATCGCCGGTAGTAACCACATAGAGGCTGTGGCTGCGGGCGGACAAGGCTCCGGGCACGAGCAGCAGAGCGGCGCCCAGCAGCGCATACAGGAATCTGGATCTGATATTCTTCATAAGCGTATATATTCTCCTTAACGGACGCAAAAATAGCAAGAAACGGGCAGATTACGCGAAAAAGTTATAATTTTGTCTATTCATGAAAACCCATACGCCTTGAAGTTCACGACCGAAATAAAGCTGTCGAAGTCCGGAGTGCAGGTCTCTCCGGACGACCCTGCCGTGCTCATAGGGAGCTGTTTCACCGACGGGATAGGAAGCAGGATGCGCGAGGCCGGCATGGATGTGCTGGTGAACCCTTTCGGAACTCTGTACAACCCGGCCTCGATTGCCCTCGCCGTCTCCCGGCTCGATTCCGATGACAGCTACACGGAAGCGGACTGCGTGCAGATGGGCGCCGGAGCCGGACTCGTATGCAGCTTCGAGCACCATACCTCGTTCGCACGCAGCAGCAGGGAAGAGTTCCTCGATGCGGCAAATTCGGCACTGGCATCGGCGCGCGCGTTCTGGCTCAGGAGCACGAGGGTCGTCATAACCCTCGGTACGGCCTATGTATGGACGCGGGACGGCAAGGTCGTGTCGAACTGCCTCAAGCGCCCGGGATACGAGTTCGGCAGGAAGCGCCTCGACATATCCCGGTGCTCTCAGCTTCTCGGGGATATAGTCCACTCACATCCCGAGAAACAGTTCATCTTCACCGTCTCCCCGATCAGGCATCTCGGCGGCGGAGCACATGAGAACACCCTCTCGAAGGCCACGCTGCAGCTGGCGGTCGACGGCATACTGGAAAGCCGGGAAGGACTTTCGTACTTCCCGGCCTACGAACTGCTGCTGGACGAGCTGCGCGACTACCGCTTCTATGCCGCCGACCTCGTGCACCCGAGGGACATAGCCGTAGACTATATCTGGGAGAAGTTCCGCCTCTGCTGCATTCCCGGGGAATGCCAGGCAGAAATGGACAGGAACCTCAGGCTCACGCGGCAGGCCGCCCACAGGCCCATGCACCGCGCAGAGCCTAACGGCTGAGGCCTTTCGGCCTCTTGATGCTCCCTATGCCGTTCACGGAAGAATCCAGCTCCCGGGTGTCGAGTCCCGAGAGGTCGATATCTCCGGCTCCGTTTATTTCCGCGGAGGCCGATACGGCTTTCCCTGCCACGGTGCAGGAACTTGCTCCGTTGATCTCTATATCGATATCAGTGCAGTCCACCCCGGCAACCGTCACGTTCCCGGCTCCGTTTATCTCGATACCGACATCGGCGGCACGGAGGGAGGCGAGGCTGAGGTCTCCCGCACCGTTGACTTCGATATAGAAGTCTTCCGACGAAAGCACCCCGCTCACGGCCTTGAACGACGCGGCCCCGTCTATGCCCACGCCGCGCAGCTCCGGAGAGGAGAGTACCACATCGAAGGCCTTTACGTTCCTGAGCCTCGCCACTCCGGGCTTGAGTCCTACCACGAGCACGTCGCCGTCAACCCTTACATCCAGCTTGTCGAGCACATTCTGCGCGGTCGTGACACTGAGGGCACATTCTCCCGCACTGTAGCTGATATCGGCAGGCACGGAGAACTCCACCGCGCGGAACTCCGGAAGAGAGTCAAAAGCCTTGGTCACGCTCTCGCCTTCGGCCGTGACGACCTCCCTTTCCGCCAAATCAGGACTGAACCTGAATACCCTGCACGAGCCGAGGCCCAGCACACACAACACTGCCGCCGCAAGCGGCATGAAATACCTTTTCATATTCACTATCTCTTTAGAATTTCATTCAAATCCAACCCAAGGTACATCGCCCTGTCCCTGAAGGCGGGCAGTTCCTCCTCGAGGAACCTCGTCCTCTCCGTACTCTTGATGACGTCTACCGCGTCGCCCGTCACGAAAAATCCCACACCCCTCTGCTTGACTATTATCTTCCTGTCCGAAAGTATCTCGTACGAACGGGCCACCGTGTTCGGGTTGACGCCTATCTGCGCCCCCCACTCCCTCACGGAAGGGATCCTGGAGCCCTGTTTCCATTCGCCGCGTAATATCTTGTCGCTGATGTCGTCGGCTATCTGGATGTATATGGGCTTGTTTTCGTCAAATATCATCATAAGCCGCTAATGTTTGATGAACCTGAGCCTGAAGTATACCGCAAGGGCGAGGATTACGATCTGGCCCCACAGCACGACATTCATGAAGGTGTTGAAGATGCGCGCGGCATCGTAGGGAGAAGACAGGTCGTCAAGGTACCTGAAGGTGTCGGCACTTGCGACGACTCCTATGGAGACGGGGCTGAGCACTACGCTTATGAGCAGTCCGACGAGTATGGTCTTCGCTATCTTCGACTTCTTGAAGAAGATCGCCCCGAGGGTCATGAAGAGCATGGAACTTGCCGTCCCGAGGAACACGGGGTAGGCGAGATTGACGGATATCTCCTCGTCAAGCACGATATTGAAAGGATTGAAGCCGACCAGCTGCCATAGAGGCCAGCCGTAGGTGTCGGGCAGAAGCAGCGCCAGGAGCGAGTCGCACGCGAAAAGCAGCACGCACAGCACCGCAGGTACCACGATACACATCATCAGTATCATCGAAAGCCACTTCTCGAAAGTCGATGCGGGCACGAGCAGGTAGTCCGTACCTGCCCTGCGGTCGGTAACGGAGCCGTAGATGGCGGCGGGAGAGCCGAAGGTCACGATTATCAGGGCGGCGCCTATGGCCACCGGCCTCGCGGCGGGGGTGAAGTCCACTCCGGCATCGAATATGTTGAAAATCAGTGTCAGCAGGGCGAATATGCCGAGCAGTATCGCGGGCAGCAGTCCTACCACCGCCATAGTCATTCCGTACGAGTTCCTGGCATTGCGGAGCTCGTATGAGAAATACCTCCCGAATCGGTTGAAATTGAATATATTGTTCATATCTGTCGGAATCTTTGACATTGTTTATTTGCTGAAAAGCGACTTTATCACCTCCCTGTTGCGGTGCGCGGCGTTGAACAGGGCCTCGATATTGACCTTGCTGTCGCGGCCGTCCCTGTTGGGGTACACCTGTATGAAGCCGCCGGGAAGCTGCTCGGAGTAGAGGCTCTCCGGATGCAGTTCGGAGCCGTAGTCGAAGAAAAGCCTTGACGAAATCTCCTCTACCGAGGCGTTGAGCAGCACATCCTGGGGCTCGAGTATGATTATGGGGTCTATGACATTCTCGAGGTCGCGGACCTGGTGCGTGGAAATCACGAGCGTAGCGTTCTCGTCGGTATATTTCAGCACGGCAGAACGGAACTGCGCCTTGGACGGGATGTCCAGGCCGTTGGTGGGCTCGTCCATGAAGAGGTACTTAGTGTTGCAGGCGAGGCAGAAGCTGATGTATGTCTTCTTGAGCTGTCCGGCCGACATGGTTGAGAGCTTCTGCTCGGTGTCGGTCTCGAACTCGCGCATCACGGAGACGAACTTGTCGAGAGAGAAGCCGGGCCAGAAGCGTCCCCGGCTGCGCGCCCACCCGAGAGCCTTGTCGTTCACCGGAGCGACATCGTCGGGCAGGTAGGAAATCTGCTCGAGCCATGCCGGGCTGCGGTGCGAGGGCTGCTCCCCCTCTGCAAGTATGGTTCCCCGCTGCGGAGCCTTCAGCCCGCACAACAGTGTCAGCAGCGTCGTCTTTCCGACGCCGTTCTCTCCGAGAAGGCCGTAAATCCTGCCCTCCCCGAGTGTCAGGCTGATATTGTTCAGGACCTGATTCTTTCCGTAGCTGAACGCCAGGTTGTCGATCTTTATCATATGCTTTCGTGTAGTAGTTTATTAATACACGACAAAGATATGACAAAGAAACGGAATCTGCAAGAGTATCCGCAGGATTCTCCTATTTTTTACCGGCGTTGAGTCTCCGCCTTGCGGCAAGCTCCCAGGTCCTCAGACGGTCCTTATAGAGGTTGTTGGCGTTAACCCTGTCTACGCTCAGGTCGGCGTCGGAATTGCCCGTCCACCTGCGGCAGTCATACATCACATCCCAGATGCGCCCTATCCTGTACTCGCGGCTTATGCGGAGCGCGACCGCATAGTCTTCGCCGTACTTGGTCACGGGAAAGCCTCCGATGCTGCGCAGCAGCGGAGTCCAGAAACCCCGCGGAGCCCCGAGCCCGTTGATGCGGAGGGCGTTGTTGCGTCCGTTCTCCTCGGTCCACTCCCTGTGGTCGATTACTCCCGGAGGCAGTTCGTTAAGGTCGAAGTCGGTAATCCTGTAGCTGCCTATGACCATAGCGCAGTCCTGCTCGCGGAACGCCCTTACGAAGCGGGTGACCACCTCGTCGTCGGAATACATGTCGTCCGAGTCGAGCTGCAGGGCGAACCTCCCGCAGGAAGGGTGCCATATGGCGGCGTTCCAGTTACCGCCTATCGCATGGTATCCGGGTTCCTGTGCTATGTACACGAGGCGTGGATCGTCAAAGGACGAAATCACTTCGGGCGTTCCGTCGGTGGAATTGTCGTCGACCACTATTACATTATAGGGAAAGTCCGTCTTCTGGGAGAGCGCCGAACGTATGGCGTCGCCTATGGTGCGCACCCTGTTGCGGCAGGGTATCACGACCGACGCCTCGAACTCGAAGCTGCCTCCGGAGCCGAGGTCGACATCCTTGAAGACCGGGGCCAGGTAGCCGCCTACGGCCTTGAGATGAGCCGTGCAGGCCCTCTCCATTTCTATCTGCACTTCCCGCGCCGAGGGGTTCACATAGTCGAAGAGCTTCTCCCCGGAGCTGCGCAGGTCTTCCTTGTCCTCGTAATAGAGGTATTCGCCAATATGCACGAACTCCCCCTGTCTCGAAAGGCGCAGCCACAGGTCGTACAGACCGGCGTAGCGGTAGTCCGCATCCATTTCCGAGGCCGCCTGCACGAGCGCGGAGTTCCTCACCAGCAGCACGCTGCCGAAATCGAAGTCGTCGCGCAGCGAGCCTTCCTGCCAGTCGATGACAGGCCAAGGTTCGAGGCAGCCGTCCACACGGTTGAAGCGGTCGGCATACAGGAGCACGGCCCCGGTGTCGTCCGCAAGCCTGAGCATACGCTCCCTTCCTCCGGCAACCCATTCCGGAAGCGTGGTGCGGGTACATATGAAACTGTATTCTCCGCTGCATGCGGAGGCTATCCTGCGTATGTCGCCGGTGGAAGGACGCGGCGGGATATTGAAGACAGAAACTGACATATCGTGCAATTAAGGCGGAAAACAATAAAAGTCCCGACAAAAATACTAAATTTGTATTGATGGAAAAGAAACTGGTCATAATTCCTACCTACAACGAGATCGAGAACATCTCGCGCATAGTCCCGGCCGTCTTCGCCATAGAAGACGGCTATCACATACTGGTCATAGACGACGGCTCCCCCGACGGCACGGCCGACGCGGTAAGGAAGATGCAGGCCGGATACCCCGACAGGCTGTTCCTCCTGTGCAGGAGCGGCAAGCAGGGGCTCGGCACGGCTTATGTCGCGGGCTTCAGGTGGGCCTGCGTCAGGGACTACGACTATGTGTTCGAAATGGACGCGGACTTCTCGCACAACCCCGCCGACCTTCCGAGGCTGCTCGCGGCATGCACGCAGGGAGGAGCCGACATGTCGGTAGGCTCCCGCTACTGCGACGGCGTCAACGTGGTCAACTGGCCCATGGGCAGGATACTGCTCTCCTACTGCGCCTCGATCTATGTCAGAACGGTGCTCGGATTCAAGATATTCGACAGCACCGCCGGTTTCGTATGCTACTCGCGCAGGGTGCTCGAGACTATCGACCTCGACAAGATAAGGATGAAGGGCTACGGCTTCCAGATAGAGCTGAAATATACCGCCCACAAGCTCGGGTTCCGCATAGCGGAAGTCCCGGTAATATTCGTCAACCGCAAGGCCGGCACGTCCAAGATGTCAGGAAGCATATTCGGAGAGGCCTTCTGGGGCGTAATCGCCCTGAGGTTCCGCAAATTCACGAGGGCAGCGAAATGAAGGAACTGTACATCAGACATATAGCCGGGCTGCTCGGAATAAAGGCCTGGCAGGTGGAGAACTGCGTGGAGATGTTCGCTCAGGGAGACACCATACCTTTCATAAGCCGCTACCGCAAGGAGAAGACGGGCGGCCTGGACGACGCCTCCGTGGCCGAAATCAAGCACCTGTGCGACGTGTTCGGAGAAATGGAGAAGCGCAAGCAGACCATACTTGCCGCAATCTCGCAGGCCGGAGCACTCGACGAGGCCATGAAGGAAAGGATCGAGAACTGCCTCAGTTCCGCCGAACTCGAAGACCTCTACCTTCCCTACAGGCCAAAGAGGCGCACCCGGGCGACCCAGGCCAGGGAGCGGGGACTCGAGCCGCTCGCCGACGCCATGTGGACGCTCGCCGCACGCAACCCGCTCTCCGAAGCGGCAAAGTATACTTCCGACGAGGTTCCAGGCCCAGGAGACGCACTCCAGGGTGCAAGGGACATAATAGCCGAAAGGCTCTCCGAGACGGCCCAGATCAGGGAAAACCAGCGCGCGATCTTCCGCACGCGCCGCATAAGGTCCGCCGTCACGAAGGCCGGCAGGGAGAATCCCGAAGCAGCGAAGTACCGCAGCTATTTCGATTTCAGCTATCCGCTCGACAGGATTCCCTCGCACAACCTGCTGGCCGTACTCAGGGCCGAGGCCGAAGGGTTCGTCAGCGTAAGCATAGACGCCGACCCCGAGAAATGCACATCGAAGATATACTACGACTTCTGCAAGGCACAGGGCTACCCTTCCGAAGCACTGGCCTCCGAGATACGGCTGGCGGCCGCCGACTCGTTCAAGCGCCTGCTCTATCCTTCGATCAGCGGGGAAGTGATCAGGGAAGCCAAGCATAAGGCCGACGAGGAGAGCATCAGGGTCTTCGGGGAGAACCTGCGCCAGCTGCTGCTCGGCGCCCCGGTAGGCCAGAAGCGCACGCTCGCCATTGACCCCGGCTACCGCAACGGCTGCAAGCTCGCCTGCCTCGACGAACAGGGAGGGCTGCTGTACCACACGATAATCTATCCGCACCCTCCGCGCAACGAGAAGGTGAAGGCGATAACGGAAGTGCAGAGGATACTGTCGGAATACAGGATACAGGCCGTCGCAATCGGCAACGGCACGGCATCGCGCGAGACGGAGGACTTCATGCGCCGCATACGCCTTCCAGAAGGCTGCCGGATATGGACGGTCAGCGAAGACGGCGCATCGATATACAGCGCATCCGAGGCCGGAAGACGGGAATTCCCCGACGAAGACGTCACGGTAAGGGGAGCCGTATCGATCGGCCGCAGGCTAATGGATCCCCTTGCCGAACTCGTGAAGATAGACCCCAAGAACCTAGGCATAGGCCAGTACCAGCACGACGTAGACCAGAACCTGCTCAAAGAGAAGCTCCAGACCACGGTCGAGAGCTGCGTCAACGCCGTGGGCGTCAACCTCAACACGGCCTCCGGCTACCTTCTGGCATATGTGTCCGGCATAGGGACGGCCCTTGCCGAGAACATCATAGACTACAGGAATACCCACGGGCCTTTCAAGAGCAGGAAAGAGCTTTCGGACGTGCCGCGGCTCGGAGCCAAGACCTTCGAGCAGTGCGCGGGCTTCCTGCGCATCAAGGGCGCAGAGAACCCCCTCGACGACTCCGCAGTGCACCCCGAGTCCTACGGAATCGTGGAAAAGATGGCCAGAAGCCTGGGAACAGATGTCTCGCATCTCGTAGGCAACGCGCAGATGTGCGCCGGAATAAATCCGGAGGATTTCGTGAGCGGCGATGCAGGGCTTCCCACCGTGCGCGACATCATCAGGGAACTGGCCAAGCCGGGGCTCGATCCCCGCGGAGAGGCCGGAGAGTTCAGGTTCGCGGAAGACATCCGGGAACTCGAAGACCTGAAGGCGGGCATGGAACTTCCGGGCATAGTCACGAACATAACCAATTTCGGGGCCTTCGTAGACATAGGCATACACGAGAACGGCCTCATACATGTTTCACGGCTCGGGCCCCGCGGCACCGATCCCGCCAAAGTGCTGAAACTGCACCAGAAAGTGACAGTCGTCGTGGAGAACGTCGATACGGAAAGGTCGCGCATCGCGCTGAGGCTCGTCAGTCCTGCACGGAAATCTCCTTGAGTTCGTTGCGGTAGGCAGTCAGGAGCCTCGACTTGGAGATGAATCCGAGATACTTGCGCTCGCTGTCTATCACGGGCAGCCTCCACGCACCGGTCCGGTCGAACTTCTGCATCACGGAGTCCATTTTCTCTCCGTAGTAGATATAGTCGGGAGGAGTCTCCATCATGTTGTAGACATGCACGGTGTCGTAGCACTCCGGGCTGAACAGGTATTTCCTCGCCGCCGCAAGGTCCACCATACCCTGGAAGCGTCCGCTCGAATCTATCACTGCGAGCACGGCAGCGTCCGAGTTCGAAATCACGTCCACGATCTCGCGCAGCGTGGCGTCGATCTGCACCTTGGGATACTTGTCCCTGATAAGGTCGTTGGTCTTCATCAGGGTGAGCACCGCCTGATCGCTGTCGTGCGTGAGCAGGTCCCCGCTTTGGGCGATACGCTTCGTATATATGGAGTAGCTCTCGAATATCCTTACCGTTCCGAACGACACGGTTGAAGTCAGGATCAGCGGTATCAGCAGCTCGTATCCGCCTGAAATCTCGGCAATCAGGAAGATTGCCGTCATAGGCGCCTGCATGACTCCTGCCATGAGCGCCGCCATTCCTACGAGCACGAAGTTCTGCTCCGGTACGGCGAGCCCGCAGAGGTTGAAGCAGCGTGCGACGACGAAGCCGAGCACCGCCCCTGCGAAAAGCGTGGGGCCGAAGGTTCCTCCGACTCCCCCGCCGGAATTGGTCAGCGTCATCGCCACTATCTTGAAGAAGAGTATAAGCAGGAAGAACAGCGGCACTCCCCACGCACTGCTCATCATGAACGACAGCGGGGTGTCTCTCTCGAGGACGAACTCGCGGCCGTTGAGCAGGGTGTGCAGTGCATCGTAGCCCTGTCCGTACAGGGGCGGGAAAAGGAATATCAGCAGTCCGAGCCCTACGGCGCACATGGCCCACTTCGCATAGGGATTGCGCAGGTGCGACAGCTTGTCCTCGAGCCAAAGCGTACCGTTGGTGAAATAGAGCGAGAAGAAGCCGGCCGCCACGCCGAGAACTATGTAGAACGGGATATTCGGCAGCGAGAAGGGCGTAAGGGCGCAGGCGAACACCGGAGTCTGCCCCCTGAAGATATACGACACCACGGTAGCCGACACGGTCGATATAAGCAGCGGCAGCATGGTCTTCATCGACACGTTGAAGAGCAGTATCTCCATGGTGAAGAGCACTCCGGCGAGCGGGGCCTTGAATATGCCTGCCACGGCTCCGGCCGCGCCGCAGCCCAGGAGCACGGTAATCTGCCTGTAGGAGAGGCCGAACACGCGGCCGAGATTGGAGCCTATCGCGGCTCCGGTATATACCATGGGAGCCTCGGCACCCACCGAGCCGCCGAAGCCTATCGTAAAGGCGGAAGTCAGCAGCGACGACCAGGTGTTGTGCGGCCTGATCTTGGATTCGTTGCGGGAGACGGCCAGCAGCACCTTGGTCACGCCGTGGCCGATATTGTCGCGCACCACGAACTTCAGCAGCATCAGGGATATGAACATGCCTATGCCGGGGAGCATCAGGTACCTCCAGTGGTAGGCATTGCCGGCGTCGCCACCTTCGCCGAGAATGGCGCTGATAAATTCTATGGCCCGGTCGAGGATGACAGCGGCGCACCCAGAGAGCACGCCGACCGCCAGACTCAGAAACAGGAGTATTTTCTGGTCAGATATTTTAAGACGGGATCTATTCACCTGAATCGGAAGAATCGTCGTCGGTGCCGTACTGCGCTATATTGTCGTCGGGCAGCGTGCCTTCCTCGTCGACGACGGAACCGCTCGTTCCCGCGACTTCCTCGTTCTCGGCCTCTTCCTCGCCCTCGAGCCAGCTCTTGATGTCGTCGGCATCGTCGATCTTGACCTTTATCTTCACAAGGTAGATGTCCTCGGGAAGCTCGAGCATCACGGCATAGAAAGGCGTGCCGTCCGGCTTCGTATACTTCGTGAGATCCGGAAGATAGTCGTTGAACCCTTTAGGATACTTCTCTGCGAATGCCTCGGCAAGCTCGCGGGGCATGTTCTCATAGCTGATGATGTGTCGTTTCTTGTTGTCCTGTCCCATATAAGTATTCTAAACGGAATGCAAATATGACACTATTTTCTGAAAAACAAAGATTTTTGTTCCTTTTTTCTTTCCGGGTCCCTCTCCACGAACACCGGCTTCATGTCGCGCGGGTCCAGGCCCGTGTAGAACATCACCGACGAGGTGGTCATCGGAGTAGGCATGAAATCCTGCACCTGCTCCATCCAGATGCCCTTGAGGCAGGGATTCGCGCTGAGGCGGCGCATGTCCTGCAAGGTGCAGCCGGGATGCGAGGAGATGAAGTACGGGACGAGCCCGGTATGAGTGCCCTCCTCGCGGTTTATGCGGTCGAACTCCCTGCGCAGGGTCTCGAAAAGCCTGAACGAAGGCTTGGCCATGTATCTGAGCACATGCTCCTCGGTATGTTCCGGGGCCACTTTCAGCCTGCCCGAAGTATGCCTGAGCATCAGCTCGCGCAGATATTCCCTGCCTCCCTCGGCGTTGAAGCCCTTGTCGTCGAGGAAAAGGTCATACCTCACCCCGCTCCCTATGTACGAGTGTCTGACGCCCTTCACGGCGTCCACATCGCGGTAGAGCTTCAGCAGGCGGACATGGCTGCGGTCCATGTTGGGGCATGGCGAGGGGAAAAGGCAGGACTTGCGCCGGCACACGCCGCATTTCGAGGCGTCCTTCCCGCGCATTCCGTACATATTGGCAGTAGGTGCGCCGAGATCCGAGATATTGCCCCTGAACTCCGGCATCGCGACAAGCCGGCGTACCTCTTCGAGTATCGACTTCTCGGAACGGGACTGGATGAACTTCCCCTGGTGGGCGGCTATCGTGCAGAAGTTGCAGCCGCCGAAACATCCCCTGTGGGTGATTATCGAATCCCTTATCATGTCGTAGGCGGGAATGCGCCCGCCCTTGTAGCGCGGATGCGGCCGCTTGGTGAACGGGAGGTCCCAGAAAGAGTCCATTTCTTCCGTAGTGGCAGGCGGAAGAGGAGGATTGACCTGCACATAGCCGTCTCCGACAGGCTCGACCAGCACGCCGGGATGCAGCATGTTGGCACAGGTCTCGATATCGTGGAAGTTCTCGGCGAACGCCTTCCTGTCGGCAAGGCAGGCCTCGAAGGAATGCAGCAGGCGTGCGTCCGGAACCTTGCATGTCCCCCTGCGCAGGAACGCGATCTGCGGAATCTTCTCTATCTGGTGCAGATTCCGTCCGGCTTCCATTGCCTTGGTGAGTTCAAGCATCGTCCGCTCGCCCATTCCGTAGCACAGCCAGTCCGCACCGCTGTCCACCAGTATCGAGGGCATCAGTCGGTCGGCCCAGTAGTCATAGTGGCACAGGCGCCGCAGCGATGCCTCCACGCCGCCTATCACCACCGGCACCTCCGGCCAGAGGCGCTTGAGTATCTTCGTATAGACTGTAACGGCCCTGTCAGGGCGCTGTCCGAAGCGTCCGTCGGGGGTATAGGCATCGTTGTGGCGGAGCCTGCGCGCGGCCGTGTAGTGGTTGACCATAGAGTCCATGGCTCCGGCGTTCACCGCGAAATACAGCCTCGGCTTCCCGAGCTTGCGGAAATCGCGCAGGTCGTCCCGCCAGTTGGGCTGCGGGACCACGGCCACACGGTAGCCGTGCTTCTGCAGGTAGCGGGCTATGCATGCAGTACCGAAGCTCGGATGATCCACAAAGGCGTCTCCTGTAAAGATGATGACGTCGATGTAGTCCCAGCCGAGCTTCTGCACCTCCTTGGCGGAAGTGGGTATGTCACATTCTGTCAGGAAGTTCAATTCCGAGTATCTTCATTGCCCTGCGGAGCACGGAAGCGAGCGTGGAGATCAGCTCGAGCCTCATGGAAAGCAGGCCTGCATCCGGCTCGTGCAGTATGCTGGTATCGTGATAGTACTGGTTGAACTCCTTGGCGAGCTCGTAGCAGTAGTTCGCTATGAGCGCGGGAGAGAGCGATGCGGCAGCCTCCCCGACCTTCTGGGGATACGAGGATATCAGCTTGACGAGCCTCGTCTCCTTGGGGCTGAGCTGTACTCCGGGAGCGGCAGAGGCCGCAAAGCCCTGTTCGGCCGCCTTGCGCAGTATAGACTGGATGCGGGCGTGAGTATACTGGATGAAAGGGCCGGTATTGCCGTTGAAGTCTATGGACTCCTTGGGGTTGAAGAGCATCTTCTTTTTTGGGTCGACCTTGAGTATGAAATACTTGAGCGCCCCGAGCCCTATCATCGAATAGAGCCTGTCCTTCTCCTCGTCCGAGACGTTGTCGAGCTTGCCGCTCTCCTCCGAAGTGGCCTTCGCCTCCTGGTACATCTTCTCGATGAGGTCGTCGGCGTCCACCACCGTGCCCTCGCGCGACTTCATCTTGCCCTCGGGGAGCTCGACCATGCCGTACGAGAGGTGGTATATCTGGTCCGCCCATGCGAAGCCGAGCTTGGAGAGTATGAGCTTGAGCACCTGGAAATGGTAGTTCTGCTCGTCTCCCACGACATAGATGTGCGAATCCAGCCTGTATTCCGAGAACCTCTTCTCGGCAGTGCCGAGATCCTGGGTGATATAGACGGAAGTGCCGTCGGAACGCAGCAGCAGCTTGCGGTCGAGACCGTCGGCGGTGAGGTCGCACCAGACGGAACCGTCGGGGTCGCGCGTGAACACACCCATGTCGAGCCCCTTCTGCACGAGCTCCTTGCCGAGCAGGTAGGTGTCATGCTCGTAGTAGGTCTTGTCGAAAGTTATGCCGAGAGCCTTGTAGGTCTGCTCGAAACCGTCGAACACCCAACCGTTCATCATCTGCCACAGTGCCCGTACCTCGGGATCGCCTTCCTCCCATTTCACGAGCATCTCGTGCACCTTGTCTATGACGGTAGGATCCTCCTTTTCCATCCTGGCATATTCGACATAGCAGTCGCCGACGAGGTGGTCGCCCTTCTTGCCGGTGCTTTCGGGAGTGGCGCCGTCGAAGCGCTGCTGCCAGGCGTACATGGACTTGCAGATGTGCACTCCCCTGTCGTTCACGAGCGTGGCCCTGATCACCTCGTTGCCGGCCGCCTTGAGCAGCTCCGACACGGAGAATCCGAGCAGGTTGTTGCGCACATGCCCGAGATGCAGGGGCTTGTTGGTGTTGGGAGACGAGAACTCGACCATTATCCTCTTTCCGGTAGGCGGGAGCTGGCCGAAAGACGGGTCGGAAGCGGCCTGCTCCAGGGCCTCCTTCCAGTAGTCGTTCGAAAGGCTCAGGTTAAGGAAGCCCTTTACGGAATTGTAGGCGCTGATCTCCTTGCAGTTCCCTACGAGCCAGCTGCCGATAGCGTCTCCCGTAGCGTCGGGAGACTGGCGTGTGGTGCGCAGCAGAGGGAAGACGACAAGCGTATAGTCGCCCTCAAACTCCTTGCGCGTAGGCTGCACCTGGAGCGACGACGCCTCTATGTCCGCCCCGTATATCGCCTTGACGGCCTCTGAGGCCTTCGCGGCTATGAAATTCTCTGCCGTCATCCTATCCGAGATATGATTTGAGGAGTTTGCTTGCGGCCGGCTTCTTGAGCTTGCGTATCGCCTTTTCCTTGATCTGGCGCACCCTCTCGCGGGTGAGGTCGAGCCTCTCGCCTATCTCCTCGAGGGTCATCTCCTGGCAGCCTATGCCGAAGAACGACTTGATTATCTCACGCTCGCGCGGGGTGAGTATCTGCAGCGCACGCTCGATCTCGGTGCTCAGAGACTCGTTGTTGAGCCCCTTGTCGGCACTCGGGGAATCGTCGTTGGGAAGCACATCCAGAAGGCTGTTGTCCTCGCCCTCGACGAAGGGGGCGTCGACGCTCACATGGCGTCCAGAAACCCTCAGCGTGTCGGCTATCTTGTCCTTGGGAATGTCTATCATCTCGGAGAGCTCCTCGGTGGACGGCTGGCGCTCGTTCTCCTGTTCGAACTTCCCGAGGGCCTTGTTGATCTTGTTGAGAGAACCCACCTGGTTCAGGGGGAGCCTCACGATGCGGCTCTGCTCCGCCAGGGCCTGGAGTATGGACTGGCGTATCCACCACACGGCATACGAAATGAACTTGAACCCGCGCGTCTCGTCGAACTTCTCGGCGGCCTTGATAAGGCCGAGGTTACCCTCGTTTATGAGGTCCGGAAGGCTGAGGCCCTGGTTCTGGTACTGCTTCGCCACCGATACCACGAAACGCAGGTTTGCCCTCGTAAGCTTCTCGAGGGCCTCCTGGTCGCCCTTCCTGATGCGCTGCGCAAGTTCTACTTCCTCTTCCGGGGAAACCAGCTCCTCGCGCCCTATTTCCTGAAGGTACTTGTCCAGAGACGCGCTCTCGCGGTTGGTAATGGACTTGGTGATTTTAAGCTGTCTCATATCTATCTGTACAACAATAATTTTCGCGGTCAGAGAAGACCTCCGGCCGCGAAAATCCGTCGCTGTCAGATGTCCTCTGTCCTAATCCTTGCCGAAGCCGAAATATCCGGGCCTGCCTGCAGGGGTGAGTCCCTCGATGAAGATTGACCTGCGGCTCTTCTTGGCTATCGATACCACATCCTCGGGAGTCTCTACCTTCTGGTCGTTGACATAGAGGATCACGAACCCGTCCATTCCACCTGCCTGCGCGAGCTTGCCGTTTCCTGCGGAAACTATGAGCACACCTTCGTCGGTGGCCTTGAGGCTTGCACCGTAGAAGTTTATCGTACCGTCATCGGCCACACTGCCGTTCTCCGGATTCTCGTCCCTGAACACTACGGGCAGCTCTATGGTCTTGCCGTCACGGATGACCTTCAGCGTCGCCTTGTCCCCGGGGTGGAAGTTGTTGACCCTTTCCTGCAGGGATGCAGGCGTCGTGATCTTGAAGGTATCTATGGCAACGAGCACGTCCTCCTCCTTCACTCCCGCCTTGTCGGCCGACGAGCCTTTCTCGACTTCGTGAATATATACGCCTTCCAGGGAAGAAAGTTTCAGATCGTCTGCCATTTTTTCATCGATAGCAGACATACTGACACCGAGCCTTACCCTGCGCACCTCGCCGAAGTCGATGAGGTCGGCCACGGTCTTGTGGACTATATTCGAAGGCACGGCAAAGGAATATCCGGTATAGGAGCCAGTGGTAGAGACTATCGCCGTATTGATTCCGACCAGTTCGCCCGCCTTGTTGACAAGCGCTCCACCGGAATTGCCGGGATTGACTGCGGCGTCGGTCTGTATAAACGACTCTATCTTGAGGCTGCCGTCATAACCGTTCATGCGGCGTCCCTTGGCGCTGACGATTCCGGCGGTGATCGTCGAGCGGAGTTCTTCGCCCAGGGGGCTTCCTATCGCGAGCACCCACTCGCCGAGGCGCAGCTTGTCGGAGTCCGCGAACTGGAGCACGGGCAGGCCCTTTGCGTCTATCTTTATCAGGGCGACGTCAGTCGCAGGGTCGCTGCCGACTATCGTGGCGTTGTAGGTCCTGTTGTTGTTGAGCGTGACCTTGATGTCGGTGGCACCCGAGATCACGTGGTTGTTGGTGACGATGTAGCCGTCCTCGCGCACGATCACACCCGAGCCGCTGCCCTGGCGCACCCTCTCGCGGGGGCCGTACCCGTCGCCGAAGAAGAAGCGGAAGAAGGGATCGATATAGTCGGACTGGGGTGTCGTCGCCGTCACCTGCACATAGACTACCGCCTCTACCGCGGTCTCTGCCGCATAGGTGAAGTCGGGGTAGTCGGACATGGCCAGATTGACGGTACGCGTCACGCCGGCAGGGGTATATGTCAGGTCCGAATCTATATCGGACGGAGTAGCCGCCTTGACCATTCCGAAGGCCGCCAGGGCGCTCAGGCCCACGGAAGCCACGATTGTAATCAGATTCTTGTTCATATCCATAGCGTTTGACAATAAGTTTTCCGCGGCCTAAAAAGTCAAATTATATGCCAAAGTTTAAAATTTATTCCTACTTTTGTAAAAACAGACTAACTGCAATATGGAATTCAATATTTCGAGCGCCGGCCTGCTGAAAGGCATCCTGGACGTCGCCAAGGCCTTACCGGCAAAAACCACCGCCCTCCCCATCCTCGAGAACTTCCTGTTCGTGCTCAAAGACGGCAGGCTCGAGATCACAGCCTCCGACCAGGAGCTCACCCTGCGCACTTCGATAGAGGTGCAGGGCAGCACGCGGGAGGGAAGCATAGCGGTACCTGCCAGACAGATGATAGACCTGCTGAAGGCTCTCCCCGACCAGCCGATCACGATACGCACCGGCAGCGGCGATGCGGCCGAAGGCTCCTTCGAATGCCTGTGGAGCAACGGAAATTCATCGCTTCCATATTTCTCGGCCGCCGACTACCCTGAAATCAAAGGCACCTCGGACGACGCGATGACGGCGGTATTCCCGGCCGACGTGCTCTGCGAGGGCATCAGCAGCACCATATACGCCACGGCCGACGACGAGATGCGTCCGGCGATGAACGGAATATTCTTCGACATGGACACGGCCGGCACCACCCTCGTGGCGTCCGACTCGCACAAGCTGGTATGCTATACGACCACGGCCGCCCAGGTCGGCGCCAAGTCGTCGTTCATACTGCACAAGAAGCCCGCCGGCGTCCTTAAATCGATCATAGACAAGGTGGAAGGCGAAGTGCATGTCGCGTACGACGCGAGCAATGTCGTGTTCAGCTTCGGCGACACGATGATGGTGTGCCGCCTGATAGTCGGGAAGTTCCCCGACTACCGCAGGGTAATCCCCCAGAACAACTCCAACGTGCTCAGGATCGACCGCGCACGCCTTCTTGACACGGTGCGCAGGGTCGCCGTCTGTGCCAACAAGGCTTCGAACCACATCAAGTTCGACCTCAGGCAGGACCAGCTCGAGATTACCGCACAGGACCTCGGCTTCGCCCTCGCCGCATACGAGAAGCTCGACTGCGAATATTCCGGCGAGGATCTCAGCATAGGCTTCAAGTCGTCTTTCCTCATCGAGATGCTCTCCAACATGAGCTGCGGCAGCCTGGTCATCAAGTTCGCCGACGCATACCGTGCCGCGCTCATAGTGCCTGCCGACGGAGAGGAGGAGAGCGGAAAGCTCTGCGGCATACTCATGCCTATCAAGGTTTCGTAAAGCACAGCGGCATGGAACTGAATCTCCAGCGTCCCCTGCTCTTCTTCGACATCGAGAGCACAGGACTCAACATACCGTCTGACTCCATAGTGGAACTCAGCTTCGTCAAGGTATTCCCCGGCGGAGAAGACAAGGTCAGGACCTGGCGCGTCAAGCCCTGGGACTACGAGAAGAAATGCCAGCGTCCGATGAACCCCGAGGCGTCGAAAGTCAACGGCATCACCGACGAGATGCTCAGGGACGAGCCCACTTTCTACGAGATCTCGGACGAGGTGGCGCGGTGGCTCGAGAACAGCGACCTCGCAGGATTCAACTCCTCTAAGTTCGACCTTCCCATGCTGGCCGAGGAGTTCGAGAGGGTGAAGCTCGCGGGCAAGGACCTGCATGTGGACCTGCACGCCCCGCTCATGGTGGATGTCCAGAGCATCTACCACACCATGGAGCCGCGCAACCTCAAGGCCGCCTACCGCTTCTACTGCGGAGGGGAGGATTTCGAGAACGCACATTCGGCAGAAGCCGACACGATAGCCACCTACAAGGTGCTCAAGGCCCAGCTGGACCGCTACGACACACTCAAGAACGATGTAAAGGCTCTTTCGGCCTACATACCCAAGCGCTATGTGGACTTTTCCGGCCAGCTGATATACGACGACAAGGGCGAGGTGCTGATAAACTTCGGCAAGCACAAGGGAAAGACGGCGAGGGAAGTCTACAGGACGGAGCCGTCATACTTCGCATGGGTAAGGCAGGGCAAGTTCAGCCTCGACACCAAGGCCCAGTTCGCAAGGCTCGAGGAGCAGTTCAAGCGCGAGATGCTCGTGGAGAAGTTCAACGGCACCCTGTTCTGATGAACATAGTGGTGCGCACATACGGAGGACACACCGTCGTCAGGCCGGACACCACATGGGAAAGGGACGGCGACGACCTCTATGTGCCGGAGTTCATAGGCTCGCTGAGCTACGCTCCGGTGTTTACTGCGCACATCTGCAAGGCCGGCAAGAGCGTCTCGCCGCGCTTTGCCGACAGATACATCGACGCCATAGGCTTCGGCGTACTGCTATACCCTGACGAGCTGCTGGACGGGAGCGAGGAGGGCTTCGCTTCGGCATCATGCCTCGACCACAGTTCGTTCATAGTGCCCCCGGCGCTGGAATGCGGCTGCACGGCTCCTTCGCTGGAACTCCTCAGGGACGGCGTGAAGATTTTCAGCTCCGGGGCGCTCGACGCGGCGCTACTGCGCGATGCCCTGTGCACGGCGACCAGGACCTGCTTCGTACGCAGGGGCGACATACTTGCCGTCGAGATAGGAAGACGGGAGGCGTTGTGCCGCAGGGAGGCTGGAGAATGCCGCATAAGCGAACACCACTGCGGACAGAAGGCGTCCGACTACAAGATAATATTCTGACCCTGAATGAGACTGATACCGTTCTATACCTGGAGCAAGGGTGTAATGCACCTGAGCGACACCGGCCACAGGCTCCTGCACAAGCCCTGGACACAGGGAGTGCTGCTGCTCATATGCGTCATAGCCGCAATGCTGCTCGCGAACCTGCCTTTCACGAAAGAAATCTACCGGGACATACTCCACACCAACGTCATCATCCACATGTTCAGCGACGACGGCGTGGTGAACCTGCTGTTCCCGAAGGATATGGACATCGAGAAATTCATCAACGACATCCTGATGACCATATTCTTCTTTACGGTCGGACTGGAGATAAAGCGTGAGATAGCCCACGGGGAGCTGTCGACGAGGAAGAAGGCCCTGCTGCCGATCATAGCCGCGTTCGGGGGTGCCATGCTGCCCGCGCTCATCTACACCGCCGTCAATTCGGGAACGCTGGCCTCGAGAGGCTGGGGCATACCTACGGCGACAGACATAGCGTTCGTAGTCTGCATACTTACCCTGCTCAAGGACAAGGTCCCCGTTTCGCTCAAGATCTTCCTGACGGCACTCGCGATAGCCGACGACCTGATAGCAATACTGGTGGTGGCGCTGTTCTACGGCGGCGAGGTGAGGTTCGGCCTGCTGCTGGTGTCGGCGGCGGTCATAGCCCTGACCCTGCTGATGAGGCATGTCGGCGAGAAGCGCATGTTCCCCTACCTTGCAAGTTCGCTGATAGTTTGGATACTGTTCTACTACAGCGGCATCCACGCCACGATGTCAGGAGTGGTGATGGCCTTCCTGATTCCGGCCGCGCCGCGATACAACAAGGCCCAGTACCTGCGCAAGCGGGGGCAGTTCATCGCAAGGCTCGACAGCCTCGACGGAGCGACGGACGAGAAATTCCCGAACACGCCGCAGAAGGAATGCCTGATGAAGCTCGAAGGCATAGCCCACGGCACCATGGACATGAGCTACAGGGTCGAGAGGGCTATGCTCCCGTGGGTGAACTTCCTGATAATGCCGCTTTTCGCCCTCGCCAATGCCGGAGTGGAGATCAACAGTCCCGAATATCTCAGGATATTCAGCTACGACCCCGTCACCGGAGGAGTATCCATGGGCATATTCCTCGGACTGGTCATCGGCAAGCCTCTCGGAATCACCCTGCTGAGCTGGATCTCGATAAAGCTGAAGATATGCGAGATGCCGAGAGGCGCAAGCTGGCCGATGTTCTTCGCCGTGGCCTGCCTCGGAGGCATAGGGTTCACGATGTCGATATTCATCGACAACCTCTCCTTCACGGCACTCCCGCCCGAAACCGCGACTCACCTGGAAGACTTCGGGAAAATAGCGGTGCTGGCTGCATCGCTATGCGCCGGACTCATAGGATGGCTGCTCATCACTCTCGTATCCCGCAAACAGGTTTGCAAATAGATTTTTATTTAGTATCTTTGCAGTCCCAAAAGCCACTTTAGCTCAGTCGGTAGAGCAGCGCATTCGTAACGCGCAGGTCGCGAGTTCGAGTCTCGTGAGTGGCTCGGAAGAGAGGGGTCGGACGCATCTGCATCCGGCCCCTTTCTCGTTTCTCGGCTACAGACAACGCGCACGGCACTCCTTTCGGTATAATTGCCAAAAATGGTTGGTAAAACCTTTATAACTTGTTAAAATTCTGCAATATATAGAAATTAGATGAAACGCGTTTCATCTAATGAGT
>MNQT01000026.1:0-295 GCA_001915575.1 Bacteroides sp. CAG:1060_57_27 | reverse complement strand
GGGTCTTTGGACGTCATCAAATGGGGAGTGCGGAACGGCATCCAGAGGTTAAGGTGCAGGAATTGCAAGTCGCTATTTTCAGCCCGGAGGAAAGACATTTCGAAATCCAACCGTTTCCCGTGGTTCAGGAAATGGGTGTCAGGGAGGATGACGATCGAGGAAATCTCGGAAGCCAGCGGCTACAGCAGCCGACAAGTTCACAGGTGGTTTGATGAATATCTGGACCGGTATCCGACATGGAATATAAAGACGACAGCTCCAATTTATCTACTTGTTGACGGGACATATTATTCCG
>MNQT01000025.1 GCA_001915575.1 Bacteroides sp. CAG:1060_57_27 | reverse complement strand
CTGCCCCTCGACTTGCATGTGTTAAGCCTGCCGCTAGCGTTCATCCTGAGCCAGGATCAAACTCTTCTTTGTATATTCTTTCTCTCAGCTTGACCCGACCTACTCTTCCTCTCGGAATCGACGCTCTCGTTTATTGTATCTCGGTACTTGCTTGTACTTATCTTTCAGTATTTTCAATGACCTTGTCCCTTCCCTGTCGGAAAGGGAATGCAAAGGTAAGCGACTTTTTCGACTAATCCAAATCTTTTTGAAAATTTTTGACGGATGCCCGCAATATCACGATCAACATTGCGAGTAAGCGATGCATATCTACCTTCCGCCTATCTTATCGAGAAACCTGTAGCCCGCCGCCTCCAGGATATGCCTCGGCTCGATTCCGACGGCCTGACCGGCGGCGCAGGACTCAAGGTCGGCGATAGTCCTTGCGACCTTGACGAGCCTGTAATAGGCCCTCATCGAAAGTCCGGAACGGCAAACCACGGACTCGAGAGCCTTCCTGCAGTCCGGAGACAGAGGGCAGAAGCGCTCTATCTGGCGGTTATTCATCTCCGCATTCGCAGCTATGGACTCTCCCTTGAAGCGGAGCCTCTGAAGTTCGCGGGCACGGGCCACCCTCGCCGCGATTTCCCGGCTGCCCTCGCACTTTGCACGGGAACGCAGGTCGACCGCCGTCACGGCGCGGACCCTTACCTGTATGTCGATGCGGTCCATGACGGGACCCGAAAGGCGCGAGATGTATTCTTCCCGGCGGTATGGAGTGCACGTGCACCTGTCTCCCTCGCCGTAATATCCGCACGGGCACGGATTCGATGCCGCTATAAGCATGAACGAGGCCGGGAACTCCACCTTGCTGCGCAGCCTGGAGACAGTGACCCTCCTGTCTTCGAGCGGAGCACGCAGGGCCTCTGCCACGGACCGGGGAAGCAAGGCGAACTCGTCAAGGAACAGCACGCCGCAATCTGCAAGGGAGACTTCACCCGGAACGATGTTGTCCGACCCGCCACCGCCGATCATGGCACTCACGGACACCGAGCAGTGCGGGGAGCGGAAAGGGCGGCGCCTGACCAGGCCGGGATTTCCCGTCCTTTCTCCATATACCGAATATATCTTGCTGACCCTTAGGGACTCTTCCGGCGTCATCGGAGGCAGGATTCCCGCCACGGCCTTGGCGAGGGTGCTTTTCCCGGAACCGGGCGGCCCGATCATCATCACATTATGAGAGCCGGCACAGGCTATCTCCAGAGCCCGTTTCGCACCCCTCTGCCCGACTATGTCGGCAAAGTCCGGTATATCTCCGCCCGCCGCGCACTGCCGCAGGCTGCCTGCAACCCTTCCGCTTACAAGGCAGTCCGAGCACAGCTGCGGATCTGCAGAAAGTATCCCCATGGCATCGTCGAGGGTGCCGGCGCCATACACCTCTATTCCCCTGGTCTCACAGGCCTCGAGCGCCGAAAGCCTGGGCAGGATTATTGCGCCGAGCCCCCGCTTCGCGGCATACTCGGCATATATGAGGGCGCCCGGCACAGGCCTGAGGCTGCCGTCAAGCCCGAGCTCGCCCATAAGAAGGCACTCGCCTATCCTAGGCGGAGGGCTTTCCATTGCGGACGCGAGAATTCCGGCTGCGATAGGGAGGTCGTAGCCGCTCCCGTTCTTGCGCAGGTCCGCCGGAGCAAGGTTTATCACTATCTTCCTGCCCGGGATCCTGTGTCCGAGCGACTCCATAGCCGTAAGCACGCGCAGCAGGCTTTCCTTGACCGCCGTATCCGCGAGGCCCACGAGATGTATCCCTATGCCGTGGGTGATATCCGTCTCGACCGAAACGCCTACGGCATCTATTCCTATACATTTGGCTGCATTTATACGTGTAAGCATAGTTCTTTTTTCTATATTTGGCCTTACGGCCACATATAATTTGTGGCGCCTCGGCAATTGCAAGTAAACTTGCATTGCACTCGGCTTCTTTATATATTTGTTTCACTATTGACAGAAGGAAGCATGCAGCACTCGATCATCATAGCGGACTTGTCCGGTATCAGGCAGGCGGCAAGGGAGTTCCTGTCGCAGACGGAAGGCCGTCATCTCATAGCGTTCCAGGCTCCTATGGGCGCCGGAAAGACCACCTTCACGAAAGCCCTCTGCGAAGAGCTCGGGGTCAGGCCTGACGAAATCGCCTCGCCCACGTTCTCGATAATAAACGAATACCTGTCCTCGTCCGGAGAGAGCATCTATCATTTCGACTTCTACAGGATAAGCAAAGACGAGGAAGCCCTCGACATAGGACTGTACGACTATCTGGACAGCGGCAGCCTCTGTCTTATGGAATGGCCCGAGAATGTCGAAGACCTGCTGCCCGAAGACTGCCTGACCGTAAGGATCAGGGTACTCGACGACGGCAGCCGCGAAATCAGCTGGGAGGACTGACACATACCGCGACGCAGCTCGGATAACCGTGCACCTCGAGAAAGCCATCCCCTCCGAGCGAATCGAACACAGGGTGGGTGTCGCTTCCGTCGAGCGAGGCCATTGCAACGACGAGCCTTCCCGAGTGACAGAACGCCGCACACGAGATGTCCGGCAGATAGCAGTCCCTGAAAATACGCGTCTTCCCCTCTGCGGAAGAATATATGCCCACGTGCGCCGGCTGCGAATCGTCTATCACATGACTGCCGCGGGGTGAATAGTATATATGTCCGGCAGGCGGGCCTATCCGCACCGGATCCCGGCTGACACCATAGGGCAAGGCGGCGGAACAGGCGTCCGGCCCGCAGACCGTACAGGTCAGGAAGAAGGAGCCGTCCGGACAAGGCCAGACTCTCGTGCCCTCCACGGACAAACCAGACACGCGGGAATATCCGGCGGCAGTCCGCTCCCGCCTCACCTTGACATCGAGCATTTCGCCTGCATACAGCCCCGACAGGTCCGGCAGGACGACGGACTCGTTCCCGTCCCTGACCGTAAAGACCCGTCCGCCCGTCTCGCGATAGGCGAAACAGATACTGCCTCCGTCCCGGTACAGGGCACCAGTCGTGCCGTACGAAGGCTCGCCAAAAGAACCGAACACGGTTCCGACTCCCCGGCTGAGCAGGACTTCATCGTCCCTGCGCAGCACGAAGCCGTCACCGCCCTGCCGGACTGTCAGGCTGTACAAGCCGTCCTGCGCCGGTATCAGACCGAGCAGCCTTTCCCCGGAACCGAGGCGCAGGATCTCCATGCCGTTCCTGCATATCACGGTTCCGTCCGCTGCCGGGAACTCGGTATATAGGCTGCCGTCTACTATATGGTGGGTATCCGGCGAAGCGCTGAACGGGGCGCCGGCCGGGACGGGAACCGTCAGCAAGGGGACTCCGTCGTCATAGAGGACTATGTCGAAGTCCACGCTCCCGTGCAGGCTGTCCTTTATCCAGTTGTAGCCGGGATCATAGCGCACGGCCGAGACGAACACGCTGGTATCGGGCAGCGCAGAAGGCATTTCCGGCACGGGAGCAGGCCTGTCCGTAAGGCGGCGCATCCTGCCGTCGAAGGCTCCGAGGGCGAACTTGCCGCAGGAGGGCAGGACGGCAAGCACGCAGGCCGCAGCCGCAGGCAGAAAGACATGTAGAGTTCCGAAGGATTCCATAGTTTTTTCTGCCAAGTAAGCAATAAATCGCGAAAACCCGGTAAAGATTCGGAAATCTTACCGGGCTTTCGTCAGAAATATATGTTTTTTATCTCCCGTTTCAGAAATTGAAGCGCAGACCGAGGTCGAAGTTCACGAACAAGGGCCTCTGGGTCCTCACGCTCTTGGGCTGCGAGCAGAAGAAATAATACTGGAATCCGGGATCCACATACAGGCCGAGCCTGTCGGTCAGGGTGAATTCCACACCAAGTCCGGCACCTACGGAGTATTGGAGCTTCCTTACGGGCTCGGAAAGCGTCACATCGGGCGAGGAGTAGAAAGTATATCTGTTGGATATGCACTTCTCCACCTCTCCTCCGGCGTGCACATAGAACTTGATCCTCTCCGAACTGATGACATCGTAATATATGTTAAGCGGGACGCCGATATACTGCAGCGTGTGCAGGAAAGTCCCGGCCTCGTCCATGTATTCACCGGTAAACGTACGCGTCAGCAGGCTGTAGTCGATACCCGTGCCTACCGAAACCCTCGGCATGAAATACACCCTGACTCCGAGTCCGAGCGTGAAGGGCACCCCGTACGACGATTCGCTGAGTTCGGTGATTCCGGTGTTCCCGGCCCCCGACGTGCCGGGCGACATCATCGCCGTCTTGCGCAGGATTCCGTCGGAGTTGTTGCCGCCCACGGCACCCTTGGCATAGACCGAAGGGCTGTTGGGCTTCTTGCGCGCCCTGAGGTCGTCGGCCTGGAGGATCGCGAACGGATCGACCTCGGCTATCACCTTCCTGTCGCTCCTGTCAAGGCTCAGGGAAGAAGAGTCGGGTATATCCTCGCCGGAGCCGGCATCAGGCCATACGCTCCTGGGCAGCAGTCCCGAGGGAGCGGCCTCCGCCACTGCCGAACCGAGCATGCGGAGAGCGTCATCGCTCACTCCCATGGGCAGCATGCCTCCGGAGACATATTCGTCAAATGACACCTGCGGCCCGGCATATTCGGTCTCAATGCGGCTGCGTGAATCGGCCAGAATCGGAGAGGAAAGCCTTTCGACGGCGGATTCGCGCGGCCTAGACCATATCAGGAACGCGCCGACCGCCACGCAAGCGAAAGCAAGCGCAGGAGCGGCCCACCTGTACCAGACGGGACGGGAACCCGCCGCAGCTGACTCCGCAGCCCCGGCGTCAAGCCGGGCGCTGATACCCTCCCACACGTCGCGGGAAGGTTCCAGCTCCGCAGCCTCCATGAGGGTACGGACCTCTCTGTCGAATTCGTCCAAATAGTTTTTCCGCATCTTGTCTCAATACCTTTCTTTAATCTTTGACTGCAACAGCATCCTCGCCCTCTGGAGCTGGGAGCGGGAAGTCGTCTCGGAAATGCCGAGCGCCTCCGCTATCTCCTTGTGGGAATATCCTTCGATGACATACATGTTGAAGACGGTCCTGAATCCGGGCGGGAGCTTCGAGATCATCTTGAGCAGGTCGGCGTAACCTATCTTCTGTATCGCGCTCGGCTCGTCGCTGGTTATGTTCCAGGCCGCGTCCACGTCGTCGCTGTTCTTCAGGACATCCTTCTTCCTGAGGCTCATGAGTGCCGTGTTGACAAAGATCTTGCGCGCCCAGCCCTCGAAGGAACCGGCCCCCGAATAACTGTCGAGCTTGGAAAACAAGGTCACGAAGCCGTCCTGCAGGATATCCTCCGCCGCATCCCTGTCGCCCATATAGCGGAGACAGATGGCATACATTTTGCCGCTCAGCGCGTCGTAGATGGCTTTCTGCGATTTGCGGTCACCCCGCCTTGCGCCTTCAATCCATTCTGCTTTCCAGGTACCAAGATGCTTCTTGTTACCGAAAAGTTGCATCTTGAAAACTGAAAATAATTCGTGCTAAAGTAGCCATTTTTTCCCAATAAATTACATACTTTTGTGTTTGAGATGAATAAGCGCCTGAACCTCATATTGCTTTTTGCCGCGGCATGTGCCGCCCTGCACGCCCAGCAGACACAGGAGACCGGTCTGTTCCTGCGTGCGGTGGCCGAGTTCTCGGAAGGTGCGGTGGAACCCGCCCGGCTCAAGTTCGAGGCTCTCCACGAACAGTCTCCGCAGGACGACGCCGTCAGCTACTATCTGGGTATGTGCGAAATGTACTCCGGCAATCCCGCGGCCGCCGAGCTGCACCTGAAGGAAGCCTTCCAGCGCGACACGACGAACGAATGGTATGTCTATGCCCTCGTGACGCTGTACAACGGCACGGGAAACCGTACACAGTTCGCCAACTGGTGCGAAAGGCTGATAGAGATGAACCCGGGGATGTACTCGAATCCCTACACCCTCTCCCTGATAGGCGACGTAAGGCTTTCGCAGCGGCTGGACGACACCGCCCTGTCATATTATGAAAAGGCGCTCGAAATAGCGCCTGACTATACTCCGGCGGAACTCGGGCGGATCGAGGCCCTGAGGCTCGGAGGGAACAATCCTGCATTCTTCGCCGCCCTCGACGGCTTCGTCTCAAAGCCGCAGGTCAGGCCGGGCATCAAGAGCGACTACATCGAGGCGATTGTCCGCAACATGGACTCCAAGTTCTACTGGGTCTGGGGAGCCAAGCTCGCCGAACTTGTGGACACCTGCCTGGAGCTTCATCCCGGGGATGTCAAATCCAACCTGCTCAAGGTGCAGCTTCTCACCATAGAGCAGAAGTACGACGACGCAATCGAGCAGTGTGCACGGCTGGCTGAAGCCGCGGCCGCCGCATCCGATACGGCCAGCCTGGCCCTGGCCTACAACCTGGAAGGCGACCTCGCCCACGAGACAGGGGACATGCGCAGGACATACAGGGCATACGACATGGCCCTCGCGGTCGACCCTGACTGCGCCGCAGTGCTCAACAACTACGCCTACTTCCTCTCGCTCGAGAGGCGTTCGCTGCGCAAGGCGTTGAAGATGAGCCGCAGGGCGGTGGAGCTTGAACCCGACAACGCGACCTATCTCGACACGCTCGGCTGGATACTGTACCTCAAAGGCAGGCCCGAAGAGGCCAAGCCCCACTTCAAGAGGGCGATGATCTACGGAGGGAAGGACAGTTCCGAGGTGCTCGGCCACTACTCTGAGGTGCTCAAGGCACTCGGCGAAGACGAGCTCGCAAGCTACTACGAAAATCTTTCACAACAGAAGTCAAGATGAGAGGAAGGTATCTTTCAATAACGGCGGCCGCCGTACTGGCCCTCTGCGCAGTCTGTCCCGCCCGCGCCCAGGATACCGCGCGGCAGCAGGCCCGCAAGGCCACCCTCGAAAAGGAAATCGCCCAGATTGAAAGACAGTTGCAGGACAATTCCGCACGCAGTACGAACGCCCTGAACGAACTGACCCTGATACGCAAGAAGCTGGCGAACCGGAAAGAGCTGCTCGCAGACAGCGAACGCGAGATAAAGGTGCTCTCGGACAGCATATCGAGGGCGCAGAGGAACGCCGACTCGCTTTCGGCGAGGATAGGGGCCATGGGCGAATCGTATGCCAGGCTCGTCAAGGGCGCATACCGCAACCGCAACGCACAGCTGTGGTACATATACCTCCTTACGAGCGAGGACCTGGGACAGGCGGGCAGGCGGTATTCCTACCTGAAGAGCCTTTCGTCGCAGATGAACGCCGAAGGGCGCAGGATAAAGGACGCCCGCTCGCAGCTCGACACGACCCTCGCCGTCCTCTCCAGGATGAAAGTCCGCGCCGAGGACCTCAGAGACCGCAGGAAGCAGGAGATGATAGATCTCAGCAGCGACGAGAAACGGTCCGACAACCTGGTGGCGCAGCTCGGCAGGGACAAGCGCAAATACCAGAAGGAGCTGAACGAGAAACGCCGGCAGGTGGAGGCGCTCAACAAGGAGATAGAGCGCATCATCGCCGAATACATGGCCGAACTCGAAAAGAAGCAGGACGAAGCGGGAGACAGGAAAGAGACCCCTAGGACCATAGACTACAAACTCGCCGCCGAGTTCGAGAACAACAAGGGAAGGCTACCGTGGCCGGCCGACGGACCGGTGCTCGAAGGCTTCGGCAGGCACACGCATCCCGTATACACCTCGCTCGTCATGCCTTTCAACAACGGCATCAACATAGGCCTGTTGCCGGGCGATGAAGTACGGGCCGTATTCGACGGAGAGGTACGGAGCATAATCGTGATGCCGGGATACAACAAGTGCGTGCTCGTACAGCACGGCAGCTACTTCACATTCTACTGCAAGCTCTCGGAAGTATATGTCAAGTCCTACGACAAGGTAAGGACGGGGCAGCCCATAGGCAAGGTCGACACCATAGACGGCCAGACCCAACTGCACTTCCAGATATGGAAGGAAAGGACCCCCCAGGACCCGCAGAACTGGCTGAGGCCCGACAAATAGGACAACAAGGGGGTTCAGGAAATTCAGCCGGCGACCCACACCAGCACATGGCGGTCGAAGGTCATGTACTGCAGGTGGAGTTCCTCCTCGAATCCGTCCTTTTGGGTGAAGGTGGCGTCGAGCTCTCCCTCTCCGCGGAGGTGGAAGTTCTCGATCTCTATCTGCTCGGCGAAGTCGACGTTGTGCTGCGACATCTTCTTGAACACCGCCTCCTTTGCGCACCAGTATATGGCAAGCTGCTCGTTGCGCTTCTCCTCGTCAAGGTCGTCGATCTCGTCCTCTGACAGCGCCCGCTTCTCAACGGCCGAGAAGTCGCGGTCGAGCGACTCGCAGTCTATCCCGACCTCCTCGGTGTCGTTGTATATCACCGCGACGTACTTGTCGGTATGCGTTATGCTGAGGTTGATTGACGAGTTCTCGATGTACGGCTTGCCGTTGTCATGGTGGCTGAGATAGACTTTCTCCTCGAAAAGGGCGTCCAGAAGAGCCCTGACGGCCAGCTTCTGCTTTCTCAGCGACTCGCTTTTGATGTATGATATTTCTTCCAGTTCGTCGGAAGGGACCGAACAGAGGCTGCGAAGCTCTTTTTCAGACTCGGTAATCTGCCAGACTCCCAGTTTCGAGTGGTAGTCGTCGTCAAGATCTTTTATCAGATAGAGTGCCATAAAATGTTTTATAACGCAGCAAAGATAATGATTTTTTGTATATTTGCGACACATTAGTCAAACACTCTATTACCATAAGGAAATGAATTACATCACTGACGAAAAATTGGTCATCGTAGGTGCCGCCGGAATGATCGGCTCCAACATGGCCCAGACAGCCCTGATGCTCAAGCTGACACCGAATGTCTGCCTTTATGATGTCTACGAGCCCGGCCTCAGGGGCGTAGTAGCCGAAATGGACCACTGCGCATTCGATGGGGCGAATATAACCTGGACTACCGACCCCGCGGTAGCATTCAAGGATGCCAAGTACATCATCTCCTCAGGCGGAGCTCCCCGCAAGGAAGGCATGACCCGCGAGGATCTCCTCAAGGGCAACTGCCAGATAGCCGAGGACTTCGGAAAGAACGTCAAGACCTACTGCCCCGACGTGAAGCATGTGGTCGTGATCTTCAACCCCGCCGACCTCACCGGCCTCGTAGTGCTGTTGCATTCCGGCCTTAAGCCCGAGTGCGTCACCACTCTCGCCGCCCTCGACTCCACCCGTCTCCAGGAGGCGCTCGCCCAGGAGTTCGGCGTACAGCAGAGCAAGGTTACCGGAGCACACACCTACGGCGGACACGGTGAGGCAATGGCCGTATTCGCATCCCAGGTGAAGATCGACGGCACTCCCCTCGCCGAGAAGCATCTTTCCGACGAGAAATGGGCCGAGATCAAGCACAACACCGTACAGGGAGGCTCCAACATCATCAAGCTCCGCGGCCGCAGCTCGTTCCAGAGCCCCGCATACAACGCCGTAAAGATGATCGAGGCGGCAATGGGCGGAGACAAGTTCACCTGGCCTGCCGGATGCTATGTCAACAACGCCCAGTTCCAGAACGTCATGATGGCCATGCCCACGGTAATCGACGCAACCGGAGTGCACTACACCGATCCTCAGGGTACCGCCGAGGAAATGGCCGAGCTCAAGGCTTCGTACGAGCACCTGTGCAAGATGCGTGACGAGATCATCAGCCTCGGCATCATCCCCGCCGTCGCAGACTGGAAGAAAGTCAACCCCAACCTCTAGCAGGTTTCGGTACGACATATCAACAAGAAGGAGCGGCCTTTGACGGCCGCTCTTTTCGTATCCGATTGCAATTCTGCCCGAGAATTCCTACCTTTGGACTATGACGCAGACGGTTAGTTCGTGGGAGTTGTTCGCCGTATTCGCAAAGGTAGGCGCCTTCACCATAGGCGGCGGCATGGCGATGATTCCCTTGATAGAAAAGGAAATATCCGACAGGGGCTGGGCTTCGGCAGAGGAGCTCGACGACATCATCGTCCTCGCCCAGAGCGCTCCCGGACTCCTTGCAGTCAATACGGCCATATTCACAGGATACAGGCTCGCAGGGCTCAAGGGCAGCATAATGGCATCGATAGGCGCGGTGCTGCCATCGTTCGTGATAATCCTGTTGATCGCGATGTTCTTCACCAATTTCAAGGACAACGCCATAGTCAGCAGTATCTTCAAGGGCATCAGACCCGTCGCCGTCTCGCTGATCCTCGTCCCCGCGGTGGGTATGGCAAAGGCCGGCTGCAAGAGCTGGTGGGCATATCTGCTGGCAGGCGCAACGCTGCTTGCCGTGGCGTTCCTGAAAGTTTCACCGATATGGATAATCCTCGCGACGATCTCTGTCGCGGCAGGGATATCCGCACTAAAGGACAGACCCGAGAAGAAATGATACTATCCCTACTCTGGCAGCTGTTCAGCACCTTCTTCGTCATAGGTCTCTTCAACTTCGGAGGAGGCGCGGCGATGCTTTCCCTGATCCAGAACGAGGTAGTCAACTCCCACGCCTGGCTCACGGAACCAGAGTTTACCGACATAGTCGCGATCTCGCAGTCGACTCCCGGCCCGGTAGGCATCAACTGCGCCACCTATGTAGGCTTCGAGGTGTTCCACGACGCCGGCTACGGAAGCGCAGTCTCTATATTCGGCTCTGCAGCCGCCACCCTGGCGATAGTGCTGCCGTCGTTCCTCGTGTTCTACGGGATAATCAGAATAGTCGACAGGTTCCACACCAGTCCGGTGTTCATCGGAACCATGAAGGCCCTGAAGCCCGTGGTCGCAGGAATGATTGCCGCCGCGGCCCTGATACTTATTTTCAACATAGACTTCGACGGACTGCGGCCCAGCATCTCGGTCATCAGGGAGAATTTCCCCGACTGGCTGTCATGGGCGATGTTCGCAGCCGCATTCATACTGTCATATACGAAAAAAGCCGGCCCCATACCCCTGCTGATCGCGGCCGGGGTTATAGGCCTCATAGTCTACCTGTAATGAAGAATCTGTTATTCACAATGATCGTCCTCCTGTGCGCAGCGCCCTGTCTCTCGGCCGACGGGGTGGACGGCATTCGTCCTGCTCCCGACAGCGTGACCTTGCTGAAAGGCAGTTTCAGGATGTCCGGAGCCGCCTTCAAATACTCATCGTCGCTGGACAGCACCGCAAGGGAGGCCGTCCAGGCCCTGGCCTCGAGGCTGTCGCTCGTCTGCGGCAAGACCTCTCCCGTATCGTCTCCCGTCGGACTCGACGGCGCCACCGCGTCGGGGGCGGTCAAGGGAATGATATTCCTTATCGACGAGGGCATGCCCGAGGAGGCCTACAGCCTTGACATACAACCCGGCACGGCCGTCGTACGGGCAGGGGGCACCGCAGGAATACTCCATTCCGTACAGACCCTCAGGCAGATGCTCCCGGATGCCATATACGAGCCCAGGCCCGTGCAGCAGAGAGTAAGGTGGACCCTTCCCTGCTGCACCCTCGCGGACTGTCCGGACAACGCCGTCAGGGCCGTAAGGATTGATGTCGCCGCCGCATATTCGGATGTGGCGCGGCTGGAATCCTTCCTGGACAACATGGCGTCGGTAAAGCTCAATGTCCTCAGGCTCATGGTCGCAGACGACGACTGCTGGCGCCCTCAGACCGAGGCCTTCCCCCTGCTTGCGCAGATGACGGCCTACCGCGGTGAGAAGACCTACTCCAGGCCGGAGCTGGAGCGTCTCGTGCGCCATGCAAGGCTGCTCGGCATAAGTATCGTCCCGGAAATAGGGATACCTTCGAAGATGCTTGCCGAGCTGTCGCTGGACAGCCTTCCGCAGGAACTCTCGGCGGAACTGGAGGACATCTTCGGGACGGTGCCGCTCGTCTTCGAGGGCGGGCCTGACGGCAGCATAGAGGAATTCGTCTCCGGCAGCACCGCTTCGGAACTCGAAGGATGCGCCTCGAGGCTGTGGGGTTCACAAGGACAGTAAAAATCATTCTATATGGAAACCATCTATGACCTTGCAATAATCGGCGGCGGCCCCGGAGGGTATGTCGCGGCACAGAGGGCGGCGGAAGGAGGGATGAAAGTCGTCCTCTTCGAACGGAACTCCCTCGGAGGAGTATGCCTGAACGAGGGCTGCATACCAACCAAATCCCTGCTGTTCAGCGCAAAGCAGTACACACATGCCAAGGAGGCCGGAGCGTTCGGCGTCCATGCGGAAAACGTCAGCTTCGACTTCGGCGGAATCATGGCGCGCAAGGACAAGGTGGTCAGGAAGCTCGTCGCGGCGATAAAGTCGTCGATGAAACACCTCGGAGTGGAGGTCGTGGCCGAAAGCGCCCGTATCGACGGACGCGCGGACGACGGCAGCTTCAGGGTCTGCACCGCTTCGGGAGCCTGCCGCCTTGCCGCCAGGCTGCTCATATGCACCGGTTCGGAGGCGGTGGTTCCGCCCGTGCCCGGCCTCGGCAGGGACAATCCCGCAGTCGTCACGAGCACCGGGATACTCAGGCTGGAATCCCTTCCCGAAAGCCTCACGGTCATAGGCGGAGGCGTCATAGGAATGGAGTTCGCATCCTTCTTCAACGCGCTCGGATGCAAGGTGTGCGTGATAGAGATGCTCGGGAAGATACTCGGCCCCATGGACGAAGAAATCAGCGGAACCCTGCGCAGGATATATGAGAAACGCGGCATAGAGTTCCTGCTCGGATGCAGGGTGACCGGAGCCGAAGGGGGAAAGGTGACCTTCGAGGACGCGCAGGGAGCCTGCGGCAGCAGGAGCGCCGAGAAAGTCCTGGTATGCGTAGGCCGCAGGCCGTCGTTCGACGGCATAGGGCTCGAAAGCATAGGCGTCAGGACGGAAAGGGGCATAACGGTGGACGAGCACATGCGCACCAGCGTCGAAGGCGTATACGCCGCAGGCGACGTGACGGGACGCTCGCTCCTCGCACACAGCGCCAGCCGCGAAGGCGAAGTGGCGGTGAACGACATGCTCGGAAAGGAAGACAGGATGAGCTATGCCGCCGTTCCCTCCGTAGTCTACACCTCGCCCGAGGTAGCCTCGGTCGGCATGACCTTCGCCCGTGCCGTCGGAGAGGGGCTGGAGGCCGAAGTGCGCAAGCTGCCTCTCACCTACTCGGGACGCTTCGTCGCCGAGACAGAGAGGGAGAACGGGCTGTGCAAGATAGTCTCCGAGAAGGGCACGGGACGGCTGCTCGGAATGCAGATGATAGGAGGCCCGTGCTCCGAGATCATACCCGTCGCGGCCGCCGCAATCGAGGCCGGAATGGATATAGGACAGCTGCAGAAAGTGATATTCCCGCACCCGAGCGTATCCGAGATCATCAAGGAGACTGCCTTCTCGGAGGCGGTACAGGAGCAGACAAACCCATAAACAGATACCGTTATGAAGAAAACAGTGACATTGTCGCTCGCCCTTGCGCTGCTGCTGCAACTGAGCGCGGCGGCCGGGCAGCAGGAAGCACGGCTTCTCAGGTTCCCCACGGTAGGCGGGGACAAAATTGTGTTCTGCTATGCAGGCAATCTCTACAGCGTCGGCATCGACGGCGGCACGGCCGTGAAGCTGACGTCCCATGTCGGCTACGAGAGCTTCCCCAGGATCTCTCCGGACGGCAAGACCATAGCGTTCACCGGGCAGTATGACGGCAACACCGAGGTCTACACCATGCCGATAGAAGGCGGCGAGCCCGTAAGGCTCACCTACTCGGCCCTGGTTTCGCGCGACCAGATAGGCGAACGCATGGGCCCCAACAACATCGTCATGGGCTGGACTCCGGACGGCAGCCAGATAGTCTACCGCAGCAAGCAGCACAACTTCAGCGGACTCAGGGGACGCCTGTGCAAGATAAGCGTCGACGGAGGGCTTCCCGAGGTAATTCCTACGACCGAGGGCGGCTTCTGCTCCTACTCGCCCGACGGCAGCAGGCTCGCGATGAATAGGATGTTCCGCGAGTTCCGCACCTGGAAATACTACCGCGGCGGCCAGGCCGACGACATCTGGATAAACACAGTCGGCACCACGGAGCTCACGAAGATAACCGACAACGACGCCCAGGACATATTCCCGATGTGGATAGGCGACGAGATCTACTACCTCTCCGACAGGGACAGGACGATGAACCTCTTCGTCTACGACACCGTGAGCGGACAGACGGAGAAGGTGACCGACTTCAGCGAATACGACTGCAAGTTCCCCTCGAACTCGGACAGGTACATAGTCTTCGAGAACGGCGGCTACATCTATAAGTACGACGTGCGGAACGGAGGCAAGGCCGAAAAGGTCACGATATACCTCGCGGACGACGACATCTACAGCCGCAGCGAATACCGCAGCGGTATGGTCGGCCGCATCGGATCGGCAGACCTTTCCCCTGACGGCAGCAGGGTGATAATGGAGATACGCGGCGACATCTTCTCCCTGCCCGCGGAGCAGGGGCCGGTCTACAACCTCACCCGCACCCCCGGCTCGCATGAAAGGGAGGCCGTGTGGAGTCCCGACGGAGAGCGCATCGCATGGCTGTCGGATGCAGACGGAGAATACCAGGTATATGTCGCTCCGTACTCCGATTTCTCGGAGGCGAGGAAGCTCACGTCGTTCAAGAGCGGCTATCCCTCGCGCCTCCAGTGGAGCCCCGACAGCAGGAGCCTGTTCTTCAACACCGACGACCGCAAGCTCTACAGGCTCGACGCGGACAGCGGCAGACTGGAGTGCCTGCTCACCGGAGAGGTAGGCGGAATCAGTTCGTTCATCGTAAGTTCCGACGGCAGCTGGGCGGCATACACCACGCAGCTGGACAACAGGATGAGCGCCCTGTACCTATACGACCTCGGTGCACGCAAGAGCTACCAGGTCACCGACCGCTGGTACGACGCCTCCTCGCCCGTATTCTCGACAGACGGGAAATACCTGTTCTTCACCTCCATGACGGAGTTCAGGCCGGTATATTCGAGCGTAGAGTGGAATACCTCCTATAATGTCGCCGGAAGGCTGTTCGTGCTGCCTCTCGCAGAAGACACTCCCAACCCGGTACTGGCGAAATCAGACGAATACTCCCCTGCGGAAGAGCCTGAGGCCGCCTCCGAGGACGGCAAGGGCAGGAAATCTGCCGGGAGGGAGAAGTCTGCCGAAGAGAGCCTGATGAAGGTAGACACCGACGGCATGGCGCTCCGTATAGCCCCGCTGCCCGTAGGCACGGGCTATGTCAGCGCTATCGCCGCCGTGGACGGAACGCTGTACTACCGCGGCCCCGGCGGAATGATGACCCTCGACCTCGAGACCCTGGAGACCGACAGCTGCCCCATGCCCTATCCCATGGCATACACCGCAGACTACAGGAAGGCCCTCGTCCGCTCTGACGGAGACTACAAGGTCGTGAACTTCGGAGCCGCTCCCGGCAAGGCCGGCAGCCTGCCCGTAGGCGATATAGACATGACAATAGACCACAAGGCGGAGTGGAAGCAGATATTCGACGAGAGCTGGAGGATCACCCGCGACGGATTCTATGTAGAGAACATGCACGGTGCCGACTGGGACCATGTCTACGAGAAATACGCCCAGATGCTGCCCTATGTCAACCACCGAGACGACCTCACCTACCTCATAGGCGAGATGCTGGGCGAGCTCAACGTAGGCCACGCGTACATCACCTCCGGAGAGTCGCCCGAGATTCCCCGCATCCAGACCGGACTGCTCGGCGCCTCATATTCGAAAGACCCCCGCACGGGTGCCTTCCGCATAGAGAAGATCTTCGAGGGAGCCACCTGGGACAAGAGCCTGCGCTCTCCCCTCGCGGAGTCCGGACTTGACATCAGTACAGGCGACTACATAACCGAAGTCGCAGGAATCCCCGCATCCGAACTGCCCGACCCCGGCGCGGCACTGATAGGAAAGGTCGGCAAGACCGTATCGCTCAAGGTATCTTCCGACGCGTCCGGAAAGGACAGCCGCACCGTGTATGTGAAGCCTATAGGCGACGAGTCGCAGCTTGCATACCACGAATGGGTCAAGAGGAACATCGACATCGTCGACAGGCTCTCCGACGGACAGATAGGCTACATACACATCCCCGACATGAGTTCCGAGGGACTCGACATGTTCACAAAGATGTTCTACACCCAGCTCGACAAGAAGGCGCTGATAATCGACGACAGGATGAACGGAGGCGGAAACGTATCGCCCATAATCCTGGAGAGGCTGCAGCGCGAGGTCTACCGCATCAGCATGTACCGCAACGGAGCCAACGAGCCCGTGCCCAACCAGACCTTCTACGGGCCCAAAGTCTGTCTGATAGACAAGTATTCGTCTTCTGACGGCGACCTGTTCCCCTACGGATTCCGCAAACTCGGGCTCGGCAAGCTTATCGGCACGCGCTCCTGGGGCGGAATAGTGGGCATTTCCGGCTCTAAGCCCTTCGTGGACGGCCAGGATATGCGTACGCCGTTCTTCACCTCATACTCTACCGAAGGAGAGTGGATCATCGAAGGCCACGGGGTCGACCCCGACATAGTGGTCGACATCAACCCCTTCGAAGACTACCTCGGCAAGGACGCGCAGCTTGAAAAGGCCGTGGAAGTACTGCTCGAGGAACTCGAGGACTACAGGCCTCTGCCTCCTACTCCGAAGGATCCCGTAAAGAACTGATGAATTCCGCCAGTCCGGCCGCATCGGTGCCGTCGAACACGGAAGATACATCGAAGCCATCGAGGGCGGACAATATCGAAGCCCTGTCATAGCGGACTCCCCTCAGACGCGACGCGATCGCTTCCGAGGGGAGTCTTCCTATGAAATCCCCTCCGAACGACAGCTGCCTGATATACCCGCCGTCCATGTCGAGTGCTGCCTCCACCGTCCCGCACGCAAGCCGCAGCCTGCCGCGCAGCCCGGCTGCCGCGCTCCTGCCGTAGATCCAGTCCCATGTCGAGAACTTGGTCTCGGAAAGCCTCCGTACGGCATCCAGCCGCTCCTCTCCGAAGTCGAGTTCCCTTCCTCCGCGGCCCAATATCCCGGTAAGGGCAGATGCAAGCTCCCCGACCGACGCTATACCGGGAAGCAGGTCCCTTATATTTGCAACACGGCTTCTCACCGACGCAACCCCCTTGGCATGCAGCTTCGAGCCGGGGGCGTCCAGCGCTCTCGACATTTCGTCGAGATCCACGTCATACATCAGCGTCCCGTGTATTATCTCGCGGCGCGAACCGAGCCTGCGCGCGAATCCCGACACCTTCCTGCCTCCCACGAATATGTCGTTGCGGCCGCTCAGGACGGCGTCGAGCCCGAGCGAGCGCAGCGCATCCACCACGGGCTGCGGGCTTACGCCGCGTCCGACTATGGTATAGTTGAGGTTCTGGAGGTCGTGATACACCGCTCCCCCACCCGTGACGCGCCTCGCAAGCCTAATCCCGCGCGAGCCGATATAGTCCAAATCCACCTCTGCCCAGACATTCTGGTTGTAGCCTATTATCACCGACGGGGAGTTGCGCCACAGATAGAAGAACGCCCCGCCGCACGGATACCGCTCCAGGCAGTACTCGTCGAACGCCATGTTGAACCAGGCGTCGGTCGAATCATTCAGAAGATAATCCATACCCGCGGAGTACTCAGGACAGGACGGACTTCAAGCGTGCGATCCTCTCGAGGACGGCAGCCGTATCCTCCTTCACCTGCCTTATAAAGCCGTCATCCCCGGGAGAGCCTGCCACGGCGTCCATTTCGGAACAATTACGGAAAGTCGCGCGGCGGAAGGGATTGCCGAAATCCTTCTCCCGGCTCGAAACGACGCCGTCGAGTATGCCGCGGCATATCCTTTCCTCTTCTGAGAGCAGATGCAGCAGCTGCTGCGCTCCTATCCCGGTCCAGCCTTCAACCGAAACCAAACAATGAAGGGCATGCCGCAGCCTGTCTTCGGGATAACGCCTGAAAAGTCCGTCATAGCGTCCGTGCACCGCATCCCAGCCGGGCAGTTTTCCGGAAACGATGTCTGAGCGCAGCTGCCCGACATCGCAGCCGCGCACAAGCTGGCCTCCGAGATTCACCCATTCCGTGTCCCGGGGACCTGACGCCATAAGGTTCAGGGATTCCACGCAGGCATGAGGGTCTGAACCGAAATATTCCAGCACCTGCTGCACGGCATAGTGCCTTATCATGTCCGAATATGCCGCATAGGCCTGAGCGGCCTTGAGTATGCGTACCTTGCGCCTGGAGTTCTCCACACCCGGGGCGGTAATCTCCGTCCCGGCGAGGGCGGCGGGCCCGGCCGAAAGCAGGGCCGCCCCTTCCTCCTCGAGACTTTCAGACCCTGCGCCGCTGCCGTGCACGGACATTCCCGTCCACAGTGCGAGCAGCCGTCTTGCCTGCATGACCTCTTCCATGCTGTCCGGCGCATAGGTGTCGAACTCGATGTTCTGCCTTATCGTCACGCGTCTGTCCCTCGACCTGTACTTGGAGGCATTTCTCGCAAGGGCGTACTGGTTGTACATCCACCAGTAGGCCGGCATTATCTCCAGCACCCCCTCTTTCTCATTGTCGGCGACGAGGCTGAAAGGCAGCCTGACATCCAGTTCAGCGGGGAACGCCCCCTTTACCAGCAGGGTATACGACGCGAAAGATGACGAATGCTTTACGGAGGTGCACAGTCCGGGCCAGAAACCGCGGCCTGCGACCAGTTCCCCGTCGCTCGCACGGCTGTTGTGGTTCGAGCCGAGGGTCGCGCCCGAAGCGATGTTGCTCTGCCCGCCCACACATGCGGCGATAAGGAAGGAACTGTTGTGGTGCTGCTCGTGCGCGGGGAATATCAGGCTGCACACCACCTCCCCGCAGGCGAGGGTGCTGTTGTCTCCTGCTATGCTGTCGTACAGGCGGAGTCCCGACTTGAGCGTGCAGTTGCTTCCTGTCACGAAACGGCGCGCGGTGCAGCCGTCGTATATATGGTTGCCGTAGCCGACGATACCGTCTTCGAGCATCGCGGCCCCTTCTATATGCGTCGGTTCGTCTGCGGAGGAACAGACCGTCAGATTGCGCAGGCGCTGCGCTCCATCCACGACGCAGCCCGCACCGAGGCGCACATCCTCGACAAGGACGGTATTCTTCACGATGCAGCCCTCGCCCGCCAGCCCCCGTCCCCCGGCGGTCCGGCGGTTTTCGTCGAGCGTCATGACGGCAAGCCGTTCCTGCAGCGCCGCATCGTCGCGGTACTTCCCCCACAGATACGCGTCCGCCGTATTCATTCCGACGAAAGGCAGTACGCTGCGGCGTCCCGACTCGTTCATTACCGCTATCGCGCCTTCCCTGTCCACGGCGCAGCCGAACGCGGCGTCAGGCGATGCCGTCATCTGCTGGACATTGAAAAGCATGCTCCCGCGGCAGACGACATAGCGGCCGAGCAAGCCGACATTATGGACAGCACAGCCGTCCCCGATGTCGCAACTGTCTATATATGAGCCGTAGATTCCCGCGGGCAGCCTGAGCGGGCCGTATTCCAGAGAACTGTCGGGAATGCGTCCTATACGCACCGTCCCGCTGAAACTGCAGCCCCTGACCCTCTCGGGACGGAACTCCTGTCCGCTGACACGCAGCAGGCTCCAGTCGCGGCAGCTGTTCCCTCCGGCCTCGAGGGCTTCTATCTCGGCAGCTGAAAGGCTGCGCCACGGCCCTGCCGAAACACTCTTGTCCATTTCCATATCCATAAGCCTGTCAGTTTCCAAGGTTGCGGCATTCCGTGAGGACACTCGTGCCGGTAAGTTTCTTCCTGATCCGGCTCTCCTGCCTTACCAGGCCGACGCCCCGGGCATACCAGGACTTCTGCGAGCTCTTCTCGTTCATCATCATGGCCTTGACGGAGAGTTCCTCCTCCACCACATAGCAGTCGAAAGTCCCGGCAGGAGTCTCTATCCTCTCGCGGCCCGTCACGCGCCTGTCCTTCACATCAATCTTCGTGGTCAGGAACATGATCTTGACTTCGATGCCGTAGTCCGGCAGCTCGTCGCCGACCGATATGTCGGCCGGTATTCCGCGGCACTGCCCGGATACGCGCATCTTTCCGATCACCTCGGCCACCGCCTCCTCCTCGCCCTCGCCGACACTTCCCGCAGCCGCCATAGACTGCAGCACCATATCCTGCATGGACGACTGCATGAGCGCCGCCACATCGGTTATCACCTCCCCGCCGTCGAATATCACCGGGACGGATGTCGCGACCCGCTGCGTATCTTCAGGAGCGGCCACGGTAGACAGCACCGTTGCCCTCCCGCGGGAGAAGTCACCGTCCACTGACACGGTCGAATCCGTAGTGAAACTGAGCAGGCTGCCCTCGGCATCCCTGTCTTCATATACGAGCACGGCTCCGGCGCACGCCGGGAAGAAAGGCATGTTCTCCCCGGAATACGGAGACGCAGCCGCCTCCTGTCCGCATACAGGCCGGCACAAGGCGAGAAATCCCGCCGCAACAAGTGCAAATACTGTCAGAATCCTTGTCATAATGTCCTGTTCCGATGTAAATATACGAAAAATAGTAAGGTCGCGATATCACATCGCGACCTTACAGCAATTCTAACCTAAAATTAAACCTATGAAAAAACTATTCAGTCAATAAAATTACAAGAACCGTGCCTATTCCTGGTTCTCGTCAAGTTTGACGGTAACAATTTTCACTTCCTGAAGGGGACGGTTCCTGCTGTCAGTCTCTACGGCAGCAATGCTGTCGATTACGTCGAAGCCCTCGACGGTCTGGCCGAACACGGTATAGTCGCCGTCAAGCGAAGCGCACGCAGCCTCATCCTGCACTATATAGAACTGGGAACCCGAAGACTCCTTGAGAGGATTGGCGGTATCGCCTCTGCGTGCAGCGGCAAGTGCACCCTTCTTGTGCTTGTACTCGGGTACGAACTCGGCGGGAACGGTATATGCAGGGCCGCCAGTACCCCATTTCGCGGGATCGACGGAACTGTCTTTAGTGTAGGGATCACCGCCCTGGATCATGAAACCGTTGATGACACGGTGGAACAGGGTGCCGTCGTAGTATCCCTGCAGCGCAAGCCTCGCGAAGTTCTCGCGGTGTTTGGGAGTACCGGAATAAAGCTTGACCTTGATCACACCCATGGTGGTGATTATGTCGAACACGGGTTCGTCGGGCAGGGCCGCGATCTTCTCGTCGAGCAGTTTCGCCTGCTCTGCGGCAGCGACTGAATCGGCAGCAGCCTTGGCGGCGGCCTCTTCCTGTGCTTTCTTGCGGGCATTGCCCCCGCAGCTGGAGACAAGCGCCACGATGCCTGCTACGCAGGCCAGGATTGTAAGGAATCTTTTCATACGCAATATTATTTTCGTTTTTTGATGATATACACAGTCATAAGCAGATAGACCCCGAGCAGGAGCGTATTGAAACACAGCACCGCCCACAGCGGCCACGCGGCTCCCAGCCACGAAGGCAGCTGCGACAGCGCAAGCAGGACGGCTGCAAGAATTATGCTCAGACCTATGGACTTGACGTCGTATCGTACAGGATAGTACCTACGGCCGATGAAATAGCTCAGCAGCATCGCAGTGCCGTAGCCGGCAAACCCGCCCCATGCGCAGGCCCAGTAGCCGATGCGGGGCACGAAAACCACATTCACGGCTATCATCACGGCCGCACCCGCAGCGCTCATGGCCGCACCCCACCAGGTCTTGTCGGTGAGCTTGTACCAGAACGACAGGTTGAAGTACACGCCCATGAATATCTCCGCAAGCATGACCACGGGAACGACGCCGAGTCCCTCCCAATAAGAAGCTCCGATAAAATACTTGAGCAGTGGCATGTAGAACACGACCGCAAGGAAGGCGAGGAGCGTGAAGACTATGAAATACTTCATGCCGTCGGCAAGCGTCGCGGGACTGTTGCGGTCTGCCGAGTCGGCGAAGACTATCGGTTCATAGGCATATCGGAACGCCTGCGTGAGCAGGGCCATGATCATGGCTATCTTGGTACAGGCACCGTAGATTCCGAGCTGCACCATACCCTCGTCTCCCGGCATCAGATACGGAAACAGTATCTTGTCGGCAACCTGGTTCAGTATCCCGACCATGCCCAGGAGCATCAGAGGGAAGCTGTATCTGAACATACGGCGCGCCAGAGAGGCGTCGAAGCCGTAGCCGATCCCCTTGATCTCGGGGATAAAGAGCAGGGTCACGAAAGAAGTGCAGGCAAGGTTCACGAAGAATATCAGGCCGGCACCCCCGTCATAGCTGTCGAACAGGAACTGCGCAGAAGGCATCTGCCGGAGCACAAGGAACACGAAAAGGTTCAGCAGCACGCTCGGGATTATGAACGAGAACTTCAGCAGGACGAAGCGCAACGGCCGGCGCTGCTGCCGCAGACGGCTGAACATTATCGCCTGGAACGCGTCCAAAGCGGTAATTACCGCGAAGACCGCTATATACTCGGGATGAGCGGCATATCCGAGGGCCGTTGCGACGGGCTTCCTGAAAACGAGTACCAGGGCCACGAACAGCGCCGCCACAGCCCCGACCATTCTCAGGGCCGTACTGTAGACCAGCCTCCCGTCTTCGTCCTTCCTGCTCCCGAAACGGAACAGGGTCGTCTCCATGCCGAAAGTCAGCAGGGCAAGGAAAAAGGCGGTATAGGCGTAGAGATTCGTCACTATTCCGTACCCGCCGCTCTCCGAGGTGATAGCGTAGGTATATACGGGCACGAGCAGATAGTTCAGGAAGCGTCCGACTATGCTGCTCATCCCGTACAGGGCCGTGTCTTTCAGCAGGGATCTGAGGTTCATCGTCTTAACTACAAGAAGTGCGGCCTGGACAGCCGCACTTCCTTATGAATGGATCCAAAAGAATCAGTCGTTCAGAGAGAAGCGCTTGAATGCGACAACCTTAGCCTCCTTGTCGGCGGCTGCGAGCGCATCCTTCACGGAAATCTTCTCGTCGCTCATCTGGTATTCCTGCTCGAGCAGGGTCTGCTCCTTGAGGAACTTCTGGACGCGGCCGTGCGCGATGTTCTGGATCATCTGCTCGGGAAGGTTCGCAGCCTTCTCCGCGCTCACGGTCTTTATGATCTCGCGGGCCTGCGCAGCCTGGTCGGCGGTAATCCAGCCCTTGGCCATGTTGGACTCGATGTGGTCCTCGCTGTCGACATGGGCGGGGTTGATGCCTGCCTTCTTGAGGGCGGCCTCGACTGCCTTGTGCACCTGCTCGTCCTTGGTCTTCTGGATAGCTACCTGAAGCTCGTTGTCGAGGACCTCCTTGGGGCAGTCCTCGGCCGAAATGGCCACGGGGTTCATCGAAGCGACCTGCATGACTATGCCCTTCGCAAGCTCTGCGGGGATCTCCTTGTTGAAGCCCACCAGCGCACCGAGCTTGCCGTTGATCTTGTGCACATACTCGGCCACGAAAGGAGCCTCGACGAGCGCGTAGCATGCAAGCACATGCTTCTCGCCGGTCTTTCCGGTCTGGGCCTCCACGGCCTCCTCGACGGTATAGCCGTCAGCCATCTTGCAGGCCTTCAGAGCATCGAGGTCTGCAGGGCATGCGGCTATGGCTACATCTGCGATAGCTTCTGCGAGGTTCTGGAAATCGGCGTTGCGGCTCACGAAGTCGGTCTCGCAACCGAGGCATACGAGCACACCCTTTCCGCCCGAGATACGGGTCTTCACCGCACCCTCGGAAGTCTCGCGGTCCGCTCTCTTCGCCGCAACGAGCTTACCCTTCTCGCGTATGATGTCGACAGCCTTCTTGAAGTCGCCGGCGGCTTCCTCAAGGGCCTTCTTGCAGTCCATCATACCTGCAGAAGTCATCTTACGTAACTTCATTACGTCTGCTGCTGTAATTGCCATAATCTATCTCTGGTTAACTAAATGGAACTGTTACTCTTCCGCTGCTGCGGGCGCCTGCTCTGCAGAGGGCTTTCCGGACCTGCGCGAACGAAGGCGGCGTGCTCCTGCGGGCTTCTCGTCGGATGAAGTCTCCTCGGCGGCTGCAGCCTCCTTGTCCTTCTCGAGCTTGCGCTCCTCAAGACCTTCCTGGATGGCGGCGCAGAGGATGTTCACGATGCAGTTAATGGAGTTTGCGGAATCGTCGTTTGCCGGTATCACATAATCAATCGGTGTGGGATCGCAACATGTATCAACCATAGCGAATACCGGAATGTTGAGACGGTTGGCCTCCTTGACTGCATTGGCCTCCTTCTGTACGTCGATGACGAAGAGCGCCGACGGAAGACGGCTCATATCGCGGATCGAGCCGAGGTTCTTCTCAAGCTTCGCCCTCTGGCGGTCCACCTGCAGACGCTCCCTCTTGGCGAGCTTGTCGTAGGTGCCGTCCTCCTTCATCTTGTCTATAGTGGACATTTTCTTGATAGCCTTGCGGATAGTGGGGAAGTTGGTAAGCATACCGCCTGCCCAGCGCTCGGTTATCGAAGGCATGTTTACTGCCGTAGCCTTCTCCTTGACGATGTCCTTGGCCTGCTTCTTCGTCGCAACGAAGAGTATCTTGCGGCCGGACCTGGCAAGCTGCTTCATCTCTTCGGCAGCCTCGTCTATCTTGCCTACTGTCTTGTGCAGGTCTATAACGTGTATTCCGTTCTTCTGGTCGAAGATGTAGGGAGCCATCTTGGGGTTCCACTTTCTTGCCAGATGACCGAAATGAACATCTGCATCAAGCAATTCCTGGAAATTTGTGCGTGACATCTGTGTTTGTTCTGTTTTTTAAAAACTGTCCCCTTCCGGGGTCTCTTTTCTTCAAGGCGGAGTAGCGGGTTTCCGGTCTCCGGCCTTTTCCGCAGCGGGGCAACCGCCGATAAGTGGCTGGTTTGAAAACCGCCGCTGTGCCGTAAAGTCCGGCTTGGACTAACGTTTACTGAACTGGAAGCGGCGGCGTGCTCCGGGCTGGCCGGGCTTCTTGCGCTCTACCTCGCGTGAGTCGCGGGTGAGGAATCCGGCTGCCTTGAGAACGGGGCGGTATGCTTCCTTGTCGATCTCGCAAAGGGCGCGCGCGATACCGAGGCGGATAGCCTCTGCCTGACCCTTGGTGCCGCCGCCTGCGACGGTCACCTTAATGTCGAACTGGCCGAGGGTGCCGGTAACTTCGAGAGGCTGGTTCACGATATAGCGGAGAGCCTCGAGAGCGAAGTAGTTCTCGACAGGACGGTCGTTGATCGTGATGTTGCCTTTGCCGTTTGAGAGATAAACGCGAGCTACAGCTGACTTACGTCTTCCAAGGGCGTGTGTCTGTTCCATTTACTCTGTTTAAATTTCGTCCAACTTGATTGCCTTAGGGTTCTGTGCCTGGTGAGGATGCTCGGAACCTGCGTAGATGAACAGGTTGCCGAGGAGGTCGTCACCAAGACGTGTCTTGGGGAGCATACCCTTAACCGCTCTCCTGACAAGCTCTTCGGGATGCTTTGCGAGAATCTCCTTGGGAGTGGTAAACCTCTGCCCGCCGGGATATCCGGTGTAGCGGGTGTACACGCGGTCGGTCATTTTCTTGCCTCCGAGGGCCACCTTCTCGGCGTTGACCACGATGACATTGTCTCCGCAGTCCACGTGAGGGGTGTAGCCCGGCTTTGTCTTGCCCCTGAGGACAAGCGCAACGCGCGAAGCAAGACGACCAAGAGCGAGATCCGTCGCATCAATGACAACCCACTTCTTGTCTACAGTCGCCTTGTTGAGCGATACTGTCTTGTAGCTTTGTGTGTCCACTGTCTTGATCTTTAAATAGTTAATAAAAATTGCGATCCCTACACAAAATAGGGGTCGCAAAGATAAGGATTTTTATCGAAAAATCAAAAACTATGCACCTACGCAATGAAATTGGCCTGTACGAAGGCGTTGATTCCCACGCAGACGAAGGCGAGGCAGATTATCGAAACGACGATTATGCCTATGACCTTGATGCGCTTGAACCAGGTGCTGCCGTCCCAGCCGACGGTCTGGAACATGCTCCAGAATCCGTGGGAGAGGTGGAACCACAGGGCGGCGAACCAGAGGATGTATATCACGAGAACCCACCAGTGTCCGAAGGTCTGCATGAGCAGCGCGTAGGGGTTGTCGACATAGGTGCCGATTCCGGTGAGCTCGGGGAGCTGCATCTTCGCCCAGAAATGGAACAGGTGGAAGCAGAGCACTCCGAGAATCACTATTCCGAGCACGAGCATGTTGCGCGAAGACCATGAGTCCGACGCCGCCCTGCTGGGAACCTCATAGCGCCTGTATCCTCCGCGGGCCTGCATGTTGCGCCATGTAAGCCAGCATCCGTACACGATGTGCACGAGGAAACCGAGGGCCAGGACAGGAACCAGCAGCGAAATCACCGGAGTGGACATGAAGTCGCATCCGAGCTTGAAGAGTCCGTCACCTGCGCTGAAGAGCTTGTCGTCTACGGCGACCGCGTTGAACTTGCCCGTAAAGGAATCGATTACAGAGAAGAAGTTGATCGTGGCATGCAACAGCAGGAACAGAATCAGGAAAGCTCCACTCACTGCCTGGATGAATTTCTTGCCGATTGATGAGTTGAATATGAACATTTGATCAAGAATTTAATCTTACAGGACTGCAAATATAGTCCTAATCTTGCAAGTTTCATAATTTTCAAATACTTTTGTTAAAACAGTTTTCAACAAGACTTATATATGAGAGTACTGCTTAAACTCAGCGGCGAGAGCCTCGGAGGCGGATCCGGCAGGGGTGTTGACAGCGAAAGCCTGAAATCATACGCCGCCGAAATAGCCGCCGCGCTGCACGAGGGGCACCAGATAGCGGTAGTCAACGGAGGAGGGAACATCTTCCGCGGGCTCCAGGGCCTTGGAAAAGGCTTCGACCGGATAAACGGCGACCGCATGGGTATGCTGGCCACCGTCATCAATTCGCTGGGACTCTGCTGCGCGCTGCGCTCGGAGGGCGTCAGGGCAGAAGTCTTCACCGCCACGCCCATGGAACCGATAGCCCGCTACTACAGGAAGGAAGACGCCGTCAGGGTCCTCGAAGAGGGCGGAGTCGCCCTGATTTCCGGCGGCACCGGGAACCCTTTCTTCACCACCGACTCGGGAGCCGCCCTCAGGGCCCTCGAAATCGGAGCGGACGCCCTGCTGAAAGGCACCAGGGTGGACGGGGTATATACCGCCGACCCGGAGAAAGACCCCGCCGCCGTCAAATATGACGAGCTCAGCTTCACCAAGGCCCTTTCCGACCACCTGAAGGTCATGGACGCCACCGCATTCGCACTCTGCGAGCAGGGACCCATACCCATAATCGTATTCAACGTCGAGCAGAAGGGCAACCTCGGCAGGCTGCTGCGCGGCGAGAAGATAGGAACCGTAGTACACGCATAATCAAACATACAGCATATGTTAACCGACAAAGCAAAAGAAATAGTCAATCAGACCGAGTCCAAGATGCAGGATGCGGTGAACTTCCTCGAGGAAGACCTCAAGTCATACCGCGTCGGAAAAGCCAACCCGCTTATCTTCAACAATGTGAGCGTAGACTACTACGGCACGCCCACCCCGGTGTCGCAGGTAGCCTCGATCACCACGCCCGACGCCAAGACCCTGGCCATCCAGCCCTGGGAGAAGAACATGATTCCCAAGATCGAGAAGGCGATAATCGACGCGAACCTCGGATTCACCCCCCAGAACAACGGCGAGGTGATACGCTGCACCGTCCCGGCACTTACCGAAGACAGGCGCAAGGAACTCATCAAGAAGGCGAAGGCTTCCGGAGAGAATGCCAAGATAGTCGTACGCAACGCACGCAGGGACGGAATCGACCTGCTCAAGAAGGCCCAGAAGAACGACGGACTCTCCGAAGACGAGCAGAAGGAGGCCGAGGGCGAGATCCAGAAGGTCACCGACAAGAACGTAAAGGCCGTCGACGAGCTCGTCGCAGCCAAGGAGAAGGACATAATGACCGTATAGATCCGGGGAGGGACGCCCGAACGGGCGCTATATCTCCGTAATCAGAGTCTTGAACACGCTTCGCTGCACTTCGCTGACGAAGCGTGTCTGTATAGGTACCACGAAGAGCCGCTCTATTATCTCCCGCGGCAGACCCGGGAAATCCCTCAGGCGCTGGATGTCCTTTTCAGTCGTCATTATGACGGCCGTGTGATCCTTGCGCAGGGCGAGCTGTATCCTGTTTATGTCGGACCATGTGAACTTGTGGTGATCGGGGAAGCTGAAACGCGCGGCAATCTTATAGGTGTCGCTCAGGTACTTTCGCAGCGCTGTGTCTTTCGCTATCCCGCTCACGAGTATAGCCTTCTTCGCATAGGCATAGCGGGGATCCGTGACATCGAACGCCCCCTGCACCGGCAGGTATTCCACGCAGGTGAAGAAGACATCCTGCCTGCGGCCCTTGCGGCTGACTCCGGAACAACTCCCGGGGTCGTAGTTCATCACGCCCATGGATGCGGCGAAATCCTTCTGCTCCTGAAGGTCGATGTAGTCCGGGCACTTGGAGACGATTATCACGTCTGCGTCATAGAGCCTTTCGGGCAGGTCGCGCAGCCTGCCCAGAGGCAGCAGCATATCCTTCATCACCGGCCTGTTGTAGTCCACGAGCACTATCGAGAGCGTCGGCTTGAGCCTGCGGTACTGGTAGGCGTCGTCCAGGATGATGTAGTCCGCCGGAGGGAAGTCCCTGTTCCAGCATTTCCCGGCATACTTCTTCGAGGCGAGCTTCGAAGGGTCGCACAGCAGCGCGCAGCCCTCCACCCTGTCCTTGTCGACGGCAACGGTAACTCCGGGGAACTTCCTCTTTATCTGCAGCGGCTCGTCACCGAACATCGCGGCGCTCCCGTCGGGGCTCACCTGCTGGAAACCCTTGCTCTCGCGTCTGTACCCCCGGGAGAGCACGGCAAGGCCGGCATTTCCCCACCTGTCGCTTTCCTGCAGCAGCCGCAGTATCATCTCCACATGCGGAGTCTTGCCCGTACCGCCCACGGTGATGTTGCCGACGCATACCGACGGCACCTGCGTCACCGCAAGCCTGCGTTTCGGAGAACTGTAGTACCGGTCGCGCAGACGCAGGTACAGATAATACGGATAAAGAAGGACCCTATCTATCATAAGTCTGGAGAATTTCGTCGAATATGGAATACAGTTCCTGCCTGTCGAGGGTCGTCACCATTCTCATCCTGGTCTGCTTGAAGTCGGGCAGTCCCTTGAAATAGCAGCTCAGGTGACGGCGCATCTCGTAGATTCCCCGGGGCTCTCCCTTGAATTTCAGAGAAAGGTCGAGATGAGTCCGGGCGAGTTCGACCTTCTCGGCGATACCGGGTTCAGGCATGGGCTCTCCGTGCTCCATATAATACTTTATTTCACGGAATATCCACGGGTGGCCGAAAGTGGCGCGGCCTATCATTATGCCGTCGACCCCGTAACGCCCGAACGCCTGCACCGCACCCGGGCCATCGGTGATGTCGCCGTTGCCGATTATGGGGATGTGCATGCGGGGATTGGCCTTGACCTGCCCTATCAGAGTCCAGTCGGCCTCTCCGCGGTACATCTGGCAGCGGGTTCTGCCGTGGATCGTAAGGGCCTGGATCCCCACGTCCTGCAGCCGTTCAGCAAGTTCCACTATTATCTTGGAGCCCTCGTCCCAGCCGAGCCTCGTCTTGACCGTGACAGGCTTGTGCACCGCCTCGACCACGGCCTTGGTAATGGCGACCATCCTGTCTGGATAGCGCATCATGCCGGAACCGGCACCCCTGCCGGCGATCTTCGTTACCGGGCAGCCGAAGTTGATGTCGATTACGTCTGCACCGTGCCCTCCGGCGATCTCCGAGGCCCGCTCGGCCATTTTCGCGGCCTCGACCATGGATTCGGGAATATGCCCGTAGATCTGTATGCCCACGGGCGCCTCCCCGTCATAGGTATGCAGCTTGGCTATGGCCTTGGCGGCGTCGCGTATCAGCCCGTCCGAGGGTATGAACTCGGTATAGACCATGTCCGCCCCCTGGGAACGGCACAGCAGGCGGAAGGACGCATCGGTGATGTCCTCCATAGGAGCCAGCAGCAGTGGCCTCTCCCCCAGGTCTATGTCGCCTATCTTCATTACGGGCACAAAGATACTCAAAAGCGTCCCCATGAACAAATTTGCACGCGGCTATATGAATTGCCGGGATTTCTGCGTATCTTGAGCAGTTGAGGACAAAGCGATTGCCATGGACAACATATATGCAGAAAGGATAGAGGAGCTGCGCAGGCTGATGCTCTCCAAGGACTGGGACGCCGTCGTCATCACCGGCTCCGACCCGCATTCGAGCGAGTATCCCGCACCGAGGTGGAAACAGGTCGAATGGCTCAGCGGATTCACGGGCGAGGCCGGAGACCTCGTCATAACGCTCGACCATGCCGGGCTCTGGACCGACACCCGCTACTTCATACAGGCGGTGCAGCAGCTGGAAGGAACGGGCGTAGAACTCCACAAGATGAGGGTTCCCGGACAGGTGGGCATACCCGAATGGCTCGGCTCGCAGTTCGGCCCCGACGCCATAGTCGTGGTCGACGGACTGTGCATCAGCGCAGAAGCGGCGGCGGAACTTCCGTGCAACGTGATAAGCATGCCCGACCTGCTGAGCAGGCTCTGGCAGGACAGGCCGCAGATACCAAAGACCCCCGTATTCACCGTCGAGACGGGAGAGACGAGACAGTCCAAGACGGCAAGGCTGAGGGACTTCCTCGACGAGACGGGCTGCGACGCCATACTGCTGTCATCCCTCGACGAGATAGCATGGACGCTCGACATAAGGGCGTCCGACATAGAATACAATCCCCTGTGCATAAGTTACCTCCTGGTGGGAAGGGACAAGGCCGGGTGGTATGTCGACAAAGACGGGGAGCAGGACGAACGGAGCTGCGCGACATTCAGCATACTCGAATCCGAAGGCATAAGGATAAGGCCGTATACGGACATAGCATACCTCGCAGGCGAGACTGCGGGCAAGCTGTGCGTCGATCCCTCGACGCTGAACTTCGACCTCTATTCCAACCTCCGCTCGCTGGAAGTGGAACTCGAGTGCAGGGAAAGTCCCGTAGCACGGTGGAAAGCCGTGAAGAACCCCTTCGAAATCGAGGGCATGCGCCGCATACACATCCGGGACGGCGCGGCCATGGAAAGGTTCCTCTACTGGCTGGAGAAGAGCCTGGAGTCCGGGCGCGAGGTCGACGAGGCGGAAGCCGCACGGAAACTGGGAGAGATCCGCTCCGGCATACGGGGCTACATGGGCGACAGCTTCGAGACCATATCGGCATACGGCCCCGGCGCGGCGCTGCCGCACTACCGCACCCCGTCCGAGAACGCCCCCGTACTGCGGCAGGAAGGGCTATACCTCAACGACTCCGGAGGACAGTACCTCGACGGAACGACAGACATAACCCGCACCGTCCCGCTCGGGAAATGCAGCCGGCTTGAAATGGAAGACTACACACTGGTGCTCAAGGGACATATCGACCTCGCCATGGCCGTCTTTCCCGAAGGTACTCCGGGATGCAGGCTCGACGCCCTCGCAAGGGAGCCGCTGTGGTTGAGCAAGCGCGACTTCGGGCACGGCACGGGCCACGGCGTGGGATTCTTCCTCGGAGTGCACGAGGGTCCGCAGGACATAAGGCAGAACCTCAACGGCACCCCGCTCGAGGCCGGAATGATCTGTTCGGACGAACCCGGAATCTACCGGGAGGGAAGGCACGGCGTAAGGCACGAGAACCTGCTGCTCTGCATCAATGCGGGAAGCAACGAGTTCGGAAGGTGGATGGAATTCGAGACCCTCACCCTCTGCCATTTCGACACCTCTGCGATAATCCCCGAGCTGCTCGGCAGCGCGGAGACGCAGTGGCTCGACGCCTACCACGAAAGGGTGTACCGCACGCTCAGCCCGCTGCTTCCGCCGGAGATAGCCGCCTGGCTCCGCGAAAAGACCAGGCCGCTGTCCGGGCAGAGCCGTTGAAAAGGCTCAGAGTATGAAATTGGTGACGAATATGAGCACCACCGCAAGCGGCGCCACCCACTTGATGAGGAAATACAGCACCGGGAAGACCTTCGCGTTCAGCTTCAGGCTGCCCGCGTTGGTGAATTCGTCGTAGACATCCTCGCGCTTCATCACGAAACCCACGAACACCACGGCGAGAAGCGCCATGAGGAACAGCAGGAAATTTGAAGACACCTTGTCGAAAAGGTTGAAGGCCTGGCCGTCCAGCGCGCACAGGGAGCCGGCAGCGCCGCAGAGCACGAATATCAGCAGGCACGCGGCCCGGCGTCCGAGCCTTGTCTTCTCCACGAAGAAGGCGACACCCACCTCGACCAGCGATATGCTGGAAGTTATCGCGGCCACAATCACGGCAAGGAAGAACAGCGCCGACATCACGGTGCTGAGCACAGGCAGTTCGACAGCCATGGTAGCGAATATATACGGGACGCTCTTGAAGATGAGGCCGGGGCCTGTGCCCGGCGAGATCCCGGCGGCGAACACCGCCGGCATAATTGCAAATCCGGCAAGTATGGCGAAAGTCAGGTCGGAGACCGCCGTCCCCACGCTCGACGCAAGCATGTTCTCCTTCTTGCTCACATAGGAGGCGTAGGTGATAATCGCTCCCATGCCGAGGGACATGGAATAGAAGCTCTGCCCCATGGCGTATGCCGCCGTGCGCGGAGTAAAGGCCGAGAAGTCAGGCTCGACAAGGTAGCGCACGCCTTCGGATGCACCGGGCAGCGTCACAGAATACACGGCGATGACTATTATCATCACGAACAGCAGAGGCATGATGAACTTGCTGAACTTCTCGATGCCCGACTTGACGCCTCCGGCGACTATCAGGACGGTCGCGCCCATGAACAGCAGATGCATGACCACCGGCATCAGGCCGCCCGAAGTAAACTTGTCGAAGATGTCCTCGGCCGCCGCAGGATTGCTGCCCGTGATGCTCATGTCGAGCGACTTCACCAGAAATTCCAGGGACCACCCTCCGATGACGCTGTAATACGAGGCGATTATCAGCGGGATCGCGACAGGCAGGAAGCCGACCGACTTCCAGAACCGGTTCCCGCCGGAAAGCCTGGAGAAAGACGAGGCCGCATTGCAGCGGCTGCGGCGTCCGATCACGAACTCCGATACGAACACCGGCAGGGAGATGAATACGGTGGCGAGCACATATACGATGATGAACACCGATCCTCCGTGCTCTCCGACGAGGTAAGGGAACCTCCAGATGTTGCCCAGGCCTATGGCAGACCCGGCCATGGCCATGACGACGGCGAGCCTGCCGCCGAAATTTTCTCTCTTGCTTTCCATATTACACTACTTTTTATGGTTTTACAGTCTCGAGTAAACCGTGAACTCGAAACTGATTCCCGATTCCCCGTCGGTCATCGTTTCGGAACGGAATTCCTCCTTCCACCGGCCCGGGTCGGGCTCGGGGAAGAACGCATCCGCATCCGCGACGACAGTATGCACCCTCGTTATATACATCCTGTCTACGATGTCCACCGCGTCGGCATAGACTCTCGCCCCGCCGATCACGAACACGCGTCCGGCTCCCGCCGCAGCGTCGAAAGCCTCGGAAAGCGAGGCCGCACACCTGACAGGCAGTCCGTCGAAAGCCTCCGGACGGCCCGTGATGACTATGTTGTCCCTCCCGGGCAGCGGCCTTCCTATGGACTCGTAGGTCTTCCTGCCCATGATGACCGGACATCCCATGGTCACCTTCTTGAAATATTTCAGGTCTTCTCCGATATGCCAGGGCATATCCCCGGCCACGCCTATGGCGCCGTTGTCGGAGACGGCAACGATAAGGCACTTCTCCATATATACACTACCTGTCAATCCCACGGCCCGGACCTATACGGCCACCGGAGCCTTTATCGCGGGGTACGGGTCATAACCCTCGAGGGCGAAATCCTCGTACCGGAAATCGAAAACGCTCTTCACCTCCGGATTCAGCCTAATCACCGGAAGCCTGCGCGGCTCCCTGGAGAGCTGCTCGCGCACCTGGTCAAAATGGTTCAGATAGATGTGCGTGTCTCCGGTGGTGTGGATGAACTCTCCCGGCACGAGACCGCAGCACTGGGCTATCATCATCGTCAGCAGCGCGTACGAGGCTATGTTGAACGGCACCCCGAGGAAGGTGTCGGCACTCCTCTGGTAGAGTTGGCACGACAGCTTCCCCTCGGCCACATAGAACTGGAACAGGCAGTGGCAGGGAGGCAGGGCCATCCTGTCTATCTCGCCGGGATTCCAGGCAGTGACTATCATCCTGCGCGAGTCGGGATTCTCCCTTATCGTCCGGACGACATCGGAAAGCTGGTCTATCGTCCTTCCGTCGGGAGCAGGCCAGCTGCGCCACTGGTGCCCGTATACCGGGCCGAGTTCGCCGTTTTCGTCGGCCCATTCGTCCCAGATAGTCACATTGTGCTCCTGCAGCCGGCGGACATTCGTATCGCCGCTGACGAACCAGAGCAGCTCGTAGATTATCGACTTGAGGTGGACTTTCTTGGTCGTGAGCAGGGGAAAACCCTCCGAAAGGTCGAAACGCATCTGGTGGCCGAATATGCTCTTGGTACCGACACCGGTGCGGTCATGCTTGACCACGCCGGTGTCCATTATCTTCTGCAGCAGTTCGAGGTACTGTCTCATTTCTCGACCCCGAACGCATATATTATCGCCTCTCCGAAGGTCTTGCCCGGCTCGAGCAGGGTCGAGGGATATTCGGGACGGTTGGGGCTGTCGGGGAAATGCTGGCATTCGAGGGCGACTCCGCCGTAGTCCTTATAGACGCGGCCCCTCTTTCCGGGCGCGCAGCCGTCGAGCCAGTTGCCGGTATAGACCTGTATGCCGGGCTGGGTCGTATAGACGGTAAGCGTCCTGCCGCTATGGTTCGACCAGAGCCTTGCGGCTTCCTGCAGCTGTCCGGGCATGTAGTCGTCCAGCACCCAGCATGCGTCATAGCCCTTGGCATAGTTGAGTGCGGGGAAGTCCTTGGCGAGGTCGCGGCCCAGGGTCTTCGGCCTGCGGAAGTCCATAGGCGTTCCGGCTACGGGAGCGGGGTCGCCGAGCGGGATCAGCGAGGGGTCGGTGGGCAGGTAGCGCGAAGCGTTGAGCCTGAGATAGTGCCTCTTTATGAGCCCGCTGCCATTCAGGTTGAAATAGGCATGGTTGGTGAGGTTCACCACGGTGCGAGCGTCGGACTTGGCGTTGAAGGTGATGCGCAGCTCGTTGTCTTCTGTCCAGACATACCTCACCACGGCGACCAGCTTTCCGGGATAGCCCATCTCGCCGTCCTCGGAGACATATCTGAACTCGACTCCGCCCTTGTGCTTGCGCGACTCCCAGACCTTGTTCTGGAAGCCTTCGGGACCTCCGTGCAGATGATTGGGGCCGTTGTTTATCGGAAGCACGTACTCCTTGCCGTCGAGGGTGAACTTTCCGGCGGCAATCCTGTTGGCAAACCTTCCGGGGCACTTGCCTATGCACGGGGCGTCGCCGATGTACGACTCGGGCTTCGAATATCCCAGCACCACGTCGGCGAGCTTTCCGTCCTTGTCGGGAACGAGCACCGACACTATGCCGGCTCCTATGCTGCATACGGTCACGCTTGCGCCGCTTCCGTTGGTCATCGTGTACCTGTAGACGGCCTTGCCGTCCTGCAGTCTGGTCCAGAGTTTTCTTCTAATGGTCATAGTCTTATGAATTTATAGCATTTTCAAGGAAAGCGAGCACCCTCTCGGTCGGGGCGTCCTTCATTATCACGCGCTTGTCGGCATCCAGCAGGTACAGCGACGGTATGGCCCTGACATAGTAAAGGCTGCCGTCGTTCATCACCCTGCGGAAATCGTAACCGTTATACCAGCCGGAGGGGTACTCCCCCGCCGCCGCGCGCCACCTGTCGATTTCGTCGTCTATGTAGATGTTGACCACCGCCAGATCGCCCGAGGCGATCATCTCTTCAGGGAAGCCGGCCGCCTCGATTTCAGAGACGATGCCCTGGCAGGCATGGCATCCGGGATTGCTGAAGAAGAGCAGCGTCCACCCGGCATCGATCCCGTACAGCGTATGCACCCGGCCGGAAGCATCCTTGAACTCGAAGTCGGGAGCCTTGCTGCCGTAGGGATTCATGGAGCACTTCTCCGCCTCGAACCTGTATGCGGGCAGCTTGTCGCGCGAGGTGAACGGGCTTTCTATCATCTTCCGCACGAAGGGCAGGTAGAGGTCTTCGCTGCGCAGGGGCGAATTCGGGTCGTACAGGCAGGTCTCCACGAGGCTGGTCATCAGCTCATATACAAGGGAGGCGCTGTCCCGCGCCTGGCAGCCTTCTATCTGGTCGAAGAGCGACGACACGGCATCTGCCGCACGGGGCACTTCGAAGCCGTGCAGTATCGAGAGATAGGCCATCATATTGTCCCTGACCTCGTCCCTGCGCACGCCGAGCACATATCCCGTGTCGCTGGGGCCCGTCCCCTTGAAGAAGCCGTCCCAGTAGTGCGTAACAAGATAGTCGGCCCTCTGCGCCGGATCGCTGAGCATCGCAGGGACGCTCACCGTCGGGAAAGGGCGCGTCCGGACCTCCACGGAGGGACGCCCGCCGCGGCTTCCGCACGACACTACGGCGGCACACAGGCACAGCATCATCACAAAGGCTTTCATATTCCTGGCGTTGTGAGCAGTAAAGTTAAGTAAAAATAATTAGTTTTGCGCTGATGAATCCGTCCGAACCGCACTTTTCAGGCATCAGATGCCTGCTCGCCGCCCTGCTGTGCCTCGTCTCCTGCGTGGCCAGCGCCCAGTTCTATACATCCGGAAGCGATGCTCCGGGACTGAAATGGATGCACTTCGACACCGGGCACTACGAGATAATCTACCCTGCCGGCATGGACTCTCTCGCAAGGAGCTACGCCGTCAGCCTCGAAAGATACTCCGGCTTCGACAACCCGGGACTGCTCGCGAAGAAGAAGATTCCCGTAATCCTGCGCAACCGCACCACATATTCCAACGGAATCGTCGTGCTCCCTCCGCTGAGGGCGGAGCTGTATACCACACCCGACCCGTACGACGCCCTGCCGACGCCGTGGCAGGAACACCTCGCCGCACATGAGACGCGCCATGTGGGCCAGATGCTCGCCACCCGGCAGGCGCCCTGGAACATAATACGCATACTCGCCGGCGGCCTCGTGGACGGAGCGGTCGTCGCCGTAAGGGCCGACCAGTCGATGTACGAGGGTGACGCAGTAGATGCGGAGACCCGCCTGACCCGGTCGGGAAGGGGAAGGACGGCCGACTTCCTCGAATACTACAGGGTGAGCTTCGCAGGAGGAGACATGCGCGACTTCTACCGCTGGCGCTACGGTTCGCAAAGGCATTACACCCCCGACTACTACCGCGCAGGCTATGTCGCCATGGCGGGCGGCGGGGCACATTTCACCGGCCTGCCCGGAAAAAGGTTCACCGACAGCTTCGATGCGGCGTGCGACAGCCTCGCGGCATTCTGGAGAAGGGACGAGACGGACAGGGCGCCCTTCCTCGAAGCACGGCAGCTGATCCCGGAACCGGCATATTATACCGCATACACGGGGCTCGCCGTGCTCGATGGCACCATATACGCGGTCGAGAAAGGCCTGACCCGTGCCGCATCCATTGTCGCTGTCTCGCCGGACGGCACCGTCCGGAGGATAGGCCCTATGAACTCCACGTCGAGCCGCCTGAATCCCAGTCCCTCCGACGGCAGGCTCTACTGGAGCGAATACGTCCCCGACACCCGCTGGGAATACCTGTCACACTCCGACATATTCTTCCTCGGCCCCGACGGGAAACGTAGGCGCCTGACGCGCGGAGGCAGATATTTCAATCCCGCCCCCTCACCCGACGGCAGCACGGTAGCGGCCGCAGAATACGCCACCGACGGCAGCTGCGCGGTATGCCTGATCGACTCAGGAAGCGGCGAAGTCCTCAAACGCCTGCCCTCTCCGGACGGAGTGCAGCCCGTGGAATGCGTGTGGATAGGGGAAGAGCTCTATGTCAGCACCGTGGAGTCCGGAGGCTTCTCTATCTGCCGGGCTGAGGACTTCGGACATGTGACTGAGCCGGTCCCCGTAAAGATCAAGCAGCTGTGGACTTCGGACGGAAAGATAATGTTCACGGCCGACCTTACAGGAGTAAACGAGCTCTACGCCCTCGACCCCTCGGACGGCAGGGCGTCGAGACTCACCTCGTCGAGGTTCGGCGCATCGGAATTCTGCGCCGCCGGAGACTCGCTCTACTTCTGCCTTCCCTCGGCAGGAGGACGGCTCCCGTATTCGATGCACAGGGATTCGCTGGAATATCGTCCCGCCGATTTCAGCGAACTTCCGGAATACCCGCTCGCAGGACGCAGGGAGACTCCCGGGGAAAGCGGCGCAGACGACACCCGGATGTCCGAGCCCCGGAGATACAGGGGCAGCCTCGTCCCGAAGCTGCACTCGTGGCTTCCGGCATATCTCGACTTCGACTCGGTAGACAACCTCTCCCTCTACGGGGTCACGAGTTCCCTCTCCCCGGGAGCCAGCATATTCTTCCAGAACATACTCGGGAATCTTTACGGCAACGCGGGTGTGCGCCCTTCCTCCGACTTCTCCGGCCGGTGGAGGGCCGAATATGCGTTCAACCTCACGACCGACGCCTTCTATCCCGTATTTGAAGCAAAATTCAACGGAAACGCAAGAGACGCATATTCCTATAGTCTCACCCAGGACGCCGACGGCAGGCAGACCCTCGTCACCGCGTTCTCGGACAGGCCGGCATTCAACCTGACGCTCAGGGCCTATGTGCCCCTCAACCTCTCGCGCGGAGGGCTCAGCATAGGGTTGGTTCCCACCCTCACCGGCAGCATCACCAACGACAGGCTGTTCACAAGCCGCCAGGTGACGGGCGACGGGACGGGAGGCTACCCTTCGGCCGGAGTCACGACATCGGAGGCGGGGATGCTGAACCGCCTGACGGCAGGCGTCAGGGGATATGTCATGGAGAGCATACCGTCGTCGCGCGTATATCCGAGACTGGGCATAGGCGCGGAAATCGGAGGCAGTATGTCGCCCGGCACCGGAGGCCTGATAAGGCCGAACGTATATGCGATGCTGTACGGCTACCTTCCCGGAGCGACGCAGACCCAGGGGCTGAGGCTGAGCGCACTCGCAGACCACATGACCGGAGACGGACCCCTGATAATGGACAACATAGACTCCACCCCGAGAGGATTCAGCGCAGCCACCCGGAGCCTCGTCACGTCGTCCTTCCGCACCAAGCTGAAACTCAGCGCCGACTATGCGGTTCCCTTCGGCGCGGTAGACTGGAGTTTCCTCTCGCCCGTAGCGTATATACGCAACTTCGAACTCACGCCCCACGCAGACCTCTCGCTGCTCTCCGGCGGCAGGGCCGGCAGCGGAAAGCTGTACAGCGTCGGAGCCGACCTGTGCGTAAGGCTGGGCAACCTGCTTTGGATTCCTTTCGACACGCGGATCGGCATATCGTACAACTACAACGGCGGCAGCTTCATGGACGCACTGCTGGACGCCGACTACGAACGCTCGCCCCACAGCATCGGCTTCGTCTTCTCCATAGACCTGTAGCACCGGGCGTTCCAGTCCGTCCTCTGCCATACGGTATGCTCCCTGGAGGCGTAATCCCTTTGTTAAAAGCCTCCAGGGAGCATACCGTATGGCAAGTATGAGGAAGCAGCTTCCTACATATACTGAGAAGACGAAGCCGATGCTGACGGCAGCGGAACCGCGCGGGGCGGCCTACACGCCGCTGAAGGAGCTGAAGCCGCCGTCGACAGGGAGGACGACGCCCGTGACGAAGCTGGCGGCGTCGCTGCAGAGGAACTGCGCGGCCCCGTTGAGCTCGGTGAGGTCGCCGAAACGGCGCATGGGGGTCTTGGCCATGACCTTCTGCGAGCGCTCGGTGAGCGAGCCGTCCTCGTTGAGCAGCGCCGCACGGTTCTGCTTGCCTATGAAGAAACCGGGGGCGAGGGCGTTCACGCGAATCTTGTCGCCGTACTTGACGGCCATTTCGGCAGCGAGCCAGCGGGTGAAGTTCGACACGCCCTCCTTGGCCGCGCCGTAGCCTGCAACCCTCGAAAGGGCGTCATAGGCGGCCATGGACGATATGTTCAGGATATTGCCGTAGCCCTGGCGGGCGAATATCTCGGCAAACACATGGCAGGGATAGACCGTTCCGTTGAGGTTGAGGTCGAGCACCTTGTCCCAGTCCTCGAGCTTCATGTCCCAGAAGTTCTGGTCGGGCATCACGTTGGCCCCGGCCACATTGCCTCCGGCCACGTTTATCAGTATGTCCACCCTGCCATACTTCGCGCACACCTCGGCGGCTATGCCCTTGAGGGCTCCGGTATCCATTACGTTGCAGGCATATCCGCAGGGATTGCCTCCGAGCCTGCGGAGCGCCTCCACGGTAGGTTCAAGCTGCTCCGGACGGTGCACCAGGGCGACCACATCGGCTCTCTGGGAGGCGAAATGACGGGCGAGACTGCCGCCCAGGGCACCGGCGGCCCCGCTTATCACGGCCACCTTGCCCTCGATTGAAAACATCTCGTTCATATGATTCGGTTATCGGTTACTGTCAAGTCCGGCCCCTACCTTACGGCAGCAGCCGCGGCATCGCGGGACATCTCGTCACGCACGGCACACATCATGCCCTCGACCTGTCCGAGCGCGAGCATGCGGCCGTGGAAGCTGTATCCCGGATTGTAGCCCTTGTCCCCGTCGCCGAGCATCGTGCGCCCGTGGTCCACCCTCATCGGCAGGTTGCGGCCCCCGGCCTCGAAAATCCTTATGAGCTCCACGAGGTTGACCCTGCCGGCGGTATGGGGAGCCTCGACGAAATTGCCGTCACCCAGCAGCTTACAGGTGCGCAGGTGCACGAAATGCGTCCTCGGGGCGAACTCGCGCGCCATGGCCTCGACATCGTTGTGCGCTCCGGCTGAAAGCGATCCGGCGCAGAAGGTGAGGCCGTTGTGGAAATCGTCGACCGAGTCGAGAATGAAGCGTATGTCCTCCGCGCTGCCTGCAATCCTCGGCAGGCCGAAGACAGGCATGGGAGGGTCGTCGGGATGTATGCACATGTTTATGCCGTACTCGCCGCACACGGGCATCACGGCCTTGAGGAAATACACGAGGTTGGCCCTCAGCGCGTCACGATCGATTCCGTCGTACAGCGCGAGCAGCTGCCTGAAATGCTCCACGGGGGCTGCATCGTCCTCGGAGATATTTCCGTTCACGAAGCCCTGGGTCTTGACTATCAGCGAGTCTACGAGGGCGTGCCTGTCTTCGGGAGTCATGACCGGGTCGAGGGCTTCTACCCTTGCGAGCACTTCCGGGGGATAGTCATTCTCCGCTCCCGGGCGCCGGAGTATGCGTATGTCGAAATAGGCGAAGCGCGCATAGTCGAAATACAGCGCCGCGGTGCCGTCCTCCATAGGATGCGCAAGGTCGGTACGCGCCCAGTCGAGCACGGGCATGAAGTTGTAGCAGACTGTCCTGATTCCGCACTCGCCGAGGTTGCGCAGGCTCTCTATATAGGTCTCTATCAAGGCATCCCTCTCGGGACCGGCATACTTTATCGCCTCGCATACGGGCAGGCTCTCGACCACCGACCACCTCATGCCGTGCTCAGCGACCATGTCCCTGATATGGCCGATATCCTCCTTCTTCCAGAGTTCCCCGTTGGGGACGTCATGGAGTGCCGTAACAATGCCTTCGACGCCTATCTGGCGAAGCATCTGCAGGGTAATCTTGTCTTTGGGGCCGAACCAGCGCCAAGTCTTTTCCATAAATCCGATGTTTACTCGTTTAACTCCAAACAGAACAAAGTTAATATTTTTTCTTACCTTTGCCAGCGTAGTAGTAGTTTTTAATTCGGATTGTACCATGACTAAAACCAACCTGTCAAGTCTCTGGAAGACGGAAGACTGGCTAGCTGTCTGGATCGGCTTCATCATCATCGCCCTCGCCTGCGTGGCGGTCCTGTCCGGCGCCTTCGATTTCTCGGCACTCAACTTCTCTACCTGGACATGGGGAGAAAAGCTCTCAGAAGCGCAGGCTGCAGGCATCACCCCTCTCGCACAGCAGCTTTCGAGCGGAGCGTTCTGGGGCAAGTTCGCCCTGACCTTCGCCGTGCTAGCGGTGCTCTTCAGCGCAGGAGCCAGGCTGATGGGAGAAAAGGCGAAACAGTATATCCCCGCATTCATAGGAGTCTTCGCGCTCGGAGTCATAGTCAGGCTCATAAGCGCGGAGTTCACCCTCAACCGCTATCTCGAATGGGCGTTCTGGGCGCTTATAGTCGGCCTGCTCGTGTCGAACACCGTGGGTGTGCCCAAGTGGCTCAGGCCGGCGGTCAAGACCGAGTTCTACATCAAGACGGGACTCGTGGTCATGGGCTTCTCGGTGCTCTTCTCCAACATAGCCAAGTTCGGCCTCTACGGCCTCGGCATCTCGTGGATAGTATGTCCGCTGTGCATAATCTTCATGTGGTGGTTCGGCACCAAGGTGCTTAAGATCAAGAACAAGCCCCTCGTAATCACCCTCGCGTCCGCGACCAGCGTATGCGGCACCTCCGCCGCCATAGCGACCGGCGCTGCCGCGAAGTGCAAGAAGACCGACCTCACCGTGGCCGTGTCTATCTCGATAATCTTCACCGTGATAATGATGGTAGGCATGCCGCCCGTAATCAAGGCCGTAGGCATGTCGCCGATAATGGGAGGCGCGCTCATCGGAGGCACCGTCGACAGCACGGGTGCGGTTGTGGTGGCCGGAACGGCTCTCGGCGACGAGGCCCAGACAGCGGCGGTGCTCGTCAAGTCGATACAGAACATCCTGATAGGCTTCGTCGCATTCTTCGTCTCAATCTTCTTCGCGACCAGGGTCGAAGGCGGCGAGGACGGCGGCATGGAGAAGGTCGGCGCGATAGAGATATGGAGGCGCTTCCCCAAGTTCATAATAGGATTCTTCGCGGCCTCGCTGATAGCATCGTTCGTCATCCAGCCCCTGTGCGGAGCGGACCAGGTATCGGCCATAAACGGCGTGCTCGACCAGTACAAGAACTGGGCTTTCGTGCTGGCGTTCGTCAGCATAGGCCTCGACACCAACTTCAAGGAAATCATCAGCCAGCTCCAGGGCGGCAAGGTCGTATGGCTGTACATAGTCGGACAGTTGTTCAACATAGTTCTCACCTTCGCAATGGTGTGGCTGCTGCTGTCGGGCAGGATATTCCCCATACCCGTACTCGATTAGGCGATGAGAATGCGCAGGACAGGCAGGAAGCTCAGCTTCGGCGCCGTATCCGCGGCAGTCATAGTGGCGGGCACGGTGGCCGCAAGCATATACATCATGGCCAACGGGCTCGGGCTGCAGGACAGCCTCGACTTCGGTGCCGGGGCCTACTACTACGCAGACATCCCCGAGTTCCAGAAATATCTCGCCTGGGACGCATTCCAGGAATCCCTGCCCTACTGGGTCTATGTGCTGCTGTTCCTCGCGTGGGGATTCATCGTATACAGGATCTGGGTAAGGATCGACAGGAAAGGCAAGTAACGGCGATATCGGTATGGACACACCCGGAACGATAATGCAGACATGCACCTCATGCGGAGTGCAGCACGGCGTGGCCTTCCAGCCCAGCGTGAACGTGACCCGCACGCCCTCGCTGAGGGAGAAGATAGCCAGCGGAGAATATTTCATCTGGGAATGTCCCCGCTGCGGAGCGAAGAACCTTATCCGGCAGCCTTTCCTGATGCATGACGAGAAGGAACGCCTGATGATACTGCTCACCGATGCCAGGGTGAAGTCCGAGGGTCTGCCCGAAGGATATACCGGACGCATAGTGCGCAGCGCGGGCGACCTGGTGGAGAAGCTGAAGATATTCGACTCCGGCCTCGACGACATAGTCATGGAACTGTGCAAGTATGTCACACTGGGAGAACTCAAGCTGGACGTTCCGCTGAGGTTCGTCTCAGCCGGCGGGGCGGACTCCGAGATGACCTTCACCTATCCGAAAGGCTCCGACATGGAGATGATAGCCGTGGGCTTCAACGTGTACGAGGACTGCGCCGGCATAGTGCGGCGCAACCCGGAGATGCGCAGGGCAGCAGAAGGGCTCGTGTGCATCGACAGGGAATGGCTCGCGCAGTTCGTGGCTTAGGAGACCGGGGACAGTCGGCTCAGAGTTTCCTCGCCCCGTCCGAAATCACCACATCATAAGACTTGGGCTCATGTCCAAACTTGTCGCGGAAACGGCGCACGGTCTCGGAGATGAACCCGTCGTGCATCGAGTCGGCCACCAGGTTGATAGTACAGCCGCCGAACCCGCCGCCCATGACCCTGGAACCGGTGACTTCCATTTTCCTTGCAAGGTCGTTGAGGAAATCTATCTCGGGGCAGCTCACTTCATATATCCTGCTGAGTCCGAAATGGGTCTGGTACATCAGTTCGCCGAGTGTGCGGTAATCTCCGCGCTCGAGGGCGTCGCATGCGTCGAGCACCCGACCCTGCTCACCTATCACATATTCCGCACGCATGAAATCCTCGGTTCCGACAAGTCCCCGCACATCCTCGAGCCATACCCTCGGGCACTCTCCGAGCGTCTCGACCCCGGGGTGGTACGACCTCACAGCCGCGAGCACCTTCTCGCAAGAACGGCGGCGCCGGTTGTAGGCCGAGGAGGCAAGCTCGTGCTTGACACGGCTGTCGATCAGCACGAGGGAATAGCCGGACGGCTCGAACCTGTGGTATTCGTACTGCATGGTCTTGCAGTTCAGGCATATCAGCTGACCCTTGCGGCCGAAGCAGGAGGCGAACTGGTCCATGATTCCGCACAGCACCCCACAGTAGTTGTGCTCCGCGTCCTGGCCTATGCGGGCAAGCTCCAGCAGGTCGAACCCACACTGGAAGATGTCGTTGAGGGCGTATGCGAAGCAGCACTCCAGCGCAGCGGAAGACGACATGCCCGAGCCTATGGGGACATCTCCGTTGAACACGGCGTCGAAGCCCTCGATGAGGGCTCCGCGGCCGGCCATCTCGCGGCATACGCCGTATATGTACTTCGCCCACAGTTCGGACGGCGCCTCGCCGGAATCCAGCGAGAAGAAACAGCCCTCGTCGAAATACAGCGAGTATATCCTCGCCGTACGTGTTCCGTTGGGCCTTATCTCGGCCGTCATCCCCTTGTCTATGGCTCCAGGAAATACATATCCGCCATTATAGTCGGTATGCTCCCCTATCAGGTTCACCCTGCCGGCGGAGGCGTAGAAGGTGCCCTCCCCGCCGAAAAGGCCAGAAAACTTGTCGTGTATGCGGTCCTGCATGATTCAACTTGTTCAGAGACTGCAAATTTAGTCAAATTTCACGAGTAGCACAAGCGGAAGGTGGTCGCTCACACCGCCCAGATACCTGGGACCGAGGAAGCTGCGCCGGGGCTTCATGCCGCCGAAGTTCCTGTCCGGCTCCAGCAGCGACGCGTCGGCGAACACGATCTCCTCGACCTCCACGGGCAGTCCGAAGGCGAAATAGCCGTCTATCTTCTCCCAATGCCCGTTGTACTTGAGAGTCGCAGTTTCGGGGCCGGAGCTCTTCCATAGCGTGTCGTTGAAATCTCCGACGCATAGTACCCTGCCGGCGCCGAGCGCGAGCAGCGAATCCGCCACGCAGCGCATCTGAGACATCACCTCGCCGCGCATCTCCGCCTTGCCTCCGCCCACCTTGGAGGGGTGGTGGTTCACGACCACCGACAGGGAGTCGAAACGGGCGACGAGGAAATCCCTTGTGGCGAGGGGAAGCCCGTCGCCGCCCAGCACATGGCGCGCGGACGAGGAGCGGAGCGACAGGACCGCGCTACGGTAGATCAGCGCGCAGTCTATGCCGCGGTGGTCGGGAGAGTCGTAATGCACCACATCGTATCCCAGCTTGCGCAGCAGCGTGGATCCGACCAGGGCACGCGTCACCGACGGGCTTTCGACCTCGGCGAACGCCACGATGTCGGGATACCTGCCGTAACGGTCGGATACGGCGAGGATTGTCTTGCACACCGCCTCGCACTTGGCCTCGAAGCGGCGCCGGGTGAGATATTCCGGACGGTATTCGCTGCCGGAGCGGTAGTCGAAGAAGTTCTCTACATTCCAGAACATTACGAGCAGGGAATCCTTTCCGGGAGCATCCGCGGAACCGGCAGGAAAGGCCGCAGCCTGAAAGGCGCCGGCACAGGCGCACGCGGCGAGAAGAAGTGTAGTCATAGTCCGTTTCATGGCGCAATATAGCATTTTTTAGTAAATTTGCAGTCTGTCAAAAAAACAAGCAGCGATATGTCTCTCAAATGCGGAATAGTAGGCCTTCCCAACGTGGGCAAGTCAACACTTTTCAACTGCATAAGCTCGGGCAAGGCCCAGAGCGCCAACTTCCCCTTCTGCACGATAGAGCCCAACCTCGGCTCCACCAACGTGCCTGACAAACGGCTCGAGGTGCTCTCGGAGATATGCAGGCCCCAGAGGACCATTCCCGCCACGGTCGACATAGTCGACATCGCGGGACTCGTCAAGGGCGCCAGCCACGGAGAGGGGCTCGGCAACCAGTTCCTCGCCAACATCAGGGAGTGCGACGCGATACTGCACGTGCTCAGATGCTTCGACGATGCGAACGTGGTGCATGTGGACGGTTCGGTAGACCCCGTAAGAGACAAGGAAGTCGTCGACCTCGAGCTCCAGATAAAGGATCTCGAGACCGTAAGCTCCAGACTCGTGAAAGCCGACAAGGCCGGAAAGGCCGGCGACAAGGAGGCAAGGAAGCTCGCCGACCTCCTGCTCCGCTACAAGGAAGCGCTCGAGCAGGGCCGCTCATGCAGGAGCGTACCCCTCGCGAACGAAGAGGAAGAGGCGATTGCGCACGACCTGTTCCTGCTGACCAACAAGCCCGTGATGTATGTCTGCAATGTCGACGACGCCTCCGCCCTCGGGGGCAACGCCTATGTAGACGCCGTGCGCGAGGCGGTAAGGGACGAGAACGCCGAGATACTGATAATCTCCGCCCGCACGGAGGCCGAGATAGCCGAGATAGAGGACTACGACGACAGGCAGATGTTCCTGCAGGAAATGGGACTCGAGGAGTCCGGCGTCATACGCCTTATACAGGGCGCATACAATCTGCTCGGACTGCAGACCTTCTTCACCGCAGGTGCCGACGAGTGCCGCGCCTGGACCATACACAAGGGCGACAAGGCGCCCAAGGCCGCAGGAGTCATACACTCGGACTTCGAGAAAGGCTTTATACGCGCCGAAGTCATCAGTTACGAAGACTTCGTCGCGTACAAGACCGAAGCTGCGGTACGGGCCGCAGGCAAGCTGCATATAGAGGGGAAGGACTACGTCGTCAGGGACGGCGACGTAATGCACTTCCTTTTCAATGTCTAATCTACCGGTGTAAGCCTGAGCACTCCGACGGAGTTTTCGGGCATCCTGAACTCGAACTGCCTGCGGACAGTCCCAAGTTCTTTCGTATGGGGCACGACCGCCTCGAGATAGTTGACACGGCGCATGCGCCTCGCCATTTCGCGCAGGCCCGGTCTCTCTCCCGCTTCGGGACCGGACATGGTCTGGTATGCCGAATAGTCGGGGTGGCTCGAATAGTAGTTCTGGTCACCCTGGTTCTTCACCGAAGTGTAGTGTGACGACATGAACTCCAGAGTGGCCTCATAGACGATGCCGTTTCCGGTCTTCACCGTCACTATCTTGTCTACGGCCTCGGAGTTCACGAACTTCACATATATCTCGCCTGTCGCCGTGTCTATGGTGGGAGAGGTGTGGACCGTCGTGTCGGCCTGCCTTCCGTCCATAACGTCCGAAATCACGAACGCCCTGTCGCCGGCCTCGGAGAACAGCTGCTGGTAATAGTAGTTGGCGGTCCTCCACAGACCCCTGTTGTCGAACCAGATAAGGTTCGAATTCCACTTGTTGAAGCCCTTCTTGCAGAAAAGCGGAGCATACGCGGCCATTACCACCATGTCAGAGTTCCTCTCGAGGCTGAGCCAGTATGCGGCCTCGGCCATTGCGGAAGCATAGACATTGTTGGTCTGGCTGTTGGCGAACTCGCCCACGAACACCCTCGTGGGACGGCTGCGGTCGTAGCTGAAGCCGTCGGAGCCGCGCACCCTGCCGGGAGCATAGCGGTCCGTGTTGGTATAGAACCACTCGTCGCTCTTGTAGTAATGCTCGTCGACTATGGTGTCGGGATATCTGTTGTCGATCTCGTGCATGTTGGCGTCGAACTGGGCTCCCGAATCGAAGGCGCCGGCCGTGGTCACTATGGTAATCTCGGGATGTGCCTCCTTGACGGCCTTGTAGATTATGTCGAACCTCTCCCAGAACTCCTCGCCGGCATTTTCGTTGCCTATGCTCAGATACTTGAGGTTGAATGGCTCGGGGTGCCCCATTTCCGCGCGCAGCGCACCCCACTCGGTGTCGGTGCCGCCGTTGCAGAACTCGATGAAGTCGAGGGCGTCGTCGACGAAGATGTCATTGAAGCGCTGCCTGTCCTCCTCGGTGTCGAGGGGTGCGACATAGCTGTGCCCGGCGAACTGGCAGGTGACGCCGTTGTTGAGCACCGGCAGAGGGGTCGCTCCGAGCGATTCCGCCATAAGCAGGTACTCGTAGAAGCCTATGTACTGCGATGTCCAGTAGCCCCAGTGGTTCCTGAAGCCTATCCTCTCCTCGACGGGGCCTACCGAATTCTTCCAGAACACCTGGCCGAAATAGTTGGGACCCTCCGACGCGCAGCCTCCGGGGAAGCGCATGAACTTCGGATGAAGGTCGGCGAGAGCCTGGAGCATATCCTTGCGGAAGGGGCCGTACTTGCCGTCCATCCACAGCTCGGAAGCCTCGGGCAGGAGGGTCACGAAATCGAGGTAGAAAGTTCCGGCGGCATCGGCCTCGATGACGAGGCGGCTGTCGGCGGAACGCTCGGCCGTGAGGCGTCCCTGATATTTCTTCCACTCGGGAGCGAGTCCGGAGAAGCGGAGCACATCGGAATTGCGCTCACCGGCGGCATCCTCGAGATATACCGAAACGGTTCCGGCATAGGGCTCGCCAAGCAGGTAGAGTCCGAGCTCGTAGTCCACGCCCTCTTTCACGGGAATGGAGGGAGTCTGAGTATTGTTGGAATATCCTGCGCCGCGCTCACGGGTGTAGGGAGCGATGCCGTAGCCGTTGGCTGCTATACCGAATCCCTCTCCGGGGTTCTCGATATCGAAACGCACGCTGTACTGTGCATAGCGGAGTTCGTCGTCATACTTGTCGTCGGGGTCGAAGTCGTAGTATCTCTCGAGATTCTCCACGAGGGGACGCTCGTCCACGATGCGGGCAGAGCCGCTGGCACCGTCCCTGCGCAGCACCGTCCAGCCGTAGATCACGGTATCGCAGGCGGAGAACTCGCCCGCGTCGGGAACATTGTAGGCCTGGAACGAATTGTTCTGTATCAGCTGGGCGCAGATTCCGCCGTCGACCGACTGGTTGATGTCCTCGAAGAAGATTCCGGGCAGGGTGGGGCTGATGTCTATACCCAGCTTGCGGGGTTTGAGCGTCAGTGTCCTGCGCTCGGGCTCGCGGAAGCCCTGAAGTTGAAGCATCTCGTCGGCGAAGCGGTAGCCGAGCAGGCGCATGCCCTCCGTGCTGAAGTGGAACTGGTCGCCGGTGCTCTCGCAGCCGAGCGCCGAGATTATGTGCGCGTTAGGCAGGACTTCAGGCAGACGGGGCATGATCGTGGTGTTGAAGTCGGCGCAGACGCCTCCCTGCTCGGCATACTTGAGCTCGCCGGCAAGCAGAGGGGTCTCATCCGGATCGAGGTCAAGGTCGCGGCAGAGGTCGTCGTAGATCTTCTTGACCTTCTCCGGCCACAGCGGGTCGGTGGAGTTGGACTCTCCCTGATGCATCAGTATACCCTTGATGACGCCGTCCTTCTGGGCGATGCGGGCCATGCTGACCAGCCTCTCGTAGGGATTGCCGCCGTACTGGGCGACTATGCCCTTCATCCAGTCCCTCTCGCCGTCGATGTACTCCTTGTAGGAGTCCTTGTCCCAGAGCTCGATTTTCGCTCCTGCGACGGAAACGTTGATGACACCCACCCTGTACTGTTCAGGCAGGCACTCTATCATCTTGCGGCCGAAGAAGTCCACGGGACCGAGATTGTTGCCCTCGCGGCAGATAGGAGGCACGGCCGTATACCAGTGTCCCATTTCCCTGCCGAGATTGGGCATGTCGACGGCCGCCATGAAACTGAAGCGGGGGTCGTTGAAATTCTCGTCCTGAGGGGCAGGCACGGCCCCGGCCTCCATGTTGGACTGGCCGATACAGAGATAGATGAAGAAATCAGGATCCGGCTTCTGCGCGGACAGCGGCAGGCTCAGCAGAGCGGCCGCAATTGTAAGGAAGAAAAGTCTGGCTTTCATTATGCGGTTGATTTTCGTGAAACAAAGATAGGATTTTACACACTTATCAGCAAATTCATGCGTCCAAACATGCTTTCCGCCGGATAATATACCTTCCTGCCCCTCCACGGCCGGTTCCAGCAGAGCCGCGCGTGTGGCAGGCACTTATCTTATCATGCGAGGGCTTCGATTATGGAGTCGGAGACGAAAAATTCCGGCTCGGGGATGCGGATTCTGTCCCGGCCGCATGCAGAGTCCCCGCAGCGGCAGAGGAGTCCTTCGGAAAGCAGGCGTTCCACTGCCGCGGAGTCGCAGAGCGAGGGGTCTATGCCGTCGGAAGTGCGCAGGCCGAGCATCACGGCTTCTTCCCGGGCCTGCTCCGGAGTGATATCCTCGTATTCTCGCGTCCAGCCGGAGAGGGCGCAGGAGTTCCAGCTGCGCCGCGATCCGTCGAAGGAATGGGCGGCGGGGCCGAGCCCGACATAGGGCAGACGTTTCCAGTAGGCGGAGTTGTGCACGGCGCGACGGCCCGGCCGCGCCCAGTTGGATATCTCGTAGTGCTCGAACCCGGCGGAGGCAAGACGGGAGCAGAGCAGGTCGTACTGCTCCCTGCATTCGTCGTCGGGAGTCTCCGTGTACCGGCCCTCGCGGAGCATGCGCCCGAGTTCGCTGCCCTCCTCTATGCCGAGCTGGTATGCGGACATATGGTCAGGCCCCAGGGCGAGCAATTCCGAGACGGTGTCGTCGAGCACCGGCAGGCTTACGCCCAGGCCGCCGAAAATCACATCCACGCTGATGTTGCGCACTCCGGCGTCGCGCAGCATGGCGAAAGCCCGTTTCGCCCCGTCGGCGCTGTGGCGCCTGTTCATCCTGCGCAGCACTGCATCGGACATGGACTGCACCCCCATGCTCACCCTGTCCACCCCGAGGTCGAGCAACCCTTGCACATAGCCGGATCCTTTCTCCACTATATCCTCGGGATTGACTTCGACGGTAAACTCCACGGGAGAGGGTACCCCTGCCGCCTCGACGATGTGCCCGAGCACGGAAAGAGGCAGCACCGACGGGGTGCCGCCTCCTATATAGAGCGTATTCAGGCCGGATGCAGCCTCTATCTCGTCCCTGCGCGTCGCCACCTCGGCGCACAGGCCGTCGGCATAGGCTCCGACCGCGGCTCCGTCCCTCCCCCTGCATGCGATTTCGGAATAGAAGTCGCAATAGGTGCAGAAACTCCTGCAGAAAGGGACATGTATATAGAGCATTACCTGAGCAGGAGCTCCGCAGATCCGAGTTCGGACTGCTCCGTGTATGCCTGCACGGTATAGATACCCTTCACGAATACAGGGATGTTGTTGACATATATGCCGAGATCGACCTCCGAACCCTGGTAGTCGATTTCTCGCGATGCCGTCGCCTCCAGGGTCTCGCCGCCGAAGGTGAAGGTCGTCATATTGCCATCCTGCAGCAGCTTGCCGTCAGGATCGAACACCCTTACATAGATCCTCACCGGCCCCTTCTGGGCAAGCTCGTTCTCGATCAGGCTCATGGTCACGAGCAGCCTCGCGACCCTTCCGCTGCGGTCGGTGACCTTGTCGGCATTGGTATATCCGGCCATGGCGAGGCCGCGCGCCTTGAGCACGGCTCCGACGCTGACACGCCCCTCGAGATGCTCCACCTGCTGCGAAAGCTCCTCGTTGAGCCTCCGGCTCTCGGCAGCCTCCCTGCGGGCGGACGCCGCTTCGGCGGTAAGCTGGTGGTTAAGCGTGTTGAGCGAGTCTATCTGCTCGATATACCCGCGCATTATCGAGCGGAGCGTTCCGAGCTCCCTCTCGTACTGGCGGATCTTGGTACGGTTCGTGGCCTCGGTCGTCCTGACCCTCTCCACGAGCATGGCTATCTCCTCGCGGGAGGAGTCGAGCTGGGCGTTGATGACGTCATAGTCCGACGACAGACCCTCGTAGTCCGTCTGGAGGGCTATGATCTGCGCCGTCAGGTCTTCCTTCTCGGCGTTGAGCTGGTCTACCAGGCTGTTCTTGCTCATGAGCACATATACGAAGGCGGCGGCCAGGGCGGCAGCGACCACGCACATCACTATCACCACGGTCTTCAGACCTCCGTTGGTCTTCCTTTCGAGTTCCTTGCGCTCAAACTTGGCTATGGGATCTTCCTTTTCCATAATCGATTGTTTTTCTGTTTCGACGTTCCGTAAATACAGATGCAAAAATAAGAAGATTTGTACTATTTTTGCAGGCGTCAACTGCATAAAACGATGAAATTATGAAATATATCGTCAGAGCGGTAAAATATTTCTTCTATCTGCTCATACTTCTCGCGCTCGTAGTGGCCGTCCTCGTGCTTTCCGGACTGGTGGAAGGCGACCTCGGAACGATGTTCGTCAACGGTTACGACTCCTACTGGCAGATGGCCCTCGTGGCCGCCGCGCTCGCGGCAATCTACCCCCGCCTGGGATACAGCACGCACAGGGCGCATATCTACGGCGAGCCCGCCGATGTGGAGGATACCATACAGCATGTGATGTCGGTCCGCGGCTATGTCGAGAAGGACAGGAAGGACGACGGCCGCATACGCTTCGTCAAGGCCTCGCCCGCAAGCCGTGCCCTGAAGATGTGGGAAGACACCATTACAATGGAGATCTGTCCCGCTTGGGTCGAGATAGAAGGCTCGACACGCGAGGTGGTACGCATAGTCTCAGGGCTCGAAGCCGCCGACAGGGAGAAGCACGGCGGCCAGATGCAGCAGTAGCCGTTCCGGCAGCGGGCAGCAGGCAATAAACGGCCGGCCATCAGTCAGCTTCTACACCGTCTTCCGCAGAGAGGATATGCTCCGCGGCGGTGCAGAGCGCATCATAGAACTCCTGTCCGAAGCAGTCGACAAGCGGCTTCTGCAGGAAACGGTACACCCTTGTCCCTTCCCTGCGCCCCTTCTCGAACGCCGGGCGGCAGATATCCCAGTGATGCACGTTGAGCGCAAGGGCTCCGCTACCCAGCCGGGTCACCCTGACAGGATACAGCGAGCACGACACGGGCTTGCGCAGCCCGCACATCTCGATTGAGCACAGGCACTCCCCGTCCGGGCCGAAGTGGCAGTAGGCACACTCCTCGCCGGTTTCGGACAGAGGGGTCACCGTATCCCCGTCCCTGTCGACCTCGAAGAAGCCCTTCTTCTCCACGGCAGCCCTGCCGCCGGGAGTCATAAGTGAGGAAAATGCGGGATAGTCCCTTCCTATGCTTGCTTTCTCGGACTCCTCCATAGGCGCACCGCTGTCGCCTATTATGCAGCAGGCGCCCCTGCACACCGGATAGTCGCAGGCAAAGAAGTCCGTCACGACATCCTCCGACACGAGGATGTCGCCTATCTGTACTATGGTTCCGAACTTGCGTTTCTTCATCAGATTATAACATATTCTACTCCGGCTCCGGACGCGAGCGTTCCCAGCACCTGCTCCACGAGGGCGGCATCTACGGAGTCTATGGCCTCCTCGTATCCGCTCACGAGGTCCTTGCCCTCGCTGTAGCGCACCAGGGCCGCCTCTATTTCGCTGCGCGGCTCCGAAAGTGCATGGGCAAAACTGCTCTTGAGCTCCTCCTTGTAGGCCTTGAGGTCTTCTGCCGAGATGCTGATTTCCGTAAGGTTCGACGTGACCCTGCGCACCGCCGGAAGCAGTTCCAGCGGGGAGGCCGGCTCCACACCGGCCGGGAGTCCGTCACTGCGGCATGGCTTGCAGTTTATGAACAGCGACACCCTCTCCGAGGGGAATACCTCGAGGTTGTCGCGCATGTCTATGTAGGCACCGCTGCCGGCAAGGGCATCGACCAGTTCGCGCCTTATGCACGACACCGCAAGGCGGAAAGCCATGTAGTTGCGCATGTTGTAGGGCAGCATGGCCGCCATGCCCACGTTCACGCCTATCTCGCCTCCTCCCACGAGCCCGGGAGCCGACTCGACCGTATATGTGACAGAACCGGACGCCATCTTGCTGCGCACCCGGGGCCGGCGTGCGAACTGGCGCGTGGTGCCGAAACTGCCGAGCGTGCGGCACAGTTCCCGCTTCAGCTCCTCCTCGTCAAGGTCTCCGACAAATACCAGCAGGCCGTCGTTCACCTTGGAGAACAGGGTATTGAAATACTCCTGGGCCCTGACGGGAAGGTCCTCGCCGAGATTGTCCATATCTTTCCGCTGCGTAAAATAGTAGTCAGGACGCATTATACTGTCCATCAAGGAATTGACGTCGCGTGGAGAAAGCGCGGACATGTCGATGCGCAGCGCCTCCTCCAGCCTGTAGCGCGCAAATGCCAAAGAGTCGGGCTCGCGCAGCTGCGCCACGGACAGCAGGGAACGCATCAGCAGCGGCAGCTTGGAGCAGGGGGCGATACCCCCTATGCGCAGGTCGGATATCCCGGCTTCCTGATCCATAGTGATGCCGTTGGCGCTGAGCATGGCCTTGAAGTCGCTGCCCGTAAGGGAGGCTATCCTGTCGAGGAACAGCATGTCGCCGACGAAGGCGCTCTCACCCTTGCCGAGCCCGGGAACGCCGGCCACACCGCCCCGGAGCATCAGGCAGTAGCGGAACTCCCCCGTCTCCGCCGTCTTCTTGTACAGTACCTTGATGCCGTTCGAGAAGGTCCAGAGCCTGCCTCCCGTCACCGGCTCCTCGATTTCACCCATGAGCTTCACGCGCCGGCGGAGAGGCTCGAAAAGGCTGAGGGTGTCGCTGTAGTCCTGCTTGAACTCCACCTCTCCGCTCGAATCGGCCTCCCATTCGTTTCTGAAAGTCTCGAGCGCCGCCCTGCGGTCGAGTCCGAGGTCCGGCACGTCCAGCCTCAGCGTCAGGTTGCGGCTCGAATCAAGCAAAGCCGAGACGAACGAGTTGAAATAGACCAGCTCTCTCTGAGGATTCATGCTCCTGGCCGCGAGGAAGCCGCTGATATCCGACTCCGACGCGAGCGTGGAGCCGTACAGATACGACGCTATGCACTTGTCGAGATATTCGGCGTTGGACAGCACCCTTCCCTGCTCCGTCCTTTTGGATTCGTTTATGAGTTTCTGCTTGGCGTCGATGAACTCCGGGAGGGCGGCACCGCTCGCGTCGAGGTCGGAAAGTACGGCGGCGAATATCCTGATCGCCTCGTAGATATGCTCGAACGAGGTATAGACCGAGAACGAATATCTTTCAGGCCCGGGGCCTTGGGAGCTGTCGTCATACTGGTAGCGCGCGGACGCGAGCGGAATGCCCCGCGCCGCGAAAGTCTGTTCCACGCGCCGCGTCACTATCTGCCCGAGTATGTAGGCATATGCACGGGCCACCAGCGGCTGCGGGGTGTCCAGCATCTCCCTTGGAAGCCTTTCCGCAGTGAAGACGGCGTTTATCGCGGCGACATCATAGGTGGAATTCCTCGACACGAGGAACAGCATGCTGTCGCGCGGAGTCCACAGGGGCTCCTCCGGAAAGACGCGCGCGTCGAGACGGGGAACCATCATCGACAGCAGGCCGAGCCTCTCCCTTATCTGCGCGGCATCGATGTCGCCGCAGACGACGATGGACTGCGGACGGGACGAGGTCGATACGATGTCGACAAGCATGAGCAGCACCGAATCGGCGACGCTCCTGTCGTATACCGGGACATCGTGCAGGGCATATACGGCAGCATCGCCGCTATGCGAGAGGAAGCCTTCCGGCCCGTAGCCTATGCCGTTGTCCGCAAGGAACTCGTACGGAACCCTGTCGCCGAAATGGGGCAGGGACGAGAGGGCCTCGCGGTCGCGTCCGGGATCGGCTCCGGAATCGCGTACGAGGGCGAAGTCGGCGAAGCCTTTCTGCACGGGATTGGTGACAAGGCAGTACTCGATACCGTTCGGAAGGCTGCCCTTCGTTATTTCTTCGGCCACCCCGAGAGACGGAAGTGCCTGCGCATGCATCATAGAGATGCCGGCGCACGCCGAGAAGGCCGTCAGTATGAGAGCAAGTTTTTTGGACATATACGAATGCCGACGCAACACAAAATTATAACATTTTTATTAAATTTGCAGTTAGCGCACAGATTTTGCATCCGCATTCAGGATGCTTTTCAGGAAATAACAATAACAAAATGAAAAAAATCATCGTAATCCTTGCGGCTCTGTCAGTATCGTTCGGCATGGCCCAGGCCCAGTCCCTCGAAGAAATCACAGATCTGTACAACACCGGCGCCTCCATGCTCACTTCCGGAGACAGGGAGCTGGCACTGAAGGCTTTCGAACAGGCCTACGAGCAGGCCCAGCTTCTCGGCCCCGACGGCCAGGAAATGGCCGACAAGTGCAAGGAAGTGATTCCCGACCTCTACCTCTCCATTGCCAAGGGCATGGTCAACGACGCCGACTATGCAGGAGCCCTCGCCCAGCTCGACAAGGCAGTTGAAATCGCCAACAGCTTCGGCGATACCGGTGTAGCCGACGAAGCCAGCGCACTGCTTCCCGTAGTGCTCAAGCAGAACGGCGGCGTGCTCCTCAACAACAAGGACTATGCAGGAGCGGCGGACGCATACAGGAAGGCCCTTGAAATCAATCCTTCCGACGGCGTCGCAGCCCTGAGGCTCGGACTCGCCCTCAACGGAGCCGATGACCTCGAAGGCGCAAAGGCAGCCCTTGCACAGGCAGCGGCCAACGGCCAGGAGTCCGCAGCCAACAAGCAGCTCGCCACGATCAACCTCAAGGAAGCCGCAGCGGCAGTGAAGGCCAAGAAATATGCCGACGCCGTGACCGCAGCCCTCGAGGCCGCCAAGTACAACGAGACCGTGCAGGCATACCAGATCGCGGCATCGGCCTCTCAGGTGCTCGGCAAGACCAGCGATGCAATCAGCTACTACGAGAAGTGCCTCGAGATAGATCCCGACGCGAAGAACGCCACCCAGATAGCATTCACTATCGGAGCCCTCTACCAGCAGTCCAAGAACAACGCCAAGGCCGTAGAGTTCTACCAGAAGGCTGTTTCAGACCCTGCCCTCGGAGCGCAGGCCCAGCAGCTCATCAACGCGCTCAAGTAACATGCGCAGCCTTGAGCTCCTGGCTCCGGCGAGAAACAAGGAAATCGGCATCGCGGCCATCGACTGCGGTGCCGATGCCGTATATGTCGCCGGTCCCGACTTCGGCGCCCGCAAGGACGCAGGCAACAGCTTCGAGGACATAGAGGAACTGTGCAGCTACGCTCACGGCTTCGGCGCAAGGGTGTTCGTCACCTACAATACGATAGCCGAAGATGACGAGCTGCCCGAGCTCAAGGCCCAGATGCTGCGTTCACAGCAGGCGGGGGCCGACGCCTTCATAATCCGCGACGGCAGGATCTGCGCATGGGACGAAATCAAAGTCCCCCTGCACGCCTCCACTCAATGCGCGATACGCGACCTCGACAGGGCAAGGCTGTTCGAGGCCATCGGCTGCGGACGCATAGTGCTCGAAAGGCAGCTGCCGCTCGAGACCATACGCGAGATCTGCGCCGGCGTAGGCTGCGAGGTCGAAGTGTTCGTGCACGGTGCGCTATGCGTATGCTACAGCGGAGACTGCCGGCTCTCGCAGTATCTCGACGGACGCAGCGCCGACCGCGGGGAATGCATACAGGCATGCCGCTCGCTCTACGACCTCGAAGACGGAAGCGGACACGTCCTCGTAAGGAACAAGCCTCTGCTCTCGCTGAAAGACCTCAGGCTCAGGGACCGGCTGGAGCAGCTCGCGCTCGCAGGAGCGTGCTCCTTCAAGATCGAGGGCCGGCTCAAGAATTCCTCCTATGTCAGCAACGTCGTGCGCGACTACAGCATCGCACTCGACACCATAGTGAAAAAGTACCCAGACAGGTTCCGGAGAGCCTCATACGGAACAGTCACCGGAGGCTTCACCCCTGACACCGACAAGACCTTCAACCGCGGCTATACGCAGCTTTACATCGACGGGAAGCGGAGCCGCGGCTGGGCTTCGGCCGATGCTGCGAAATCGATGGGCAAGGCCGTAGGCAGAATCGAAAGCATACGCCGGCAGTCGTCTGGCGGCCTCGAGATACGGGTCCGTACAGACGAGCCGGGACTCGGATTCCACAACGGCGACGGATTCTCGTTCGCAAGCGAAAGCGGGGTGCGCGGGTTCAGGGGTGACCGCTGCGAGGGAAGCACGATATTCTGCAAGGACGTCCCGGGCCTGAAGAAAGGCATGCCTCTATTCAGGAACATCGACGCCGCGTTCGAGACGGAACTCCGTACCCGGAGTCCCAGACGCGAGATACGCGTCGGACTCGAGCTGGAAATCAGCGGAGAATACACCATCACCGTACACGCCAGGAGCGAGGACGGCCGGGAACTCGCCAGCAGCTTCAAGGCTGATCTCGAAAGGGCGGACAACACCGAAAGGATGTCAGCCCTGCTGCACGAGCAGCTGTCGAAGCGCAGCGGACACTATTCGTTCCGCCTGGAAAAGCTCGACGTGCACGGCACTCCCTCCGGAAGTCTCCCGCTTCTGAGCGTATCGACGATCAACGGCATACGCAGACTCGTCGCCGAAGACCTCGACACCCTGCCATGCAGAATGCAGGAAATGTACTCTCCCCCGCGGGAAGGGTCCGACCCGGCGCTCGTCGGCAGAGGGGCGGCACGCCAGACAGGCCGTCCCGGAGAACTGATGCGTTCGAAATACTGCGTAAGATACGAACTCGGCATGTGTCCGAGGCATCAGGGAGCGGCAGACGCCGGCAGGCTGTTCCTGCTGAACAACGGACACCGGCTCGAGCTCAGCTTCGACTGCAAGGCCTGCGAAATGGCCGTCACGGAAGTCAGCGCCGCCCGGGAACAGTCCCTCAGCGCCGCTCGAAAGTAATCTCCACGTCGCCGAACCTGTCGGTCACGATGCTTCCCCTCTCGAAGAACGAACGGGAGAGCTGCCCGCGCCAGACTATGTCGTCCCTGTCGCGGTAAGGGATATTCAGCGTGAAGCCGTACGACTTGGACTGCCACTTGACCGTGGCCTCGCACTTCCAGTTCTCCACCTTGCCTCCGTCGTCCTCGGTGACGAGGAATGCGATGTTCTCCATCTGCGGAGTGTAGTCGGTGAGCAGCAGTATGCCGAGCGGCACGCTCATCCCGAGCTGCCGGCGCTTCACCACGACGACGCAGTCGGTCACCGAAGGGCGGTACTTGGAGAGGTCCTCCTCGCTCGTCGCGCGGAACCCGTCGACCGCCCCGCACTTGATTACGAACTCCGACGCCCCTCCGAACCACGAATCATAGTTGCGCAGCATCTTCAGCGACCTGATATAGAGCCTCTCGCCCGGAACATCGCCATCGCTGCCCTGCACGGAAGCAGCCGCATCCGCAATTGCTGTCCGCACCCCAGGGATCAGCGCCTGCACCCCGGAGGACGCCCGTACCTCGGGAGACGATGCATCCGCCCTAAGCGCCGCAGCACCGGCATCGTCGAGGAAGGCACTCTGGACAGGAACCAGATGCGAATCGTCGTTGTTGTTTATGACCCATACCGGACGCGACATCGCCACCTGCTCGTCTACATAGACGCTCTGAATTTCGACACTGCCGTCCTCGCCCCTGACGGCCTGGTAGCCGTAATTGTACTCCGAACCGTCTCCGGGGTCGAAGGTTATTATCGGGAAGGCCTCCCCGTCCCAGTCCTCCGAATACGGCCAGTATATCTGCATGTCAGACTCCTCCAGCATACGCAGGCAGGCTTCGGAACTTCCCGCCCTGGTCGGCACGGCGGAAGGATTGGCCTCGAAATAGTCGGAAAGCAGGTCGCGCAGCGGCCGGTCATAGCGCGGGGCAGCCTTGCTCCGGAACACGCCGTCTCCCACCCCGGCACCGGGGCTGCCCACCAGGTCGGCGAGCATATACTCCTCGTCATAACCGTTCTCCGACGAGGCGCAGACGGCATCGAACACCTCCCCGAGGTGCGAGCGGTCCATTGGAAGCGCCGACAGGATTCCGGCGAACTCCTCCAGCGAGAAGCCGGATCCGGGCGACTGCGGCTCCACGACATCGGAGCCGCGGCACGCCGACGCGAGAAACGCGAGGGCGGCGACAGACATAAGTCCACAAAAAGTTCTCATAGCAACAAAAGTTTTGGTCCGGGACAAAGTAAATGAATTTCCCGCGCATTACGGCAAGAATAATCGTTTATCTTAAGGGAATCCGGCATGGTTGACACCTTTGCCCGCATCCCTGCTCATCCTGCAGGAGTGTGCAGACGGTTTGTCCGTTGTGTCTCGGCCTTCCTGCAAAACATCTTCCACGGGGACACCGCCTGCGGCTGCATGTGAAGCAGGTGACCGGTGCCGATGCTGCCAATTTGGGGGTATCCGCCACACTTGGGCAGGCCACAGGTACTTGGAAGGCATGTCGGCTCGGCGGATGTTTTGCTCGAACTCACAATCAATTTCTTGAGCATCTACCGGCACTGTATCTTTGATTGTATTTTCAGCTATTCTCGGCAAAAAATATTATATTGCAGAACCACCGACACTAAAGCCCGTAGCTTATGAAAAATCCGAGAAAACTGCTATTCCCCCTCGCCGCTCTGCCGGCCTTGCTCTGCTCCTGCGCCAAGGAAATCGTCATGGACGCGGGGGAGGAGCCCGTCGTGGTCGTTGAGTGCGTGCTGACGCAGCAACCCGTGCAGACCTTGAGGCTCTCTTTCACCAAAAGCGTTTCGATGAGCGAGGCTCCGGCACTCACGGAGGCAGAAGCAGTCCTCATCGACCTGACGGAGGGCGAGACCGTGGGCAACTTCGAAAGGCAAGCTGACGGCACTTGGGCGCTCGACTACGCCGCAGTGCCAGAGCACTCCTACAGGCTCGAGGTCGATGTGCCGGGACATGAAACAGTCTGGGCGGAACAGACAATGCCGCCTGAATGTATATTCTACTCAGCCTTCATTTGTTACTATTGTAACGATTTTAATCTAATTTCTCCTTACGGTTCATCATTCATTCCAGTCACATACACAGAAACCCATGCTTGGGTGCGGGCTTTGAACTATAATCCTGAAACGGGGTGTCGGGAGATTGCGGAACTTATCTGTACAGACGCTGCAGATGTGGATAATTTCAACCTTGCAGGCGAGATATATACACCGCCCGTATCTGATACCGATGTCTTCGGCAACAATGTTACATCATACCTATATCCCAATCTCAGCGGTGCATCCATGCACAAACGTTATCTAAGGCTGAAGATAAGCGATGATACGCCCATATACCTGTCAGGAAGTTTCACCGGGAACTACTATCATAGGGAAAACCTTTTCACTCAAAAGCCCATAGACCGCCCGCCTGAAGATGACGAAGGAATTGTAATCTTCTCCTATGTGTCAGAGGAATATGACCGTTTCCTAAGAGAAGCCGTTTACTATCAACAACTATCTGAGGGATCAGACCTGACATCGGCCTATGTCAGGGACAACATCTTCACCAACATTCACGGCGGCATCGGAATATTCGGGGCAAAGACGGAAACTGTCGTGGAGTGGGTCCCCGCGTATACGCAGGACTTGAAATAAGCTTTACCTGATGAGACGTCGTGCCCAGATATTGCTCTATATCGCTGCCATGTCGGCTGCCCTCTGCTCCTGCGCCAAGGAAATCGTCATGGACGCGGGGGACGAGCCCCTCGTGGTAGTTGAGTGCGTGCTGACGCAGCAGCCCGTGCAGACTCTAAGGCTCTCTTTCACCAAAAGCGTTTCGATGAGCGAGGCTCCGGCTCTCACGGAAGCCGACGCAGTCCTCATCGACCTGACGGAGGGCAAGACCGTGGGCAGCTTCGAAAGGCAGGACGAGGGCACCTGGACGCTCGGCTACACCCCGATTCCAGAGCACTCCTACAGGCTCGAGGTCGACGTACCGGGACAGGAGCCAATCTGGGCAGAGCAGACAATGCCGGATACGGCACCATTTAGATTCACATACAGCTTTGTTCCTTATGGAACGGGCTACTATACCTATAGACAAAAAGGGTATGACCATATCTGGATATGGGCGCTGAAATACAATCCCGAGACACGCAGGCGGGAATATGTGGAGCGTCTCTGCACCGACTGGCCCTATACCGACAACTTCAACCTGACCGGAGATCTGTATGTGCCCCCGGTAGCCGATACATCAATCTTAGGCGACAAGGTAACGAGCGAACTGTACCCGCGGCTGGAAGGGAAATCGATGCACGACAGGTTCCTAAGGCTGGATATACGCAATCCGCGGTATATGTACACAGGAAATATTACAGGTGAATACTCTCCTACATATGTCTTTATGATATCAGGAGATTTTGAAGGAAAGTACTTCCATCAGGGGTTTGAGCCCAAGGACTGGGACAAATATACTCTGCAGGACGACGAGGGTGTGGTCGTGGCGGCCATTGCTTCAAAAGACTACGATGCCTATCTGAGGGATGCAATATATTTCAAGCGGCTTTCCGAATCATCCGACCTCTCCTCCATTTACAATCGGGAGAACATCTTTTCCAATATACACGGCGGACTCGGAATATTCGGTGCCTACACGACCACATATCTTGGATGGTTCTACGGATATAACAGTACCGAATGGGAATACCTGGAAAAACCTTTTGACTAATCTGATAGATTTATGCGACCGATAAGACTGTTCACCGCCTCTATACTACTGTTTCCTGCGGCATGCTGCCTCGCGGGAGCGCAGGACCTGTCTCAGATAGACACCCTGACAGCCGCCGTGGTCACCGACAGTCCGGTGCTCCAGAAGCGCAGCGTCAGCGAGCTCAGCACCGACATCGAAGTCATACGGGCTGTGGTGTCGCCTCTCGGCGAGGGGGATGCCATACGCTGGGCGCAGACCATGCCCGGCGTCACGACGGGTGCCGACGGCACGACTGCGTTCTATGTCAGGGGCAGCAACATGGGGAACAACCTGTTCTCGCTCGACGGGGTGCCCATATACGGCTACACCCACCTGCTCGGCCTGACGACGGTAGTACCGACTTCCGTAATCAAGGATGCCACGCTGACCAAGGGAGGCTTCGACGCAACGGACAACAACTTCACATCGGCGCACCTCCGCATCGACTCCCGCAGGCCCGACAGGGGCTACAGGGTGAGCGGCGCCATAAACAACTTCCTCGTCAGCGCCGGAGGCGAGGCGAACTTCAACGACAGGATATCGTTCGTGGCTTCGGCACGTATCTCGCCCCTGACGCTCGAATACCAGGCATTCAAGGGGATTGCATCGTCGCTTGTCGGCGGAATCTCGGGCTTCAACGCCCAGATTGGCGACCTCTACGGCAAGTTCCGCTGGGATATCAACTCCCGGAACAGCCTCGAGCTGTTCGGGCTCGGCACTCTCGACCGCTATTCGCTCTCGCTCTCGGAAGATTCGCGCCAGGGCATGGGATGGCACAACGGCATAGCCCAGCTGCGCTACGCCCACGAGGGGGAGCGCGGACGCTTCTCCGCAAGCGTCTCGTACAACCGGTACGGCAGCTCCCAGGAGGAGGACAAGGTCTACCGCGAAGTCAGGAACCACCTTTCGCTCAAATCCGACATGACCGAAGTCACGGCCCGGGTCGACAGGCTGCGGCGTGCCGGCAGGAGGGAGAGGGTGGAGCTCAGCTACGGCGCCAAGTACCGCTACGCGCAGTTCGAGCCGGGACAGGTGGGCGCGATAAACAACCTCGCGCATGTGCATCTCGCCGACGCCTACTTCCAGTTCAGGTACTCGATACCCGAGAAACTCGAGATCAAGGCCAACGCGAGGGGCAACTTCTTCCAGAACAGCAAGGACAGGCTCTGGTATATCGACCCGTCGGGCAGCGCCCTCGCAAGGTGGAACATATCCAAGACCGTCACCGTCGAGGCGGGATACGACTATCTCGTGCAGTACTACCACTCCCTCGAGGGTCTGCCCGTGGGCTGGTCGACCGACATGCTGGTGCCTTCCGGGGCGAGCGTGATGCCCGAGACCACGATGCAGGAGAGCCTCGCCGTGACGCTCGACTTCACAAGACACAAGGCCTCCATAGGCGGATTCTACAGGGACATGGACAATCTCGTGTTCTACAAGTACTCGCAGACCATGTTCAACGGCGGCTTCGCCTCGTGGGAGGAAGATGTGGAACAGGGACAGGGACGCTCGTTCGGAGGAGAGTTCCTGTACGAATACCTCGGGCGCAGCTTCTATGCGAGGGCGTCATACACGCTCTCGAAGACCACGCGCAGCGGCTTCCCGAGCTACTATGACGGCGGAGAATTCCACGCGAGGTTCGACCGTACGCATGTGCTCAACATACTCGCGCAGTGGAAGGGCTTCTCAGCCTCGTTCACCGTGCAGAGCGGGCACTGGGAGCACGGGGCGGCGATGACCTATCCCATGCACATACTCGACGGCGAGCAGTGGACGGCGAGCTACTATTCCGGGGTGTACAACTACCACATGCCCACGGTGCTCAGGCTCGACATAGGCTATCAGCACACCTTCAGGACCGGAAGGTTCACGCACGACCTCAACGTGGGAATCTACAACGTCACCAACCACTTCAACCCCTTCACGCTCTACTTCGACGCGGAGCAGGAGAAGTGGATGGCGATATCGCTGCTGCCGATAATGCCCAACTTCAGCTACAGGATCACCTTCTGACGCGCACGAAGCGCGCCCTGCCGGAAAGGTCGGGCAGCACCTCGGCGGAAGCGAACCCGAAGGAACGCATCAGCGAGGCCGTCGCATCCCCGAGGGCCTCGTTGATTTCGAAAAGGGCGCAGCCGTCCGGGGCGAGCAGGGCATCGGCCCAGCGGGCACAGGCGCGGTAGAACACGAGGGGGTCGTCGTCGGGGACGAAAAGCGCGAGCCCCGGCTCGTAGTCGAGCACGTTGCGGCGCATCGAAGGCTTCTCCCTATTCATTACGTAAGGAGGGTTCGAGACTATGAGCCCGAACGGACCTTTCCGCTCCAGCGGGGCGGGGACGGGGCCAAGGACATCGGCAAGCACGAACTCGGGACCGGAGGACACGGATCCGGAACCGGAAGACACGAGACTGGAGCCGGGGAACTCCGGATCGGAACCGGAGAACTGGGAGCGGGCCACTTCCAGCGCATCAGGGGAGATATCCGCCGCCGTCACTTCCGCCTCGGGGAAATCGAGCGCGAGCGACCATGCGATGCATCCCGAACCCGTGCAGAGGTCGAGCACGCGGGGCTTCCCGCCTGCGGCGCGCATGATTTCGGAGGCGAGGGAGACGAGCAGTTCGGTCTCGGGACGCGGAATCAGCACCCGGCGGTCGACATGGAATCTCCGGCCGCAGAACTCTGCATATCCGAGCACATACTGCACGGGTTCGGAGGCGCGCAGGCGTCCGAGGTCGCTCTCCAGACCCGGCAGAAGCTCTTCCGGAACCGTATATCCGGGCTCGACTATATGCGTATAGCTCTTCACCCCGAGCCTTGCGGAGCATAGCATCGAAACGATACCCCTCGCCTCGGGCGAAGGGTACAGGTCTGACAGAGAGCGCTCTGCGCAGCGTATGAAGTCCGAGAGGAGCACCGCGCGAGGCTCAGCAGTTTTCTATTATCGTAGAGAGGAATGCCGTCATGTCGAGTCCGGCCGTGCGTACCATCCTCGGCACGAGCGAGGCGCTGGTCATTCCGGGAATCGTATTGACTTCGAGGAAGTACAGGCCGTCCGGCGCGAGTATGTAGTCTATCCTTACCACGCCCCTGCACCCGAGCATGGAGTATATGGCTTCGGTCGTGTCGCGCAGGAGCCTTTCCGACTGCGCGTCTATGGGGGCGGGGCAGAGTTCCCTGCTGCGGCCGTTGTACTTGGCGTCATAGTCGAAGTAGTCGTTCTCGCTGACTATCTCTATCGGAGGCAGCGTGAGGACCCTGCCCCCGTCGGAGTAGGCGGCGCAGGTGAGCTCGCGTCCCGCTATGCCCTGCTCCACGAGCACTGTAGGGCCTTCGGAAAAGGCATATCTGACGGCTTCCTGCAGTTTCGCGGGATCCGCGACCTTAGTCACTCCGAAGCTGCTGCCGCCCTGTGTGGGCTTGACGAACACGGGGAAGCGCAGGGTCTTCTCCACCTTAGAGCAGAACGCGTCGAGGTCCATGCCCTCCCTGACATAGGCGTCGGGCGCGCACCTGACTATGCCCTGGTCCTTGACATGGCACTTGCAGGCGAACTTGTCGAACGCTATGGTGCTGACATACGAACTGCATGTGCTGAACGGCACTCCGAGCATCTCGAGGTAGCCCTCCATGCGGCCGTTCTCTCCGGGAGAGCCGTGCTGCACGATGTATGCGAAGTCGAAGCGAACCTTCTGCCCGAACACGCCCACGGAGAAGTCGGTCTTGTCGACCTGGGGCTGCGCTCCTTCAGGGAAGGTCACACGCATGGAGTTCCTTTTCCTGCATGCAACGAGCGACCATTTCCCGAAACGGGCGAATATCTCGTAGACATCGTATTCTCCCCCGTCGATTCTCGAGGCGACGAACTCGCCGCTGCGGCAGGAAATCTCGCTCTCCGAGGTATCGCTGCCGTATATTACCGCAATAGTGCCGTACTTGCCCATAATATGTCAGTTGAAATAATAGTCTTCGTAATCTTCCTGTTCCTGTCCGGAAACATCCTCGGAGCCTGCACCGCCGTCACTGTAACCGTCGAGCGAGATGCCCTGCCCCTCGCAGCTGAAGTCGAAGTCGAAGCCCGGGGGAGCGGGGAAGCTGTCGGTCTCCATCGACCAGCCTATCGCAGGGTCGGCGAGGCATTTCTTCATCCATATACCCCATATCGGCAGGGCCATGTTGGAACCGCTTCCGAGGGCAAGGGAGTTGAAGTGGACCTGCCTGTCCTCGCCGCCGACCCATACTCCCGCCGTGATGTTGGGGGTGTAGCCGATGAACCAGCCGTCAGAGTTGTCGTTGGTGGTTCCGGTCTTGCCGGCTATCTGCCCGCGGAGTCCGTAGACCGAACGCAGGCGGGAACCCGTACCCTCGTTGATGACGCCCTGCATCAGGTTGACCATAAGGTAGGCGGTCTGCTCGGAGATGACTTCCCTCCTGCGGGTCGTATAGTCCCCTATCACCCTGCCGTCGCTGTCGGTGATGCGGGTGACATACTGAGGCGTCACATACGCTCCCTGCGAGGGGAAGGTATTGTATGAGGCGACCATGTCGAACACCCTGACATCGGCAGGCCCGGCGCAGAGCGAGTAGACCTCGTCGATATGGGTGCTGATGCCCATCTGGTGCATCATGCGCACGAGAGCCGCGGGGCCGAGCTCCTTCATCAGGAAGGCCGAGATGTTGTTGGAGCTGTGCGCGAGCCCCCACTTGAGCGTGACGGTCTGGCCGAGCCATTCTTCGCGGTCGGTGCTGCGGGGCGTCCATGTGGTGCCGTCGTAGAGCACGAAGGTCTGCGACTGGTTCACCACCTTGTCGCAGGGGCTTAGTCCCTCCTGCATCGCGAGGGTGTAAAGGAAGGGCTTTATCGTGGAGCCTATCTGGCGCTTGCCCTGGCTCACGTTGTCGTACTTGAAATATCGGTAGTTGGGGCCGCCGACATAGGCCTTGATGTGCCCCGTGCCCGGCTCTATGGCCATGAAGCCGCAGCGCAGTATCGACTTGTAGTAGCGTATGGAGTCGTCGGGGGTCATCGTGGTGTCGACATAGCCCTTGTCGTTCCATGCGAACACGCGCATCTTGACGGGTTCGTCGAACTGGGCGTATATCTCCCTGTCGGGCACTCCCGCCCTGTGCTGCAGGCGGTAGCGGTCGCTCCAGCGGCGTGCCTGCTGCATCAGGTTCTCCGCGGTCGCGTCGTCGACGCTGTTGGCGAAGGGCTTGTTCCTCTTCCAGCGCACCTCCCGGTCGAAGGCCTTCTGGAGGGTGCCGCCGAGATGTTCGGCCACCGCCTCCTCGGCATACTTCTGCATGCGGTAGTTGACCGTCGTGTATATCTTGAGCCCGTCGCGGTCGAGGTCATACCTGCTTCCGTCGGGCTTCCTGTTCTTGGTGAGCCAGCCGTATATGGGATCCTCCCTCCAGCGCAGGGAGTCCGCACGGTAGTCCTCGACATACTGGTACTCAGACCTCTCCGGCCTCGAAGCCGACATGTCGCGTCTGAGCATGTCCCTGAAATAGGGGGCAAGACCGGCGTTGTGGTCCTGCACCTGGTAGTTGAGATTGATAGGTATCTTCACAATGGAGTCCCTCTGGGCCCCGGTGAGGTAGCCGTTGCGCTCCATCTGGGTCAGCACGAAGTTCCTCCTCTGCAGGGCATAGTCGGGATTGAGCACCGGATTGTAGCGGGTGGGCTTGTTGACCATTCCGACAAGCATCGCCGCCTCCTCGACGGCAAGGTCTGCGGGATCCTTGGCAAAGAAGGTCTCCGACGCCGCCTTGACTCCATAGGCTCCGCTGCCGAAGAAAATGGAGTTGAGGTACATGTCCACTATCTCCTCCTTGGTGTAGTCGCGCTCAAGCTTTACGGCGGTTATCCACTCCTTGAGCTTGGTCCACACCATGACCAGCTGTCTCCAGCCGGGGAAGTTGCTCTCGACCTCGCGGCGGGGATAGAGGGTCTTCGCGAGCTGCTGGGTGATCGTGCTTCCGCCGCCCTGGCTGCGGTCGCCCATGAGTATGGTCTTGACCGCGACGCGCGCGAGTCCGCGCATGTCTATGCCCGAATGCCTGTAGAAACGGGAGTCCTCGGTGGCTATGGCGGCCTCTACGAGATACGGCGAGAGCTCGTCATAGCTGACATAGGTCCTGTTCTCGATGTGAAAGGTGGTCAGCACCTCCCCGTCCTCCGCAATCACCTGCGTGGCGAGCTTGCTGTCGGGGTGCTCCAGCTCCTCGAATGAGGGTATCTCCGCGAACAGCCCCACCAGCACCAGCATCACGAGCAGGATTGCGAACGGGGCCGTCACGATTATCCAGAACCACTTCGTTATCTTTTTCTGTGTAGTCGCTTTCATCGGCTGTAAATCAATTTGGCGCAGTCGCGTGCAAAATTAGCGATTATATTTCAATAAGTCGTCGCAGCGGCCAAGAATTTATCTTCCGCAGCCTTCTCCTTCCTGCAAAACACCTTCCACATTAATCTGCCTCCCGGGCACTTGAAAGGCCGTTCGGCGTGGAAGATACCCCCAATTCGGCTACACCGACAACAGTCACATGCCTCCAGGGCTGACACAATGGCCACTGGTGTGGAAGGTGTTTTGCGGGAAGGCAATTTGCAGGCAATCCCGGCTAAACCATGACCAGGCCATGATGTCCGGCAAGGAAAGACCGAGGGGCAAGGAACGTTATAAATCATAAGCATCAATAAACACCTGATTCTCAATATACTACAACAACAGAAAGGCCGTCCGACGCAAAATACCGAACAATTTATTTTGAATTTTACCGAGTTTATGGCTTTCTTTGCAGAACTAAAAATGAAAAACGTTCAGAAATAATGGAGGGTCATTCCGCAACGAACCTTGTGATAGTCGAATCGCCGGCGAAGGCGAAGACGATTCAGAAATTTTTGGGAAAGGATTTTGAAGTCAAGTCGAGCTTCGGGCACATACGCGATCTGCAGGACAACAAGCTCAGCGTCGACATAGAGCATGGATTCAAACCCGAATACATAATTCCCGCCGACAAGAAGAAAGTGGTCTCGGAACTCAGGCAGGCCGCGAAATCGGCAAAGACCGTCTGGCTCGCATCCGATGAAGACCGCGAGGGAGAAGCCATTGCGTGGCATCTGAGCGAGACTCTCGGGCTCGACAAGGACAGCACGAGAAGGATAGTCTTCCACGAAATCACACGCGACGCGATACTCAAGGCGGTCGAGAATCCCAGGGACATAGACCTCAACCTCGTGGACGCCCAGCAGGCGAGGCGCGTGCTCGACAGGCTGGTAGGCTTCGAGCTGTCGCCCATACTGTGGAGGAAGATCCAGAGGGGTCTTTCCGCGGGAAGGGTGCAGTCGGTTGCGCTCAGGCTCGTGGTCGACCGCGAGAAGGAGATCATGGCCTTCAAGAGCAGTCCCTATTATAAGGTGGACGGCATATTCGGCACGGCAGGCACGAAGGTCAAGGGCACCCTCGACAGGAGGTTCGACACCCTCGAGGATGCCCGGAAGTTCCTCGAAGACAGCGCGGACGCCGTGTTCAGCGTATCAGAGATAGAGAAGAAGGAGGCGGTAAGGCATCCTGCGCCGCCGTTCACTACCTCGACGCTGCAGCAGGAGGCCGCGAGGAAGCTGCATTTTCCGGTAAGCATGACCATGCGCATAGCGCAGAGCCTCTATGAAAGGGGTCTCATCACCTACATGCGAACCGACTCTACCAACCTCTCCTCGCTTGCGCTCGGCACGGCGAAGAAGTTCATACTCGAAAGCTTCGGCGACAGGTACTCCCACCCGCGCCAGTACAAGACGCACAGCAAGGGGGCACAGGAGGCGCACGAGGCGATACGTCCCACTTTCATCGAGAATACCGACATAGAGGGCAGCGCCCAGGAGAAGAAGCTCTACGCCCTGATATGGAAGAGGACGGTGGCCTCCCAAATGGAAGACGCGGCCCTGCTCGGAACCTCGATAAGGCTGTCTTCCGACAAGAGGGCCGAAAAATTCTGCATCCAGGCTCAGGAAATAGTGTTCGACGGTTTCCTGAAACTCTACACCGAAAGCTCAGATGATGCCGACGAGGGGGACGAGAGCATGGCAATCCTGCCCGAACTCCACAAGGGCGACATCCTGCAGATGCAGAGCATAAGCGCGGAATGCAAGTTCACCCAGCCCCCCTACCGCTACTCCGAGGCCACCCTCGTCAAGAAGCTCGAAGAGCTGGGGATAGGACGCCCGTCGACCTACGCGCCCACGATAAGCACCCTCACCACGGGCCGCGGATACATCGTGAAGTCCGACAAGGAAGGCCGCAGGGAGGAGGTGTGCAACCTCGTCCTCGACGGTTCCGGAATAAGGGAAATCAGGAAGATCGAGCAGGTAGGCGCCGAGAAGGGCAAGCTTATGCCGCAGGAAATCGGAATGATAGTCAGCGACTTCCTGCTGGAGAACTTCCCCGGGATAATGGACTACGACTTCACGGCCAACGTGGAGAAGGACTTCGACCGGGTGGCCGAAGGCAAGAAGGTATGGAATTCTGTCATCTCCGGATTCTACGGCGACTTCCACCACAAGGTCGAGCAGACTCTGCAGGACAGGCATTACAGCCATGTGGAGAAGTTCCTCGGGAACGACCCCTCCGACGGCCAGCCGATATACGCGAAATTCGGCCAGTACGGCCTCTATGTGCAGAAGGGCGAAGGCGAGCAGAAGCATTATGCCAGCCTGTCGAAAGGCCAGCTCATCGAGAACCTGAGCCTCGAAGACGCCCTGGAACTGTTCAAGCTCCCCCGCACAGTCGGGCAGCTCGACGGCGCCGATGTCGTCGTGGCCAAAGGCCGCTTCGGGCCATACATAAAATACAACGGGAAGAACTACTCCCTGCCCCGCGGCTGCGACCCCATGAAGGTCAGCCTCGAGGACTGCGTGAAGATAATCAAGGCCGAGCCTTCGGACGGCAAGAAGACCGTCAAGGAGTTCGCATCGTCCGACATCAGCATAGTCAACGGCCGCTACGGCCCGTACCTCAAGCACGCAGGCGGCAACTACAGGCTTCCCAAGGGCTGCGACCCCGCCGCGCTGAGCGAGGAGGAATGCCTGAAGATAATCTCGGAGACGAAGCCCACCGGCACCGGCTCCAGGAAGGCAAGGAAGCAATAAAGGGACAAGGAAACAGTAAAGACAAGCACAATATCGAAAAATGGCCAACTACCAGATTGACGAGACAGACAGGAAAATACTCTCCTTCCTGGTCAACAACGCCAGGATGCCGTACCTGGAGATAGCCCGCGGATGCGGGATCTCGGGTGCCGCGGTACACCAGAGAGTGAAGAAAATGGAGGCGATGGGAATAATATCGGGCTCCAGGATGGTTATCAAGCCCTCGGCGATAGGGCTCAACGTATGCGCGTTCATAAGCGTGAACCTCTCGGAAGACAACAAATATCCCGAAGCCGTGGCAGCCCTGAAACATGTCCCCGAGATTGTCGAGTGCCACTTCATAACGGGACAGGCCGCCCTGTTCCTGAAGGTCTACTGCTTCGACAACGAGCACCTCATGGACATACTGATGAACACTATCCAGAGGATTCCCTACGTGGTGTCGACCAACACGATAATCTCGCTCGACCAGGCGTTCGAGAGAGAGGTCTGGGTCAAGGACTACAAGAGCACCAGCTTCAAGGCCGTCTCAGTGAAAGAATAGCCTCCGCGAGGAGCAGATCCTCGGGAGTCGTTATCTTGATGTTGAACCGCTCTCCGGGTATGGTCTCCGGAGGGATACCGTATGCCTGTACGACCGAGGCGTCGTCGGTATAGCGGGTATCGTAGGGACGGGCGTATGCCGCCTTGACAAGTTCCGAGCGGAACATCTGCGGGGTCTGTACGGAAACATAGCGGGAGCGGTCGACAGTCTCGGAGCCCGAGGAGCCTTCGAGGCGCATCGTGTCCGTCACCGGAAGCACCGGAATCAGCGCCCGGCAGGTCTTCATCCTTTCAAGCATCGCATGTATCAGGGCGGCGCTCACGAGCGGCCGCACTCCGTCGTGTATCATCACGACGGCACCGTCGGGCACCTTCTCCAGAGCGTTGCGCACGGACTGGAAGCGGGTTATGCCTCCCTCGACGAGGGTATGCGGACATTCGAAGAGCCTCTCGGCACAGAGCCTTTTCCAGGTGGGGAAATGCAGGGCCGGCAGCACGACTATGGCCTTCATCCGCGGCACGGCGCCGGCAAAGACCTCGAGGGTACGCTGCAGTATGGGTTCGCCCCCGAGCCCGAGGAACTGCTTGGGCAGGTCCGACCCCATTCTCGAACCGCTTCCGCCTGCTACGAAAACCGCATAAATTTCCTTTCCCATACTCATATTTTTTACAAAATTAAGTAATTTTCATTATTTTTGTTTCCCAACAATTTTTAGTGTAAAAGATGGCTTTCGGATTTCTGAATCAAGAATATGCAATAGACCTCGGAACGGCCAACACCGTCATCTACCAGAACGGGCAGATAGTGCTGGACGAGCCCAGCATCATAGCGGTGGACGTGGCCACGGGCAAGTGCATAGCCCTCGGCCAGAGGGCGAAGCTGATGCACGAGAAGTGCAACCCCGGGATCAAGACCATACGGCCCCTGAAGGACGGCGTAATCGCGGACTTCAACGCCGCCGAGATAATGATACGCGGATTCATAAAGCAGGCGGGCAGCAGGCACAGGAGCCTTTTCAGCCCCAACCTCAAGGTCGTGGTCGGCATCCCCTCGGGCTCTACCGAGGTTGAGATAAGGGCCGTGCGCGACTCCACCGAGCACGCGGGCGGAAGGGACGTATACCTGATATTCGAGCCTATGGCGGCCGCCCTGGGAATAGGCCTCGACATCGAGGCTCCGCAGGGCAACATGGTCGTCGACATAGGCGGAGGCACCACCGAGATCGCGGTGATATCGCTCGGCGGGCTGGTCGTGCAGGACAGCATACGCACCGCAGGCGACGTGTTCACAAGCGACATCCAGTACTACCTGCGCCAGCAGCACAACATCAAGGTGGGAGAGGTGACGGCCGAGAAGATAAAGATCGCTGTCGGAGCGGTGATCCCGGACCTCGGCGACGAAGAGCCGGAACCGTTCATCGTGCGCGGCCCGAACCTGATGACGGCGCATCCGGTGGAAGCAACGATCACCCACCAGGAGATCGCCCACTGTCTCGACAAGTCCATAGCCAAGATCGAGACATCCATACTGCATGTGCTGGAGAACACGCCTCCGGAGCTGTATGCCGACATAGTCGAGAACGGAATCTACCTTTCCGGCGGCGGAGCACTCCTCAGAGGTCTCGCCAAGAGGTTCAAGGACAAGACCAACATAGACTTCAACGTAGCCGAAGACCCCCTGCACGCAGTGGGAAGGGGCACCTGCGACGCTCTGAAACATACCGACAGATACTCATTCCTGATGCGATAGCAGATGCCCAGGAAGCTCAGGATAGTCTCGGTAACGGCTAGTGCGGCAATCTTCATTCTACTGGAGGTTGCTGCTCTTGCTATGCTGGGACGCAGCGCCACGATGCAGGACATCTGGCTGAACCGGGCGTCCAGGCGCGTGGGAGCGGCTCTCTGGGGCATGGGCGAGACGGCCCGCAACCACTTCATGCTCGACCGTCAGAACGACTCCCTCGCGCTGGAGAACGAAAGCCTCAGGGCTGTCATAAGGCAGTACCGGCAGGATTCGGTACTGCGCGCGGAGAAAGCCGGAATGGCATTCCGCAACGACGAGAGGTTCAGCTACACGCCCGCCACGGTGGTGAAGATGAGCAGGGGGACCGCGCACAACTACATCATCATCAACAAAGGCTCCGAAGACGGCATACGGCCGCAGTCCGGCATAATAACGCCGGAAGGAGTGGTAGGCATCATCAGCGCGGTGGGCAGGAACCACGCCTACGGCCTGACGCTGATGAACCCCAACGTATCGGTCAGCACGAGGGTGGGCAGGGAAGGAGTGGCCGCCCCCATGGTCTGGGACGGGCTGCACAGCGACGGAGCGGTGGTGAACGACATTCCGCCGCACTACGACATAGCCCCGGGCGACACGGTGCGCACCAGCGGATTCTCGAGCATATTCCCCGCCGGACTGCCGGTCGGGGTCACCGGTGAGTCCCGGCTCGTGAACGGTTCCTCGAGACAGGTCGAGGTCAGGCTGTTCCAGGATTTCAGGGATGTCCACTATGTGACGGTGGTCCGCAATCTCGGTAAGGACGAAATAGACGCCCTCATACAAGGGGCAGAGCCGGAAGGATGAAAGACAAGTACTACATACTCAGATACCTGCTGCTCCTAGTGGCACAGGCGGTGATATGGAACTACTGCAGCTTTTCGCAGTTCCTGCTCGTCGCGCTGCTGCCCGCGATGATACTGTGCCTGCCGGTAGGCATGCGCCCCGTCACGGCAATGCTCGTCGCCTTCGCGGGAGGCCTGGCCGCGGACTTCCTCTGCGGGGCTCCCCTGGGGCTGGCGTCGCTGGCGTCGGTTCCCGTCGCGCTGGTACGCAGGGGCACCATACGGCTGGTGTTCGGCAGCGAAACGCTCACGCGGGGAGAAGAGCTCTCTCCCGTCAGGCAGGGCTGGACGAAGATAACCCTGGCGACGGTGATGCTGACGGCCCTCTTCCTCGTGGTGTATATTGCCGCAGACAGCGCCGGCACGCGGCCCTTCTGGATCGACGCCGTCAAGTTCGCCGTATCGCTCGCCGCAAGTACGGCCCTGTCGCTGCCTGCGGCCGGAGCCCTCTGCACAGAACCTGCGTCGAAATGGAGATAAACCGCAAGAACAAGCTTCTCTTGGGCCTGGGAGCCGTGGCGCTGGTTCTCCTGGGACGCCTGTTCTATATCCAGGTGATAAACGACGAGTACAAGCGCGACGCCTCCAACAATTCCATGGTCTACTCCACGATCTATCCCCCGCGTGGGGTCATCTACGACCGGAACGGCGAGATACTCGTGGGCAACTCCGTGTGCTACGACATACTCGTGACGCCGCGCGACGTCCGGCAGTTCGACACCGTGGCGCTCGCCGCAGCGCTCGACACCACCGTGGATTTCCTGCGCGAGAGGATGCAGTACTACCGCAGATACCGCACAAGGATAGGCTACCAGAGCCAGACCCTGCTGAAGAGGGTCCCGCCCGAGACCTATGTCAAGTTCGCGGAACAGGAGTATATGTTCCCCGGATTCAGGGCACAGATGCGCAGCATACGCGAATACCCGTTCAACGCCGGAGGCAACCTGCTCGGCTATATCTCTGAAGTCGACGCAGACTATCTCGAGGAGCATCCCGAATACAGGGCCGGGGACTATGTCGGCAAGACCGGTCTCGAATCGGCAATGGAGGAGCAGCTGCGCGGAGAGAAGGGATACCACATATACCTCAGGGACTCGCGCAACCGTGTGCAGTCGGCATACGACGGAGGCGCGCAGGACAAGGACGCCGTGCCCGGCAGCGACATAGTCTCGACGATCGACGCCCACCTGCAGCAGTACGGCCAGCAGCTCATGGAAGGCAAGGTGGGTTCGGTCGTGGCGATAGAGCCCTCGACCGGAGAGATACTGGCAATGGTCTCCAGCCCCGGAATAGACGTGGACGTGCTCGCGGACATAGGAGGCCACTACTCCGAGATCGCCGCGGACCCGCGCAAGCCCATGTTCAACAGGACGGTAATGGCGTCCTATCCCCCGGGCTCGGTGTTCAAGCTGATAAACGGGCTGATAGGCCTGCAGGAGGGGGTCCTGGAGCCGTCCGACGCCTATCCCTGCAACGGCGGCTACTACTATTCGTCGACACGCAGGCTGCGCTGCCACAGCCATTCCTCGCCGCTCAGGTTCCGCGACGCGATAGCCACTTCGTGCAACGGATACTTCTGCTATGTGCTGAAGGACATACTCGAGAACGAGAGCTACGGCTCCACGGCCGGGGCGTTCGACGCATGGAGGGAATATGTGCTGAGCTTCGGCTTCGGGCGCAGGCTCGGCAGCGACTTCCCCTCCGAGCTCAGCGGCAACATACCCACATCCTCCTACTACGACAAGCTCTATGGCAAGGGGCGCTGGCGGTTCTCGACCGTGGTGTCGCTGTCCATAGGCCAGGGAGAGATAGGGGCGACGCCGCTGCAGATAGCCAACCTTGCGGCCATTATGGCCAACAGGGGCTACTACTATATCCCGCACATAGTCAAGGATTCGGACGGATACAAGATAGACGACAAATACAGGGAGCGCCACTATACGCTCGTCGACACGGCCTACTTCGAGACCGCCGTGGAGGGCATGTACATGGCGGTGAACGGCGGAAGCTCCGCCGGTTCGACGGCCCTGCGGGCCGCGATTCCCGGCCTTGCCGTCTGCGGCAAGACCGGCACCGCCCAGAATCCCCACGGCGAAGACAATTCCGTATTCATCTGCTTCGCCCCCATGGACGACCCGAAGATAGCGGTGGCGGCCTATGTGGAGAACGCGGGCTTCGGCGCCACCTGGGCCCTGCCGGTCGCGACGCTGATGATGGAGAAATACCTTACGGGCAGCATCTCCGAAGGGCACAGGGCAATGGAGGAACAGATGCTCACCACGAAATTCTTCTGAACATGATGATGCAGCAGAGAGACATCAGCCGCTCATACGGCAGGGGACTCGGGCAGACGGTGGACTGGAGACTGATACTGTGCTACCTCGCGCTCGTGGTCATAGGCCTCATAAGCATCTACGCCTCCGTCCACTCCTCCGAGCCGAGCTCCATTTTCGACCTGGGGAGCCGCAGCGGCAAGCAGATCATGTGGTTCGCTCTCTCGCTCGTCGTGGACCTGGCGATACTCTTCGTCATCAACCCCAAGATCTGGGAGGTGATTCCGCCGGCGGCCTATGTCCTCGTGCTGTTCCTGCTGGTACTGGTGATCTTCGTCAGCGACGACGTCAAGGGGTCGCATTCATGGTTCGAGCTGGGGCCGGTGAAGTTCCAGCCGGCCGAGATATCGAAGATAACGACCTCCCTGATGCTGGCCTCCGTGATGAGCCGCCAGGGCTTCCGGCTGACCAGCCCCCGGGGCTTCGCCCTTGCGGCGCTGACCATAGCCCTGCCCATGCTCACCATAGTCGCCGAGAGCGAGACGGGCTCCGCACTCGTATATGTCGGATACCTGTTCGTGCTCTACAGGGAAGGTCTCTCCGGCTGGTGGATAGTGTTCCTCGGCCTGTGCATAGCGCTCTTCATCCTCACGCTCACCACAGCCTGGTGGGTGTCGCTCTCCACGCTCGGCGCGCTCTGCACAGGGTTTGTGCTGCTCAACCTCAAGGGCTGCCGCTCGCTGCTGCTCAGGCGGAGGCTCGTATGGCGCAGCGCCCTCGTCTTCGCCGCCGGGGCCGTCCTTGTCTTCGCCACGGATTTCCTGTTCAACAATGTGCTGCAGGACCACCAGCGCACCCGCATAGAGGTGCTCCTCGGGATGAAGGAAGACCCTATGGGCGTAGGCTACAACGTGCGGCAGTCGATGATAGCGATAGGCTCAGGAGGACTGTTCGGAAAAGGATTCCTCAACGGGACGCAGACCACCTTCGGCTTCGTGCCCGAGCAGAGCACCGACTTCATCTTCTGCACCATAGGCGAGGAATACGGGTTCCTCGGGGCGCTGGCGGTGATACTTCTCTACTCATACATGATCTACAGGCTGATACAGGATGCCGAGAAGAGCCGCAGCCCCTTCACCCGCATATACGGCTACTGCGTGGCCGCGTGCCTGTTCATGCACCTGTTCATCAACATCGGGATGACCATAGGCCTGATGCCCGTCATAGGGATTCCGCTTCCGATGATAAGCTACGGAGGGTCGTCGCTGCTGGCCTTCTCCACGCTGATTTTCATTTTCCTGGCGCTGCACCGGCAGGAAAGCAAGTATTTTTAGTATATTTGCACACCTGCCTTGGTGGTGGAATGGTAGACACGAGGGACTTAAAATCCCTTGGGCAGCAATGTCCGTGTGAGTTCGAGTCTCATCCGAGGCACAGGTTCAGAACCTGTATCCCAGCCCTATGAATATCCTGTCGAAGGGATAGTCCCTGATGCCGTGTTCGTACGAGACGAAGGGGACGAACTTCCCTGCCGCGAAGTCTATGCCGGCACGCAGCACCATAGGCCTGTCTCCGTTCTTCTGCCAGCCCGTATAACCCTGCCAGGCCAGCAAAAAGTCGGCTATGCCTGTCCGCAGCGCAGTCGCTACCCCGTACATATACGCGTCGTTCTGCACGGAACGGTCTGTCTGCCAGCACAGGAATCCCGCGTTGAGCACAAGGCGGACTTCCTTGAAGAAGTCATGCCCGAACTCTATGGACTTCGAGGCCGAGGCATCAAAGAAATAACCGGGGGCGTCGTAATACCTCGCAAATTCCTCGCTGTCGCCGGATGCCGTGACCAGTGCCGCCCTGACCGAGATGTCGGGTCTCGTGCGCGTCTGCCGCATCAGCTGTATGTCGGTAGAGACATATACCGTACCTATCTCGTAGCCGCTCGTCTTCCTTCCGGGCGAATTCTGCCATTCCAGGGATTCGGGAGTGTTGGTATAGAACTCGACGACGGGCATCCAGACGGAAAGGTTGACCCTGGGAGAGAACAGCGGGATACTGACCCTGGCCGTCAGCGTCCTCGTCAGGTCGCCGTGGTAGCCGAGGCTCCAGTCGAACGAAAGTTCGGCGTACGGACATGCCGACACCGTCCCGTCGAGCATCTCCGGCACAGGCAGGGCATTGGGGCCGAAATACAGAGGGGAGACATTCACCTCACTGTCCTGGGCACGGAGCACCGGGCTCAGGAAGCACGAGAGCACAAGCAGCGCAATTCCTTTCTTCATGACGACCTCTATACAAAAAACCGCCGCACGGAATGCGCCGGAAAAACAATGGTATGAATGGAACAAGTAGCGGGAATGGGGCATGATCCCATGACCTCCGGATTATGAATCCGACGCTCTAACCAGCTGAGCTACCCCGCCATGCTTCAGGGACTGGCCGCAGCCCCGTGAATAAAGTTGAGATAGAAGGACTCGAACCCTCACTGACAGAGCCAGAATCTGTAGTGCTACCATTACACCATATCTCAATAGCCCTTTAGGGACTGCAAAAGTACAAAGGTTTTATGAATTAGCCAAATTTTTTTGTCCCGACCGGTGCCCGGACTCCCTACTTTTTCAGGAGAACCACCGCAGTGACCTCGCAGCCCTCCCCGCGACCCACGAAACCGAGCCGCTCCGTAGTGGTCGCCTTCACCGAGACGTCGCCGACGCAGCAGCCCATGACAGAGGCGAGGCTCTCGCGCATGGCCTGCACATACGGCTGGAGTTTCGGCCGCTGCAGGGCTATCGTAATGTCGGCATTGCCGAGGGTCCAGCCGGCCTCTCCCACCATCCGCATCACCCTGCCGAGGAGCAGGCGGGAATCGATTCCGGCATACTCGTCTGAACTGTCGGGGAAGTGCCGGCCTATGTCGCCGAGGGCAAGGGCCCCGAGCAGGGCGTCGCAGAGTGCATGGATGGCGACATCCCCGTCCGAATGTGCGACAAAGCCGGAATCCGACTCTATGTCCACTCCGCAGAGCCTCATCCGAAGCCCCGGAGCAATGGCGTGCACGTCATATCCGTGTCCTATCCTGAAATCTGTCATGGTTACGAATTTAGGCATTTCCAGCGGATTTTCCTATATTTGCCGAATATGGGATTTTTCAATATGTTCGGTGACAACGAACACCGGGTTTTCAAATACAGGCCTATCTATTACGACCCCGAGGAAGAAGAGCGCAAGCGCAAGTTCGGAGCCGTAGACGGGACTTTCGAGAAGCAGAAGAAGGAAGGAACCTATGTTCCCGGGTCTTACATCAAGGGATCGCTGCGCGACGGCCACTACCGCACGGAGCGCACCCACCTGCAGAAGACCCAGGTCATAATAGGCATAGTCTCCCTGATCCTGATTTTCTTGATCCTCATCTTCATCGCGAAGTTCTACGCTTTGCTGTAAGCGGGAAATGGGCAGGCTCAAGGTACTTCCGTCGCAGATTGCCAACATGATTGCGGCCGGAGAGGTCGTTCAGCGACCGTCTTCGGTCGTAAAGGAGTTGCTGGAGAATGCCGTCGATGCGGGGGCATCCCATATCACGGTCAACATCACCGACGCGGGGCGCACGCTGATACAGGTCATAGACGACGGCTGCGGAATGAGCCCTGCGGACGCCGTGCTGTGCTTCGAAAGGCACGCCACATCCAAGATCTCCTCGGCGGAAGACCTCGAGGGCATACTCAGCTACGGTTTCCGCGGAGAAGCCCTCGCCAGCATAGCCGCAGTATCGGAAGTGACCCTCCGCACCCGCAGGGAATGCGACGAGACGGGAATACAGGTAAGGACTGGAGGCTCCGCGGAGACGAAGACCTCCAGCGTCGCTGTTCCCGTCGGTTCCAACTTCTCCGTGCGCAACCTGTTCTTCAACACCCCGGCCCGAAGGAAGTTCCTCAAGAGCGACAACGTGGAGTTCAGGCACATAGTCGAGGAGTTCACGAGAATCGCCGTGACGCGGCCCGACACCGCCTTCACGCTGACCCACAACGGCAGGGAGATTTTCGTGCTCAGAAAGGAGAAGTCCCTGAAATACAGGATTACCAACCTGCTCGGCAGCGGGCTCGCCGACGATGTCGTGGACATATCGGCACACAGCTCGATAGCTGACATCAGCGGATTCATAGGCCGTCCGCAGACGGCGAAAAAGACCGCCGGAAACCAGTTCTTCTTCGTAAACGGCAGGTTCTTCCGCAGCGGCTACCTCCACAAGGCCGTGCTCAATGCATACGAGAACCTCATCCCGGAAGGGACTTCGCCCTCATACCTGATCTTCATAGAGACAGATCCGCACGGCGTAGACGTAAACATACATCCCACCAAGACCGAAGTCAAGTTCGAAGACGAGCAGATGCTGTTCCAGCTGCTCTCGGCCAGCGTCAGGGAAACGCTCGGACGCAACAGCTTCAGGGCAGGGCTGAACTTCGAGACGGACAAGGCCGTGGAGATTCCCCAGATAGGCAGGTTCTACGACGAGTACAGGCCGGTGGAGGCGCCGGGCATAGAATTCGACCCGGACTATGATCCGTTCAGGGCCGCAGAAGGAGGGACCGCCGCAGGAGATTCCGTTCAGGCAGGCCGTGAAAGTCCGTCAGGCAGCTGGAGTCCGGCATTCGCCGCACGGGGAAAGGCAGCTCCGGCAGACGGCTACGGAAAGCTTTTTGAAGACAGGCCGGGCGCCGTCTCAAGGACGCTGATAATAGGCGGCAGGTATGTCGTCACTCCGGCGGCATCGGGAATGATGGTCGTGAACATACGCAGGGCCACCGAAAGGATACTGTACGAGCGCACCCTGAAAGCCCTGTCGGGCGCGCGCGAGCATGTCAGCCAGACCACGCTCTTCCCGGTAGAGATAAGGCTCGGTGTGGAGCGCAGGCTGATCCTCGACGAACATGCCGACCTGCTCGCCCGTATCGGATTCGACATCAAGCCCTGCGGCGAAGACTCCATAAGCGTGGAAGGCGTTCCGGAAGGCTACAGTTCCTCTCCGGGAGACGTACAGTCGGCAGTCGAGGAACTGACAGACATACTCTCTCAGCAAGGAGACGCCCTGCAGGAGATAATGAACCAGAGGCTTGCCGGAAAGATAGCCGCATCCGGCGCCGCAGGGGCGGAAAAGATAGGCACTCCGCTCCAGGCACAGAGATTGATTGATACGCTGTTCGAGTGCGACAACGCCGAAGCGACGGCCGACGGCCGACGGACAGTGAACATAATAAGCACGGAAGATATAGACAAACTCTTTTAGACACACCGCACAGAATGTCATATTACTACTCAGACAACGGCAATCCGAGGGGATTTCTGTCGAACATACCCCCGGTGACGAAAAACCTGCTGATAATAAACTGCATAGTTTTCCTTGCATCAGTGCTCGACAGGTCGGGCTTCATGCTCGAGACCTTCGCGCTGTTCTATCCCACCTCGCCCTTCTTCCACTGGTGGCAGTTCGTCACGCACATGTTCATGCACGGAGGTTTCTGGCACATATTCTTCAACATGTACACGCTGGTGATGTTCGGCTGCGTGGTCGAGAACATCATAGGCTCGAAGAAGTTCCTCGTGTTCTACTTCGTCTGCGGACTCGGCGCGGCCGCACTGCACACCGGCGCGGAATTCCTTCAGATGCAGAGTTTCATGGACAGCGCCGCGCTCGGGCACTCCGGCTCGCTCGCACAGATCTCGGCATTGAAGATGACGCCCACCGTGGGCGCATCCGGTGCGATATACGGCGTGCTTATAGCCTACGCGATGCTCTTCCCCCAGTCGAGGATGACCCTGCTGTTCCCGCCGGTCACCCTCAGCGCAAAATGGATGGTGGTGATATTCGCGGCCATAGAATTCCTTACCGGAATGACGGGCACGAACACGGGCGTAGCCCACTTCGCGCACCTCGGAGGCATGCTGATAGGATACCTGCTCATGCTGCAGTGGCGCAGGCGCGGCAATCTGTTTGACAAGAACTCAATATAGAAAGACATGGACATCAGGGAAAGCCTTGAGAAGGCAGTGGAAGTCCTCCGGGCAGGAGGCGTGATTCTCTATCCCACCGACACAATCTGGGGCATAGGCTGCGACGCGTGCAACGCGGATGCGGTGAAGAAGGTATTCGAAATCAAGCGCAGGAGCAGCGCCAAGTCGCTCGTACTGCTGGCCGCAGACATGGACATGGTCGCAAGGCATGTAAGGCAGATTCCTCCGGTCGCCATAGACCTCGTGGAGGTAAACGACGCTCCCATGACCATAATCTATCCCGGAGGGCAGTATCTTGCTCCCGAGGTGCTCGCCGAAGACGGCAGCGTGGGCATACGCATACCCCTCGGCGACGACCTGTACTGCAGGCAGCTCGTACGCAGGCTCCGTAAGCCTCTCGTAAGCACTTCGGCCAACATCTCCGGAGAGCCGAGCCCCGCAGGGTTCGACGACATCTCCGAGGAGATAAGGTCGGCCGTGGACTACATGGTCCCCGCACAGTTCGACACCGCCGGTTCCGGGAAGGCCTCGCAAATAATCAAGCTCGGCCTCGACGGAGAGGTGGAGGTCATAAGGGCCTGAACGCGGGTTGTCCATACGGAAAAACCGGCAGAGCCATATCGGTTCTGCCGGTTCGCCGTTATTATTCAGAGTGGACTGATCAGTGATCCCTGAAGTTCCACTTCGAGTTGTCGCTGTTGAAGTCGAACTTGCCGAGCGAAGGAGTGCTGTCGGCCACTGACACGAGCACGAGCTGCTCGTCGGTGCCGGGAACCTCCTTAGGCATGATACGGTAGGTGCCGTCGGTGAGCTGCTCGATCCTCCAGAGCTGCTCGGGAGCACCGGTGAACTCGGGAACGGTGACGACCTCCTTGTCTGCGGTAGCGGCAAGTGCCCTGTCGGTACCCTCGATCGTGATCTTATAGTAAGGGGCGCTCAGGTAGCCGCCGGCCTCGGGCACCTCGGTGATGGTCCACCTCTGGTGAGGACGGAACATATAGTCGCCGATGCGTACGTCGATGTCTCCCTCGGGCCAGGTGTCGATCACATCTTCGAGCTTCTGGTTCTCGATGATGATTTCAGGCTCGTCGGGATCGTGGCGCCAGCCCCTCATGCCGCCCTGCATGCGGACGAAGTCCACTGCAAGCTCGAGGGCATAGCCCCTTCTCTCGGACTCGATCTCGTAGGTTCCGGGCTTGAAGGGCTCGCCGGCATAGGGCCAGTCGTTCTTCCAGAGCAGGGGACGCACTGCGAGCACGCTCCTTCCGCTGCGGTCGAAGTCGGCCTCGAAGTGGCATGACATCTTCTCCACGCCCTCGTCCTCGATGTAGCGTCCGAAGTGTCCGGCTCCAGTCTGCCTGTTGCCTGCGGCAAGTACCATTTTTCCGCCACCCTTGAGCATGTCGCGGCCTACATTGTCGATATAGGGTCCTGTAACCTCCCTGGAGCGTCCTACGACGATGTTATAGGTAGAGTTCACGCCGTCGCAGCAGGTGCCGTGGGTTCCGAGCAGATAGTACCAGCCGTTCCTGTAAATCATGGTAGTGGCTTCGCAGTCGATAGCGATATTGATAGGCTCGCAGCCCTCCATTCTCGCACCGGTCTCGGGATCGAGCTCGATGAGGCGGATGAAGCCGAAGTAGGTACCGTAGCTGAGCCAGAGGCGTCCGTCGGGAGCCATGAGCAGGCCGGCGTCGATTGCGTCGCAGTCCTCGTCCTCATAGGACTCGGCAACCACTATGGGCTCGGTATAGCCGAAGTCGGGAGAATTGGGGTCGAGGGTCTTGGTCCACATGGTGAGCACCTTGCCTGCGTGTCCGCCGCCGAGTCCGCCGCCCGTGGCGCTGTAGGCGATGAGGTAGCGGTCGCCGATCTTGATCGCGTCGGGAGCGGCACCGCCGCCGGGCCTTACGGCCCCGCTGTACCATGCCCAGCCGTCCTCGGAGATGAGTCCGCCGCCACCGGTACCGAAGGTGTAGTACTTGCCGTCACAGAGCATGATCGTGGACGGGTCGTGGATATAGGGCTTGCCTATCTGGGCGGATGCCGACATCTCTGATATCGCAGTCGCTGCAAGCAGGACGACTGCCGCTTTCAATATTGTCTTTTTCATATCGTTGCTGACTGTTTTCTACTGGTTTGTGATGGTGAAGTTCGTTACGGGATTGCCGGCCTCGTCTACGAAGCGTATGCAGAAATCGCTCATGCCGGGACCGTTGATGACAGCACCGCGGATGATGTTCTTGCCTTTCTTGAGGGTGAGGCGCCTGGAGCAGCAGTCGTCCTGGACCATACGCCTGTCGCCAGAAAGCAGCACGGCCTCCTCGCCGTTGAGCCACCACATTGAGGCGGAGTTGGACCCTACCGACATCCTCACATCAGGAATGTCCTCCTCGCAGTTGATTACGGTAACAGCCCAGAACAGCACTCCGTACACGTCGGTCTCCATATTGCTGGCGAAGCGGAAAAGCTTCACGTTGTAGAGCTTGCTGTCGAAGCTGTGCCACCTGAGCTTCTGCTTGTCGACCTTCACCTTGTCGCCGTCCTCCGGAACCACGGTGAACTGGTCGGGGAAATACTCGGTGTAGAAAGCGTCCCTGAGGTAGCTGTCCGTAAACACCGTGTTCGTCCTGTTGGGCTTGCTGATAGGCTCGAGCAAGGTCCAGCGGCCGATGAAGCCGTCCTTGTCAGGGGTTGCAGGGGCCTCGGTGCAGGGTTCGAAGTAGCACTCGAGCCTGGTGTCCGAAATGGTTCCGGCCCTGGGATCGTCCTCCTTGTCCGTGGCTGCGAATGCGGGTACGCTGCAGAAGCCTGCGACACAAAGTGAGGCGATGACTGATTTTGTAAAAATTTTCATAACTGTATAGATATTGTTATTGGTTTTAGATTCTTTCTGCGGACAGCAAAGGTACCACCAATAATGGCAATTCCGTGCCTTTTCTTGTTTCATTTTATTTTCCACGCATATCAAACAGGCATTTTCAGGGCAGGAAGGCCCCTTTCCCGCGGGAAATCCTGCGGCATTCGCGTATCTTCCCGTAAGACCTCACGAAAGGCCCTATCCGCCTGAACGGAACCGCGGAGAAATTCTTCACTCCTATCGCGACAAGCTCCAGCGGCTCTATCGCCGCACGCAGGAGGAAGCACTTCCCGGGATCGGAGAGCTTCACCGTCGGGGCGACGCACTTGAGGCGGACCCTGTCTTCTCGCGAGGGCTTGCGCGAGGCCCTGTCGTGCACGGCGGAGGCTGCGGGCACCACGCCGCAACGCAGTCCGTGATAACGCAGGCGGTCGAGATAGTTGTCGTCTTCGCCATATTGGGTAAACACGGGCGAAAAGCCCCCGACGGTCTCGACGGCCTTGCGGCTCAGCAGCCAGTGGGCGGCCATGACGAAAGGCACGTCCACCACGAGGTCGGAGGCGGCACTTATGCGCGAGGTCACCTTGAGGTATCTGGAGCACTTGCGGCTGAACTGCCTGTCAAGCTTGCCGGAAGCAGCCTTCTGGAGGGGGCTGAGCACCCCGTAGTCGGGACGGTAGGCGGCAACGAGCTTTCCGAGCGTGTCCTTCTCGAGCCAGGCGTCCTGGTTGAGCAGGTACACGAAGTCATACCCCCTGTCGAGCGCGAGCCTCAGGGCTATGTTGTTCGCCGCGCCGAAGCCGATGTTCGTGCGGCTCTCTATGAGTTCCACCTCGGGGAACTCGGCGCGGACCACATCCCTCGTCCCGTCGGACGAGACATTGTCTATGACCGTCACGTCGCAGGGATGAGAGGAACGGAGCGCGCTCCCCAGGCACCTGCGTATCCACGGCATGGCATTGAACGTGACTACGGCTACAAGGACTTTAGCTTTCACTGCGGTATCGGATGAATATTTCTTTCGGAGACAGGGGGCTGAATATCGAGCGGCAGATGTTCCTGAACGTGCGGTGCTTCAACGCGTTCTCACTGCCGGGGAAGAGGAGCAGGCGCAGCCATGCCTTGAAACGCTTGGCGCTCTCGGCGGCATATACGCCGGCACTTAGCAGGAGGAGCTTCAGGCGTGAGTCTCCGCCGAAGAAGATCAGCGAACCCTTGACGGCGCTCGGCCTTATCGCGGCCGACATCGCGGATGCCGTGGCCTTCCACCTGTGGACTATGGTCAGGGAGCTGTCGACATACACCCGGTATCCCCTGCTGCGCGCGAGCGTCGACAGGGCTATGTCTTCGGGAGTGAAGAAATACCTCTCGTCGAAGAAGCCAAGTTCCCTGAACACGGCCGTGCGTATCACGAATGCGGCTCCGGTGATGTTGGAAGTCTCGTAGACCGTCCCGAAGACAGGAGTCTTGCCGACCGTATCGTCCTTGGGCTCGGAGTACAGGTGCCACTGCTGGAGCAGGTAGTTGCGCGCGGGATACGGCGGACGGCCGCAAAGCTGCAGGCTGCCGTCGGCGTTGAGCAGCCTGGGGCTCACTATCGCAGCCTCGCGGGGCAGCATGGAGAAGTCCTCCACGAGCCGGGACAGGATGTCGGACGAAATCACCGTGTCGTCGTTGACGACGAAACAGAACTCGCCGCGGACCTTTCGGAGCGCAAGGTTGTTGTTCTCCGAGAACCCTCTCGTTCCGTTGCTTTCGATGAACTGCACCCAGGGGAAGTCGGCTCGGGTCCTGGCGAGATTGTCCGGAGAAAACAGGTAAGCCACCACAAAGGTCTCGTAGCTTACGGCCGTATGCGCCCTTATCCCCTCCAGACAGGGATAGAGGTTGTCCGGCCTGTCCATGCAGACTATGACTATGCTGAGTTTCGGGGCGTCTTCCATTATTTGCCGAGCAGACCGTCAGGAATGTCCAGCACCAGCTTCCTGGCGTCCGGATCGCATTCCAGGACAAGGTCTTCATGCAAAGGTAGCAAAACATCTCCTATTGTGATGCAGAGATGTCCGGGGAACTGCTCGGTTCCGGTCGCAACCCCGACGAAACGCCCTTTGTCGTAGATGTCCCAGCCCGTGAAATCCTCTTCGTCGGAGTCTTCCTGCTCCGCATCGATACATATCGGGCGTCCGCAGAGCTCCTCGGCATCGGCAAGGGAGTCGACATCGCTCAGATGCACGACAGCCCTGTCCCTGCCCTTGGGCCTGCACGACTCTATAAAGAAAGGAACCGCGAGTCCATCGAATTCGATGAACACGGGTTCCTCGGTGTCAATCTCCTCCAGGTCGACGTCGGGCGCTGCGACAAGCAGGTCTCCGTCGGTACCGTCAGACTTGAGAATCTTGGCGATCCGGAGCATCTTATGCCTCTGCGGGAGTCTCCTCGGCGCTCTCGGCGGCCTCGGTTCCGGCAGACTCGGCAGCCTGCTCGGCAGCAGCGGCGGCAGCCTCTGCCTGCTCCTTTGCGGCAAGCTCCGCAGCCTTCTTGGCTATAGCCTCGGCACGGGCCTCGTTGACCTTCGCCTCCTCGGCCTTGGCAGCCTTCTTCGCCTCGATTGCGCTGTTCTTCAGTCCTGAAATCTTAGCCTCGATCTTGGCGTCGCGCTGAGCCTTCCAGTCGTTCCACTTCTTGTCTGCATCGGCAGGCGTGAGAGCTCCCTTTGCGATACCGCCGTCGAGGTGGTTGCGCAGAAGCACTCCTTCGTAGGAGAGGATGCGGCGTACCGTGAGGGTAGGCTGGGCACCGAGTTTCAGCCACGCGAGGGCGCGCTCGAAATTGAGCACGATGGTTGCGGGGTTGGTGTTGGGGTTGTACGAGCCGAGCTGCTCGATGTAACGACCGTCACGTTTTGCACGTGAATCTGCCACTACAATGTGGAAGAATGCGAAATTCTTCTTACCGTGGCGCTGTAAACGCATTTTAACAGCCATTGTGAATCTGTATTAAAGTTAAACCAATATTGCTCCTACCCGAGGAGCGGCTGCAAAGGTAAGAATTATTTATTTATGACGCAAATATCTGAGGCCGGGATAATTGCGCGTATTCATCCCGTCGGGGAGCAGCGTGTCGAAAGGGACGCCGCACTCCTCCAGGCACCAGGGGAACGAGAGCTGGTCGCGGCGGGCGAGTTTCGAGAGCATGGACCACCAGAGTTCGTCCAGACGCACTATCTGCGGGTCGCGGTGACGGCGGAATATGAGGTTGTTCTCTATGAGTCCGCTGCGGCGCCGCTGGCCGTGCAGCAGCAGGAACAGGCACACGCACAGCCACTTCCACCAGCCGAGATAGCCCATTTTGCGGCACATCCAGGCCTCGGAATACACGCAGTCCCGGCTCGGATGCCGCACACCGCTGTACTTCACCCCCGACGAGAGCTTGGCACGCAGGACATCATATATCGAACCGTCGAGGATCTCTATGTTGCCGTCTATCCACAGGCTGGCGCAGTATTCGGGCAGCAGCAGATGCGGGTGCATCTTGGGATAGCGTGAGAGCAGCGCAGGGTCGGAGATACCGCAACCGAGCTCCCTTATCTGCCATACTCCTATCCTGTCGGCGGTCTTCTCGCCTTTCCCGACGAAGCACACGAAATCGAACTCCGGATCGACTACGGCAGGCTGGCGGAGAGGGTCATAGCCCCCGACTATGCAGGTATATATCACGCACTTTTCCATTTCTTCGGGATTTTGAACATCGAGCCGATCATCAGGTCGGCAGCGTCGGGCTCGAAAGGCATGAAGCCGCCCCAATGGTAGAAGGTATATTCTCCGAACAGCACCTTTCCGCCTGCTTCATAGAAGTCCACACGCACCTGCGGGATGCCTCTGGAGAGTTCTGCGGCAAGGCGTTTCATCTCGCCGAAACAGCCCGGCTCTGCAGGAGGCTCGGACGCGTTCGGATGACCGTTCCTTATATCCAGACGGTTCCAGTCCATGTCGAAGAAGTCGAACTTGGTCTCCTCTCCGGCCCGGAAACGGTCGGATGCGACGAACATCAGCCTCGGCTCCCCGTCGAAACAGAAGAACTTGTAGTCCCTGATCTCTCCCTCGAGGTACTGCTCGGCGATGATCCGCGGCCTCAGCCCCTTGTACGCCCATTCGCGCATGGGCCTGTAATAATCTTTCTTCATTGCCTCCGAGAGCCTGCGGCAGGCGGCCTCCCTGTCGAGCGAGGCCTTGTCGAGGCAGATTACGGTACTGCCGCTGTCGTGGGTGCACTTGAGCACGAAACGCTCCGGCAGGCTTTCCCAGTCTATCTCCCCCGGGGAGTTCCAGACTCCGAGCGTGGGAACCACATGCTCATTCCCGATTATTGAAGCCACATGGGACTTCACCTCCGCCTTGTCGGCCAGCGTGTGATAGAGCGGGTTACGGTCGTATAGCTTCTGCCATTGCAGCTTCTCGGTATAGCGGGTCGGATGCCTGAGGTCGAGCGGACGGCCGAAAGCCCTCCAGTACATCAGTTCGAGATATAGCCTGTCGGGCATCCACGGCTGGGGCTTCCTGAGCAGGAAAGCCCTCTCACCGGGCGTAAGCGCGAAGGCAAGGGACAGGAAAGCCGTCACGCCCCAGGCCAGCAGGCACACGAGCAGCAGTCTCGCCGCGCCCTCGGGCAGCGACAGCCTCGCGGCCAGCGGAACCGCCACGGCAGGCACGCTCAGCACCAGCAGTTTCAGAACGACCTCGCGCAGGAAGCGTCCGACGGGGAATCCGGCATCCCTGCATGCGAAATACAACCTCAACGCAAACACAAGCACATATACCCCGATCAGGCATATATACGCCCAGTCCGCGCCTGCTCCGAGCCGGAACGCCAGCCATACGGCAGGCAGGCACAGCAGCGAGCAGAGTCCCGTGGTGATATAGTATCTCCTTATCTTTCCCGTGGCGAGCTGGAGGGTCAGCAGGGAGTTCCCGCCCATGTCGACAAGCAGCGCGACCATGGAAAGACGGACGAACTCCGCAGCGCCGTCGGGCACCGTGCCCAGCCACAGCCTAAGCAGGTAGTCCGCCTCGAGCACGACCGGCACGAAGAGCAGCAGTATCGCAAGATAGGCGAACTTGCAGCCCTTGGAGACGAGTCCGTAGCAGTATTCCCTGTCGCCGGAAGCCCAGGATTTCGTGATCTGGGGATTCACTGCCGTCAGGAAGTTGACTGCGAACTGCTTGACCAGCGCCTCCACCTGCGAGGCCACTCCCCTCGCGGCGTTCATGGCCACCCCGAAGAAGATATTGACGAGCAGGCTGGAACCCTGTATGTTCAGCACGCTTGTGCCCGAGCCGAAGAAACTCCAGCCCGCAAAGCCGGTCATCTCGCGGAGCAGGGGCCTGTCGAGCGCGGGACGGGTACGGCACTCCGCGAAATTGCGGCGGCAGTATATTCCGTAGGCCATGCGCACCAGCAGCGCCACGGCAAGCATCAGCACGGCATAGGTCTCGAGCTTGTCGAAGGCGGAGAGTCCGAGCAGCAGGGCGACCGTCAGCTTGAGGGCGGCCTCTCCCACGCTGATATAGGCGAATGCCGACATGCGCTCATGTGCGATTATCGCGGCGTTGAACGGTACCGAGAGCATGTTGAGCACGAGCACTCCGAGCGAGCAGTGCAGCACGAAGCGGGCGGCGCCGAGGCGCGGTTCCGGAATCACCATTCTCCCGTTCAGAAACCACAGGCCCGCCGTCTCAACGAGCAGCACGAGCAGCAGCGACAGTACGAGCTGCACGGTCATGGCCGTAGCGAATACGCGCCGCAGCCTGTCGGAATCCGGGCGGCCGAGCTCGAACGCGAGATAGCGGCTTATCGCCGAGGAGATCGAGCCGGTGATGAAAGTGAACATGGTCACCACGCCGCCTACCGCGTTCCACACCCCGTAGTCTTCGACGCCGAGTTCGCGGAGCACCACCCTCGAGGTGAACAGGCCGATGAACATCAGCAGGAACATGCGCAGATACAGCAGCACGGCATTGCGCGCTATGCGCCTGCCGTTCTGAAAGTTTCTGTTTCCGGCATCCTGCGGCATAGTCTGCAGCCTTTACTTTCTGAATATTCCGAATACGGCCGAACCGGAGCCCGACATCGAGGCATACACGGCTCCGCGTCCGTAGAATTCTTCCTTGAGGGCCGCTATCTCGGGATGCAGGGCGAACACCGACGGCTCGAAATCGTTTACGAGCACATGCCGCCACTCGTCTACGGGACGCTTCAGGGCTTCCTTCAGGCAGGGACTCTTTCCGCCGCCGGCCCCTTTGTCCGCAGCGCGCGCCTCGCGGGGAACTACCCCTGAATATGCCTCGCGCGTACTCACCCTACAGCCCTCGGGAAGGGCGACCTTTATCCTATAGGCCGAAAGGTCTATTCCAAAGGGCGTCAGGATCTCGCCGCGTCCCTCGCCGAACATCGGGCGGTCGTAGATGAAGAAGGCGCAGTCGGAGCCTATGGAAGCGGCATAGGAGGCGAGCGCGGCATCGTCGAGGCCGAGCGAGAACATGGAGTCCAGCAGCCTCAGCGTGAACGCGGCATCGGAAGAGCCGCTTCCGAGCCCTGCGCCTACCGGTGCTTTCTTGACGAGGCGTATCTTCACGGGAGGAAGGTCGAAATCGGCCTTCAACGCCCGGTATGCCTTCATCGTAAGGTCATCGTCAGGGTTCCACGAAGCGCCCTCCAGGGTCAGCTGCGTGCGTCCGTCGCGCGACGGCTCCACATAGAGGTCGTCACAGAGGCCGTAATACGGGACGAACAGCGTCTCGATGTCGTGATACCCGTCATCCCGGCGTCGCAGTATGCTCAGCCCGAGATTGATCTTGACGTTAGGCGATGCTTGCATATACCTGCTCTGCCAAGTCCTCCGGCAGCCTTGACGCCACCGGGGCGATGAATGCGATTTTCTGCAGCCTGCGGGCCTCCTGCTCCGGTATCCCCCTGGAGCGCATGTAGAAAAGCTCGTCGTCGCTGAGGAAGCCGGAAGTGCAGCCGTGGGTGCACTCCACGTCGTCGGCATATATCTCCAGCTGCGGCTGCGCCTTCACCGTGGCCTTGTCTCCGATGAGTATCGCGTGGCTCTCCTGCGAGGCCCTGGTCTTCTGCGCGCCGGGAGCGACATAGATAAGGCCGTTGAACGCGGCCCTGGCCGTCCCGCCCACGAGGCCGCGGAAGTTCTGACGCGAGACGCTTCCGCCGCAGTTGTGGCGGACGAGCACGTCGAAGCCCAGCTGCTCGTCGGAGGAGCACAGATAGAGTCCCGCCATGTCGAGACTGCATCCGGCAGAGTCGATGTCGACCTCTACCGACACCTTGCCGCACGCGCCCGGAAGCGCGACGAAAGTCAGCCTGAGTTCCTGGGGAGAATCCAGCCTGAGCAGGGAGGGCACGGGATCCCTTCCTATTACATATACCTTATCCATTTATTCCAGCGTAACCGTCCTTCTCGATGATATCCACCAGCTCGCGGCCTCCGGTACGGACCATGCGGCCGTCCTTGAGCACATGCACCACGTCGGGGACTATATATTCCAGCAGGCGCTGGTAGTGCGTGATTATTATGGATGCCGTCTGCAGGGTGTGGAGGGCGTTGACGCCCTGGGCCACTATGCGCAGCGCATCGACATCGAGTCCGGAATCCGTCTCGTCGAGTATGCTGAGCACCGGCTCGAGCACCGCCATCTGGAAGATCTCGTTGCGCTTCTTCTCTCCGCCGGAGAAGCCTACGTTCACATCGCGCCTGGCGAACTCGCCTTTCATGCCCACGAGCGCCATTTTCTCCCTGAGCAGCTTCAGGAATTCCGCGGGCTTCAGCTCAGGCAGTCCCTGCGACTTGCGCCGCGCGTTCACGGCAGCCTTTATGAAGTTGGTGATGCTTACTCCAGGTATCTCCACCGGATATTGGAAGCTCAGGAACAGTCCCGCCCAGGAACGCTCCTCGGGAGTCATCTCCAGAAGGTTCCGGCCGCGGAACTCCACGCTTCCCGCAGTCACCTCGTAGCCGGGCCTTCCCGTAAGCACCCCTCCGAGGGTGCTCTTTCCCGCGCCGTTGGGTCCCATGACGGCATGGACCTCTCCCTCGCGTATGGTAAGGTCTATGCCCTTGAGGATCTCCTTGCCCTCGACCCCGGCATGCAGGCCCTTTATTTCAAGCAGTATATTACTCATTTTTCTTGTACATTTTTCTCCATGACACCAGCGACCAGATGCCGTTGGCGATATACAGTGCACTCACGACGGGCATGATATACAGACCCGAGAGTATGTAGAGCGTGGCGTTGCCCGCGTTGACCAGCAGCCAGACTATCCAGCACTCCCAGTACTTGCGGGCGCTGAGATACTGCGCGCAGAGCGTGAGCATCAGCATCAGCGAGTCGAGGCAGGGATTGGTCGGATTGTCGAAGACATATTTCAGCACGAAAGCCCACAGGGCGGCACAGACGAGCACGGCAAGCACATACAGCGCCACATGCTTTGGCGGTATGTTGCCGACCTTGAGCCTGTTGCTGTCGGCGGCGCTGCGCTCGTCATCGCGGGGATGCGTCCAGCGGTAGTGTCCGTATGCGTTTATCAGCAGCGATATCGGCTGGAGTATCATTGCCGAATAGAGGTGCTGGTGCAGGAACAGCACGAAAAGGAATATGTTGTAGACATATCCCACATAGAAGTTGTATTTGGAGTTGCGTCCTGCGAGGAAGACGCAGCTCAGGCCGAGCACGGCCGATATGATTTCAACCCAGGTCATCTTTCATAAAATCTATCCAGTCGCCCCCTCGAGCGAGACGGAAAGCAGTTTCTGCGCCTCGACGGCGAACTCCATAGGAAGCCGTGACAGCACTTCCCTGGCGTATCCTCCGACTATCAGCGCCACGGCGTCCTCCGCCCCAATCCCCCTCTGCGTGCAGTAGAACAGCTGGTCTTCGCTTATCTTCGAGGTCGTAGCCTCATGCTCCACGACCGCCGAAGGGCAGCCGTTCACTATTACCGGGAAGGTGTGCGCGCCGCACCTGTCGCCTATCAGCAGGGAGTCGCACTGCGAATAGTTGCGCGCTCCGGACGCCCCGGGAAGCATCTGCACCAGTCCGCGGTAGCTGTTCTCGCTCCTGCCTGCCGAAATGCCCTTGGAGACTATGCGGCTGCGGGTGTTCCGGCCTATGTGTATCATCTTCGTCCCGGTATCGGCCTGCTGGAAGTTGTTGGTCATCGCGACGCTGTAGAACTCCGACGAGGAGTTGTCGCCCTTGAGTATCGTGCTCGGGTATTTCCAGGTCACGGCCGAGCCGGTCTCCACCTGGGTCCAGCTGAGGTGCGAGCCGCTGCCCTTGCATATTCCCCTCTTGGTCACGAGGTTGAGTATGCCTCCCTTTCCCGAGGCGTCGCCGGGATACCAGTTCTGCACGGTGCTGTACTTCACGTCCGCGTCCTTCTCGACGACTATTTCGACCACCGCCGCATGGAGCTGGTGCTCGTCCCTCATCGGGGCGGTGCAGCCTTCCATATAGCTTACCGACGAGCCCTCGTCCGCTACTATCAGCGTCCGCTCGAACTGTCCCGTACCGCTGGCGTTGATACGGAAATAGCTCGACAGGTCCATAGGACATTTCACGCCCTTGGGTATATAGCAGAACGAGCCGTCCGAGAACACCGCAGAGTTGAGTGCGGCGTAGAAGTTGTCGCCCACCGGCACCACGCTTGCGAGATAGCGGCGCACAAGGTCGGGGTATTCCCTGACGGCCTCGGAGAAGGAGCAGAATATTATACCCTTCTCGGCGAGCGTCTTGCGGAAGGTCGTCGCGACGCTTACCGAATCGAAGACCGCGTCTACCGCAACCTCCCCCCTGGGCTTCACTCCGGCAAGCACCTCCCTCTCGTGCAGGGGGATGCCCAGCTTGTCGAAGGTCTCCATGAGCGCCGGATCGATCTCCGTCGGACGGTCCTCGTCGCGCTTGGGAGCGGCATAGTATATTATGTCCTGAAAGTCTATCTCCGGCAGCCTGAGATGCCCCCAGCATGGCGGCGTCATCTTCTGCCACCTGCGGAACGCGTCCAGCCTGAAGTCGAGAAGCCACTGCGGCTCCCCCTTCTTGGCGGAAATCAGACGGATTATATCCTCGTTCAGCCCCTTGGGTACGTACTCCTGCTCGACATCCGTCACAAAACCGCTGTCGTACTCCTTATTCGCTAAATCCTTAAGAATTTCATCCATAATTATGCAAATATAGCAGATTTTGTCTATTTTGCGCCCCGCTATGGTGATAGCCGCCGTCATCTTATATTTTGCCGTGATCCTCGGCGCGAGCCTGGCCCTGTCCCGCAAGGGCAGCAGCAGCGACTTCTTCCGCGGAAGCGGACGCTCTCCCTGGCCGGTGGTGGCTATCGCCATGGTCGGGACTTCTATCTCCGGGGTCACGTTCGTGTCAGTACCGGGCATGGTCGCCGCGTCGGAGTTCTCATACCTTCAGATGGCCCTCGGCTTCATCGCCGGCTATGCGGTCATAGCTTATGTGCTGCTGCCGCTCTACTACAGCAGACGCATGAACAGCCTGTACTGCTATGTGGAGGAGCGTTTCGGAGCCTGGAGCTACCATACCTCGGCCGCGTTCTTCCTGCTCTCGAAAGTCCTCGGCTGCGGAGTCAAGATGTACCTCACGGCAACCGTGCTGCAGCTGGTGCTGTTCGCTCCGCTCGGCATCCCGTTCTGGCTCAACATTGCCCTGACCATGCTCATAGTCTACCTCTACACCTTCCGCGGCGGCGTGAGGACGCTGGTATGGACAGACATGCTCCAGACACTCTGCATGATAGGCGCGGTAGTGCTGAGCATAGTCTTCATCGGCAAGGGAATGGGGCTGGACATCGGAGGGATATGCAATACCGTCAGGGACAGCGGAATGACCAGGATGTGGTTCTTCGACGACCCTTCCGACACCCGCTACTTCTGGAAGCAGTTCCTCGCCGGAATGTTCACGACCATAGCCATGACCGGCCTCGACCAGGACATGATGCAGAAGAACCTCTCCTGCCGCAGCCTGCATCAGAGCCGCAAGAACATGCTCTCGTACGGGGTAGCCTTCGTGCCGGTGAACTTCCTGTTCCTGTGCCTCGGCGTGCTGTTGTATTCGTTCGCGGCAAGCCGCGGGATACAGGTTTCCAGACCGGACGACCTGTTCCCCACCATAGCCTGCGGCTCTCCCGGACAGGGGACGGCGCCCTACATGCCGCCCGCCGTAAGCCTGCTTTTCGTGCTGGGGCTCATCTCGTCGGCGTTCAGCAGCTCCGGTTCATCTCTGACCTCTATCACGACTTCGGTGACCGTCGACCTGCTCAGGGCCGACCGGAGACTTCCGGAGCAGCGGCTCAGGAGGGTGCGGAGCGCGGTACACATAGCGGCCGCGGCGGTTATGGGCGTGGTGATAGCGGCCTTCAGGCTGATAGGCAGCGAAAGCGTGATAAACGCGGTATATACGGTAGCATCCTACACCTACGGCCCGCTGCTCGGACTTTTCGCGTTCGGGATATTCACCCGGCGCAGGGTGCTCGACAAGGCCGTACCGTTCATCTGCACGGCGGCACCGCTGCTCTGCCTTATGCTCGCCACCCACAGCGAGCAGTGGTTCGGCTGGAAGATAGGGTTCGAGCTGCTGATAATCAACGCGCTGCTCACATTCATCGGGCTCGCTGCGTTCTCCCTCCGGCCGGGCAGGACAGACCTCCCGGTCATCCGGCATAGCCGAGGGTAGCGACTGATATGCGCAGCTCCGGCCCGGCCAGAGTACGGACAGCACGGTAGCATTCGAGAAGCGTGGCGCCCGTGGTGAACACGTCGTCCACGAGCAGCAGATGCCGCACTCCCGAAGCGAGCATGGCATCAATCACCTTCCTGTCGGCGATGAACGCCCCGCGGACATTCTCCTGCCTTCTGGCGGCGTCGAGAGAAGTCTGCGAGGCCGTCCGGCGGCGCCTTTTCAGCAGGCCGGGTTCGCAGCGCACGCCCATCTCGCGGGCGAGCACCCGTGCTATGACCCCGGCCTGGTTGTAGCCCCTTTTCCACCTGCGCATCCAGTGCAGGGGCACGGGAACCACGGCGCCGACATCCGAAAATAACTCAGAGGCAACGAGCTCGGAGGCCAGCATCGAGGCGAAGAAACGACCTTCGGCAAGGTTCCCGCCGTATTTGAGAGCCTTGGTGATGTTGTCGTAGCCGCTCCCGGCGGAATAATGGAAAAGAGCCGCAGCATAGGCATACGGCTCATATTCATCGGGCGACATCCCGGCGTTGAACTTCTCGGCCATAGGATTATGGCTGAGCCCTGCGAAACGCGTGCGCGGCATGTCTTCCGCACAGAGCAGGCAGATGTGCTTCTCGCAGGGCATCAGCGCCCTGCCGCACACCACGCACACTCTCGGCAGCACCAATTCCAGCAGTGCCGGGAGAGAAGTCTTCAGATCAAGTTCAGGCGGGAGTCGCATCGGCAGTCCCGTAGACGGCTTAGCAGTTCATCGCGCCGCAGCAGTTGATGACCTGTCCGCTGACATAAGAGGAGAGGTCGCTGGCAAGGAAGAGAGCCACCTTGGCCACCTCGTCCACGGTGCCGCCCCTGCGCAGGGGAATCTCCTTGACCCATGCCTCGCGCACTGCGTCGGGCAAGGCTGCCGTCATGTCGGAGATGATGAAGCCGGGAGCGATGCAGTTCGCCCTGATGCCCCTCGGGCCCATTTCCTTGGCTATGGACTTGGCGAGGCCGATAAGGCCGGCCTTGGATGCGGAATAGTTGCACTGGCCTGCATTTCCGCTCACGCCCACTACCGACGACATGTTGATGATGCTTCCGCCCCTCTGGCGTGCCATTATGGGCGTCACCGCATGGATGTAGTTGAACGCCGACTTGAGGTTGACGTTGATTACCGCGTCCCACTGTGCCTCGTCCATACGCAGCATAAGTCCGTCGCGGGTGATGCCGGCGTTGTTGACGAGTATGTCGATACGGCCGAAGTCCTCCATTATCTTGTCCACCGTCGCCTGTGTATCGGCGAAATCAGCGGCATTGGAGGTATAGGCACGGGCCTTGACGCCGGTAGCCTCGAGTTCCTTGAGAGTATCCTCGTTTATCTTCACGTCCGTGAATGCTATGTCCGCACCCTCGGATGCGAACTTCAGGGCGATCGCCTTGCCGATTCCCCTGGATGCGCCCGTAATCAGGGCGACTTTTCCGTCTAATAATCCCATTATAGTTTATCTTTAGTACTGTTTCATCGATTCTTCCACCTCGTCGGGGGCGATGGGCAGCCTGCGGGAGCCGAGCCTGCGCGCACCGCCGGAGGTCACGAGCAGGTCGTCCTCGAGACGTATGCCGCCGAAGTCGAAGTAAGCTTCGAGCCTGCCGTAATCCACGAAGTCGCGGCAGCGGCCTTCGGCCTTCCACGCCCTTATAAGATCCGGTATGAAATAGATTCCCGGTTCGTCGGTGATCACATTGCCCTCCTGCAGACGGCGGGCCATTCTCAGGCTGCCGAGTCCGAGCTGGGGCGAACGGCTCTGCCCGGCGTCATATCCGACCAGGTCTTCGCCGTAGTCCTCCATGTCGTGCACGTCGAGCCCCATGTTGTGTCCGAGGCCGTGAGGCATGAACAGGCCGGCGACACCCTCGGCGACCATATCGTCCGTACTGCCCTTGACGAGTCCGAGCGACTTCAGGCCGTCAAGCATCCTGGCCGCAACAGAAAGGTGCACGTCACGGTAAGCGACCCCGGGCCTTACGAGGCCATAGGCATATTCGTTACACTCGTAGACTATAGTATACACGTCTCTCTGGCGTGATGTGAACTTCCCTCCGGTGGGGTATGTACGGGTGAAGTCGGAGGCGTAGTGCATGTTGTTCTCGGCACCGGCGTCGATTACCATAAGCCTGCCCGGTTCTATTACGCAGTCATGGCTGTGGCAGTGGAATATCTCGCCGTGCTGGGTAAGTATAGTCGCAAAGCTCACTCCCCAGCCCTCGGAAAGCGTGACGCCCTCCATTTCACCGACGATCTCCTGTTCGACCCTGCCGGGACGGATGCCGTCGCGGGCGACGCTGTGCATCCTGTAGCCTATCTCACAGGCCTTCTCTATCTCCTCTATCTCGCAGGGTTCCTTGACAAGGCGCAGTGAGATTACCGCATCGACGAGCGGGGCGGACGCAGCCGGGCAGCCTTTCTTGCCCTCGCTGAAGGCCGTCATGGGGTCTATCCCGAGCAGGGAGCCGAGACTGAGGGCGGTGGCATAGCGCGAAGCCGGCACGAAATGCACCTTGCGGCCTTTCAGGGCAGCTCCGAGGGCTCCGTAGGAGGCGGTCTTCTGAACGCCTGCGGCATCCGCGAGCGAACGCACCGTAGGCATGGGACCCATCCAGATTATGTCGTCTATGCCGAAGTCGTCGGCATAGAGAGTCTCTTCGCCGCTCTCGAGGTCCAAGGTCGCCGCGAAACGCGGTTCGTCGATGCCGAAGAAATACAGCCAGGTGCTGTCCTGACGCCATTTATAGCAGTTATCCCTGTACTGCGCAGGCGCCTCGACATTGCCGAGGAAAAGGATTACACCCTTCTCGCCGCGCATCTTTTCAAGCAGCGCCCTGCGGCGCGCGATATATACTTCCTTTCCGAACATATCGCGCAAAGATAATAATAAAAAAGAAGCACCCGTAGCAATAACAGGCACTTCTTTATGAGAGTGGTCCCTGTAGGGCTTGAACCTACGACTCCCTGATTATGAGTCAGGTGCTCTAACCAACTGAGCTAAGGGACCTTGCAGGGCGGTCTAACTACCGCCCGCCATCAGACTTTGATTTCGACTTCTACGCCGGAAGGAAGCTCGAGCTTCATGAGCGCGTCGACAGTCTTCGCGTTTGAATCCTCGATGTCGAGGAGCCTGCGATAGGAGTCGAGCTCGAACTGCTCGCGTGACTTCTTGTTGACGAAGGTCGAACGGTTAACCGTGAAGATCTTCTTGTTGGTGGGAAGGGGAATGGGACCATTCACCTTGGCGCCTGTAGACTTCACCGTCTCAACGATCTTGGCCACCGACTTGTCGACGAGCATGTGATCGAAAGACTTGAGCTTTATTCTAATTTTCTGACCCATATTGTTTATTTTTCTTTTCCGTTAATTATTCGTCATCCGAACCGAGCTTGTATCCGCTCTTCTCGATGATGTCCTTCGCGAGCGACGCAGGAACCTCCGAATAGTGGTCGAACGTCATCGTGCTGGTCGCACGTCCTGAAGACAGGGTACGGAGCACGGTTACATATCCGAACTGCTCTGCGAGAGGAACGAAAGCCTTGACGATGCGCGCACCGTTGGCAGTCGAATCCATTGCAACTATCTGTCCGCGACGGCGGTTGAGGTCGCCTACGATCTCGCCCATGTACTCCTCGGGAGTAACGACCTCGAGACTCATGATAGGCTCGAGCAGCACGGGTGAGCACTTGGGGCAGGCATGCCTGAATGCCATGCGGGCTGCAAGTTCGAACGAGAGCTGGTCGGAGTCGACGGGGTGGAACGAACCGTCGAGCAGGGTGACCTTGAGCGACTGAACCTCATATCCGGCGAGCACGCCGTTGGCCATAGCCGACTCGAAGCCTTTCTGTACGCTGGGGATGAACTCCTTGGGCACGTTTCCTCCCTTGACCTGGTTGTCGAACTGGAGTCCCTGGACGCCCTCGTCGGCAGGTCCGATCTCGACGATGATGTCGGCGAACTTACCGCGGCCGCCGGTCTGCTTCTTGAAGACCTCGCGGTGCTGGGTGGTAGATGTCACGGCCTCCTTGTAGTTCACCTGGGGAGCACCCTGGTTGATCTCTACGCCGAACTCGCGGCGGAGACGGTCTACGATGATATCGAGGTGGAGCTCGCCCATACCGCTGATGACGGTCTGGCCGGTATCATGGTCTGACTTGACGGTGAAGGTAGGATCCTCTTCCGCAAGCTTTGCAAGCGCGATTCCGAGCTTGTCCAGATCTTTCTGGGTCTTGGGCTCGACGGCGATTCCGATAACGGGATCGGGGAACTCCATGGACTCCAGCGCGAGGTTCTGTCCCTCTACGCAGATAGTGTCGCCGGTGCGGAGATCCTTGAAGCCTACCGCAGCACAGATATCACCCGCCTCGACGAACTCGATAGGGTTCTGGTGATTGGAGTGCATCTGGTACAGACGGGCGACCCTCTCCTTCTTGCCGGAACGGGAGTTGAACACATACGAACCGGCGTCAAGGTGTCCTGAATATACCCTGATATATGCGAGACGGCCTACGAACGGGTCGGTGGCAATCTTGAACACGAGACCGCAGAACGGCTCTGACGCAGACGGCTTGAGGTCGACTTCCTTGTTCGTGTTGAGATCGGTAGCCTTGGTGTCGCCGATGTCGAGCGGCGAAGGCAGATAGCGGATCACGGCATCGAGCAGGAACTGCACGCCCTTGTTCTTGAACGAAGAGCCGCAGCAGGCGGGAACGATCTGCATCGCGATAGTACCCTTGCGGATAGCGGCGATGATCTCGTCCTCGGTTATCGACTCGGGATCTTCGAAGTATTTGTCCATAAGGGCTTCGTCACACTCGGCGGCAGCCTCTACGAGCTTGTCCCTCCAGAGGGCGACGGCATCCTTCATATCCTCGGGAACATCCTGGACCTGATAGTTGACGAGAGTCTCGCTTCCGTCGTATATCAGCGCCTTGCGGGAAATCAGGTCTATGATACCCTGGAACTTCTCCTCGGCACCTATAGGCAGGCAGATAGGAACGGCCGTGGCACCGAGCTTGGTCTTGATCTCCTCGACGCATGCGAGGAAGTCGGCGCCGACACGGTCCATCTTGTTCACATACGCAATCTTGGGCACGCGGTACTTGTCGGCCTGGCGCCATACCGTCTCGGACTGGGGCTGTACGCGTCCTACCGCGCAGAACGTGGCGATGGTACCGTCAAGCACGCGGAGCGAACGCTCCACCTCGACGGTGAAGTCCACGTGGCCCGGAGTGTCGATAAGGTTGATCTGGAAAGACTCCCCGCCGTAATGCCAGAACGCGGTGGTGGCGGCAGAAGTAATGGTGATACCCCTCTCCTGCTCCTGAACCATCCAGTCCATAGTCGCCGCACCTTCATGGACCTCACCGATCTTGTGGGTCTTTCCGGTGTAGAACAGGATACGCTCGGACGTGGTAGTCTTGCCGGCATCGATGTGGGCCATGATGCCGATGTTTCTTGTATACTTAAGATCTCTTTTTGTTGCCATCTTGGTGCTTCAACTAAAATCTGAAGTGGGCGAACGCCTTGTTGGCCTCGGCCATCTTGTGCATATCCTCCTTGCGCTTGTATGCACCGCCTTCATTATTGTATGCCGCGATAATCTCGGCACAGAGTTTTTCAGCCATAGAGTGGCCGGAACGCTTGCGGGCGAAGTTGATCAGGTTCTTCATCGAGAGCGAAATCTTCCTTTCCGGACGCAACTCTGTAGGCACCTGGAAGTTGGCACCTCCGATACGGCGTGACTTTACCTCGATCTGGGGAGTCACGTTCTCGAGAGCCTTCTTCCATATATCGAGTGGAGCCTTGTCGGAATCTTTCATCTTCTCGCCTACCATGTCAATGGCATCGTAAAAAATAGAATACGCGATACTCTTCTTTCCCTGCAGCATCAGATTGTTCACGAAGCGGGTAACCTGCGTGTCGTGAAACTTGGGATCAGGAAGTAGAATCCTCTTCTTAGGCTTTGCTTTTCTCATTACTTTGAAACTTTAATAAATTAAAACCATCCGCGGGCTTACTTCGGCCTCTTGGCTCCATACAGGGAACGTGACTGAGTACGTCCCTCTACGCCGGCCGTATCCAAAGCGCCCCTAAGGATGTGGTAACGCACACCGGGAAGGTCCTTCACACGACCGCCGCGCACGAGCACGATAGAGTGCTCCTGCAGGTTGTGACCCTCGCCCGGAATGTAGGCATTGACCTCCTTGGCGTTGGTGAGACGTACACGGGCAACCTTACGCATTGCTGAGTTAGGTTTCTTCGGGGTAGTAGTATACACCCTGAGGCATACGCCACGCTTCTGAGGGCATGCATCCAGCGCACGAGACTTTGACTTGACTTCAATGACCTCGCGTCCTTTGCGAACTAACTGTTGAATTGTGGGCATAAATGGTTGTTAACAAATAAAATTATAAAAGCCCCCATAAAATTGGGGGCTGCAAATATAAACAAAATTGAATAATCTGCAAAATCTTTACAAGATTATCTGTAGTTCGCGAATTCGACATCCTTGTCTGCCTTCGCCCTCATCGCGGGGCTGAGCTCGGCCACCTTGTCGAGATACTTCTCTACATCGGAAGCGTTACCCCTGCGGGCAGCGATGACGGCACGGAGATAGTTGCTCCTGGCGCAGTTGCAGCTTATGCTCTGCTCCGCCTTGTCGTAGTCTCCCATAAGGATGTATACGACCGCCTTGTCGTGGCTGTCTGTGCCCTCGAGATGTTCAGCGGCTGCCGCATAGTCTCCGTTGAGGATGTCGATTGCGGCAAGGTTCTCCTCCGCCTCCTCGGTACCGGCCTGCCTGAAGAGCCTTGCGGCGGCCTCATAGTCGCCTCTCTGGAGTTCGCACACTCCCCTGGCGTTGACGACATCCGGATCGGAAGTCCTGACGGCGGCGAGATAGGTCTCGGCGCTGTCGGGATCGCCCTCGTCGAGGCTGAGCAGGGCAAGGTTGAAGCTGGCCCTGTCGGAGCCGAACTTGTCGGCAGCGAACTTATAGAGCTCCGCCTTGCGGGATGCATCGTCGGCAAGGGATGCGGCACGCAGCAGGGCTTCCTCGTCGAGCAGGTCGATCGAGCTGCGGGAAAGCTCCTCGAGCTCCTCGGGCGTATAGTTCTTATAGGAGAGCTCGGCGATGAAACGGGCGCGGCGCAGCTCGGGGAATATGTCCTTGCTTACTTCCGTGTACACTTTCGACATGTTCCTTATCTCCCTTTCACGGACAGCAGGGTCGCTGTACATCGAGAGAACCCTGAGGATGAGGTCCTTGTCCTCGATATTGGAGTTTGCCACGGCCTCCTGGAAGCCTTCCCAGTCCTGACCCATGCTGAGGGTCTGCAGGTCGTCGGCAGACATTCCTCCCGTGACCTCGTCCCAGGCCTTCATCGCAGACTCGGCACGCTTGTCCGAAAGCTTAGCGTTGAAGTCCTGACCTCCCTCGGGAGAGGCATAGGCGACAACCTTGGTTCCGGTCACGCTGTAGCGGGGATCAGAGGCGATCTCCTCGAGAGCGGCCTGGAAATCCTTCACCGACTCCGAACCGAGCTCGCTCTTCTTCACCACGGAAGAGTTCACGTTATAGAGGACCTGTCCTTCAGCGCTCTCGTAGAGGACATCCTGATATGCGTCCTTCTTGAAGCTGTACACTCCTGAAGTAGTGGCCAGCAGCTGCGTCACGTTGCAGCCGTCGGCTACCTTGATCGCGGGAATCTCGATAGCGTTGTCCTTGTAGTATGCCACGGCGCGGAGCTCCAGGTAGGAAGTCTCGACGCCCTCGACATAGTCGAAGGAGACAGTCTCGGTAACGGTGGTCTCCTCCTTGAAAGCCACCGGATAGTAGTTGTCCTTCACCTTCTCTCCCTGATAGGTATAGGACCTGCCGACCTGCTCGCCGCCCTCGTACACCAGCACGGGGGTGACTACCATTTTCACGGACGGTTCGAAATACTTCTCGGGGAAGGTGACGGTAATCTCGGCGGGGATTGACTCCCCCTTGAGGGCAAGCACCTCGGGAGTGCAGCTGACACGGATATTCTCGGCGAGCTTCATCTGCTCGGCACGGGATTTGGCGCAGGATGACAATGAAAGCACCATCGCACAAAACGCCAATGATCTGATGAGTATTTTCATATCGGTACAATATAAATGTTATCTACAAATATATGATAAAAGCCGTGAAATGAAAAATTTCCTTACATTTGTAGAATATGGACACCCAGGAACTACAGAGAATCAAGAATAAATTCGACATAATAGGCAACGACGCGGCCCTCAACCACGCCATAGAGACGGCCGTGTGCGTCGCCCCGACAGACCTCACCGTGCTCATCACGGGAGAGAGCGGCGTCGGAAAGGAAGCCATACCGCAGATTATCCACCAGATGAGTTCCCGGCGGACGGGCAGGTACCTTGCCGTGAACTGCGGCGCAATCCCCGAAGGCACCATAAACGCGGAACTGTTCGGACACGAGAAGGGAGCCTTCACCGGAGCGGTGGGCGAGCGGAAAGGCTACTTCGAGGAGGCCGACGGCGGCACGCTGTTCCTCGACGAGATAGGAGAACTTCCAAAGGAGACCCAGGCGCTGCTGCTCAGGGTGCTCCAGAACGGAGAATATATAAAGGTAGGCTCGTCGAAGGTCGAGAAGACCGATGTCAGGATAATTGCCGCGACGAACGTCAACCTCGCCTATGCGGTCGCCACCGGGAAGTTCAGGGAAGACCTGTACTACAGGCTTTCGGGCATACGCATCCAGATGCCGGCGCTGCGCGAGCGCAACAAGGACGATATCTACCTGCTGTTCCGCAAGTTCTCGTCCGACTTCGCAGAAAAGTACAAGCTCTGCAAGCTCGGCCTCACGCACGAGGCAATCTCGCTGCTGACCTCGTACCGCTGGCCGGGAAATGTCAGGCAGCTGAAGAACATAGCCGAAACGGTCACCGCAATGGAATCCCAGCCTGTCAGCCCGACCGTTTCAAGGGTGGAGCTGGGGCCGGACAGGCTGGCATCGTATATACCGGACGAGCAGGGTTCTCTGATCGCCGTCGACCCGACGGGGCCGTCAGGAGCGTTCAGCGAGGACGAGAAACAGCAGATCATAAAGGCCATATTCTACCTGAAACAGGAAGTCGACGCCCTTAAGAGCATGGTCGAAAACGGCCGCAAGGCGGAAAGCCTCCCGCAGCAGCGCAGGGACGCACCGCACATAATAGGCATGAGCGGCGACAGCCGGCCGGAAAACTTCTTCGCCAAGGCTCCGTCTCCAGTCAGCCATGATCCCGTACCGGCCGCCGACCCCGCGGAGAGCCATGACCTGTCGATACGGAAGCTCAACGACGAGCTGATAGAGCGCTGCCTCGCCAAGCACGGCGGGAAAGTGAAGCCTGCGGCTGCCGAACTCGGCATTTCGGAACGCACTATATATCGCAAACTTGCTGAAAAACGAGGGAAATGAGAAAACTCCTGCTTCTTCTGGTCCTGTCGCTTTCCGTATGTTCATGCGGAATATATTCCTTTTCAGGCACTTCCATACAGCCTGACGTACAGACGGTGACCATCAACTTCTTCGAATACACGGCCCTCAGGGTCAACCCTACGCTGAGCAACGACCTCACCGAGGCACTGAAGACGCGCTTCCGCCAGATGACCAGCCTCGAGCAGGTCGACATGGACGGGGACCTCGAAATCAGCGGAAGCGTGACGGGATACAACGTGAGCGCATCGTCGATCACAGCTGACGAGGTCGCCGCGAGCAACCGCCTCACGGTTACGGTGCAGGCCAGCTTCATAAACCGCAAGCACCCCGAAGACAACTTCGAGAACCAGTCGTTCTCGGGATACGCCGACTACGAGTCCACCATGTCGCTCGACCAGGTCGAGGCCTCGCTCACCGAAGAGATCGTGGAAAAGATAGTCGAAGACATATTCAACGCCACCGTAGCGCAATGGTAGGAAGCATAGACATACGCACTCTGACCCTTGAGGAACTAAGCGGCGTCGTCGACCTGTACCCCTGGTATGCCGGGGCCCGGATGGAACTCTGCCGGAGGATGCAGGAGGCGGGCACCCTCGGAGACGAGCTGCTCCAGGCGACAGCGCTCTACCTGCCGTCACGCAGGCCGTTGCGCGACCTGACAATGAAGGGGAAAAGCGTAGACTGCTCCGACAAGGACGCCAGACGCATTGCCCAGTCGCTGCTGCCCTCGCCCGAGACTCCGGAGAGGCGGATCCATGTGGTAGGGGGCGACTATTTCTCCCAAAGCCAGTACAACGAGGTCAGGCAGCCGGACGACAGCTTCTTCGAAAAGGTGGCCGTAAGGATCCGTGAGAGCGACGGAGGACGCGACCGCGAACAGGGAGCCCGCGAGACGACGGACGACTTCTGCACCGAAACTCTGGCCAGGATATACCTCGAGCAGGGCTATCCTGATGAGGCTGTGGAGATTTATTCCAAACTAAGTTTGCGATATCCAGAAAAAAGTGTTTACTTTGCAACCCTTATTGACGAAATAGAACAAAAAAGAGATAACAAATGAACGCAGTTTTTATTATTCTGATCGTGCTCCTCGTGATTGCGGCGCTGCTCCTGATAGGCGTCGTGCTGCTCCAGAACAGCAAGGGCAACGGAATGGCCAGCAACTTCGTCGCCGGCAACCAGACCTTCGGCGTGCGTCAGACCGCAGACATACTCGAGAAGTTCACCTGGGGTCTCGTATCATTCATAATCGTGGTATCAGTGATTTCTTCGTTCACCTTGGGCAGCCGTGACGCCGGCATCGACATCACCGACCAGATCGAGAACGTGACCACGAGCGACCAGCCCGCCTTCCCCACCGCTCCTATCCAGCAGGAGGCTCCCACCACCGAAGACAGCGGGGAGAACCAGTAGAATACCGCTCCGCTGACAATTTGTCAGTGGAATATAATTTGAACGACATACAGCCGTCGGCCCGTCGGGGCCGGCGGTTTTTTAATTAATTGCAGATTATGGAGAACAAATACGAATTCTTAAGCAAATATGCGATAGACCTCAACGAGGCCGCCGCAAAGGGGAAGCTCGACCCCGTGATAGGCAGGGACGAGGAGATACGCAGGGTGCTGCAGATCCTCAGCCGCCGAACCAAGAACAACCCTATCCTGGTGGGCGAACCGGGTGTGGGCAAGACCGCGATATCCGAGGGCATAGCCCAGAAGATAGTTAACGGCGAGGTTCCCGAGAACCTGAAGAACCGCAAGATATACTCGCTCGACATGGGTGCGCTGATTGCCGGCGCCAAGTATCAGGGCGAGTTCGAGGAAAGGCTCAAGGGAGTGGTAAAGGAAGTCGTCGACAGCGAGGGTGAGATAATCCTGTTCATCGACGAGATACACACCCTCGTGGGCGCCGGGCGCACGAGCGGTGCGATGGACGCCTCCAACATACTCAAGCCGGCGCTTGCCAGGGGCGAGCTGCGCACCATAGGCTCCACGACCCTCGACGAATACCAGAAGTACTTCGAACAGGACAAGGCCCTCGAACGCCGTTTCCAGAAGGTCATGGTGGACGAGCCCAGTCCGGCCGAATCAATCTCAATCCTGCGCGGGCTCAAGGAGAAATACGAGAACCACCACAGGGTAAGCATCCAGGACGACGCGCTGATTGCGGCAGTCAACCTGAGCCACCGCTACATCAACAACCGCTTCCTGCCCGACAAGGCCATCGACCTCGTGGACGAGGCCGCATCGAAGCTGCGTCTCGAGATGAACTCCGTGCCCGAGCCCATAGCAGAGCTCGAGAGCAGGATTCGCCAGCTCGAAATCGAGAAGGAAGCCATCAAGCGCGAGGGCACGAGCCTGAAGTCCGAGAAACTGGACGAGGAGCTCCGCAAATGCAAGGAGGAGCATGAGGCGCTCTCCAAGCGCTGGAAGGAGGAGAAGGGCATAGTCACCGAGCTCAACGACCTGCGCCAGAACCTCGAAGACTACAGGCGCGACGCCGCCATAGCAGAGCGCGAGGGCAACTACGGCAAGGTGGCCGAGATACGCTACGGCAAAATGGCCCAGACCCAGAGCCGCATCGACGAACTCTCCGCAAAGCAGGCCGCAATCAAGGATCCCATAATCACGGAGTCCGTGACGCCCGAGGATATCGCCGAGATCGTGGCCCGCTGGACAGGCATCCCCGTCAACAGGATGCTCGAGAGTGAAAAGGAGAAGCTGCTCCGCATGGAAAGCGAGCTGCACAAGAGGGTGGTCGGCCAGGACAAGGCTATCAGCGCCGTATCGGACGCCGTCCGCCGCAGCCGTGCAGGACTCTCCAACGAGCACAGGCCCATCGGTTCGTTCCTGTTCATGGGCAGCACGGGCGTCGGCAAGACCGAGCTTGCAAAGGCCCTTGCCGAATTCCTGTTCAACGACGAGAGCATGATGACGCGAATCGACATGAGCGAATATCAGGAGAGCCATACCGTCAGCCGTCTCATCGGCGCCCCTCCGGGATATGTCGGATATGACGAGGGCGGCCAGCTCACCGAGGCCGTAAGGCGCAAGCCCTACTCCGTGGTGCTTCTCGACGAGATAGAGAAGGCTCATCCGGACGTGTTCAACATACTGCTGCAGGTGCTCGACGACGGACGCCTCACCGACAACAAGGGCCGCACGGTGGACTTCAAGAACACTATCCTGATAATGACCTCGAACCTCAAGGAGGAGGAACTCAGGCTGCGCATGCGTCCCGAGTTCATCAACCGAATCGACGAGATCGTGACCTTCGACCCTCTCACCAGGGACGACATCAGGCAGATCGTGCGCATCCAGATGAATATCCTGCGCAAGAAGCTCGAAGACGACAATGTGGAGCTCAGCTTCACCAAGGCGTTCGAAGACGACATGGTAGAGAACGGCTACGATCCCGAGTACGGCGCAAGGCCCGTCAAGAGGCTCATCCAGCGCGAGCTCGTCAACCAGCTGGCCAGGGAGATACTCGAAGGCCGCATACGCAAGGACTCACGCATCGAGGTCGACTGCGAGAACGGTCAGACCGTACTGAGGAACAAATAATTCCGCGACATGCGGATGATAACCCGGGGAGGGCGGCATCATGCAAGGTGCCGCCCTCCTTTTTTTTGCTTATCCGGAAATATTATGATTTTTCGAGAGCCCGTAGTCCATATACGGCTTTTATGTTATTTTTACCGAGAGAAAGACCTTGTTATTATGATACGGCCGGCAACCCCCGAAGACGCTGCAGCGCTAACGGAAATATACAACCACTACATACTGACGACTACCGTCACCTTTGAGACGGAAGCTCTGCGCCCCGGGCAGATGCGGCGGCGCATAGAAGAAATCTCTGCGGAGGGGCCGTATTTCGTGCACGAGAGCGGCGGCCGCGTGGACGGCTACTGCTATGCGCACCGGCTCGGACAGAGGGCCGCGTACGAGGGAAGCATGGAACTCTCGCTCTACCTCACGCCGTCCGGCACCGGAAAGGGCATCGGGAGCGCACTCATGGAGAGGATGGTCGAGGAATGTCGCAGGCGTGCTTACAGGGCGCTTTTCTGCCTCGTCACATCCGGCAACATGGCGAGTGCCGCGCTCTGCTCGAAATTCGGATTCGAAAAAGTCGGCTGCCTGAAGGCCGCCGGATTCAAGTCCGGCAGGACGCTCGATCTCGACTACTACGAACTTTTGCTGTAGATTCAGGTACCTTGCCTATGCCTTTCAGATAGTCAATCTGCATCAAGTGCTTCAAGTCGTTGAATTTTCTTCTCTATCTCCAGTCTCTTTGCCGTTATCTGCATCTGCAAGGCATCGGAATCTGGATATGTGGAGACAATATGCTGCTCGGAATCATCCCATGCGTCAAGAGGACGTACAATTCCTGTTGCAAGATAGCGTACTTTGCCTTTAAGGGTAAATCTTATATGTATCGGAGCGGCATTCGATTTATTTGTCTTGTCTTTCCTTTGAACGATTTTTATATTGATCTCATACTGTTATGATATGAGCAAACGAAATGTACCTTTATGGACAGGGGTAAAGATTGGGGTAAATGTAAGGGTAAGTAACCCCCGAAATCGCCCTCATTTCTCCCGATTTTTCGAAATTCAGCTGCAAAATCAAGAGCAGACCAAAACAGCGGCACAGCCCTGCCAGAGCAGCATAACGCATTGATACACACGAAAAAGGTCACCATTTCTGATGACCTTCGTGGAGCGGAAAACGGGACTCGGACCCGCGGCCTCAACCTTGGCAAGGAATGCTGCTCCAAGACCTTAAAAGACTCCGTCTTTCAAGGCTACCCAACTGAGCTATTTCCGCAGGGCTGATTATCAGCAAATTAGAGGGGCAATGATATTTTCTTGAGTACGACAAGTCGTTTTAACTTCTCGGCAGTGTTAAACGCAGTGTAAAACACCGACAATATCTGTACAATCATTCAAAATCATGAATATCAAGATTGTACAGCGGAAAGACCGCATTTATGCAAACGGAAACTGTCCATTGTTCTTCCGTTTCACCCAAAAAAGACAATGCAAATACATCAGCAGCGGCATATCGATACCGCAGGATTGTTGGAACGAATCAGAACAGCGAATCATCCCCTCATATCCGGACAGTGAATCTTTAAACTACCAACTGAAAGAGAAACTCGCCGAATATCAGAAACTCATAGACAAATTGACGGTTCTTGAAATTGAGGTCACTTTCGATACCCTGTTCGGTCAGAAAAGCAAGTATATCAACTGCACAGTCTCCGAATACTTCCAACAGCAGATAGCCTATATGAAAAGCATAGGCAAGGTCGGGACGGCATCCAAGTACGAAACCTGCCGACACCTGCTGGAGCACTGCAATCTCGGAAAGAAGCGGTTCGAGCAGGTGGATTTGCAGTTCCTGCAGGACTTCGAAGCCTACATGATACGCAAAGGCAACGGCAGCAACAGTCTTGCGACATCTTTCAGTGTGCTCCGAGCCGTATACAACAAGGCCGTCAAGCAGAAAGTCTTTGCCGAGACCGACAATCCTTTCAAGCAGTACAACATCGGAAAGTTCTGGAAACCGACCCGAAAGAGGGCGATAACCAAAGAGGATGTGCGGAAGATACAGTCGCTTGAACTTCCAAAAAGCATGGAATCATATTCACTGTCATTTGCACGGGACATGTTCCTGTTCAGTTATTGTGTGGCAGGGATAAACTTCAAGGACATAGCCACCTTGCGGTACAGTGACATCCAGAACGGAAGAATCTACTACCAGCGGCACAAGACCGGTCAGGCAAAAATATTTCCCGGGACGGAAATACCGTAAAACTTAATTTGCTATATTTGCCAGCAATGCTATCTCAAGCACATAACTCATTCATAATCGGGGGGGGGTAAGGAACAGCTGACAGACCTTCACCCCTGTCTGAACATAGTATGCGAGACGGTACCGCGCGAAATGCGTGCGGCACCGTCTCTCCGTTTTTGTCCCCCTCCGTCCGAACGGCAGAAATTCTCAATTCACACAGCTTATGAACAAAAACAAATTGAACTATGAGGCTCCCGAGGTGGAGATCATGGAAATCATTCCCGAAACAGCAATTCTCTCCGGATCCGCCGAACAGCCCGATTCCGAGTACTGGTTTTAAAAAGCAAACGCCCATGAAACTGCACAGTCTGACCATCATGGCGGGGACGGCGGTATGCCTCCTCGCCGCCTGTTCACGTGAACAGCTCGCCCCGGAACCTCAGGGGCGGTACACCATCACCGCGATACGCGAAAGCGGCGGCACCAAGACCAGCGTGGACGAAGACTATTCGCTCAACTGGAATGCCGAAGACGTAATCGGCGTCTTCAACGGAGCGGAATACACCCACCACAGGCTCGCCCTTACTGACGGGTACGGCACTCCGACCGCCACCTTCGTACTTGAGGAAGGTCTTGAGGAAGGGGACGTATTCGCCTACTATCCCTACGACGAGAAAACCACCCTTACGGATGGAAAAATCACCGTAAACCTCGGCGAACAGTCATACGAGTTCGATGCCGAAAGCAAGGACCTCGACAATTTCGGAAAATACTTCTACATGACTGGCAAGGCCACCGCTGAAGCCGGAAGCACCAATGTGAACGTAAGTTTCCGCAATCCCCTCTCTGCCTTCGTATTCAAACTCAGCAACCACGGCGAGGGAAGCCTCACCATCAAGTCGGTGTCGGTAGGGACTACCGACGACAGCGAAGTCTTCGGCACGGCCGGCACCCTTGACCTGGCAAATCCCGGAGCATCCGAGGCGACAACCATGGCAGCCTCTGCAAGCGCAAGCCTGAACAGCGTGGTGCTCGAAGTCGGGGCAGCAATCGATATTCCCGTCGTGGTGTTCCCCTGCGACCTTTCAGGCAAAGAACTCGAGTTTACCGTGACCTATACTGCCGGTGAGGATGCCGTGGAGCAGACAATCAGCAAGACCCTGGCAGGAAGGAATCTTGCAAGGAACTCTTTTGCGGTGATAAGGCTCGACTTCGGTGAAAATGCAGCTGTCAAGAAGTTGCAGGAGGTTCTCCAGAACGGAGGCATATATGACCTTACATGCAGCATCACCGGCAACTTCACCGTGACGTCCACAGATCCCGTCACCATCAACCTCCACGGCTTCACCATCACCAACGACCCGTCCTCCGAGGGCACCGGCGACACCTTTACCGTCAACCTCGGCAGCAACCTGACCATCAGCGGAGAGGGCACGGTCGACAACACCAGCCACGGCAAGGCCGCAATCTACAACAACGGCACCGTGACCCTCAACGGCGGAACCTACACCCGCAGCGCCGAGAACTCCAGCTACACTGACAGCGAAGATCCCGCCCTCAACTCCTACTACGTCATTCTGAACCACGGAGAGATGACGATAAACGAAGGGGTTAACATAGTTTCATCCGGTACGTATTCATCTTTGATAAACACCGGATATCGCGATTACCTGGACAACGAAGACGAAAGATCGGGATATATTGAAGGAAAAGGACAGGAATTTCCTAGGTTGACCATTCATGGCGGAACTTTTGAAGGCGGTGTTATCACCATCAAGAACGATCTTAACGGAACTCTTAAAATCAATGGCGGAAACTTCACCAATTCAACAGAAGGTAATATCCAAAATGCCCACATCACGACTATCAATGGAGGGAATTTCAAGCATAATGCCGGAACCAATCATATTGCAAGCGTTTGTTGCGGCGGTGCAGACGCTCCCTACAGCAGCGGAGCAACAACAATAAACGGCGGCACATTTGAAGGGGGAACCATCATTGCTGAAGGCACTGAAGCCGAAAAAGCCAGCATGATCGTCAATGGAGGTTCCTTCTACTGCAACTTTTCAAACTCGTCCGGAAAATCAGGATATGAGAGCGGAGTAGTTTCAATAAACAATGGATCTTTCACCATCGGAACCTGGGATGTATTGCAATCCATAGCAGGTTTTCTTACAGAAGATGCACGTATTACCGCCAAGGCGCGAAACGGATTCATGTATAATATCTGCAAGGATCCCATCATATTCAACGCGCAGAAAGTAGACTTAAATTTGAACGGACAAACGTTGAAATATACAGGCAGTTCATCGGATGTTTTCGAAATCAGATCGGGCAAAGTGTCCATATCGAACGGAGAAATCACTACTAAGGAATATAATTCCGAAGCCGCTCCTTATGGCGGAATCAGCGTAAGCGGCAATGCGTCCCTGACAATCGAGGACATACAGATGGAATCCTCAAGTACATGCTTCGCGGTAGCAGACCAGGGAAGTCTTACCATACGCAATTCCACTGTCACGGCTGACAGCTACGCAGTCACGAGCAATGCCAGCAATCCCAAGCAGAGCATTACGGTCACCCTGGAGGATTCCGAGTTTTCTGGGGATACGCCCGTTCTTCTCAATATTCCCTCTATAATCACGGTTAACCGATGCACCATCACCGGAGACACCCAGGGCATGGTTGTCCGCGGAGGCAACGCTACAATCACGGACAGCGATATCACGCTGACAATAGAGGGGAGCATCGAGGCTAATAAAGAGTTCGCTGACTACTTCGACACCAGAAATTGGGGTGAAGGAAACGAAGTCAATGTTGCAGCCCTCACTATCGGAAACAAATTGGAAGGTTCCTATCAATACCCGACTGATGTCAGCCTCAAGGGTAATACGACGCTTACGGTCAGCGGAGAGGCTGAAAGCCTGTTCCCCGTAGTATATGCCCACGCCAATTCAGGAGACGGACTCGGAGTCACCTTCAATTACGACGAAACCGTCAAGTTTGTCGGGACTCATGAGCTGCAATGCGAATACGGCAGTTCCAACATCGTGGTCAACGGTAAACCCTTCACTCCTGCCACGGAATAGAATTTCCACCTGATTTCCAATACGGAAATCAAAAGCAGCAAAAATGCAGGGAGGCCTGCCGGAAGCGAATCCGGCAGGCCTCCTGTCAATTTGATACAAATAAAACAGCCCCGCCGAAGCGAGGCTGGAAGTGGAGCGGAAAACGGGACTCGGACCCGCGACCTCAACCTTGGCAAGGTTGCGCTCTACCAACTGAGCTATTTCCGCGTTGGGATTGCAAATATAGCCACAAATTTCGGTTCTGCAAAATTTTATTCAATTATTCCGTTAGGTAGAGTCAACGAGCAAGTGCAACAAGAAGTAAAATTACAACAAAAGTTTAAAGAACTCGTCTTTCGGGGTTGAGAAATTGAGTTTTTCCCTTGGCC
>MNQT01000001.1 GCA_001915575.1 Bacteroides sp. CAG:1060_57_27 | reverse complement strand
AGGCTGCGGAACCGGGCCAGCATGGTGGTGTCGTTGCCTATGCCGTAGCCCACGAAGAATATCAGTGTGCAGAGCACCCCGAGGCTTATGGCGTCGAGGTCTGCCGTGGCGGGCACGGCGTGAAGCCGGCCCAGCACTATGCCTTAAAAAGAGAAATATATGCCATTCTGATAAAAGAATAATGTATATTTGCAGAAAGCAAAGAACAAGAGCGATGAAAACGATAACCAACCCCGAAAGACTGGTCAGCGTCCCGTTCAGCAAGACACGTTGCGGCGTGGACTTCTACATTAACACAGGCGAGAGCAAGGACATCTGTGGTGTCTTGACCGAGCACCGGACGTTCAAGACGGATTTTTTCAGTTTCTATTTCTTTCGCCGCGTCAATGGCTATGTGCTGTTAAACTTCCGCAAAATAGAGTTACGGGACGATATGGTGCTCCTCCTGTCGCCGCACCAGCAACAGGAATGGCACGTGGACGAAGCGGAACTGGACTACACCTTTCTTATCTTTCGCGAAGACTTTATGCGCACGTTCATCGCCGACAAGTTCTTCGTCTATCGCCTGCTGTATTATTATCAGACCGACACGCCACCGTACCTGTTTGCCGCGCCGGAAGAACTGGCGGAATATATGCGCCTCTTGGGGAAGATAAAACAGGAGCTGCTGCGTCCTGTGGCAGACACTTACAACCTTATCGTATCTGTGCTTTACTATCTGTTGGTGGTTATCAACCGGGCATACGCCAAAACTTACCGTCTGCCGGTCGAAGTGCCGAAGAACAATTATGCATTCCAGTTCAAGGACTTGCTCGAAAAGCATATCCACACCGTGCAGCGTGTTCAGGAATATGCCGATATGCTCCGTGTGAGCCGTATCACTCTGAACAATTCTGTAATGGCGCAGTTCGGCGTGTCCGCCACCCATCTGCTCAAACAACGCTTGTTGGAGGAATTGAAAAACGAGCTGTTGTTCTCCGACCGCAACGTGAGCCAGTTGGCGGACGAGTTCCACTTTTCCGACCCCAGCCATCTGATGCGCTTCTTCAAGCAACAGACGGGAAAGACATTTACGCAATATATCACGGACTACCAAAATGGAATATACGAATGAAAAGCAAGAAAAAACTTTATAAGACTTGCACTCCTATCCTCTTTTTTTTGTATTTTTGCAGTCGGCGAGAGTTTTTAGGTGGAAATACACCGCATATCACAGAATTAGCAACCGTTGCCAAGTCATTACCTCACTCTTTGAGAAAAGCTTATAAATAGCTTGTTTCTAACAGATTCCTATTTGTGTATCGAATTTTTATAAGAAAATACTACGCCGAAAAGATCGATCATTGGCTCGGAAGGCATCAGATTATTTTACTCATAGGTCAGAGAAGGGTCGGTAAGAGCTTCATAATGAAAGATTTCATGAATCGTCATGCGGGCGATGACTCCTCGCGAATATCATAAGGTTTGACATATCCTGCCTTGTAGACCGGACCTGCCTTGCCGGAAATTGTCATTGAGCTTGCTTAGGTAAGGTTATTGAAATGTATGGTATAGTGGATAACGTACTTGCAAGGAAGGAATAGCGTATTTCCGACAGTTTGCGATGATGCTCACCAATGCCGAAACATGCCCCCTCCTACAATCTTGTAGGCTCCCGGCGGCTACGGGAACTTTCCGGCAACTTTCGGCTGCTTTCGGCTGCTTTCAGCAACTTCTGGCTGCTTCCGGCTGCTTCCGGCTGCTTCCGGCTGCTTCCGGCAAAACATCTTCCATCCTGACACCCCTTGCGGCAGCATAGGAGGCATGTGACCGGTGCCGATGTGGCCAATTTGGCACTATCAGCCTCATCTGCCTGCTTTCTGGATTCATAGGAGCCATGCCGGCGTGGCGGGTGTTTTGCCCGAATGTACAGGGCTGCCCTGAAAGCATTTGGATTCCGTGCTTTCGACACCGCCACAAATATTGTAGCGCCTCGGCAATGCAAACCGAACAAGTTCATTTGCATTGCTCTCGGCTTCTTCCTATATTCGGCACCGCCGCATATGCTGGTGCGTCTCGGGATAACAAATAAATTTGTTCTCCTCTCGGCTTCTGCGTATATTTGCTGAATATGCTGACAGCCGCACAGATAAAGCTCATACGCTCTCTCAAGGACAAGAAACGCCGCGAGGAGAGCGGGCTTTTCGTCGTGGAGGGCGAGAAGATGGTCCGTGAGGCCTGCAGCTCGTCTTTCCGTGTTCGCGAAGTCTTTCGTGAGGAGGAGATAGGCACCGCCGCAATGGAGAGGATCAGCCTGTGCAGCAGCCCGTCGCCTGTGCTGGCCCTTGTGGAGCTTCCCGAAAGGGGAGTGCTCCCGTCGGCGGGCGGCTTGTGCCTCGCGCTGGACTCCGTGCGCGACCCGGGCAATCTCGGCACCATAGTCCGTATCGCCGACTGGTTCGGCGTCAGAAGGGTCTACTGCTCTCCTGACTGTGCCGACCTCTATGCCCCGAAGGTCGTACAGGCCACAATGGGCTCGATATTCCGCGTGGAGGTATATTATACAGGTATCGCGGCCCTGTGCCGCAGTTTCCGTACAGCCGGACTGCATGTATTCGGAACCCTGCTGGACGGAGAGGACATATATGCCTCGAACCTTCCTCAGGAGGGGCTCGTAGTCATGGGCAACGAGTCGAGGGGGATAAGCCCCGAAGTGCGCTCGGAGCTCGACAGGGGGCTGTACATACCGTCGTTCGGAAGCGGCGGTGCCGAGTCTCTGAACGTGGCTGCGGCTGCGGCCGTAACCCTTTCCGAATTCAGGAGACTGCCCGGACGCGGAGAAAGATATCTAAGGCGATGAAAGCGGGACGGATGATACTGTGTGCCGCGGGCCTGCTGGCCCTGGCTTCCTGCAGCACCACGAGGCTGGTGCCGGAGGGGCAGTACCGTCTTGCTGCCAACCGTCTCGATGTGGAGGGCGACAGGAAGCTGAGCACCTCGGAACTCAGCCAGTATATACGCCAGCAGCCCAACGGTTCCTTCCTTTTCGGCTGGAACCCTTTCCTGTGCATCTACAACTGGTCCGACGGCAGCGGCGAGGGCATAAACGGCTTCTGGGAGAAGATAGGCACTCCGCCGGTTGTATTCAACCCCCAGCTCGTGGAGACTTCATGCGAGAACCTTAAGACGCACCTGAACTATCTGGGCTACTACGACGCTTCGGTCAGCGGCGAGGTCGAGACCAAGGGGCGGCTCGCCACCGTTACCTACAAGATACGCACCGGCGAGCGCCGCAGGATAGACAGCCTCGTGTTCGACATACCGGAAGGGGAATTCGCCGAGGAGTTCTATGCCGATACGGCGAATGTCGGCGTCAGGGTCGGCGATTTCCTGAGCGAAAAGTCCCTCGAGGCCGAGACCGTGCGCGGTGCGGAGTATTTCCGCGACCTGGGATATTACAGGTTCAACAAGAACCATTATTTCTTCGAGGCGGACACTCTCGACGGAAGCACGCTGCTGTACTACAGGATAAGGCCGTACAGCCGCAGCGAGAGTCCCGATTCGTGCGCGGTGCTGGGCAAATACCGTTTCGGTGACGTCACTATAAGCTATCCTTCGGACCTGCCCCTGCGCGAGTCGATGCTCACGCAGTACAACATAATAAGGCCCGGCGAGTATTTCAGCGAGAGGGTGGTGAACACGACCTACAACCGTTTCTCGGCCCTGAGCCTGTTCAACCAGGTGAACATCGAGATCGCGCCTTCCGACAGCGCTACTGTCGACTGTGACATACAGCTCGACGGAATGGACATGATGGGCTTCAAGGCCAATATCGAACTGTCGTCGAACTCGTCCGGGCTTTTCGGAGCCTCACCGCAGCTGACCTTCTATCATAAGAACCTGCTGGGCGGCGGTGAATGGCTGAATGTAGGCTTTACCGGCAACTGGCAGGTGATGCCAGGGACCGGAGCTGCCTCTACCGAGCTGGGAGTTTCCGCGAGCCTCAGCCTGCCCCATGCCCTGGGCTATCCTACACGGAAGATACGCGGCCGCAACATCCCCCGTACCGAGTTCAACATCTCGTACAACTACCAAAACAGGCCCGAATACAAGAGGACGGTGGCGAGCCTGTCGTACGGCTATACCGGGCAGGCGCGCAGCCGCTTCTTCTACCAGATATATCCCCTGCGCATGAGCCTCGTGAAGCTGTACGAGATCAGCGACGACTTCTATGGCACGCTCCTGCAGAATCCCTACCTGTGGAGCTCGTTCTTCGATACGGTCGACCTCGGCATAGGCGGGACGGTCTATTATACCACGGACGCCTCCATAGTGCCCAAGTCGTCGTACCAGTTCGTAAGGCTGGACCTCGACCTGTCGGGCAACGTGCTCTCGCTGTTCAATACCCTGATGCCCTACAACGACATCGCGAAGCAGCATTCGCTCCTCGGGCTTCCGTACAGTCAGTATGTGAGGACGGAACTGGAGCTGGCGAAGGTGTTCCGTTTCGGACGCAACGAGTCTCAGGCCCTTGCCTTCAGGTTTAACGCCGGAGTCGGCAAGGCGTACGGGAACTCGTCGGCCCTGCCTTTCGAGAAGCAGTTCTACTGCGGCGGGGCGAGCAGCATGAGGGGATGGCAGGCGAGGACGCTCGGCCCCGGATATTCTTCGGATCAGGGGTATTTCATAATACCCAGCCAGACCGGCGACATGAAACTCGAGTTCGACATGGAGTACCGCTTCAAGATGTTCTGGAAGTTCGAGGGTGCGCTGTTCGCCGAGACCGGCAACATCTGGTATCTGGATTCCTTCAGGGACAGCTTCCCGGGCAGCCTTGCCGCCGACTGGGGTGCGGGTCTCAGGCTGAACCTCGACTTCATACTGCTCCGGCTCGATGTCGGATTCAAGTTCCACGACCCCTCCCGCGAGGCCGGATCCAGATGGGTAGGTCCCTCGGGTTGGGTACAGAAGGGCGGATATGCGATACATTTCGGCGTAGGATATCCGTTCTGACCTTCAGACAACGGCATATGAAACAGATTATATATCAGGCTATGGCAAGGCTCTGGGGAAAGGGCCGCTTTTCTTCGTGGGATCTCAGGACCCTCGACTATCTGAAGTCGCTCGGCGTGGACTACCTGTGGCTTACTGGCATTCCGAGGCATGCCACCGGCATGGACTTCGTCAAGGGAGATCCCGGAAGCCCCTATGCCGTAAGCGACTGGACGGACGTCAATCCCTATCTCGCCGACAGGCCTGAGGAGCGCATGAAGGAATTCTCCCTGCTGGTGCGCAGGGTGCACCGCAAGGGAATGAAGCTTGTCATAGACTATGTCCCGAACCATGTGGCCAGGGACTACCGCGGAGGCATCGTGCATCACGACTGGTGCGACGGCGACTGGACCGACACGCTCAAGAACGACTGGAGTTCGCCCCAGACCTTCGGCGAGATGCTGCGCATCCTGAGGTTCTGGAAGGCTCTCGGGGTAGACGGTTTCCGTTGCGACATGGTCGAACTCGTCCCGGCCGAAGCCATGCGCAGGCTTATTGCTGCCGTGAAGGAGGACTATCCGGATACCATGTTCATAGCCGAGGTATATGACCGCGGCAACTACAGGAAGTATGTCGAGGAAGTAGGGTTCGACCTGCTCTACGACAAGTCCGGCTTCTACGACAGGCTGGTCTCGCTCAGCCGCGGGGAATGCAGCGCGAGGGAACTCAGCTGGAACTGGCAGTTCCTTTCCGACCTTCAGCCGAGGATGCTGAACTTCCTCGAGAACCACGACGAAATCAGGATAGCCTCGCGCCAGGGTCTCGGCTCTGCCGGAAGGAGCTATGCCGCGCTCGGGGTGTCGCTGCTTTTCAACGACGCCTCGTTCATGCTGTATTTCGGACAGGAGGCGGGGGAGGATGCTTCGGAGAGTTCAGACGGACGCACCTCGATATTCAACTGGTGCTGCCCGCGTTCCGTCGAGCATCTCAACTGCGCCACACACATAGGCAAAGGGCTTTCCGACGGGGAGTCAGCCGTTCTGGACCGCTACCGCGAGCTTCTCGGCCTTGCGAAACTTCCGGTCTTTGCCTCCGGGAAATGCTGGGATCTCTGCTACTGCAACCTGTCTTCTCCGGGCTTTGATGCCGACAGGCACTTCGTGTTCCTGCGCTATGACGGGTCGCAGACCTACCTCGTGGCGTGCAACTTCTCTGACAAACCTGCTTCGTTCCGGGTCGCGATCCCTCGGGAACTGTCACCCGTATGTCCCGAGCCTTCGGTACAGATGACTATCGGAGCCTGGGACACTGCGGTCGCGAGGCTCCGATAGACGGGGGTATATTGCATGTAGCTGTTAATGCACGAGTATGCTGGCGAGCAGCGCGAGAATCGCGTAGAACTCGGGAAGCGCGGCATAGATCATCGTGTTGGCCATGACATTGTGTCCCTGGCTGATGCTGACTATACCGTTCGCGCATACCTGTCCCTGGCGTATTCCGGAGATAAGGCAGACGAGGCCGACGCCGAGGCCCACACCGAAGAACAGCGGGCCGTTGGAGGTAATGTCCCTACCTGTCGACCAGAGCAGCAGCGCGAGGAATCCGTATAGACCCTGGGTCGCGGGAATGGCGGAGAGAATCATGTAACTCGAAGATTTCTCGGGAGCCTTCTTGAGCGCACCCTCGGCGGCGTTGCCGCAGATTGTCGTTCCGATTGCAGAGCCTGTGGCTGCAAGCCCGAACATGAGGCCGAGGCCTAAATAAGCAAGAATTGTGTTTAACATAACGGTTGATTTTAATTTGTTTCCTATTTTCTGATGGGGTTGTATCCGGCACCTTCTCCCATGTATCCCGAATTCTTGAAGAACTCGACAAAGTTGAGCCTGAGGGGATGTACGAAGGCACTCAGACAGTTCAGTGCCAGGTTCAGGGTATGTCCGAGCACCACGATGAGCACGAAGGGAATCCACTGCCAGGTGGGGTCGTCGCCCTTGACCATGCCGGCTATGAGGTTGAAGGTCGAGCCGAGCATGCTCCCCGACAGTCCGAGCGCATACAGACGGATGTAGCTGAGCACATCGCTCATCAGGCCGGATGCCATGTTGTAGGTGTCCCACAGTCCGGCTCCGATGTTGACGAGAGGGTTGCGGCCCCACTTGTTGAAGATGTAGATTCCGAGTGCGGAAACGCCGGCTATGCCTATCAGCAGCCATTTCATCGCGGTCTCTGAAATCACGCCCAGCATGCCGAAGCTGAGGCCTATTACGCCTCCGACTATCAGCAGGGTCCAGCCGAGGGTGCTGAGGCTGTCCTTGAACCCGCTCTGCCTGACTGCCCAGACGGCCTTGACCACGAGGGCGATGCAGATGTGCACTACGCCGACCAGCAGCGAGAGTATCATCTGCTTGGCATAGGTCGCGCCGCCTATCTCCACATCACCGGTAATCATGCAGTTCCTCAGGGCCTCGGGTATCCATGTCTGCTCGGTGAGGCTGACTCCGAAGAATCCTCCGAACAGGAAGCCAACCACTATCGTAGCGGCTCCCAGCGTGACTATCAGGCTCCATTTGTCCGCGAGCCCTCCGCTTCCGGCCTTCTTCCTCATGACGAAGCCGATGATGACGAGGAGTATGCCGTAGCCGACATCTCCCATGCACATCGCGAAGAAGAGCAGGAAGAATATGCTCAGGAACACCGTGGGGTCGAACTCGTTGTATACGGGCATGCCGTACATGCTCGTCAGGGGCTCGAACTGGCGCACATATGCGTTGTTGTGTATCTTTATCGGGGGATTGTCCTCTACCGTAGCGTCCTGCGCGATGTAGTAGACATCCATGCCGTCAAGCGCCTCCTTCAGCTTCTGTCCGTCCTCCGTGGGGGCGAAGCCTTCGAAAATCACCAGGCTTCCGTCCGCCGCCGTCTCTGCGGTCACTCCGGCGAGATAGGTGCTGAGGTCGGAGTACATCGACTCTATCTTCTTCCTGAGTGCGGGCAACTCGGGCTTTCGCGCTTCCAGCGCCGAGACATGCGCCTTCATCTCCGAAGTAAGGGTGTCGATTTCGGCTCTGTACCCGGAAGGGGTCTTCTCGGGTATCGGAACCTGAGTCGCGGGAACCGTATCTCCGGTACCGGCGGTGACGAACCATACGGTATATTTGTCTTCGTTTATGACCTCGATAGGGTAGACCTGTTTCCATGCCGGGTCGAACTGTTTCTTCGAGACGGTGTAGAAGCGGACCGAGAACTTCTCGAGCCTTTCCCTGTCGAACTCACCCCACGGAGAGGCCTCGGAGAGTTTCCTGCCGAGATCGGCGATCCTCGTCTTGAGTTCTTCGACCGTCCTGTCGCTGCAGTTCTCTATGCTCTTTATCTCCGCCTTGGCGGCTTCGATGTCGGAAAGGATTCCCGAGGAAACTTCGTCCACCGGCTTGTCGCTGCGGCGTATGTCCACGATACCCGTTTCCCGGAGCTGCTCCAGGAACCTGTCCTTATCCCCGCTGAGGAGGATGAAGTCGTATTTTGTCATCGGTACTATCATAGTCCGGCCTCCTCTTCTTCTTCGTGGCGGTTCTTGACTATCTTGGACGATGCCTTGGAGAGGTTCTCCGCATCCTCCATGTAGCGCTTGATCTTCCTTATCGCTTCCTGATAGCCCGGTATCTGGACCTTCTCGTAGAGGTTCACCTTCTGGGTGGTCTTCTTGCGGTTGAACTCCAGGATCTGCCGTTTCTGCTCGTAGATTTCCGACTCGATGCCCAGACGGGTCAGCTCCTTGAGTATGCTGACGCCGTCTGCGTACCAGGCCGGCTTCACGAAGGCGTTGAAAGGCTTGAGCTCGTAGTGGATCTCGCCGAGCGCAGGGGTGTTGACGCCCGCGACCTTCACCGTCTTCAGGTCGACGTCCGTAATGGCTATCAGGCCGGGTTCGAACTCGTTCCACAGCGCGGCCAGATAGTCGTAGCGCGACAGCGAGCGTTCCAGCTCTTCGGCGAGCCTCTGGGATTCGGTCTTTGCCGCCTGTACGCTCGAGCGCAGGGCCGATTCCTTGTTCTTCAGGGTCGGCAGGGCGTTCTGGCGTACCTTGAGCTGCTTGCCGAGGTTCGTCAGGGAAGTCTTGTTATATTGAAACTTTATGGCCACGGTCTACTTTTTCCAGTATTTGTCTATCATAGCCTGCTTGATGCCGGTGTCGGCGGGGGTGAAGTATTTCGCGAATATCTCCCATGCCGTGTCGAGCATCTCGTCTATGCTTATGTTCACGTCTATCGAGAGCAGGCGGGTGGCATACTCCTTGGCGTAGTCCAGGCACCTGAGGTCGTAGTCCGAGAGGTCGAATCCGTTCTCCAGCTTGGTCTTGGCGCTCTGCGCGTCGGCATACAGGCGCACGCCGGCGTTCATGACCTGGGAGTGGTCCTCGCGTGTCTTCTTGCCCTGTACGAGCTGCTTGAGCCGGCTGAGCGAGCGGAACGGGTCGATGATAACCTTCCCGGAATCGGAATCGGCCTTAAGGTAGAGCTGGCCCTCGGTGATATATCCGGTATTGTCGGGGATCGCGTGGGTGATGTCGCCGTCGTTGAGGGTGGTCACCGCTATGATCGTAATGGAACCTCCGTCGGGAAGCTGCACGGCCTTCTCGTATATCTTCGCGAGGTCGGAATACAGCGAACCGGGCATGGAGTCCTTCGAAGGGATCTGGTCCATACGGTTGGACACTATCGACAGCGCGTCCGCATACAGGGTCATGTCGGTGAGCAGTACGAGCACCTTCTCGTTCTTGTCCACGGCGAAATACTCGGCGGCCGTGAGGGCCATGTCGGGTATCAGCAGCCTTTCCACGGGCGGCTCTTCGGTTGTGTTGACGAACGACACTATCCTGTCGAGGGCTCCTGCAGACTCGAACTTCTGGCGGAAGTAGAGGTAGTCGTCGTTGGAGAGGCCCATTCCGCCGAGGATGATCTTGTCCACGTCGGCCCTGAGGGCCACATCAGCCATTACCTGGTTGTAAGGCTGGTCGGGATCCGCGAAGAACGGGATCTTCTGTCCGGACACGAGCGTATTGTTGAGGTCGATACCCGCGATGCCGGTCGGAATCAGTTCGGAGGGCTGGCGGCGCTTGTACGGGTTCACCGAGGGGCCTCCGATCTCCCTTTCCTCGCCTTCGATCTCCGGGCCGCCGTCTATCGGCTTTCCGTAGGCATTGAAGAAGCGTCCTGCGAGCTGGTCCGAGACCTTGAGCGTAGGGGGAGCGCCGAGGAACGACACTTCCGCATTGGTCGGAACTCCTTCCGTGCCCGAGAATACCTGCAGGGTCACTGTGTCTCCCTTGGTCTTCACGACCTGTGCGAGCTTCCCGCCTACGGTGGCGAGCTCGTCGTTGGCGACGCCGGCCGCATTTACCGAAACCGTCGCCTTTGTTATGGCCTGAAGATGTGTGTATGTCCTGTTGAATGCCTTTGCCATATTACGAAAGAAGTTTTGTCAGCTGCTGCTGGTATTCCATGAATTTACCGCCCTTGAACTCCGAGTAGTTCATCTGGCGGAGTATGTTGATCATCTCCCTGAAGAAGCTGCGGCACTGCTCGAACTGCTCGAAGCTGAAGCTGTGGTCGCAGATGTCCATTATGAGGTCGAGCATGTATTTCTGCCTTTCGAGCGGGCAGAGTGCGTCGATGTCGTCGAACGCGTCCTGCTGCAGGAATGCGAAATCCACGAGCTCCGACTTCCAGAACGCCTCGTGGTAGCTCACGGGAACGCCGTCGTCGCCGAGGATGTTTATCTGGTCGGCCATTTCGCGGCCGCGCCTGACTATGTTCTTGGCCTTGAGTACCTTGTCTACCCAACCGTGCTCAATCTTCTCGTCGAGGTATTCTACGATTTCAGGATATTCGAGGTACTTCGAGTAGGAGTCTATGGGACTTACGGCAGGGTAGCGCTTCTGGTCTGCGCGGTTCTGCTCGAGGGCGTAGAAGCAGCGCGCCGCCTTCTTGGTCGACTCCGTGACGGGTTCCTTGAGGTTTCCTCCTGCGGGGGAGACGGTTCCGATGAAGGTGATCGCACCGGTCTTGCCGTTGTTGAGTACCACCATTCCGGCCCTGGAGTAGAAGGTAGCTATGATTGCGGACAGGTCGACGGGGAACGCATCCTCGCCGGGAAGCTCTTCCATACGGTTGGACATTTCCCTGAGGGCCTGGGCCCAGCGCGATGTGGAGTCGGCGAGCAGCAGGCACCTCAGTCCCATTGCCCTGTAGTATTCGCAGATTGTCATCGCCGTGTAGACGGAGGCCTCGCGGGCGGCTACGGGCATGTTGGAGGTGTTGCAGATTATGGTCGTCCTCTCCATAAGGTGCCTTCCGGTATGGGCGTCTATCAGTTCGGGGAACTCGGTGAAGATTTCCACCACCTCGTTCGCACGCTCTCCGCAGGCGGCCATGACTATGACGTCGGCTTCGCCCTGCTTGGCTATGGCGTGCTGGAGCACCGTCTTTCCGCAGCCGAAAGGCCCGGGGATGAATCCGGTACCGCCTTCGGCAATGGGGTTGAAGGTGTCTATGCACCTGACTCCGGTCTCCATTATCTTCTGCGGACGGGGCTTGCTGGAATAGCCCTTGATAGCGATCTTGACGGGCCATTTCTGGACCATTGTCACCTTGACGTCCCCGCCGTTCCCGTCAGTGAGGGTGGCGACTGTGGTATCGATTGTATACTTGCCCGCGGGAGCGATTTCCTTGACGGTATACTCGCCCTTGAACGAGAAGGGAACCATGATCTTGTGGGGAAGCCAGCCTTCGGTCACTTCGCCGAGCCAGTCGGCGGCCGCCACCTTGTCACCTGCCTTGGCTATGGGCGTGAAGTCCCAGAGCTTCTCGTGGTCGAGGGGGTCGGTGTATTCGCCTCTTTTGAGGAATACTCCCTTCATCGTGGTGAGGTCGTTCTGGAGTCCGTCGTAGACGCTCGACAGAAGGCCCGGGCCGAGCGTGGCCTCGAGCATCTTTCCCAAGAATTCCACCTCGTCGCCGTTCTTCAGCCCTCTGGTGCTCTCGAACACCTGCACCGACGCCCTGTCTCCGTTCACCTTGATGACCTCTGCGAGGAGCTTCGTGCCTCCGAGGTCTATCATGCAGAGTTCGTTTTCGGCGACAGGTCCGTTCAGCGACACGGTCACGAGGTTGGACACTATGCCTGTTACCTTTCCTGTAGTATTCATATCATGTTTTGCTTTTTATTGTCGTAGGTGGATCTGATCTGGGCGACGAGCCTGCGGAAGAGTTGCGCTCCGCTTTCGGGGTCGAGCCTGTTCCAGCGGTCGACTATCTTCAGCTTTGCGGTGAAGCCGAGTATGACGTCCATGCTGAAGACCTCCATTTCGTTGATGCGGTCTATCTCGTCCCACATAAGGTCGTCGAGTCCGCGTTCGCGGCGTATTATGTCGCTGCCCGACAGTACGGCTTCGGCCGCATCGCGTCCGACGAACTCATATTCTTCCAGTTCCGGAAGCATTATGCAGTCCGTGCCTGCGGCCCTGCCGAGCGACCTGTTGAGATATTCGGTCTTGACATTGCGCAGGCAGAGGTCGTACAGGAAGAACTCCCTCAGGAAGCGGTTGCGTTCCCTGAGCATCGAGGAGTAGAAGTCCGCGTCGAGCTTTTCAGGATCGTATCCCGAGAGCAGCCTGTCGAGCAGGCGGCAGTCGGAAGCGGACAGCTGCGAACGGATTTCGGACAGTATCCCGTCCGCGTCCACGTGCGAGCGGTCCGAGGCCTTGAGCAACGGCAGGCCGGCGATTATGTATTCGTAGTTGTTCATTCCCTCTGGACGCTATCCGAAGAGAAGCTTCCGGGTCACGGGCCTCAGGTATTCGGCGATCAGGGATTTGAATGTGTCGTCGCTCAGGTCGATGAACCAGCTGCCGTCCTTGGGCCCTATGGAGAATCCTCCGGCGATCTTCTTGCTGAATTCGGCCTTTACTCCCTTTGACAGGGTCTTGGAGAGCTCTCCCTTCACCCAGTCCTCGAGGTCTTTCTTCATGGATGCGGGCAGCAGCAGGCTTATCTCCACTCCTTCGCTGGCCGAGAACTTCCCGGCTACGGACCTGATAATCTCCTTTATGAAATCCGGATCCTTGAGGGCCTTGTCTGCCTTGGCGTCCACGACGGACTTCACGAGCAGGTTCTCGATGTCCTGTCTCGTGGCCTGCAGGCTCTGGGCGGATGCCATCTTTATGTCTGACTCCGCCTTGCTCTTGAGCTCCGAGGCGCTCTTCCTCGCGGAAGATACTATTTCTTCGGCTTCCGATTTTGCCTTCGATACTATCTCGTCGGCTTCCTTCCTGGCTTTTGCGAGAAGAATTTCTCCTTCTTCCCTGCCTTTGGACAGACCTTCGTTATACAGTCTGTCCGTTAGTTCCTGCAATTTATCGGGCATATCTTTTGGTAATTAGTCCTAATGTGTGTAATCTCGACTAAGTTAATCAAAATTCAATCCAAATACAATATTTGATGAAATTTTCTATGCCTGTCGGCGTCGTATCCCGCCTGCCTTTACATTACGGACCAGCCTGCCATATGACGGAAATGCAGACCGTAGATTGTACTGTGCATGTGCCCTCGGGAGACTGTTCTCCGGGGTTTATGTCTCCCGAGGGCACATGCACAGTACAAAACATGAAAGCACATTCGTAATACTACAGGCAGGATACGGTGCTGACAGGCATTTGACATATACGGGACAAAGGGGACGGCCGTTGCATACAGCCGTCCCCTTGTGCGGTAGATAAGTCTGTTCGTGTTACTATCCGAGGAATCCGAGAAGTATTCCGGCAGCCACGGCGGAGCCTATGACTCCGGCCACGTTGGGCGCCATGGCGTGCATCAGCAGGTGGTTCTTCGGATCGGCTTCAAGTCCTACCATTTCGGAGACCCTCGCCGAGTCGGGCACTGCTGAAACTCCCGCGTTTCCTATCAGAGGATTGATTTTCCTCCCCTGGGGGAGGAAGAGATTCATCAGCTTCACGAACAGCACGCCGGATGCCGTGGCTATTACGAACGAGATCAGTCCGAGCAGGAAGATCTTCATCGAAGTGCTGCTCACGAATACGTCGGCCTGGGTGGAGGCTCCGACGGTGAGTCCGATGAGGGTGGTCACGACGTCGATGAGCGGTCCGCCTGCGGTGGTCGCGAGGCGCTTGGTCACGCCGCTTTCCTTAAGCAGGTTGCCGAAGAAGAGCATTCCGAGCAGCGGAAGTCCCGAAGGCACTATGAAAGCCGTGCAGATGAAGCCTATGATGGGGAAGAGTATCTTCTCCCTCTGGCTTACCGTGCGGGGCTTGTTCATTCTGATGAGCCTTTCTTTCTTTGTGGTCAGTGCGAGCATTATAGGCTTCTGGATGACCGGGACGAGGGCCATGTATGAATAGGCCGACACCGCGATCGCACCCATGAGTTCGGGAGCCAGCTTCGAGCTGAGGAATATGGCGGTGGGGCCGTCGGCTCCTCCGATGATTCCTATAGCTCCCGCCTCGTTGGGAAGGAATCCCATGGTGAGGGCGAGCAGGTACGCTCCGAATATTCCCATTTGGGCTGCAGCGCCTATGAGTATCAGCCTCGGCTGCGAGATAAGTGCCGAAAAGTCGGTCATCGCGCCTATGCCGAGGAAAATCAGCGGCGGATACCAGCCCTGGCGCACGCCCTGATAGAGTATGTTGAGTACGGAACCTTCTTCGTAAAGGCTGACCTGCAGGCCGGGGAATACCGGGATGTTGCCCACTATCATACCGAACCCGATCGGCACGAGCAGCAGGGGTTCCCATTTCTTGGCTATTCCGAGCGTAATGAACACCAGACCCACGGCGATCATCACCAGATGCTGCCAGGTGCAGTTTGCGAAGCCGGTGAACTGCCAGAACTGTGACAGGCTGTCTAGTACGGTTTCCATCAGCCCAGGGTCACGATTTTGGCATCTTCCTCTACTGTGTCACCCTTGGCTACATGGATTGCGGTGACGACACCGTCGCAGTCTGCGAGTATGTCGTTCTCCATTTTCATCGCCTCGAGTACGGCCACCTTCTGGCCGCGCTTGACGCTGCTGCCTTCCTTGACGTCTATGCTGATGATGACGCCGGGAAGGGGAGTCACGATGTCCTTGCCCTTGCCTGAGGCTGCGGGGGCAGTTGCGGGAGCCGCGGGTGCAGGGGCTGCCTGGGCTGCAGGGGCGGGTGCCTGCGTTGCAGCCGGGGCCGCTGCAGGTGCGGGTGCAGGGGCGCTTCCGCCTTCGAGCTCTACCTTGTACGGGACTCCGTTCACGGTTACGTCGGCGTTCTTTCCTTCCACGCCGTTTACGGCGACATTATACTGCCTGCCGTTGATAGTAAACTTGTATTCTTTCATTGTTTGGGATTTTTTCTGAAGTTGAACTGTTTCTGGCCCCATGCCGAGCCTTCTTCGCTCCTGATCGTGATGAAACCGGGCTCCTGGTCGTGCACGCCGCCGTCGAGATAGAGGTCGAGCGCCACGGCTATCGCTGCGGCAGTCTCGCCGTCGTTCCCTGCGTCGGAGAGTGCGAGGGCGATCGCGGCCGCCACCTCGTCCATTCTTTCTCCTCCCTTCCCGGATCCGGACTTCCTGCCGAACTTGCCCGAAAAGATGCTTCCGGAGAGGCTGTACAGGAAGTAGAGGATTACAAGGGCGATGAACACCACGCTCACGCTGATGAGCGTCAGCGTCCAGCCGTGTGGATCGACCTGGGCCATCCTGTCGCCGCCGGCCGTGAGGATGCTATAAAGGAAGGTTGTCATGTTTCTTTGCTGGAATTACCTGACGTTTGTTGCTCAGACTCTCGAGGGCGCGTATCACGCGGAAACGCGTGTTGCGGGGTTCGATGATGTCTTCGATATATCCTTTCTTGGCGGCCTGGTAGGGGTTGCAGAAGAGGTTGTCGTATTCCTTCTTCTTCTGCTCCGCAAGGGCTGCCTTCCTCTCGGGATCCTCCTCGGCCTTGAGTTCCTTGCCGTAGATGATTCCGACGGCGCCTTCGGCTCCCATGACCGCGAAGTTGGCAGAAGGCCACGCGTAGTTGACATCGCCCCTGAGCTGCTTGCAGCTCATGACTATATGGGCTCCGCCATAGCTCTTCCTGAGCGTCACCGTCACCTTGGGCACGGTGGCCTCGCCGTAGGCGTAGAGCAGCTTGGCTCCGTTGGAGATTATCGCACCGTACTCCTGATGCGTGCCGCAGAGGAAGCCGGGCACGTCGACCAGGGTCACGAGGGGAATGTTGAATGCGTCGCAGAACCTGACGAAGCGCGATGCCTTGCGCGATGCGTTGATGTCGAGGCAGCCGGCGAGCACCCTCGGCTGGTTGGCGACTATTCCCACGCTGCGTCCTCCCATGTGGGCGAAACCGACTATGATGTTCTTGGCGAAGTCCTTGTGTATCTCGAAGAACTCGCCGTCGTCGACTATGCTGCCGATGACGCCGTACATGTCGTAGGCCTTGTTGGGATTGTCGGGGATGATATCGTTGAGGGCGTCGTCCGTGCGGCCGACGGGGTCGGCAGTGGGCCTTGCGGGAGCGGTGCCGAGGTTGTTCTGGGGCAGGAAGCCGAGAAGCTTCTTGATAGTCTCTATGCCCTCTTTCTCATCCTTCGCGCCGAGCTGTGCGACTCCGGACTTGGTGGTATGTACGGATGCGCCTCCGAGCTGCTCCTGGTCCACGACCTCTCCGGTCACCGACTTGACCACCGAGGGTCCGGTCAGGAACATGTACGAGGTGTTCTCGATCATCAGGGTGAAGTCGGTCAGGGCGGGGGAGTAGACCGCGCCGCCCGCGCAGGGGCCGAAGATTCCGCTTATCTGCGGAACCACGCCGCTGGCGAGTATGTTGCGCTCGAAGATCTCTCCGTAGCCTGCGAGTGCGTCGATACCTTCCTGGATACGGGCACCGCCGGAATCGTTGAGCCCGATTATCGGGGCTCCGGCGTTGACAGCCATGTCCATTACCTTGCATATCTTCTCCGACATGGTCTTCGACAGCGAGCCGCCGTTGACCGTGAAGTCCTGGGCGAAGACGAACACCTCGCGCCCGCCGACAGTTCCGCGGCCGGTCACTACGCCGTCTCCGTCGGTATGGCTGGCGTCCATGCCGAAGTCCGTGCAGCGGTGCTGCACGAACATGTCGAACTCCTCGAAACTGCCCTCGTCAAGCAGCAGTGCGAGCCTTTCCCTCGCGGTGAGCTTTCCCTTAGAATGCTGGGCGTCGATGCGCTTCTGTCCGCCGCCGAGTCTGGCGGAGGCCCTGCGCTCGACCAGTTCCTTGATTTTTTCCTGTTGTATGCTCATAATGATTTCTGCACTTACGGTTTTTTGGGTACAAATCGCGCAAAGATACTAATAATATGTGGAAAATTCTACGCCTGTCCGCAATGTTCTCGCCACTTATGGCAGGCGGTCTTATATTCTGCCTGATGCTATATACCTCCGGGAGACATAAACCCTAGAGAACAGTCTCCCGGAGGCATATGACATCAGGCAATCTGCATTGCTTCCGTAGCGGAATAAGCGGAAACGCGTGTTGCGGGTCCGTAGGGGCGACATTGCGGGCCGGGCGTCGGGAAAGGCACCCTTCCCGGAGGCGGCCCCTATGCCTGATGTGCAGGCCTGAGCAGGTCGAGCACGACCTTGACGGGATTGAATGTCTCTATCGGAACCTCTACGAAGAGGGTGTTCCAGTCCGACATGGAGCCGTTCCAGAGTCCGGGGAGCTCGAGGGCCTTGAGCTCGCGGCCGTGGTAGCTCTTGGAGCTGATGAGCCCCGTGTCTTCGTCTACATGCTTCAGCAGGTCGAACTTCCTGCCCTCGCTGTCGAGCAGGCAGCATACGAGGTCGACCGGATTGAAATGGGTCGCGGAGTGCAGCGCCTCCACCGCATGGGGGTTGCCGGGATCTATCTGCGCCCCCTCGAGTATCTGCAGCGAGGTTGCGCCGTCCTTGTCGCGCACGATGAACGGTCCGCCTCCGGGTTCTCCCTCGTTCTTTACCATTCCGCACACGCGTATGGGCCTGTCGAGCTTTGCGCGCAGCCTCTCAGCCCTGTCGCGGCAGTCCTTGGCCTCGGGCATCTCTATGCACAGCTCGTCCCTGAGGAAGGCCTCTATCTCGTTGCAGAGGCTCTGGCACTCGGGAGTGGCGAAGGGGTCGTCGAGGTTCATCACCGTGCCGGGGATGTAGACCATGCCGGTGTCCTTGCGCGCGGCGGTCAGCTGGTCGAACGCGTAGATGTATCCGCGTATCCTGTCGCGCAGCTGCAGCGCCCGTCCCATGAGGACCTTCTTCCAGTGGTATGTGACCGGCTGCATCCTTTCGACGCAGACATTGTCTATGTTCTTTATGGACACCAGCTCGGAGTCGAGCCCGTCGAGGTTGTAGATGAGCGCGCCGTGCCCGGCGGGACGGGTGAGCACCGTGCCGTCCTCCTTGAGGAAGGGTCGGTTGTCGGTGTCGACCGCTATGGTGTCGGTGTCCTTGCTCTGGTAGGTGAAGCGTATGTCGTACTTCACGCCGTAGCGCCTTTCATATTCGTCCCTGACCTCGGCTACCGCCTGCTCGAAGAGCTGTCTGTGCTCGGGGGAGATAGTTATCACGAGGTTCACGCTCCCGTCGGGATTGCGCATGTAGGCCTGTCCTTCGACGAGATGCTCGGCGAGGGCGGTGCGCACCTCGTCGGGGTACCTGTGGAACTTCAGCACTCCCTTGGGTTTGCTGCCATATCCGAGCCCCTCGTCGGTGAGGAGCCTGCGGGCGGTCGTGCAGGGGTCGTGCGGGGCGCTTCCGAAGGTTTCGGGGGAGTAGAACGCGAATTTTTCCAGGTTCTCCGCCAGCCTGCGTACGGAATCGTTGGGCGTATCAAGGCCTGCGAATATGTCCTTGAACATCCTGGATGCGGCTCCCGATGCCGGAACGAACTTGCATTTGCCCCTTACTTCGGCGGTGTCGGCGTACTCGGCAGCTTCCCGGGCCTTTTCCCCGTCCAGCACTTCGATTCCCTTCCCGGGAGTTGCGGGTGCGACGATGTCGAGGTAGGGGAATCCCTTCCTGAACCGTTCGATCTGTGCGTTGATCTTTGATTTTTCCATACTGTCCAGATTTAGTGTCGTTAATAAAATATGTGTATATCCTGTGTCAGAGTTGGAATTCCCTCCTGTAGCGGTAGTTCGTGCGCAGCTCCTCGAACTTCGTCGGGTTCATCCTGAACATGAAGTCGTCGGTGAAGATAGGATAGTTGTACTGGAGTATTGCGGCGAGCTGTCCCTGCGACTTGTTGCGGATGTCGAGCATCACGGCCTGGTATTCCATTATGTCGCTGTGCGGAAAGAATTCGTATAGTTCGGAGATGTTAAGGAAGCGGGCGACGGCCCTGACCGCCATGGACGAGCCTATCTGCTTGCTCTGCAGCGAATATCCGGCGATGTGGGGCGTGGCTATCTCGACGAGGTTCATCAGCATCGTGTTGATGCTGGGCTCGTGGCTCCATGTGTCGATTATCACGGGACCGAGACGGGGTATCGCCCTTATCAGGTCGTCCTCTACGACCAGGTCTCCGTGCGAAGTGTTCACGAAGAAGGCCCCGGGCTTCATCCTGGCGAAGAACCCGGCGTCGGCCATGCCCCTGGTCTGTGCCGTCAGGGGGACGTGCAGGGTCACTATGTCGGACTCCGCGAGCAGCTCGTCGAGGCTGTAGAACTGCGTGTACCACTCGATCTCGGATTTCTTGGGGTCGTTCCTCATTATCTTGAATCCCAGGGAGCGTCCCATCGATTCGACCCTCTCGCCGGAATTGCCGAGGCCTATTATGCCCAGGGTCTTTCCCGCAAGGGAGATGCTCCTGCGCGCGGCCGAGCCGAAAATCGCCGAGAAGACATAATTGGCCACCGCCCCGGCATTGCATCCGGCGGCGTTCTGGAAATGGATTCCGTGGGTGCTGCAGTAGTCGACGTCGATATTCTCCGTGCCGGAGGTGGTCGTGGCTATCATCTTGACTCCTGTACCGTCCAGCAGGGAACTGTCGCACCTCGTCCTCGTACGTATTATCAGGGCGTCGGCGCCCATGAGGTCCTCTCTGGTGATGAGCGGCCCTTCCCTGTAAAGCACCTCGGCATAGGGTTCGAACACTCCTTCGGTGAACGGTATCGACTTGTCTATTACTATCTTCATTTGATTATCAGTTCCTTGACATATTCTTCTCCGTCCGGCGCGCCGTTGAAGAGCGGGTCTTCGGCGAGTATGGAATTGATCCTGCGCGTCAGCTCGCCTTTCCGGAACAGCAGCTGGCTGCGGGCGACGGACGAACTCATCGTGGCGTACAGGGTTCCGGACTTGAAGAATACCCTGGATGTGTACCTGCCGGCGCCGCTGGCCTCCTCCCACGCCTTGCAGATGCGTCTGAGGTCGAGCGCCCTGCCCAGGCCGCTGCGTCCGAGATATTCTCTGACCAGGGCTTCCATTCCTACTGCCTTCCTCCTGCGCACCCTACTCATCTATGATCCTGAAGGCGCCTCCTTCCGCCTCTATGTATGTCCTGTCGGTCGTCAGGGCGTCCACTATCGATTCGGTGCGCACCTTGTTGGAGTCGGTCAGGAAGATCTGGCCGAACTCGCGGTCCGACACCATTCCCAGCAGGTTGCCGACGCGGGTCATGTCGAGCTTGTCGAACAGGTCGTCGAGCAGCATCATGGGGTTGCATCCGCAGACCTGCTTCATTACCTCGTACTGCGCGAACTTCAGCGCCACGAGGAAGGACTTCTGCTGTCCCTGCGAGCCGCAGCGCCGTATCGGGTGTCCGTCCATAGTGAAGATGAAGTCGTCCCTCTGCACGCCGGCGGTGGTGAACCTGAAGATGCTGTCCTTCTCCCGGCGTTCGCGCAGCGTCTGCGCCAGGGGGCCGGAGAACAGGTCCGACCTGTATTCTATGCCTACCTCCTCCCGTCCGCCGCTTATCCTGGAATAGTAGCTGCGTACCACGGGAAGCAGCTTTTCGCAGAAGTCCCGGCGCTTCTCGAACACGGGAGAGGCCAGAGCGCCCAGCCTGTCGTCGAAGGTGCCGAGCAGGAACTCGTCCGCGACGCCGGCCTTGAGCAGCTTGTTGCGCTGGAGCAGCAGGCGGTTGTAGTTCTGCAGGCCGCAGAGGTATTCCCTGTCCATCTGCGAGAGTACGGAGTTCACGAACCTGCGGCGCTCGTCGCCGGACTCGCTCACCAGCGAGATGTCGGCGGGCGATACCATGACTATGGGCAGGAGGCCTATGTGGTCCGAGATCTTTGCGTACGGCTTGTCGTCGCGGCGTATCTTCTTCTCGCCCGAGGCCTCTGCCTTGATGCTTATCCTGGAAGTGACTCCGGACGGCATGTCGTATGTGCCCATAAGGGAGAAGCTGTCGCAGCCGTGCCTGAAATTGAACCTGTCGGAGGACGAGAACGCGCCCTTGGTCATCGAAAGGTACCATACGGCGTCGAGCAGGTTGGTCTTCCCTTCGCCGTTGCCGCCGCTGATGCAGTTGATGTTGGGAGAGAAGCCAAGTTCCTGGAGCCCTATGTTGCGGAAGTTCTGGATGACTATTTTCTTCAGTGTCGGCATACCTTACAAAGGTAATGAATTTATATTGTATTGTTGAACTATTTTTCATAAATTTGCAGGCTAAATTTTGATAAAAATCATTAAACGATATGGCTAATACAAATCCTAAAGAGAAGGAATCGGCAGTGCGCGAGAATATCGAGCAGACCGTTTCGTCAACCGAAAAGTTTTTCAGCGAGAACAGGAAGTTCATCCTCGTCGCGGCCGCCGTGGTCGTGATAGTCGGCCTCGGAATCCTGGCATACCACAAGCTGGTCTACCAGCGCCAGTGCAAGGAGGCACAGGAGCAGATGTTCCCCGCCGAGCAGAGTTTCCAGAGCGGAGAGTATGAAATCGCCCTCAACGGCGACGGCAACAACCTCGGTTTCGCCGACATCATCGGCAGCTACGGTTCCAAGGCCGGAAAGGCGGTATACCTCTATGCAGGTGTCTGCGAGCTCAATCTCGGTAACTTCGACTCCGCCCTGTCCTATCTGAAGAAATATAAGGGAGGCGAGCCCATACTTGCCGCCAGGGCAAGGGCCTGCGAGGGTGACGCCTATGTCGGTCTAGGCGACTACAAGTCCGCCGTCTCCTGCTTCGAGAACGCCGCAGGCATGGCCGACAATGTCTTTGCCGCAGCCTATCTCGTCAAGGCCGGCCTCGCATACGAGGCCCTCGGAGACAAGGCTTCCGCCCGCGACTGCTACAACAGGGTCGCCGACGAGTATCCCCAGTCCATGGAAGCCTACGAAATCAATAAATATTTGGCCAGAGTTGCAGAATAACAGATTATGGGAAGAGCATTCGAGTTCAGAAAGGAAAGGAAGCTGAAGAGATGGGGCCACATGGCCCGTACGTTCACCAAGCTCGGCAAGGAGATCACCATAGCCGTCAAGCAGGGAGGCCCCGACGTTACCGGCAACCCCCGCCTGCGTGCGCTTATGGCCGAGGCCCGTTCCGAGCAGATGCCCAAGGAGAACATCGAGAGGGCGATAAAGAAGGCTACCGAGAGCAAACAGGGCGACTTCAAGGAGATAATCTATGAAGGTTACGGCCCTTACGGCATAGCCTATCTCGTAGAGACCGCTACCGACAACAACACCCGCACAGTCGCCAACGTGCGCAGCTACTTCACCAAGTGCGGCGGCTCTCTCGGTACTTCCGGTTCCGTAAGCTTCATGTTCGACCGCAAGTGCACCTTCCGCATCAAGGCCAGGGAAGGTGTGGATCTCGAGACCCTCGAGCTCGAGATGATCGACTACGGCGTCGAGGACCTTTTCGAGGTCGAGGAGGAGGACAAGGACGGAAATGTCTCCAAGGTCATCGTCATCTACGGCGACTATTCTTCCTACGGCCAGATCCAGAAGTACATCGAGGAGAACGGCTACGAGCTGATTTCCGGAGGTTTCGAGCAGGTTCCCAACGTCGAACTCAAGGAGGTCACTCCCGAGCAGCGGGCCACGCTCGACAAGCTTACGGGCCTTCTCGAGGACGACGAGGACGTCACCAACGTCTACACGACCATGAAACCCGCGGAGGAATAATAAGTATACAACAGACAAAGGGAAGGAGGACGGCGGCGGTTGCGGCGGTCCTCCTTTTCCAATGGACGGATCAGGATCAGAAACATACAGGAGAACTATATGGCAAAGGCAAAGATTTCCACGCCGTCAGGCGATATCGTCGTGAGGCTTTACGACGAGACACCCGCTCACAGGGACAATTTCATCAAGCTCGCATCCGAGGGCTTCTATGACGGGACACTCTTTCACCGGGTGATTTCCGGCTTCATGATTCAGGGCGGAGATCCCGACAGCAGGAACGCCCCTGCCGGGAAGCAGCTCGGAGCGGGAGATTTGGGATATACCATACCCGCGGAGATAAAGCCGGGACTGATACACAAGAGGGGAGCGCTGTGCGCCGCGCGTACGGCAGACAGCGTGAATCCCGAGAAGCGCAGCAGCGGCTGCCAGTTCTATATCGTCTGGGGAGAGAAGTACTCTGCCGGAAAAATGGACAGCCTCGAGAGGCAGTGCCAGATGCAGGCGGTAAACGGCGTGTTCAACCGCCTCGTCTCCGAGCACAGGGACGAAATCCTCGCCCTGCGCCGCGAGCGCAACCGCGAGGCCCTTTCCGACCTCCAGGACAGGTTAGTGGCTGAAGCGAACGCAATCGTCATCGAGGAAGGCCTCGGCAGGCTCGGCGACGCGCAGAAGGAGGCCTACACCACCGTGGGAGGGACTCCTTTCCTCGACGGAGAGTATACGGTTTTCGGAGAGGTCGAAAGCGGCCTCGATGTGGTGGAGAAGATCCAGGCAGCGGCGACCGATTCCTCGGACAGGCCGCTCGAGGACATCTCCATGAAAGTCAGCGTGCTCTGACCGTACTTGATATCACGGTATAACATTTCAATCAATAGCTCAAGAAGTGAAAAAGTTCATCGTTCCTGTCGTATCGCTCGCAGTTGCGGCGTGCGTCTCCGCCTGCTCGGCGGGCCCCGAGATAAAGTCTCTCGGCAACGAGCTCTACAGCATCTCTTCCGGAGAACTGTCCATGACCGTAGATGCCGGCAAGGGTGCCAAGATCCTGTCGTTCAAGTACGGCGACAAGGAAGTCATCTCCCAGCTCCAGATGTTCAACGCATTCGGAAGCACATTCTGGACCAGCCCCCAGGCAGAATGGAACTGGCCTCCTGTGGCGGAGTACGACCGTTTGCCCTATGAGGTCGAGCTCGGCTCCGACTACATGGAGATGAAGGGACAGGTTTCGGAGCGTTTCGGCTACAGTATCTCGAAGAAGTTCTCTGCCGATCCGAAGCACGACGCCCTCGTGGTCACATACACCATTACCAACCATACCGACAGCCTCCGCAAGGTGGCTCCCTGGGAGATTACCAGGGTTCCGGGTGACGGCCTGATATTCTTCGAGGCTCCTTCTTCTGAGATATTCCCTGCAGGGCTGATTCATTTCGAAGACGCCTACGGCTGCTCCTGGTACGCTTTCGACGAGTCGGACCAGAACCGCAAGGTCAATGTGAACGGCAAGGGCTGGCTGGCCTATGCCAATGACGGGCTGGTGATGGTCAAGGAGTTCGACGACCTTGCCGACGGCGAGTGTGCTCCCGCGGAGGCCGAGATACAGGTATATGTGAACCAGGGCAAGACCTTCATCGAACTTGAGAGCCAGGGTGCCTACACCGAGCTCGCGCCCGGCGGATCGCTCAGCTATACCGTCAGGTGGCATCTTGCTCCCGCAGTTTCGGAAGATGTGTCCGAGGAACTCCTCCATACCGTGCGCGGCCTTCTGAAATAGCTTGCTGTCATGAAAGGAACGGCAATACTCGCATGCCTCTGCATGCTTTCCGCATCCGCGGCCCTTCATGCTCAGCCGCAGGCTGCTGTCAGCTATCCGGTTCCCGACCTCGTGCTCGAAGTATGGCCCGACGGCGCTCCTACGGACAACGGCCTTAGCGGCGACGAGATTGACTACGGCAACCATGTCTCCAACGTGACCGTGCCTACCCTCTCCCTGTTCCTCCCCGAAGGGGAATGCAACGGCCTTGCGATAATCTCCTGCCCGGGAGGCGGGTACATCGATGTATGGGACAAGACCGAGGGCTATTCCCTCGCGGACTGGTACAACGAAATGGGCATAGTGTATGCCGTGCTCAAGTACCGTCTTCCCAACGGCCATAGGGAAGTCCCTCTCGACGATGTGCAGAAGGCCATGCGCATGATGCGCGAGCGGGCCTCCGAGTACGGCTTCAAGTGGCTCGGCGTGCAGGGCAATTCCGCCGGAGGTCACCTTGCCGCGATGGCCTCCACCCATTATGTGGATGCCGCGACGCGTCCTGACTTTACGGTGCTCTTCTATCCCGTGATCACCCTCGATGCGTCCAGAACCCATTCCGGAACTCTCCATAACCTGCTCGGCGACAATCCTCCGAAGGAACTTGTCGACAGCTTCTCAAACGAGAAGTGCGTGACGGAGGATACGCCGTGCGCGTTCCTGATGCACAGTTCCGACGACGGCCTGGTACCCGTGAGCAACAGCGTCAGCTATTACGAGGCGCTTGTAGGGCACGGTGTTGAGAACTGCTCGATGTATATCATGCCAGAAGGAGGGCACGGCTGGACCGACCGGGAGTTCCACTACCGCAAGGCCTGGATGACGGCTCTCGAGGCCTGGCTCATGAAGCTGCCGGAAGTTCTCTGACAGTATCCGGTCTGTACTGTCTCTCATCGGGCCGGACATAAATTGCCGATAATATAATCGACTGATGCTGTACGGGCTGCAGGGAAGCGTTTTCTCAGATATGATTAGCTTCCCTGCAGCCCGTACTGCATCCAGTTGTTACATAGACTTGGTGTATGACTCCGGTAATCGGCGTGAAGAAAGACACCGACGGGCTCTAATCCAGTTGTTACATAGTCCTGGAATATGGCGGGAAAGGAGGGTATAATTGACATTTTTGGTTGGTGACAATGACAAAAGTGGTTGGTGGAATGCTGCTGCTTTCCACCAACCACTTGGCTTTTGAAGATAGCATATCA
>MNQT01000021.1 GCA_001915575.1 Bacteroides sp. CAG:1060_57_27 | reverse complement strand
GTTGCGCTTGCCCCCCAAAAAAAAAGGAAACAACTTTGAGACCGTCAACAGCGAGGTCCGTCGGATCCTCGCTGTTGCACTTCGGTGTTGAATCTAAGTGGAAACATTTGCATTCAATTTTCATACAGTGCCGGAATATGCCCTGTAGCGCCTCCATGACCGATAAATGACAGGATAATATCAGTCAGGAAGACATTGTATACGGTCCCGGAGAGCACAGAGAAGGCATGGCCGGAGACAATATGCAAATTGTATGGATATTCCCGGGATCCGACCTGGTATGCGCTTGGAACTTATTGTCTGAAAGTGCTTTCGCGTTCATGACTTCAATGGCTTTTGTTCCATTGTGTAACAAACAAATTGTAGTTATGAAAAAAATTTTCAGATTGGTAACTGCGCTCGGCTTGTTTTGCGGAGCGTTTGCGTTTACCGGATGCAACTACGAGGATGACATCAACTCGCTTGGTGATCGCCTGTCTGCCGTAGAGAGCTCCCTCCAGAGCCTCGAGGGCCAGATCAGCGACGGAGCTGTCATCACCGGAGTTACTTCTAGCGAGAGCGGCGTAGTAATTACGCTGAGCAACGGTGAATCGTACACCATCACCAATGGTACAAACGGAACCCCCGGTTCAGTAGTTACCATCGGTGCGGATGGCTATTGGTACATCGACGGCGTGAAGACCGACTATCCCGCCAAGGGTCAGGAAGGCCAGCCCGGCCAGCCCGGTGATGATGCCAACACCGTTTATTACTATCCTCACGAGAGCGGATACTGGTACAAGGTGACCGTAACTCCCGAGGGAACGAAGACCGAGGAGGCTACCACTATCAGCTGGATCGCTTCTTCGAACGGTGTTACCGCTGTCTACAACCCTGAGGATGGTACCCTCACCCTCGCCAATGTAGAGGGCGCTGACAAGCCTATCGTGATCAGCCTCACCTCGCAGCTCAAGTCTCTGGCATTCGTTCCCGAGACCATGGCTCAGGGCCTCGGCGTCATCCAGTTCTACAGCCTCTACGATGCCAAGGGTGCTTTCATCGCTGCCAACCAGCCTGAGGTTACCTACCGTGTCAACCCTGCAAACGCCGACCTCGCGAATGTAGAGTGGGCGTTCATCAACCGTGAAGTAACGACGAAGGTTGCAGGCGACAATACCGACCTCATCTCAATCGTAGGCGAGCCTGTTGCCGGCGAGAAGGGTGGTGTAGTGTTTACCATTACTGCCAACAGCGACAAGGAGATACCCTCAGACGCATCTGTGAAGGGTGATAACGTTCTCGTTGCCCTCCAGGCTACCTCTACCGATTCTGAGGAAGAGGTCGTTTCCGACTACGCTTTCGTAGAGCAGGTCAAGATCGACGAGTATCAGATCATAAAGCATGATCCTTACTATAAGAAGGTCGGCAAGAAAGTCATCCCTTATGAGCCTACCGATGACTACAAGGTTCTTCCCGACCTCAGCGATCCTACCAACATCATTCTCGGCTACAACGAGACTATCAATGTATTCGACTCTCTCGAGACTTATGTTCCTACTACTGGGGTAAAGAAGGCTCTCCCTGAGCTCTATGTAGAGCCCAGCTACAAGCTCTCCTTCCCCGAGAAGTATCTCGGAGCTGACGGTAAGACCAACCAGCAGCAGTTCGTAACCCTCGACGAGGAGACTGGCAGCCTGTCAGTAAATTCCGAGTGGCTCGGCAACAACCGTCCCGCTATCGGACGTACTCCCGTCATCTTTGCCGAGGCATTCGTGAAGAACACCAAGGGTGAGGATGTCAAGGTAGCCCAGTGCTGGCTCAAGGTCAACATCATCGGTGAGAAGGCCGTTATCGAGGATCACAACGTTACCGTTGCTCCTGCGACTATCGAGTACTCCAAGATTCCTGACGCCGGTGAGAAGATCGCCCTCAGCTGGGAGCAGGCTAACAAGGACATCCTTGCTGCACTCGACCTTACCTACAATGAGTTCGTGGCACTCTACGATGTCACGAATGCGACCGGCAAAATGAAGGTTACTTACTACGACGTTGACGGCGAGGAGCTCAAGACTAAACCTTTAGGTGTTGATGCTGACATTGACGGTCTGAGCGACAACACCGCTACCAACGCTGCCGAGCTTACGATTACCGACGCCGTTGACGAGAATTGCTCAGGAAGCGTCAAGGTCGAGATACCTTCAGTAGAGCCTAACAGCCGTGGTAACGTAATTGTTACCTTCAGCTACACCGTTAAGCATGACCATGTATGGCCTGCCCTCAGCGCGAACTACCTGAAGCCCGGCACTACCAATACCGTTGTGGTCAAGGGTAAGCTCATTAACAATGCCTGGGAAATGCAGTCAACTATGGCTGAGCACTTCGAAGGATACCTTAGCGACTACGGCGCCGCTTATGCAAAGAACAAGGAGAACCACGGTCCTATTACCTTCGCTCTCATGCCTTATGTAAGCAAGGACGAGGCTGCGAAGAACGGTAAGGTCGTTTCAGTTGCAACTCCTCAGGCAGAGTGGCCTAAGGGATATGTAGACCAGCTTGGCGCTGCTATCAGCGGAACCGACTACACCGATCAGGAGATTGCCCTTACCGAGCCTCTCGTGAACAACAAGACCTATGTGGTTACCGCTTACACCGTGCTCGATAACGGCAACTACTGCGAGATGACCTACTATGTAGAGTTCGTAAGTCCGTTCGAGGTAACCGGCAAGGATATCGAGCTCAAGACTCTGATTGCCGATCCTTCTACCGAGGACGTACAGGAGCTGCTCGTAGTCAACGACCTTGACGGCAAGGTGGTTTACGAGAAGGGTGCAGTTACCAAGTATGGTGCCGATACCTACAAGCTCGACGATGCGGACTTCGTATTCAACTACGAGCTTATCTTCAAGGACAAGGATCATGCTGATCTCAATCCTGAGTCTGACTTCAACGGCGACGGAGTTGACCACCTTTCAATGACCGGATCCGAGGTTACTTGGGATAACGCAGGTACTACCCTCCAGCAGGATATGCATGCCGCATACTCTATCAAACTCGAGGTAAGCGACATCTGCGTAGTTGACTCAGAGGCAGGAATCACAGTCCTCAGCTCTGCAAACTCTAAGTAGTTTTTCCACACATCATCTATCTACTGTCGAGGGGCGGCCGTTTCGAGCGGGCGCCCCTCACTTTTTTGTCTCCTGAGGCTTGTCTGCCGGCTCTATCCTCCTTATGCCGAAGATCCTGCTGCCCGTGCGGTAGTACGAGATGTCGAAGCAGCTGCAACACTCGTGGCTGCGATGCCCCCTGCCGAAACCTGTCAGGCACCTTGAATCGAAGCCTATCTCTGCAAGCTCTTCCAGCGATGCCCCGGCCTGCCTGTCGGAGAGCAGACCTTCAAGTATGTTGTAGTTCCTGTACAGCTGCTCGACAACCGCGTCCCTGGCCTGCTTCCTGCTATGGTATATGCGGTTGTTGTAGCTGTTCTTGCAGCCCAGGCTGCAGAACTTCTTGTCTTTCCGTCCCTTTATGGGAGTTCCGCATTCCAGGCATCTTCCATGGACGGATTCGTCATTATGTTTCATAGTCCCGTGTGTTATGTGGTCCGTTAAAGTTATGCAAATCCCGCAGGCTTGCAGTAATGTTTCTGATATATTTCCGTTTCTTGTCTTTTTTGAAGTTTACGTTTCTTTCCCCGGAGCTTAAAAAAATATTTTTCCGTTTCTTGCCTTGGCAGAACCTGATTCTTCGTTCCTTTGCTGCGGGACAGGTGCGCGCATCCCTAAACTTTTAAATGAAGACTTTATGGAACAATTGAACAGAATCGAACTCAGGGGAGCAGTCGGCAGCGTCAGGCTCCAGACTTTCTCCGAAGCCAGGGTGGCAAGGTTTACGCTTGCCACGAACTATGCCTACAAGGACAAGAACGGGGAAGCGGTCATAGAGACCAGCTGGCACAATGTCGTGGCCAGGGAAGGTCGCAACCTCCGCGACCTCGACAAGATCTGCAAAGGCTCGAAAGTCTATGTGCAGGGCAGGCTGCGCTATCAGAAGTATACCGGCTCTGACGGTGTGGAGAGGCTCGCGACGGACATCGTGGCCAGCAGGCTGGTAATCCTTGACGACGAGTCGCAGATACATTATGAAATGTAGCCGTCATATCCTTCCCGCTCCGGTGTTGCTCGCCGTACTGCTGCCGGCCATGCTTTCCTGTGCCAGGCAGAGCAAACTGTCGCTCCTTCATTCGGGTGCGCTGTCGGCTGCGCTGGAACTGCCGCCGAAGCAGTACTCGGAGGCGGCTGTCTCTGGCCTGCAGGTCGACGGAAATACGGCGAGGGACACTATCAGGGTGACCGGGCCGGACGGTCGGGAGGTCTATATAATGAACGCGGTCCTCGACGAGGAAACAGGCGAAATGGTAGCTACCGAAAGGCTCGACGCAGCCGTGGTGACAGCCAGGTTCAGCAATGTCGCCGAGAGGGGAGGAAAGGTCGACCTCAAGTTCCGCATAGCGGTCCCGGCCGCGATGCAGGATTCGCACTGGCAGCTACGCTTCTATCCGAGCATGTTCGCCCTCGGGGATTCGGTCAGGCTGGACGATATACATATCACCGGCCGCAGCTATCGCGAGAGGGAACTGCGCGGTTACGAACGCTATCGGCGTTTCCTGTCGAGGATCGCTCCGGACTCGGCGGCGTTCATCTCGTACAGGAGCCTCGAAGTGTTCCTGAAGCGGAACCTGCCCGGCGTCTATGCCTTCCGTACCGATTCCTCTTTCGTTACTGAGCAGCAGTTCCGCTCCCGCTTCGGGGTGAGCGGACAGGAAGCGGTGGAACACTATACCCGTCGGGCTGCGCTGAGGCGTAACGAACGGCTTAAGGAAAACCGCGGGAAAATGTTCGGCCGCTATGTGAAATCCCCTCCGGCAGACGGTGGAATCAGGCTGGATTCGGTGACGGTCTCCTCCGACGGCGACTTCATATATGACTATGTGCAGACCGTCAATGTGCGGCCCGGCATGCGCAAGGTGGACATAGTCCTGTCCGGCGAGGTGCTGGAATTCGGAGGAAAGGTGGGTGACATTCCCGCGACCGAGCCTCTGACTTTCTACATATCTTCGGTCTCTGCATTCGTCGACCCGTTGGAAAGGTACCTTACGAGGATAGTGTCGCGCAATGCCGAATTCAGCGAGCACAGGCGTATCGTATTCGGACAGGGAAGGCATGACGTGGATCTCCGTCTTGAGGACAACGCTTCCGAGATAGGGCGCGTGAAGTCTACGATAAGGCAGCTTATGGCCGATCCGCTATATGAACTCGATTCCGTGTCTATCAGCTCTTTCGCATCTCCGGAAGGCCGTGAAGAATACAACATCCGGCTTTCCGAAAGGCGCGCCGAGAGCGTGGCGGAGTATTTCGGGACTTTCGTGCGCCATATTGGCGATTCCCTGGGAAGCACGAGGAAAATCGAGTTCCTGCCGCGTTCCGGAGGGGAGAACTGGGCGGCCCTGGATGTGCTGGTGGCTTCGGATACCAGCCTTACGGAGGTGCAGAAATACCGCTATTCCCTCGACCGGGATTCCCCTCTGGCGGACGACAGGGAGGAGAAGATGCGTCACCGTGACTCGTATGCCTATATCAGCGGGAGCCTTTACCCGGGGCTGCGCGAGGTGAGACTGGATTTCGCGCTTTCGCGCAAGGACATGATCAAGGACACCGTGGTCACGACTCAGCTCGATACCGCCTATATGAGGGGTGTGCAGTGCATACGGGACTACGATTACGAGACGGCCCTTGCCTTGCTCGAACCCTATGCCGACATAAATACTGCGGTAGCCTATGTCGCGCTCGGCAGGAACCGTTCGGCGCTTGCGATACTGTCAGATATGGAGAAGACGGCCACCGTGGACTATATGCTTGCGCTCGTGCATTCGCGGCTCGGAGACGATGCCCCTGCCGTAGAACACTATCTCAACTCCTGCCGCCAGGACCGGTCGATGATAAGCAGGGGAAATCTCGATCCGGAAATATACGCTCTGGTCCGCAGATACGGACTTGACGACATATTGTACGAAATAACTGAATGAGAATCACAGATTATCAACTAACAATAACAAAACAAAAGACAACTATGAAAGACCTTGTAAAAGTTTTTGCGGTACTTCTTGCCGCGCTGTCATGCCCGTCGTGCGACAAAGGCTTCGTTTCGGCGGTAGAGGAAGGAAAACCCTGCGTGCTCGATGTCTGCGTAGGAGGAGCGCTCGAAGCGTCCGTCGGGACCAGGGCCGGCTCCGGAAATGCGGACGAGAAAATATCGTCGGTGCAGATAATGGTGTTCAATACGGGGACGGGCCAGCTGGACGGCGCCCTCTACAAAGGAAATCTCGAGGCGTACGGCCAGTGGAACGGCACCGACAGGATATACTGTACTACCGGGCCGCGTCAGGTGTACGCTATCGTGAACTCTCCTGTAAACTATGTCGAGGGGGACTCCAAGGTATCCGATATCGGCGACCTGAAGTCGGTCATGGTTTCTCTTGCCGACAACGGTACTTCCAGGCTCGTTATGGCAGGCGCAAGCGAGATAAGGACCTTGACCTCGCCCGAGGAAAGCATTACGGTGAATGTGGACAGGCTCTGCGCCGCAGTCGTCCTCAAGGAGGTGACGAACCGTATGTATGCACCCGTATATCGGGACAGGGTGAGGATTACCGGGGCGTATCTAATGAATGTGCCCGGCGTGTGCCCGCTGGTGGACGACGCTTCTTTCACGGCTGCGTCCCTCGAGTCTGGAAAGTGGTATGCCAGGAACGCCGAAGACAGGTCTTCGCCTGTATCCGGCCTGCTGTCGGCTTCGTATTCCGGGACATCCGCGCCGCTCGAATATGACAGGACGACGCAGTTCGGTACCGTCTTCTATGCTTTCCCCAACGAGATAGAGACAGCCGCGTCCGATGTCTGGAGCCCTTCGTCGACCTATCTCGTGGTCAAGGCCAGCATCGACGGAAAGGACTGCGTCTATCCGGTAAGGCTCGGCGCTCTGGAGGGCAACAAGCGCTACGAGGTGTCTCTGGTACTGCACAGGGTGGGCGGCAATCCCGACTCGCCGTACGACGAGATCGAGTTCAGCGATGTCATCCCTACGCTCGTGGTAACGGACTGGGCGGACGGTGACCCGATAATGCAGGAGATATGATTTCCCTCGGAAGACTGTCCCGTGCAGCCTTGTTCCTGATCATTGCGGGAGCGGTGTCGTGCTCTGTCAAGGAAGACAGGTCCGTGTGCCCCTGTTATGTGACTCTTGACTTCGCCCCCGCGGTGGAAGCAGGACTCGGGGATGCCTCTCTTCTCGTCGGCAACCGTTCGGGAATGGCCGTGGAAGATGTCGACATTTCTTCCCTTGTGGACGGGACGCTCGAGGTCGCCGTCCCCCGTGGAAGGACAGGCTTCTCCGCGGTCTTCGGAGAAGAGGGCTATGATCTGCACGGCGATACGCTGCACTTCGACGGTACGCAGACTCCCGGGAGGCTTTTCGTCTGGTCGGAATACGCACCGTGCGATGATGACGCCTATTCCTGCCGCGTGCAGCCGCATAAGCAGTTCTGCGACATAGAGGTGGTCCTCGTGCAGGACGAACAGTCGCCGCTGCCCGTGTATGAGGTCGAACTCAAGGCAGGATGCAATGCCCTGAGCCTGTTCGACCTCGAGGCGGTGGATGGAAACTTGTCGTCGTCGGCCGTATATGATGCCGCGAGCCTCTCCTACCGTCTGAGGATTCCCCGGCAGAAGCCCGGCCCGCTCGTGCTCGGACTCTATGATACCTCGCTTCCCGTCAGGATTCCCCTTATGCTGCTCGACATTTCCCGGGAACTCGAGACCCGGGGCTATGACTGGGGAAAGCCGGACCTCGACGACATAAGGATAGTGATAGACCGCCAGGCGGTGAAGTTCTCCGTCAACATAGTCGGCTGGACATCGGAAAACTCAATACATGTGGAAATATGAAACTTTTGTCTTTATACAGGATATCTGTGGCTGCGGCCCTGCTCGCAGCCGCCTCGGGATGCATCAAAGATGATGTCCCGGTGCTCTATGAAGACGCAGACGGCTCCGGAGAAAGGGTTTCCGTCCGCCTCGACATCAAGGGCGGGGACGGAGCGGGGATAGAGGTCAGGAGCCCTATGCTGGAAGGAAGCGAGGAAGTCATGAGCGGAGCCCATGCCTATGTCTTCTATTCGGAGTCCGGGCTGCTCGATTCAGTGCAGGAACTGTCGGTGGGCTGGTCGTCTTCGGTGATAAGCGTTCCTGCCGGGAACAAGGTGGACATATTCGTGCTCGGGAACCTGTGGGCAATCGAGAAGAACGGCTCCAGGCGCGCCGAACTTTCAGAGGCCATGGGAAGCGGTTTCCCCTCGGATGCCGCCGGCTTTTCGGACATGGTATACCGTCTCGACGGAGGAAGCCTGGGATCCGATTTCCGCCGCGAGGCCCTTTCGGACGTCCGCTCCCTCGGAATACCGTTCTCCGGCGAGCTGAGGGGAGTCTCGTTCAGCCCCGGCCAAAGTGTAAGTATCGAATGCGACAGGCTTTTCTCCAAGGTGTCCCTTACTATCGACCACAGCGGACTGAACGGAGGCAATCCGGACTATTTCCGCAATGTGCGGCTGCATATCAGGCAGGCCAACTGCGTGCTGCGCCCCTTCGGAGTCGCCGCTTGTGCGGAGTCTGCCGCGGACATGATAGAGGGCGATTACGACCCTTCCATGCGGGAGGCGTCCTTGATTACCTTCGACTTCTATGTCCCCGAGAACATGCAGGGCGACATCCTTCCCGGCAATACCGACCAGGGCGCCAAGGCTTACAACAACATAGCCGCCTCGGCCGGAAAGGACAAGGCCGGCCTGCTTACCTATGTGGAGTTCACGGGCGAGGTGGACGCCTCGGCTGGAGGCTACGGGGGAGAGGTGACTTACCGTTTCTATCTTGGCAAGGATGCCGTGAGCAACTGCGATTTGGAGAGGAACCGCAGATACGATGTCCGCCTGGGGTTCAAGGTCAGTTCCCTTTTCGATCCGTACTGGCAGGTAGACCCCTCGTTCACTGACGGCAGGACTATAGGGATAGCCTCCGACAGGGCGCTGTCGGATCTCCTGCCGTCCGGCCAGCTGGTGGCGGTGAGGAAGAACCGTCCCGCAAAGTTCTATGTGTATGTCGGTACGGATGCGGGGCTGTCGCCTCCGTCTTCGCTGCAGGACCGCGGATATAATCCGCAAAGCGTAGCGGAGAATGCGCTTTCTACCGACTTCATGTCGAAATCCAATGTCCCGGAGGAGGTTCCGTTGCGCAAGGACCTGCTTGCCCTCGGTATCACTCCCGCCTACGACGACGCGACCGGGCTTATGACCTTCAGTGTCACTGATCCGTCGCTTTTCAGGGCAGGAGAGGAACTGATCCTGAACCTCAGTACCGTTCCCGAGGGCAAGGACTGCTCTATACGGCTCGTGACTCTCGACAACATGTCAGAGTCCTGGGACAGCCCTTTGTCGCAGAAGATGTACCAGGGGTCTGCCAACAGGCTGGTCCTGCGGGGCTATGCCGGAGAGGCGGCTGTCATGAGCAGCCAGGGGATATTCAAGTTCTCTCCGACAAGCGCCATGAACTCCGACTTCATCCCGAGGGAATATATCCCGGATTATTGCAAGACGGGAGACGGTGCTATCTCGATATACAGGTTCTACCGCGCAGATGCCTCGCAGGTGGCGACCATAAGCATAAGGCCGCTCGACACTTTCAACGACGGGACGCAGGACCGCGTCTTCAATATCCGCCTCGGCGACGCGACGGCAAGGTTCGATTTCGGTTCAGACCTTCCTGAACTTGATATACGCGGAACCCCGGTGGAGTTCACGATAAGCATGTATGACGCGGTGACGAGACAAGCGCTCGACAGGAGCATGTTCGACGACACGATGTTCGGCATATTGTATGCAGGCGCCGACGGGGCCATGGACTTCGGAGGCGATGTGTCCGATGCTGACGGACCCTACATTGCCATAGAGAAGACAGGCCGGGTCAGTGCCGACGGATACGACATATACAGCATCTTCCGCAGCCGCATAGGCACGAAATTCAAGACCAGGGCCGATGTTACGGCCGGAGACTGCTCCGTGAATTTCCGATACCAGTACAACGGGTTCTGCGACGTGTATCGGGAGAAGAAACGGGCCGTGCTGTCGGGACGCAAGATGCAGACTGTGCGCATGCGCATGCTTCCCTTCATGAGCGATGTCGACGACGTGGGTTTTGCGGAGAGATTTGACGACTATACGCTGTTGAATACGGACAGGCTCGACCCGGGACACTCCCTCGGGAGTCCTTCAGATCCTATGTATTCTTCCGGGCGCGTAAAGTTCTACCTGGCCTCGGAAGACTGCTATTCTCTATATGCGAAGCCCCTTGCCGGCTCGTCGTATGCCACTTCCGAGGGACGCAGCCCGAATATAGTCCTCACGCAGGACTCTGACGGGGGAGCGCTGAAGCTCGTGAGCCGTGACGACGGTGCCACGACCCTTCATTCGGCGGGACCGCACGCGATATGCGCAAGTGTGGAGAATATCCATTCCGGAGAGATCCTGGAGGAAGTGCTGGGAGAGTTCGATGTGTTCGTGCACTTCATCGTTGGATTGAACTATGACAGTTCCTCGATAATGGCGAGCCCGGTCAACAGCATGCTGTCGGTATATCCGCTGATCCTTTCCGATGTGGGCAGGACGAGCTATGCGGAGTCGGCCTCGGCCGGCGGCCTTGCCTCGGGCCCCTCGGTGCGTGTATGGTATTCCGGGCGGACGACAGGCGAGCTTTCCTTCCAGATTCCTTTCGGAACCCAGGTGGAGAACTGTCGGGCAAGTCCTATGCTTGATCAGAGGGTGGTATATGCAGGCACGGGCAAGGTTTCCGGAAATTATCTGCAGGTCTATGAAATCCGTCCGGAGGACAGCTCCGGCTCGGCGAATCTTATGGATTTCGTCAGCGGTCTTGCGGATCCTGCCGGGACGGGGCATCAGAGGGTCGCTTTCAATCTCGGCCGCAATACTGTCGGGCTGCAGTTCGCCAATCCAGAATACTGGGACGACGGCGACAGCTCCGCTCCCAAGGGTGCCGACATGTTCGACAGGACGGCTTTCGGCGACCTGACGGTAAATCCTGATGCCCGCGTGGGTGATCCGGATTACGGGAAGGGCTACTATGTGTTCGAGAGGCTCGGCGACGTGATGAGGGAGAGTTCCGACTGGATTCCCTACTTCAACTGGCTGACTCGCTGAAAAATAGTCGCAGAAATTGACAAATAGTCCTGATTTTATGACATAATGTCCTAATTATCAAATGTTTCGCTGTTGGCATCGCGCTTGTACCAATAACGGTTGTCCCGCAAGGGACAGGCAAATAACAGATAGACAAATTAAAATTATAGGAGATTATGATTATGTTACCTACAAGAAGAAACGAGCAGAACTGGCTCCCTGACTTTTTCAATGACTTTTTCGACAACAGCTGGATCGAGAAGACCAAGGCTACTACTCCGGCAATAAATGTCATCGATACCGATACCGCCTATCAGTTGGAACTTGCCGCTCCCGGCATGACCAAGGACGACTTCAAGGTCAGCCTCGACAATGACGGCAACCTCTGCATCGAAATGGAGAAGAAGGTCGAGGACGGCAAGGAGAAGAAGCACGGCCGTTACCTGCGCCACGAGTTCTCATACTCAAAGTTCCAGCAGGTGATAATGCTCCCGGAGGACGCCGACAAGGAGAAGATCGCTGCCAAGGTCGAGCACGGAGTCCTGAATGTCGAGATTCCCAAGCTTATCAAGTCCAACGAGCCTGAAACCCACAAGCTCATAGAGATAAAATAGGCTGATACCTGAAAAACAGGCTGTTTCACTGATGCGGCTCCGGTTTTGTGCCGGAGCCGTGTATTTTGGAAAGAGATTTTTGCTATATTGGCAGAAATCTTTTTCTTTTTTATGCTATGATTAGGAATATCGGTCTGGTTGCGCACGATTCGCGCAAGGAAGAACTTGTCAGTTGGGTCAAATTCAATGCGGGAGTCCTGAAGACCTGCACGCTTTACTGCACCGGCACGACGGGGCGTCTTATAAAGGAAGCGCTGGGCACTGTCCTGGAAGAGTCCGAAGTACCCGAGGTGAACTGCCTCCTGAGCGGCCCTCTCGGAGGTGATTTCGAGATAGGAGCGATGATAGCCGAGGGGAAGGTGGACATGCTGGTATTCTTCTGCGACAACCTGATAATGCAGGGTCACCAGAACGACGTTATGGGGCTCGTGCGTCTGGCTTCGCTGTATAACGTGCCGTTTGCGACGAACCGGAGCACGGCGGACTTCATCATCAGTTCTCCGCTGTTCGGCAGCGAGGAGTACGAGCGCATAATCCCGTCCTGCATCGAATCCTACAAGAACAGGAAGCTCGGATAGCCGCCGTGCCGGAGTGTCCGCCGGCTATACATTGGTGTCGAGGCAGTCGTCAAGTTGTCTGACGATTGTCTCGACGTCCATTTTCTGGCCGATGAAGACTATCTTGATCATCCTGTCGCCGTAGCGCTCGTCCCAGTCCTTCGCTATCGAGGGGTCGCGCAGTATAGCTTCGGCGAGTTCGTCCTTAGGCATCGTGGCATACCAGAGTCCGGCATCCTTTATCGTCTTCTGGATTCCGGCCTGCTCGAACAGGTAGCATTTGTCGAGCTCGTCGGAGAAGTAGCATATACCCTTGGCGCGTATCACCGACTTGTCCCAGTGTTTGGCCACATAGTTGTCGAACCTGTTGATGTCGAACGGCTGGCGGCGGTAGTAGACGAAGGTTCCTATGCCGTATTCTTCGGCTTCTCCTTCACCGTCATGGTGGTGATGCCCCTTGCCGTGTCCTTCGCCGTTCTCTTCGTCGTGCCCCTCGTCGGACGGGCTTTCGATCCCGTCTATCCAGGCGGCCGAAGTCGCGACCTTGTCGAAGTCGAAGAGTCCGGTGTCCAGTATCCTGGACAGTTCAATGTCGCAGAAGTTGCATTCTATGATTTCAGCCCTGGGCTGCAGGGCGCGTATAATGGCCTTTATCCTGCCGAGTTCATCGGTGCTGACCTCCGAGGCCTTGTTGAGCAGTATGATGTTGCAGAACTCGATCTGCTCGACGAGTAGTCTCTCGAGGTCGTCTTCTTCGAACCCTCCGAGCGGGAGGGCGTCGCCGCAGTTGAACTCGCTCTGCATCCTGAGCGCGTCGACGACTGTAACTATGCAGTCGAGCGCGACGAGCGAGCGCATCTCTCCGAGCTGGGGCAGCAGGGAGGGGAGCGCGCAGATTGTCTGGGCTATCGGGGCGGGTTCGCAGATTCCGCTGGCCTCGATGACTATATAGTCGAACACGCCCTTGGACACGATTTCGCGTATCTGCTCCACGAGATCCATTTTCAGCGTGCAGCAGATGCATCCGTTCTGCAGGGCTACGAGGCTGTCGTCCTTCTGTCCGACGACTCCGCCTTTCTCTATCAGGGACGCGTCTATGTTGACCTCTCCCAGGTCGTTTACTATGACGGCGAACCTTATGCCGTCGGTGTTGGCGAGTATTCTGTTTACAAGGGTCGTCTTGCCGCTCCCGAGATATCCTGTCAGAAGGAGCACTTTCGTGATTCCGTCGGTCATTGTCATTGTGTTTTTCCGTATTGTCAGCAGATGCAAAGTTAGAAATTAAAACGATTTTTGGTAAATTTGCACTGACAGATAATACCGATGTTCATAAGAGCACTCACATTCTTGTTGCTGCTGGTGCTGCCGTCCGTCTTCTGCCGTGCCCAGAACTGTGTCATGTTCACAAGGGATGACGGCCTCTCCAGTACGCTCGTAAGGTTCCTGTTCGAGGACAGCGGAGGGATGATGTGGGTGGCTACCGAAAACGGCCTGAACCGTTATGACGGCAGCCGCTTCACCCAGTATTACCACGATCCCGCCGATCCGAACTCCCTTGCGGGCAATTTCGTGAATTCCATTTATGAAGACAGCCGCGGGCGCCTTTTCGTCTGCACCCATTCCGGCGTGCAGCTGTACGACCCGTTTACTGATTCGTTCTCTCCGGCGGCGCTGCTCGACGGACAGCCCTCGGGGCAGGTCTCTGCCGTGACGGAGCGCTCGGGCGGTGAACTCTGGGCCGTGGGGAACACCCTGTCGGCCATACATGTCGACGGAGACGGGCTCTCACTTTCCCGTCTTCCCCTGGATGCGCAGCTCGGATACGCCGACTATGCCGTCGAGGACAAGGACTTCAATTTCTGGGTCGTGAAGCACAACAAGGGCGTTTTCCGCGCCTCTCCCGACGGAGGGGTCACGGCATATCTGGAAGACAGCGGCAACGACCTGCTCGGCATAGTGGAGAGCCTTTCCGGCGATGTGCTGGCCCTGTCCTATACGGACGGACTGATGAAATACGACGCCGAGAGCGATTCTTTCTCACGCCTGCCTTACGGGGGCGACCGTACCGGGGTGCGCTGCTTCCTGCAGGTGAGCCCTAATTTCTTCTTCCTCGGGACCGACTCGGGGATCAGGATACTCAACCTCCGCTCGGGAAGCTGCCGGGAATACCTGCCCCGCGACGGTCAGGTGAACCTCAACAAGTTCAAGGTGTACGCCATGTGCCGCGACAAGGACGGAAACCTCTGGATAGGTGCATACAGGAAGGGACTGCTGATGATTCCGGCCCAGCGTAACAGCTTCCGCTATATAGGGCACAGGTCCCTTGCCTCCGATTTCATCGGCGAGAATGTCGTCACATCGATGCTGCGCCATACGGACGGACGCCTGTATGTGGGGACCGACGGCGACGGAATATATGCCGTCTCGGGCGACAACTCCTCTGCGGAGCACTTCCGTCCCGGGACTTCGGCCTCGTCCGTTCCCGAAAACATCTCTGCGATGTTCCTGGATTCGCGCGGAACTTTCTGGATAGGCCGTTTCGGCGGTGGGCTCGCAAAGTTCTCCCCGTCTTCCGGCGTCTGCCGTCCGGTCGACTTCGATTCCGGTTTCGGGGAGCAGATGGGTACGGTGACGGACATTGCCGAGGACGCCGACGGGAACCTCTGGATATCCACTATGGGCTCCGGCCTGTATTCGCTCGACCTCGACACTGAGAGCGTCATAGACATATCGTCCTACAACCACGAGATCCCCCTCTATATGACCTGTCTGGAGTTCGCCTCCGACGGCAATCTCTATATGGGGACATACGACGGCGCGTGCATGCTGAACTTCGACAACGGGTTCAAGTTCTTCCCCATATCCACGGACAACATAGTCCACTGCGTATCGCAGCTGCAGGACGGCAGCATAGCGTTCGGCTGCGACAACGGACTTATGCTATGGTCTCCGCCCGGAGGACGCAGGCTGGTTTCGGACAGTTCCGGCCGCTTCGGCAACGAGGTGTATTCGGTCCTGCAGGACGATTCCGGAATCACCTGGCTCGCCACGAGGCAGGGGCTTGCGAGGATGTCCGGTGAATATGGCTTTCTGGACTCGTACTCCACCGATGACGGCGTGAATAGCGGGGAGTTCAACAAGAACGTGTGCTGGAAGGATGCCGACGGAACCCTCTGGTTCGGAGGGTCCGACGGAATAACCTATTTCACACCGAGGGAGATTACCAGCCCTTCGAAGAAATGGACCGTGCGTATAACCGGTCTCCTTCTCGACAACCGCGCGGTGACAGGCGGGATGAAGTCGGGCCGTTACGATATCATAGACGCTCCGATATATTCCGAGGACGAGATCAACCTCTTCCAGAAGGACAACTCCTTCACTCTGCTCTTCTCTACGGCCGAACATAACTCTCCCCGCCGCCTGCAGTTCCTCTACAGGCTCGACGGTTCGGACTGGGTGACCCTTCCCCAGGGATTCCGGCGCGTGTCGTTCAGCGGCCTCTCGCCTGAGAAGCACCTGCTGCAGCTCAAGGCGAGGGACAACCTCGTCGAGTCCGACACATTGGAGCTCAGGATCAACATCCACCCCTCTTTCTGGGCGAGCGCTGTCGCGAAAGTCCTGTACGGCCTGCTGCTGCTCGGCGTGGTCCTGCTGTTCTACTATTGGGAGAAACGCCATTACCTTGCACAGCAGCAGCTGCGCGAGTACCGCCATGCGGAGCAGATAAACAACTTCAAGCTGGAGTTCTTCGTGGATATCTACCATGAGATAAAGAGTCCCCTGTCTCTGATAATCAATCCTCTGAAGAAACTTATCGAGACGGATGACGACCCGTCGCGCCAGCGCAACTACAAGATAATGTACCGCAACTCGGAGCGCATCCTCACGCTTATGAACCAGCTCCTCGACCTCAGGCGCCTCGACACGGGCGGCCTCAGGCTGGAGTTCAGGCCTACTGAGCTGGTGGCATACCTGTCTTCGATAGTCGAGAGCTACGGCGAGCAGTATTCGAGAAAGAACATCTCGCTCGGCTTCCAGCATCCCGGCCTCGAGCGGCTCGATGCGTGGATCGATGCCGACTACTTCGACAAGGTCATATACAATCTCCTGTCCAACGCCTACAAGTTCACTCCCGAGAACGGCGAGGTGACACTCAGCCTCCAGGCTTCAGGCTCCGGAGACGATGCCGTGGCAAGGATCGTCGTCTCCGACAACGGCATAGGCATAAAGCCGGATGAACTCGAAACGATTTTCGAGCGCTTCTACCAGTCCAAGGACGGCCAGCGCGTATACAGGGGCGGTGCAGGGGTCGGACTTGCCATGACGCGCTCTTTAGTGGCCCTGCATCACGGGAAAATCCACGCCGAGAACAATCCTTCGGGCAAGGGGGCGAGCTTCATCGTGACCATTCCGCTGACGCAGCCGGCGGACGCTTCCGCCGTGTGTGCATCATCGGATGCGGTTCCTGCGGCACCCGTGACTGAAGCCACCGGGGCCGGGCGTGCGCCTCTGATTCCCGACAGCGTCGATACGGAGAACGCCATGGCATCCAACCCCAAGACGAAGATACGGGTGCTTCTCGCCGACGACGATGCCGAACTGCGGTCATACCTTGCCGCCGAACTCAGCGCCGATTTCCGCATAATCGAGGCATCCGACGGTGCAGAAGCCCTGTCGCTCGCGCTCTCGTCGAAGCCTGACATAATCGTAAGCGACGTGGTGATGCCCCAGATGGGAGGAATAGAGCTCTGCGCCAAGGTCAAGCAGAACATCAACATCAACCATATTCCAGTGATACTCCTCTCCTGCAAGTCCGAGGAGAACGATACCATGGAAGGCCTGAAGACGGGCGCCGACGCATATCTGCCCAAGCCCGTGTCTACCGACCTGCTCAAGACCAGGATATTCAACCTTGTCGAGAGCCGCCGCATGCTGCGCAACAGCTTCTCGGGACACCAGAACATCAACGAGCGGCTTGCCGCTCCGGAGGTCGATTCACCGGACGCCAAGCTGATGGCCAGGATAATGAAGGCCCTCGAGGCGAACCTCGGCAACCCCGGCCTTACCATAGAGATGCTGGCTTCGGAGATAGGCATCAGCCGCGTGCACCTGCACCGCAAGCTCAAGGAGTTGACCAACCAGACCACCGGCGACTTCATACGCAACACCAGGCTCGCCATGGCCGCGAAGATACTATCGGAAGGCAAGCAGTCGATAAGCGAGGTCGCGATGCGCGTCGGATTCGACAACCAGGCCAACTTCGCCACCGCCTTCAAGCGCATGTACGGTATGACGCCGAGGGAATACATGAACAGCTGCGCAAACAATGCCGCCGCTGCCGCCTCCTCCGACGCCCCTTCCGCCTCAGATGACTCCGCCAGGGCGGAGTAAGGGGCTGAAACCACAGAAAAAACTATATAGCCATATGGAAAGATCGTCCAACTACAGTATTACCGTCCTGCGGCTCGTCTCGGCCGTGATGCTGTGCCTGGCATTGTCTTCTGCTGCGGCTGCGCAGCCGGTATCATCCGATACCGATGCCGCGGCCTCCTTGCAGGGACGCTTCGCCGGCGTGCAGATACTCAATACCTCCGGAGCTCCTGGCTCGTCCGCAATAATCCGTGTGCGCGGCTATACCTATGCCCCCGGAGAGGATCCGCTTGTCATCGTCGACGGCCTCAGGGTCGAAGACCTCGGCTATCTCGACCCTTCGCTTATAGAGTCGGTGCAGATACTGAAGGATGCCTCCTCGGCCGCCCTTTACGGAGCCGAGGGTGCCGACGGAGTAATCCTGATTACCACGAAGAACGGAGAAGGCGACGGCGGGGCTTCGCATGTGGGCTATGACTTCCGGCTCGTGGGACAGTCGCTCCGGAAACGTCCCGAGATGTTCGGTACACGGGAGTATATCGACTACCAGACCTATATCGGACAGCTCGACCGGACAACGCTCGATGCGGTATGGGACGGGCAGGAGCATGACTGGTTCGACGAGGTGTTCGCTCCCGCCTGGTCTCAGCAGCACTCTCTGACCTTCTCGGGCGGCAACGGCAGGGGACACTTCTTCGCGTCGCTCGGATATGTGGACGACGACGGTATCGTGCGGGGCGACAAGGATACCTACAAGAGGCTGTCAGCCCAGATAAATGCAGACTACCGTCTTTTTGACTGGCTCCGGGTCGCATCCAACACCTCGTTCGAGAAGTGGGAGACAAGGTCGGTGTCTTCGGCCGCATACGGCTCCATGATGCATTCCGTGATGTCGATTGATCCCCTGACTCCTGCATATTACAGTTCAATCGACCAGTTCCCGTCTGAGGTGATAGCCAAGTATGACGAGAATCCGGATCTGATATACCGTGATCCCGGCCACGGCAACGACTTCTATGCCTTTTCGAAGTATCTCACCGAGGCCACCGGTAATCCTCTGTTCCAGAGGGACCGGATTGACGCAAGCAGCGGCGGTATCAACGTGCGCGGAACGCTGTCCGTCGAACTGACCCCGTTCGAGGGATTCACCTTCACCTCGCGCCTTGGCTACCGCATCTCGCAGGACAGCAGCCATAGTTTCTCGAAGCCGTATTGGATAAACTCCTTCTCTAACTCGCAGGACTATTCGATTTCCGCCGATGTCAATACGGGCTACTATTACCGTTGGGAGAACTTTGCCGGATACGGGCGCAGCTTCGGCAGGCACAGTGTAGAGGCGGCGGCCGGTCTCGTACTCACGGGAGCCTCCTTCGACAACGCATCCATAGCGTCTTCCGGCCCGGATATACTTCAGGCGTACGACAGTCCGTTCCAGTATATCAGCTATCTTCTCTCTGATGCGTACAAGGATGTCTCCAACAGGCCCGTGCGTGCAGACCGCCTTTCATACTTCGCCCGGCTCGGATACGGCTATGACGGACGCTACGGCCTGAGTGCGGCCTTCCGCTCCGATGCTCCCGGCTCGTATGCTTCCCTGGGCCACGGCGTATATTCATACTCTCTGTCGGGCTCGTGGAATATCGCCGGCGAGAGTTTCGTGGGCGACAACATCAGTACCGACCTGCTCTCGGCCTTGAAGTTCCGGGCCTCATGGGGACGCATTTCCGATATCGATTTCGACTATATCCTGGCTACGGAAGCGCTGCCCGCCGCTTCGCTCGAGGCTCTGGCGGCTTCGGCCACGACGCAACTCGACCTCGGGCTCGACGCTGGCCTTTTCGACTCCCGGCTCTCTATTGCAATGGACTGGTACAGGAAGGTCAGCTCCTACGAGCCCTGCGAGGTGCTCAACACCGGGCTGGAGTTCGGGCTCGGATGGCAGGACAGCATAGGGGAGTTCTCCTACGGCGTATCGGCCAACCTTTCCACCCTGCACAACGAAGTGCTTTCGCTCGGCGGCGGGGCAGGGCGTGTTGTTTCCGGAGGCATTCCGGGCAGCAACAACTCCATACGCTCCGTAGCCGAGGCCGGATATCCTCTCTGGTATTTCCGGGGCTACAGCTATGCCGGAGTCGACGAGTCTACCGGAGCGGCGCTGTATCATGATGCAGACGGTGGTACAACCTTGTATCCTGGCGAAGGCGACATGCAGTACATAGGCAAGTCCATTCCTGATCTCAGCTACGGCATAAGCATCTGCCTCGTGTGGAAGGGTTTCGACTTCAGCGTGCTCGGCACCGGTACCGCAGGCAGCGATATAGTCTCGCTGCTTTACTCTGCAGACCGTCCGAGGACCAATACCTTTGCCCGTTACTATCGTGATTCATGGACGCCCGACAGGCGCGGCGCGGCATATCCCGACATGAGACATGTCGCCACAGACTGGAAGTTCTGGAGCTCCAGTGCCGCGGTATTCGACGGTTCGTACTTCAAGTTCAAGCAGATACAGCTCGGTTACACGCTGCCCGCCGATCTCACCAGGAAGGCTCTCATCAGCAACCTCCGCTTCTTCGTCTCCCTCGACGACTTCTTCACCCTCAGCTGCTATCCCGGGTTCGACCCCGAGACCGCTACCGCCGGAACCGGAAGCTCGGCCGGATATGACATAGGAAGTTATCCGCTGTCGCGCAAGGCTGTGCTGGGCGTAAGTCTGATGTTCTGAGGGGATTCGCTGAAATTCCCAAGATTATAGGGAAAAAATTCCCAAGATTGTGGGAAAATTAATCCCGAGATTGTAGAATGAAAAGCGCCGGGGCACGAAGCTCCGGCGCGGTTCAATACTGATAAAAAATTATGAACTAGTTAGTCCAACCAGGATTCTGGGTGATATTCGGGTTGATCGAAGTCACCGTGTAGGGGAACGGGAAGAGCTCGTGCTTTCCTGCCTTGAATCCCACATTTGAACCTTTATCTTTCGCCTCGTGGGTATCTGCCGTATAATAGCGGCTGTTCTCCTCACTGCCGTGCTGCCATGTGACATTCTCATCAGCTTTGGTGGCCACCTTACCGGTTTCAGGGTCGAGGACATCCTCCCAGACAGGCTCGCGGATAAGCTTGTCATAAAGAACAGGGACAGCAGAGCCGGCATTTACGACGCCGTCAGTGTGGCCCCAGCGTACCATATCGGGCCAGCGGCATCCCTCGAGCCAGAGTTCGAGCTTCTTCTCCCTCTCTACGACCTCCATGGTAAGTTCTGAGGCAGAACTGATGACGGTCTGGGAATTAGCCCTCTGCTGGAGTTCCTGGACATAGGGGAAGGCCTTTTCGGGCTCGCCGTTCTGTACGCAGGCCTCGGCATAGAGGAGGAGTACCTCGGCGTAACGCATCAGGGTAAAGTTGTTGAGCCTTGTATTGTTGCCCGGGTTGCGGAGGTCGGTGGTCTTGGCTATCGGTTTCAGTGGCAGATAGAAGGACTGTCCGTAGAGACCCTGGGCCACGATCCCGAGCTTGTCTTTGTTGACTTTTTTCTCTTCAAGCGACAGGTCATCGATTTCAGGATCGCCATAGACCGTGTTGTAGATGAGGTCTTCGATATTGATGAGAGAGCCCTTGAAACGATATGAATCGACGCCGTCATTCTCCTTGAACTCGTCGGCAAAAGCTTTGGGAACACCGCATCCGCCCCAGCCTTCAAGAGAAGAATATGCATTTGTAGGACTGGAGACGAACTTGTCTGAACGCCAGTTCCACATCTGGCACTCCATCCAAGTAGAACGGTTTACAATGTCCCAGAATACAGACAGATTAGCGTTAGACTCGAGGTTCAGCTCAAAAACTTTTTCTTCATTGGCATCTCCTTCGATATGGAAGTTCTCTTCCCACCTTTCGCCAGGAACAAGCTTATAGTTTCCTGAGCTGATTACGGCTTCGAGATACCTGGCAGCCTCTGCATAGTCACCTGCAAATACCAATGACTTTCCAGCCACTGCATTTGCAAAACCCTTTGTTACCTTCACAGCACCCGCCTTGTCTCCGGAGCCGTTCCTGTCCTCAAGGTTAGGAAGCGCAAGTTCGCATTCATTTGCACACCACCTGAGAAGACCCGCCTGATCCATTCCGCCAAGGTTGGGATCGGTGCTGCAGTTGTAGGGGTTGTCGCTACTGGCAAGAACATGGTCGACGAGCGGAGGGGTTCCCCAGCCGATTGCGAGCATCATGTGAATGAAAGCACGGAGCACACGGGCTTCGGCGACCGCACTTTTCATTATCTGCGAGGCATCCTCCCTTGAACCGAAATGATCGATTACAAGGTTAGCATAGTATAACGCATAGTAGAGTCCGCCATACGCATCGCGGATAATCTCATTCGAGGTATCGTAGCGGAACTCGTTCAGTGAAGCGTTGAAATCATTGTCTCCGAACTGCGCACCGGCAGCATATACATCATCTCCGCAGAGGTTGAAGGCAAAGCGGTAGGGAGTGTAGGTGGCGGTGGTGCCTTTCGCACAGACATTCCAGAGGAAGCCCTGGTAGGCGGCGACGAGGGCGGCTTCGGCATCCTCGTCGGTCTGGTAGAAGCTCTCCATTGTCACGACGCCCTTCTGGGGGATCTCGAGACGCTCGGGGTTGCAGCCCGAGAGGAGACCAGCTGCGGCAAGAGCCGCGATAGGAGCTATAAGTTTGATTTTCATATTCATGTGATTTTTAGAAGGTGAGGTTTACACAGAGGACGACCTTCCTGGTGGTGAGGTAGGTACCCGCATCGTAGCCCATACCGTTGTAGTTACCGGTGGTAGCGGTCTCGGGGTCGCAGCCGGGATAGGTCGTGATGGTGAAGAAGTCGTCAAGCGATACGAAGAAGCGGAGGTTGCTGATGAGGGCCTTCTTGGTGAGATCGGCGGGCAGCGTGTAACCCAGCTGTATCTGCTTGAACTTGAAGTATGAACCATTGAACAGCGACGCACTTGAACTCCAGAAGTCATTCTGGGTTGCAGCTGAACGCATGTCAGGGTACTTAGCTCCGGGATTTTCAGGTGTCCACATGTCTCTCCAGTAAACATTGAGAGAGTTCAGTCTCGGACGGTCGTAAGATGACAGCAGCGAGAAGATGTCGTTTCCGGCAGTACCGGTACCGAACACGCTGAAGTCGATGCCCTTCCATGCGAGGTTGATAGTGATACCGTAGGTGAAGTCGGGAATGGCCTTACCTATGTACTGCATGTCCCCTTCTTCGGGTGCGGTGGTGATTTCACCGTTCGCATCGTAGTACTGTGCAATTCCGGTAGCCTCATCGACGCCTGCATATTTGTAGCCGCGGAAGTACCAGATAGGATAGCCGACCTCGAACGAGGTGCGGATGCGGTTGGTAAGTCCGCTCACGCCTCCTACCTGGCCGTCGATACGGTCGAGAGACCTGTGGAGAGAGAGCACCTCGTTGTGGAGGGTAGAGAAGTTTGCGTTGATGCCGTATGAGAAGTCTCCGATGTCGTCCTGCCATCCAAGTTCGAACTCGAGGCCGGTATTGAGGACGTCGCCTGCGTTCACATAGGTGTTCTTCACGCCGATTTCAGGTACGGGAGCAATCTGCACGAGCAGGTCCTTGGTGGTCTTCCTGTACCAGTCCATGGCGAAGGTGAGCCTGTCGCCGAGCAGGCGTGCATCGAGACCTACGTCTATCTGGTCGGAAGTTTCCCACTTCAGGTCGGGGTTCGAGAGCGAGGTAGGGCCTGAGCCGTAGGTAAGGTCTCCCTGTCCGGTAGACGGGTCGAACTGATACCACTGGTCGTTCACGGCGATGGTGGCGGAGTACTGATATCCATTGAGGATGTTTACGTTACCGTTGCGTCCCCAGGAAGCGCGCAGCTTGAGGAACGAGAGCACGTCGCGGCTTACGTTGTCCCGGATGAAGTTCTCGTTGCTGATGGTCCAGCCTGCGGAGAATGAGGGGAAGTAGCCCCAGCGTGACTGCTTGGAAAGCTTCGAGGAGTCGAACGCGTCTGCACGGAAGTTGGCCTGCACACTGTAGCGGTCATCGTATGAGTAGTTTATGCGGCCGAAGTATGAAATGCTCGCAGACTTTCCGGGTGCATTGCCTACGGTCTTAACCGCATCGGACTTGAGGTAGTTGATGTACTGGAAGTTCTCTGCATAGGACTGCAGGATATCGGTGCCTGTAGAGGAGATGCTGGCGTTGTCGTTGTTGCTCTCGATGTAGGACATACCGGCCATGAGGTTGATGTCGTGCTTGCCGAAGCTCCTGGTGTAGTTGGCGAAGTTCTCCCACTGGTAATAGTAGCTCGTGTTGACGTTGGCCGAAATCGAATACTGGGTCGAGTTTGCCATACCGGTGAGCCAGAAAGGTTCCGAATAACTGTGGCTGCTGCTCTGCGAGATGCGGTAGCCGAAGCGGGAGGTGAAGGTGAACCCGTCGAACGGAGTCAGGTTTGCGAACAGGGTTCCGCGCACGTTGGTACCGCCGCTATACGAATCGCTGCGGTCCCTTTGGAACAGGGGGTTACCGGTGGCCTCGGTCAGGTACTTCGAAGTTGCGTAGAAGTCGTTGTTGTGGTTGGGGTCGCGGGGAACGGGGTCTCCTGCGTAGTAGTGCTGCTGCATTTCAGGAGCGCAGTCCTCGATATTGCTGTAGTACGCGGGAGTAAGGGGGTCGATGCTCATCACCGAGTTGAGCATGGAGCCGTACGACGACTGTGATACGCTCCTCGTCTGCCACTTCTCGAAAGAAGTGTTGGTTCCGACCTGGAGCCACTTGAACAGCTGGTAGTCGGCGTTGATCTGAGCGGAGAGCCTGTTGTAGGTATCTTTGTCGCCGATTACTATACCGTCGTTGTCGACGTAGTTGAGGGAGGTGAAGAAGTGGCCCTTGTTGTTGCCGCCGGAGAAGGTCAGCGAGTGCTGCTGAGACCAGCTGGGAGCGAACACGGCATCGAACCAGTTGTGCTCCTGACCGTCCCATACTGCGTCGAGGGTAGTCTGGTCGAGCTGTCCTATATAGGTCTGGTAGTCGATGTACTCCTGTGTATCGAATATTTCGGCTTTCTTTCCGAGCATCTGGTTGGTGAGGCGGAAGTTGTAGGTGACGTGCGAGGTGCCGCTCTGGTCTGCACCGGTCTTTGTGGTGATTAGTACGACACAATCTACAGATTCTTGAATTTGTAGAATATATGTGCTTTATGCCGCGATTCCAATGTCAGACGTTCCGATACGAGTGGTACTATTTGATACTATATTTTGCACTTTTACCGTAACTAAAGATTTTTTAACATATGGATTTCATTTTTGTAAAATTGACAAAGGCAGGGAAAGAAGATTTCGGGTCGGTATATGCCCGAGTCCGGAAAGGAAGGACAAACATCAAGGTCGTGACGGGATTCACTATCAGACAGGCAGAATGGGAGAGATACCGCTCCCTGAGATATAGCCCTTCTTCCATACTTCACAGCGCAGGCCTCAGATACAGCCAGTTCGCGCAAGTGCTCTCGAGGATAAAGTCCGAGTTCGAAGCACCCGATTTCGATCCGGGAAAAGCAAGATACCTGATAGAGAATGCGAGATATGACATTCTTGCCAAAGGGTCTGATACGGAAGCCGGCGAGCGCGGAAGCCGGCGAGCGCGGAAGCAGGATACTTTTCACAGATTTCCTTACTTCTTATATAAAAGACCTTGAAACAGGGCGCAGGACAAAAAGAGGGCGCTGCATACAAGTCACGGAAGCTTATATCAAAGGGTTGAAAGTCATACACAACAAGATTTTGGAATACCAGAAGGAATCCTCCTGCGCGCTGGAACTCGACGACATGACGATGAAGACGCGCAACAATCTTATCGCATATTGGCAGAGAAAAGGTCTGATGCCGAATGCTATCAACTCGTATATGACAGACATCCGCACCGTCGCGAAGGCGGCATTTGAAGACAAGTTTACCAAATGCGACGGTTTCAGGCATTCCGATTTCGTTCCGAGAAAGGAGGAGGTAGACAACATCTACCTCAAACCGGCACAGATTCGGCAAATGCTCGAGCTCGATCTGTCGAGCAAAGATTCCATAAGGAAGATACTGGAAAGGCTCGACGTAAGCGAAGAAGAGAAGTCGTCGGAGCTCGCCAAGTGCCGCATCACCCATGTGCGGGCCTTGGAACATGTCAGAGACGTCTTCATCGTAGGTTGCCTGATCGGGCAGAGGGTCTCGGACTATTCGAGGATTGGCCGAGAGATGATAACCAGGATCCGCGGGCACGAGTTCATCATGCTCACACAGCAGAAAACCGACAGGAAAGTCTATATACCGCTCGACAGGAGAGTGCGGCAGATAATCGACAAATACGGAGGGCGGTTGCCTCATGTAAGCTCCAACGAGATGAACAGGCTCATAAAGACCGTCGGGCTGCTGCTCGGATGGACCTGGGACTGCGGATTCGACGAAAGGAGGCTCAATCCCCGGCGAGGACGAAGGTTTTGCGACATGCTGCTTTCACATACGGCGAGGAGGAGCTTCGCGACCAATGCGTACAAGGCTGGTGTCCTCCTGCCGTCGATACAGGCTATAACAGGACACAGCAGCGAGAGCCAGCTGCGACGCTACCTGAAGTTGGATGCGGAAGAAAAGGCAGTACTTGCGATGAAAGCATTCAAGGGGCTAATCGAAATGTAGTTACATCAAGGTTAGATTTTGTAACGCATAAGCTATGATTGGAAATAAAAACCAAATGGGCCTAGTTGACAAAATTCATGATGAAATGATGGGAAAAATTCACTAGTTGACAAAAATCATGATAAAAGATCAATAATGTCGTGATATATACT
>MNQT01000024.1 GCA_001915575.1 Bacteroides sp. CAG:1060_57_27 | reverse complement strand
TGATATGCTATCTTCAAAAGCCAAGTGGTTGGTGGAAAGCAGCAGCATTCCACCAACCACTTTTGTCATTGTCACCAACCAAAAATGTCAATTATACCCGGAAGCAGCCCGGCAACCGCTAATGCCAGGTTGCTGTACTGCCAAGTCTGCCGGATTGCCAGGCCTGCCTTGTACTTCACTCATGGTGCATGTGGAATTGATTTTCAATGACTTTTATCGCTGAATATCAGCCACATGAGAAAATAACGGTACAACTATCAGTTAAGGAAAAGTGGGAGTGAAAAAATTGCTTTGAGGGAATGAAAAGTTTAGAAAAGACTTGAGTTTGAGCTGTAACATTTAACTAAATATTAACAGTTGATAAGTGTTTTTTTGTAGGTGGTGGACGCATTGAGGTAAAAATGTCGGCTAATACGAATTTAGGTGACTAACAATCCACCAAGTGAATAGAGAACGAGGAACCTACAAGCACAATAGCTTCAAATATCATTCATGGAGAGTATGTATTCACCTGATTATTACTACTTTTGCAGAGAGAAACAAAAAAAATACCTAAAATAAATCGCGTTTATGAAACTTTCGGGGCTAAATCTGCATCTAACGAGGCAAAACAAACGAAGTATGAAAGTATGACAGACCCATCAAATAACGAAAGGGATTTTGCCTCGCTCATAAAGCAGCACTCCCGAATTATCAACAAGGTCAGCTATTTCTATGCTACCGACAAATTGCCGTTTGATGACCTGCGGCAAGAAATCTATGTCAACATCTGGCTGGGATTAAAACAATTCCGAGGTGACAGCAAAATATCTACATGGATTTATCGGGTAGCAGTAAATTCGGCACTCATGGCCTTGCGTTCGTCAAAATCAAACATGGAAACCGTATCGGTTGATTTTGGTCTGCTCGACCTCTTTTCCGAGATTGACGATGCGCAAAAGGAGAATCTTCAAGTTCTACACTCACTAATTAATAGACTTGAAGATATGGAGAAAGCTATCATACTCCTTTGGCTTGATGAGTATTCGTATGATGAAATAGCTGATACACTTGGCATTAAACGCAATACTGTTGCAGTTAAAATCCACCGTATTAAAGACAAACTTTCAAAACAGATGTAATATGAAACTCAACGAACTTAAAAAAAGCATGTCAACGCTTGAGCAGGTGCTCGCCAAGACAAACACCGATATAAAGATAAACGTGTCAGCCTCCAAAACAGCGCAGACCAAGATACTAAAAGAATTCCGCAAGGCATATACATCTTTGCTCTTAGTAGCTATTATATTTGTGGCTGCGGCAATCTACAACATCAATCCAATCTCGTTTCCTCTCTATCTGAAAATATACCTGTCTTCGTTCCTCGCTATCGGTGCAATATGGTACATTTATCTGTACCGCAAATTAAAGAGCATCAACATAGCCGTCCTCTCTCCCAAACAACTTTTTTCAAAAACTGCAACTATCAAGTTGCTGACTTTATCGGGTGAAATATTCATCGGCATGTGTCTTGTTTCCTTTTTCGCCCTTCTTTTGCCGAGCGTATGGACTTTTCACCGTATTGGCTTCTGGATAATGACAATTGGACTGATTTTAGGCATTGTTTACAGCATATTCCATTATTGGCCGCAATACGTAAAACTGTTCCGTGACCTCAATTCCATAAAGGAATAAATCCAGTCTATTCATACTCTTCAAGTAAGCCGCTCACAATCCGAGCGGCTTTCTTATATCGTAAACCACCTATTGCAGTCTCCTTAAAGGAAAGTTGAAAATGCGAAGGACTTGTCGGGGGAGCCTGAAAAATCCACCCCATAGAGGCATTCCCGGTGCCGGCGTGAACCCTTCCCGCAAAACATCCGCCACACCGGCATGCCTTGCAAGTGCCTGAGAGCCCGGCAGCTAAGGCGGATACCGTCAATTTGAGCACACCGGTATCGATCACACACCCTGCACGCGGCTCAGTGGGGTCCGGGCGTGGAAGGTGTTTGGCGGGAAAATATCTATTTGGCTGGAAAATATCTAAAGGTGTTACGCCGGAGAATATCCAAGTGCAAAGACATCGGCCACATATCCCGGCGCGCCCCGGCAGTTGCAGGTAGACTTGCATTGCTCTCGGCTTCTTCGCAATTCGGCTGCGCCGCATATACCGGTGCGCCTCGGCAATGCAAAGCGAACAAGTTCATTTGCATTGCTCTCGGCTTCTGAGTATATTTGCTGCATAAATACGGATATTATGACAAGAAAGGGAAAAATCATCACCTGGACGGCCGCAATCATAGCCGTGGCGCTTGCGATATTCATATATTTCAAGTTCTGCTTCGTGTTCGGCGAAGGCGTCAAGGCCGGAGAGCTCAACCAGATAATGTACAAGGGCTGGGTATGGAAGACCTACGAGGGAAGGCTCATCCAGACCGGCTTCAACAGCGAGAACCGCGGCGGGACCATACAGTCGAACGAGTTCAACTTCTCGGTGGTGGACAAGGCCGTGGCGGACTCTCTGATGAAGTGCAGCGGCAAAATGGTCGAACTGCACTACAAGCAGTACAACGGACGCCTGCCCTGGAGGGGCATGCAGAAGCACATAGTCGACGGCATCATATCCGTCAGAGAATCGGACATCAACTCTCAGGTGCCCTATGTGGCTCCCGTAAACTGAGCGAAAGATGCTGAGCTGCCTTATCGGTCTCATACTCGGAGTGCTGGCGACGCATCCCGAGGGCAATCCCGGAGCGAGGATGCTCACGGTCGAGGAATCAGTAGGTCAGGGCGTAAGGTCGGTGCTCCCCGAAAGGGTGAGCCTGTACTGGACCGCCGACGGGAAGCTCACGAAGACTCCCGAGTCTTCCGGAACGCTCTACACCCTGCCTGAAAGCCCTGAGCCGGGCATATCCTACGGCGGGGTCGTGAGCCGCAGCGAGTTCGGCTACCGCGGAGGCGTGTTCCCCTCACCCGACGGAAGCAGGATAGCGGTCTACAGGAAGGACGAGAGGGCCGTGGGGATATTTCCGATGTTCGACATCAACCTCGGCGACGGCAGCACCGTGCCCCTGCGCTATCCCATGGCGGGAACCGCATCCGAGAGGCTTTCGCTGGTCGTGTGCGACACGCTCGGCAACGAACTGTGCACGCTCGGAGTCACCGACTTCGACGAGGAGCGCTACCTCACCGGAATCACCTGGTCGCCCGACGGGCGCTACATATTCGTGCAGGTGCTAAGCCGCAGCCAGCATGACATGAACCTCAACATGTACCGCTCCGACGACGGTTCGTTCGTGCGTACCATACTGAGCGAGCACAACGACGCCTGGGTGGAGCCGCAGGATCCGCTGTACTTCATCAAGGGCAGCTATGAGTTCCTCTACCGCACCGACAACCGCGACGGATACAAGAACCTCTACCTCTGCGATACGCTCGGCAATGTCAGGAGGCTGACGGAGTGCGACGCCGACGTAAGCTACATAGCCGACGACGGCAGATATGTCTACTACACCTCTGCCGAGGTCTCTCCCGTGGAGAACCACCTGTTCAGGATCAGGCTGCGCCGCAGCGGCCATTCCAGGCCTGAAAGGCTGACCTGGGAGAAAGGCTGGCACGAGATAGACATGTCACCGGACTGCACGAAGTTCATAGACCGCTACAGCAGTTTCAACGTGCCCGGAGTCACCGTAGTCAAGGACTGCGAGGGCAACGTGGTCAACCATATCCTCACGGCCCTCGACCCTCTCGATGAATATGCGCAGTGCAGGGCCGAACTCGGCACCGTCCGTTCCGCCGACGGGAAGTACGACAACTACTACCGCCTGTTCTATCCGCTCGACTACGACCCTTCGAAGGAATATCCGCTTATCGTCTATGTCTACGGAGGCCCGCATTCGCAGATGGTCACCGACAGTTATCTCGGCAACATCCGCATGTGGGAGATGCTTATGGCGCAGAAGGGCTATTTCGTGTATGTCCAGGACAACCGCGGTACGCAGAACCGCGGGGCCGCGTTCGAGAAGGCCCTAAACAGGCAGTGCGGGGTAGCCGAGGCGGCCGACCAGATGGCAGGCATAAACGCGCTCCTCGACAGGATTCCCGCGATAGACCGTGAGCGCATAGGCGTGCACGGCTGGAGCTACGGAGGCTTCATGACACTGACCCTCGCCTGCGACAATCCCGGCTTCTTCAAGGTGGCGGTAGCAGGAGGCCCGGTCATCGACTGGAAATGGTACGAGGTGATGTACGGAGAAAGATACATGGACCGTCCGCAGGACAATCCGGAAGGATACGCGCTCACTTCGCTCGTCGGCAAGGCCGACAACCTCACCGGCAGGGTCCTGATATGCCAGGGAGTGCTCGACGACACGGTGGTATGGGAGCACTCGCTCTCGTTCCTGCAGGCCTGTATACGCGAGGAGAAGCGCATAGACTACTTTCCCTACCCGCTCGAGGCCCACAACATGATGGGACGCGCGAGAGTCCACCTCTACGACAAGATAACAGACTACTTCGAGACATATTTATGAAAGGATTATACGGCGTGCTCGCGCTCCTGCTGCTGACGGCGGCCGGATTCGACGCCTCGGCGCAGAGCCGCGCGGAGACGAGGAACTACCGCAAGGCAATAGAGAAGGCGGACCTCGAGGCATACGACAGGTTCCTCAGCAAGTATCCGGACTCCGCCTACGGAGCCGACATCGCGGCCAGACGCGACACCCTGCTAAGCATCAGCCCCTACTCCGAGGCCGACGCGCGCGGCATAGCCTCGGCGTTCATACCCTCGGGGCAGCAGTTCAGGGCCTTCGCGAGGCGTGTGGACGCGGTAGACATCATACACGCCCTCGCGCTTCCGCCCGACTCCCTCGACTGCGTGCACATCTACAGGCTCGAGCGCAGGCCGGGAACTGCGGAATGGACTGAAACGCAGTCCTACGGCGTATACTGCGCCGCGGCGGACGGTATGGACAGCAGGGCCTTCGCCGACAGCACCCTCAGCTACGAAATAAGGGGCGAAAGGTTCTATCAGCTGGACTACATACTGGGCTCCTCCGAAAGCGGAGCAAGGAGCTATGTAGGAGTCTGCTACGGCCCCGACAGCGACTTCATCGGCTGCATCAGCTTCGAGGGAGAGGCTCTGCCGCCGCAGGAAGGGCAGCCGTACAGGATAAGCGGACGAAGCAACGAGGCTCTCGCACCGTCCATGGACACACCCCAGATGAGGCTGCTCGCAAAGAGCATCGACGACAATCCCCTGCTCGAGGAGATCCCGCTTCCTGACTACCTCACGGACATCTCGATCGAATGGTGGCTGGATAACAACCCGGACGCACAGGGCAAAGCCTCGGGCGTGAAAGTCAACATCCTCGATCCGCAGAGTTCGCTCGTGCAGGGCTTCGCTTCGGCGAAAGGCATAGTCCAGAGTTCAAGATACAGGGCGGTCATAATGGACATCCGCGGTTACAGCGTGATCGTCGCCTACCAGAAGGACGACGGCAACTATGTGCTGGCATGGGCGGAGCCCGAGAGCAAGAACCACCGTACCGACCGTCTGCTCAACGACATACGCTTCATCGACCCCAACACCCTGAACATGCACTTCTACCACGGCAGCAGGGATTTCAGCTACAGGCTGAACCTCGCGAGCAAGAAGGTCACCAGGTAGCCGGGAGCCCGGCTCCCGGAATACGGAGCCAGAGACCAGGAGTCCAAGTCCCTAAGCTCCTGAGAGCTGAGCCCGGATCCCTAAACCCTGAGCCTGAGGCCGGAGAGTATCGTGTCGGGTCTGAGCTCCATAACAGCAGACTCCTCGCCCGCCATGCAGAATCCGCACTTCGCGCAGATACCCTGCTCGTAGCCTATGCACTGAGGGCTCCTCGTACCGTCTGCGAAGATGAAGTTGGTCATCCAGCAGCGCATCACGAAGTCGTTGTCCTTCATCTTCCTGAGCCCGCTCACGGAGTTCATTATGGGATAGCCCTTCTTCTTGTAGGAGATTATCATGTCGATCGTCTCCACCCTCCTGTCGTGCGGCACCTCGAGATCCTCCGTCCCGGGGAACGGCGTATGGAAGTTCAGCGAGATGCTCCTGAACGCAGGGTTCGACGCGACATATTCTATGGTCTGCGCGACATTGTCGCAGTTCAGGGAGTTTATCGCCATGTTGGCGCTCAGATGCCGGCATCCGCAAGAGGCTATGTTCTTCTCGAGCCGAGCGAAAGTGCCCTTGCCCCTGACTCTCTCGTGATATTCCCCCACCCCGTCAAGCGACACCCAGATACTGTCGGCGACGCTGCCGTCGAAAGGCATCTGCGCGTTGGTCGTTATCGTGCACGAGTAGAAGCCTATCGATTTCGCGAGCCGGCAGAGGTCGTTGACATCGCGCTCCCCGTCCCTCCAGAGGAAAGGCTCGCCTCCCTCGAAGTCCACGAAGCGCGAACCGAGACCGTAGCAGTAGCGCAGTTCCTCCTCTATCTGCGCAAAAGTCTTGTCTACAGGCGCGAGATGATTATACACGTTGCAGTGCTTGCAGCTCAGGTTGCACCTGTCGGAAATGAAGACGACGCTCTGCAGGGGCTTCCTGCGTCCGAGCACAGCACGCACCCACCACAGCGGCAGATACATCATCTGACCTAACTTGTTCATATCTATCTCAGTTTAAAATCAACAGCAACAGGCGCACGGCCACCGTGAGCAGGCAGAACGCCGAAAGTATGTTGCGCGATGCGAGCCAGCGCATCATGAACCAGTCCACGCCGGATGCCTTCATGGCCTCCCAGCGAGGCATGCGTCCGAGCCACCACTCCGGCCTGTCCGGGACGGAAGTGTCTCCGGCGGCATAGGACGCGAGCGAACGGCACAGCCAGATGCTCCTCGGGAGCACCGAGAGCAGCACCAGATAGGCCGGATGCAGGAAACCCATGCACACGGCGAAGATCACGATAGCGTAGGGAAGCATGTTTATGACCACGGCGGCACGCGCATTGACGGAATAGGAGCCTATCAGCCGCGCGAGGGTCATCTTGTTCGACTCCTCGTCGCTGTCCTTCTCGACGAAGCTGTGCGTATAGAGTATGTTCATCACCATGAGCCCCAGCGGCAGCGAGATCCACAACACTTCGGGACTTACCTTCCCGCAGCTTGAATAGTACACGCCGAGCATCAGCAGCGGCCCGAAGATAAGGCCGATCACAGGCTCTCCGAGGCCGCGGTACGCAAGCTTCAGCGGAGGCGCCGAGTAGAACACCCCGAGGAAGCCGGCGGAAAGGCAGAACAGCAGTATCCACCAGGAACCTTCCGCTCCGGTGAACCCGCCGGTGGCCGTCCTTCCGCAGAATATCACGGCACCGCAGAGCAGAGCCGCCGCGACGAAGCAGGCGATCGCCCGGGCAAGACCCGCAGGCGTCTGGCTGCCGTCGGTAAGATAGGGATATTTCAGCATCATGGCCCTGAATCCCTTGCGCACCACCTTGTCGCGGTCGGAGAGCATGTCGGCCTTGAAGTCGAAATAGTCGTCCGCGAGATTCATCGCAAGGTGTGCGCAGGCCACGCCGAACACGGCGAGCAGCGAGTACAGGATATTGAATCCGGGAGAGCCGAGCGCGAGAACGACGGCGAGTACGGCCGGAAGCACGCTCTGTGCCAGGGACACGGAGCGCGCGTTACGCAGCCAGCGGGAAACTACATTATTCATCTGCTAATATCCGAATATATCCTCCAGGCTCAGCACCTCGACGGGACCGAGGGTCGAAAGGAAACGTGTGTCGAGATCGTCGATGTCGCCCAGTACCGCATAGCAGTAGTCGCGGCCTTTCACCCACTCCTGCTGGAACTTCACGATATCGTCGAGGGTCAGGCCCTGCACGGTCTCGTATACCTGCTTCGTAAGGGGCTCGGAAAGACCCATCCTCCTGCACGCAAGGTAGGAGTCGAGGACGCCGATTCCCGTCGTCCTGGCCGTACGCAAGCGCCCGACGAGGGCATCCTTCGCCACCTGGAACGCGGCCTCGGAACGGGGCATGTCATTGATTATCGAATCGAAAGCCTCCACCGCCTGGCGCATCTTGTCGTTCTGCGTCGCTATGATTGCCGTGTAGGAGTAGGCTCCGCCCTCATGCAAAGGTTCGTCGAAGAAGGCGTCCGCCGAATAGGCGAGACCCCTCGCCTCCCTCATCTCCTGGAAGACGATGGAGTTCATTCCGCCGCCGAAGTACTCGTTATACAGCCTCTCCACGGAGGTAATCGAAGGATCAAACACCCTTCCGTCACAGGAATACTGGATATAGTATATCTGGTTGGCGTCATACTGGGCCATCACCACCCTGTCCGACGGAGTCTGCTGCCATTCGATGAACTTCTCGGGAAGCGGCCCGGCGCCCCGGGTATACCTGTGATTATCGGAGAGTGTCTTCTCGAGCGCCTTCTCTTCCATAGGGCCGTAGTAGAGCACTTCGTGGCCGAGAGAGAACAGGTCCCTGAACTTCGTCAGCAGCCTTTCCGAACTTAGGGCCATGATTTCGTCATTGGAAAGCGTATTCCTGCCTACATAGTCCTTTCCGTAGAACACGTAGCGGGAAAGCGCGCTCAGGCAGCTGCTCTGCGACTTCTTGCTGTCTTCCCTCGACTTGAGCACGTCGGACTTTATGCCCTCGAGTATCCCCTCGTCGGGCACTGCGTTGAAAATCAGGTCCTCGACCAGGGCGAGGGCCTCGCCCATGTTCTCGCCGAGTCCGCTGAGCGTAAGGTACGACATCGTCGAGCCGCTGCCGAACGAATAACTGCACCCGAGAGCGTACATCCTTGAGGCAAGTTCCTCGGCGCTCATATCCTGCGTACCGAGGTAGGACAGGTAGCTTGCGGCCACCGAAAGCTCGGGGTCGTCCAGGGTTCCGTAGTTGAACCTCAGCTGGAGCGTGAAAAGATCGTTGAGTTCGTTGTGCTTGTAGAGCACCTCGGGGCCGTCGGCGAGGCTGAACCTGGACATGTCCCTGGAGAAATCGACGAACACGGGCTCTATCGGAGTCACTTCGGTATTCTGTATCTCCGTCAGGAAGTCGCTCTGTATGTCCCTGTTGGAGACTATGGGGGTTATCTCGGGGGCGGCGATCTTCTGCACGGTCCTGTCCTCGCCCTGGCGCTTGTATACTATGGCATAGGAGTTCTCCCCGAGATACTTCTGCGCGAAGGCCACTACATCTTCCTTGGTGACTTCGGCGAGCATGTCCATCTCGCGGGCAGCATCCTTCCAGGGTATGCCGTTGATGAAGGCCGTCACATAACTCTGCGCACGCGCAGCATTGCTCTCGAGCGCCCTCATCTGATTCAGCTTCAGGTTGTTCACAGTCGCGGAAATCAGGGACTCGTCGAAATCTCCGCTGCGCAGCCTGGCTATCTCCCCGAGGGTTATGTCCCTGACCTCGTCAAGGCTCTGTCCCTCCTTGGGATAGCCTATGACGAGCATCGCGCCGTAGTCTGCCATGGGGACGGTGCCGGCCGACATCGCCAGCACCTTCTGCTGCTGGGTCACGTCGAGGTCGATGAGGCCGCAGTAACCGTTCTGGAGTATGTAGGAAGCGATGTCCGACACCGCCGCGGTCTTCAGGTCGGAGGCGGCAGGCAGGGGCCACGCGAGGGTCACGAACTCCGACTCGAGTCCGTAAACCTCCTTCACGACGGGCGTCTCTATGGGCTGCTCCTTCTCATACTCGAGCTCGGGTATCGAAGGGTTGGGCTCCCAGTCGCCGAAATACTTCTCGACGGCTTCCACCATTTCGTCCGGGTCGAAGTCGCCCGACACGCAGATAGCGATGTTGTTGGGCACATAGTAGGTGTCGTGATATTCCTTCACATTGGTGATAGAAGGGTTCTTCAGGTGTTCCTGGCTGCCGAGCGTAGTCTGCTGTCCGTAGGGGTGGTTGGGGAAGAGTGCCGCGAACACCGCGTCCCACATCCTGTCGGAATCGCTCGTCAGCGACATGTTCTTCTCCTCGTATATGGTCTCGAGCTCCGTGTGGAAGCCCCTTATCACGCCGTGACGGAACCTGTCGGCCTGTATGCGGGCCCAGTTGTCTATCTGGTTGGAGGGAATGTCCTCGGTATAGACGGTCTCGTCGTTCGAGGTCCAGGCGTTCGTGCCCTCGGCGCCTATTATCGCCATAAGCTTGTCGTACTCGTTGGGTATCGCGAGCTTGGAGGCCTCGTAGCTCACGGAGTCTATCCTATGGTAGATCGCCGCCCTCTCATCCTCGTCGTCCGTCGCGCGGTACCGCTCGAAAAGGGCCTCTATCTCGTCGAGCATGGGCTTCTCGGCCGCATAGTCGGTAGTTCCGAAGCTCTCGGTGCCCTTGAACATCAGGTGTTCGAAGTAGTGCGCGAGTCCGGTGGTCTCGGAGGGGTCGTTCTTGCTGCCGACCTTGACCGCGATATAGGTCTGGATGCGCGGAGTCTCCCTGTTCACGGACATATAGAGCCTGAGTCCGTTGTCGAGAGTGTATATTTTAGTCTTGAGCGGATCTCCGCTCACCGTCTCATACTTCTTTCCGCAGCCGGAAAGCAGCGCAAGCAGCGCAAGCACCGCGACCGACACGGCCGACAGGGCGAGATACTTGATAGCTTTCATTGCGATACCGATTAAGAATTAAGGCAATACCAGTACAAAAATATAAATTTTTATAAAATCTTATTGCATATTTCAAAAAAGAAGCTATCTTTGGACTGAAGTTTTTCATAGTTTAAGTTTAGGTTAAAGTAGCCCCTTCCTCGCAGTGATGCAAGGAAGGGGTGAAGTTTTACTGCGGTTTCGGCAATTTTTCCGTTTCTTTTCCGATTATACGGAACCCGTGCCTACCTTTGCAGCCGTAAGACAAACAGAAACGCTATGAGACACTTCGACAAATGCATGATTCCCCTGTTCCTCCCGTGCATGCTTGCGGCGGGAGGATGCGCAAAGATCCCGGGAGGCAGCGGCACCATAACCGTCAGCCTCGGCACTCCGGCCTCCGCCGGGGCGATATCTCTCAAAGACGGCGGGACAGACGCCCTGCCGGATACCGAAGACTTCATCCTGAGCGTATGCGACTCGAAAGGGAAAGCCGTCTATGAAGGACGCTTCGGCGACTCCCCCGACGAACTGGAAGTCCCGGCGGGAAGCTATACCGTAAGCGCGGCATCGATCGCCTTCGACGCCCCGGCCTTCGGCTCGCCGTGCTTCTCGGACAGCAGGGTGGTAGTGGTGGAAAAGGGACAGAGCGTCGGGGTAAGCCTGCTCTGCACCCAGAGCAACTGTGGTATAAGGGCGGTTGCCGACAAGAGCTTCATGGACGCCTTCCCCGACGCCGAGATAGTCTACTCTTCCGAGGCCGGCTCCCTCAGCTGCGGCTACTCGCAGGACGACTACGCCTACTTCGATCCTGGAGCCGTCAGCGTGAGCCTGCGCGCCTACGGCGAAAGCCAGATGCTGTTCTCCCGGCTGCTCGAGGCGCAGCAGATGCTGACGGTAAGCCTTTCCACGGCCGGCGGGACGGCTCCGGGCGGAGAGATCAGCATCAGCGTGGACAGCAGCAGGAGCTACCTCAACGACAGCTACCGTTACGGAGAGGACTACGCGGGCGACATAGACAACGCCTACGATGTCTCCGAGGCGAGAATGCACCCCGGCGAAAAGGACGTATGGGTACTGGGATATATCGTGGGGGTTGCCACCGGCACAGGAAAGGTCAGCTTCGATGGGCCCTTCGACAGGCAGACCAACATAGTACTCGGAGGCAGGAGCTCCACCGCAGACACCCGCTACTGCCTGAGCGTCGAGCTCAAGAGCGGGAATGTGCGCGACGAGCTGAACCTGCAGGACAACCCCTCCCTCGAAGGACGGCAGGTATATCTGAAAGGAGACCTGGTCTCCGCATACTACGGAATACCAGGTCTGAAAAATGTCTCCGAATATCAGTTAAAATAGGTCGGCCCCCTGCAGGCAGCTCCTACGGCCTCAGAGCCTCCCGAGAAGCTCTTCAGTGCGTGCCTCGTAGCCGGGCTTGCGCAGCAGGGCGAACATATTCTTCTTGTAGGCTTCCACTCCCGGCTGGTTGAAGGGGTTGATGCCGAGCGTGTACGCGCTCACTCCGCAGGCGAACTCGAAGAAGTAGAACAGAGCCCCGAGGCTCTCCTCGCACACCCTGTCGACGGTCACCTCGATCTGCGGCACGCCGCCGTCGATATGGGCGAGCTTGGTGCCGAGCCGGGCCATTGAGTTGCAGTGCTCGACCCTGCTCCCGGCCAGATAGTTCAGCTGGTCGAGGTTGTCGGGATCGGAGCCTATCACCAGCTCGCGGTTGGAGTTCTCCACTACTACCGTCGTCTCGAACATTATCCTCTCGCCTTCCTGGATGTACTGCCCCATGGAATGCAGGTCGGTCGTGCAGACTACCGACGCCGGGAATATGCCCTTGCCGTCCTTGCCCTCGGACTCGCCGTACAGCTGCTTCCACCATTCTCCGAGATACTGGAGCCTGGGATTGAAGGTCACGAGTATCTCGATCTTCTTGCCGAGTCCAGAATACAGGAGGTTGCGCATCGCGGCATACTTCACGGCCGGGTTCTCCGCCGAACGCTCCATGAGGGCCTCCCTCTGGCACGCCGCACCACGCAGCATCGCCCTGACGTCGAAACCGGCGAGCACTATGGGCAGCAGGCCTACGGGAGTGAGCACCGAATAGCGGCCTCCGACATTGTCGGGAACCACGAAAGTCTTGTATCCCTCCCTGGTTGCGAGCGTCTTCAGGGCGCCCTTCGAGGCGTCCGTCACAGCGACTATCCTTCCGGCGGCCTCCTCCTTGCCGTATGTCTTCTCGATGTGCTCCTTAACTATGCGGAAGGCCACGGCAGGCTCGGTAGTGGTTCCGGACTTGGATATGACCACGCAGGCCACATTGCTTGCCGCGGCAAGGTCCATCATCTCGGCAAGGTACTCCTCCGAGAGGTTGCTTCCGGCGAACACCACCCTCGGGATCCCCTCGGGACGGATGAACTGGTGCGAGAGGGCCTCGATGGCGCAGCGGGCACCGAGATACGATCCTCCTATGCCTATCACCACCACCAGGTCCACCTTCTTCGCCGCCCAGCTGTCGCGTATCGCCTCGCAGTCAGCTATCACGCTCTCCGGCACATCCACGGGAAGGGTTTTCCAACCCAGGAAATCGTTTCCCGCGCCGTTTCCGGCCTGCAGGGTATCGTAGGCATCCAGCGCCTTCCTTACATAAGACTCGTACCCGGCCGCATCCGCAAAGGATCTGCAGCCGTCAATGTTGACCTTGACCATAGTAGAAAAATCGGTTTGATTATTTGATTGATTACAGTTTCTCAAAAGTGTCTCTGTCGTGTTCTGCAAATTTAACAAACTGTTTTGAATTATTTTTACGATTTTAGCATAAAAATTCATGTACGCACTCGTCGACTGCAACAACTTCTTCGTGTCCTGCGAAAGGGTCTTCCAGCCCGGACTGGAAGGCCGTCCTGTAGTGGTCCTTTCCAACAACGACGGATGCGTCGTGTCGAGGTCGAACGAGGCCAAGGCCATGGGGATAAAGATGGGCACGCCCATGTTCAGGCTGGAGCAGGAAGTGAAGGCCGGGCGGCTGGAGGCCCGTTCTTCCAACTTCAGGCTCTACCGCGACATGTCGGCACGCGTGATGAGCCTGCTGCGCTCCTCGGGCTACGGCATAGAGGTATATTCCATAGACGAAGCCTTCCTCCGTCTGGACGACGGCGACGCCACCGCCCGGGAAGAGGCCTGCAGGGCGCTTAGGGAGAAGGTACTGAAATGGACCGGCATCCCGGTGAGCATAGGCCTGTCACCCACGAAGACACTTTCGAAGATAGCCAGCCACTTCGCCAAGCGCCACAGGGGATACGGCGGCGTATGCACCATTGACACGGACGAAAAGAGGGTAAAGGCACTGTCGCTCACTCCCATAGAAGAAGTCTGGGGCATAGGGCGCAGGCTTTCCGCGACCATGCACTCCTGCGGCATAGAGACAGCACTGGACTTCTGCGGAAGGCCCCGCGCATGGGCGGAATCGCGCTTCGGAGCGAACGGGCTGCGCACATGGACGGAGCTCCACGGCACTCCGGCGCTGCAGGAGGAGCGCAGGGAGCGGCGCGAAAGCATCTGCACCTCACGCTCGTTCGCATCCATGACTTCGGATCCCGAAGAACTCGCCAGGACGGTCTCCGATTTCGCCGGAGCATGCGCGCACGAACTGCGCAAGGAGGGGTCCGCGGCCTCCAGGGTGGAGGTGTTCCTGTACACCAACCGCTTCCGCGAGGATCTGCCGCAGTTCTTCCCCCGCGGCGAGACCGTGCTGGAACAGGCGACGGACAGCACCCAGGGCATAGTGTCCGCCGCGCTGAAGGTATTCCGCGAGATCTTCCGTCCCGGGTACATGTACAAGAAGGCGGGCGTCACGCTGGGCGGCATCTGCGACGCGTCGCTCACGCAGGCCTCCCTGTTCGAAGACGAGAAGGACTCAGTCCTGAGGCAGAAGGAGAAGGCTCTCTCGTCGCTCATGGACAAGTACAACGCCAGAGGGGCCGGCCTGCTGCGCCTCGGAATCCAGAGGGAAGGGGAATTCACAGGATGCATGAGGACGGAGCACCGCTCCCGCAGGTATACCACGGACTGGAACGAACTTATGGAGATACATTCTTTATGACATAGGTCACGACGCCCCACACCGGCACGCGCCCTTCCCCGTCGAGCCGCACGGCGCCACGGTCCCCGGCAGCCGGAACCAGCCACACGCCGTCCCTGCGCACCGACATATATCCGGCACGGAACTCTCCGTCCGCGAAACAGACCACGAGACTGCCGTCCGAGGGCTCCAGGGACCTGTCTATGACAAGCACGTCCCCGTCATGCAGCCCTGCATCGGAAAGGGAATCCCCCGCTACCCTGCCGTAGAACGTGGCCTCGGGATGACGCACGAGTTCGGCGTTGAGGTCTATCACGGGACGGAACTGTTTCAGATCATCGATATCAGCCATTCCCTTATCAGAGTTATGCGTCTGGAAAGCAGGTCGAGGTCGAGCGTGTCGACAGTGTCGCCGACCTTGTTCGTATGGAGCGTTATGCCGGAAGTGAACATCAGCGAGGGCACTCCGGCGTCGAGGAACCAGCTCTGGTCGCCTATCCTCCTGTAGAACAGTTCCGTAAACTGCTCGCTGCCATAGTAGTCGTAGCTTATGTCGAGTCCCGGGCCGCGGTTAGCCCTCTCGAGCGCGAACATATAGGGGATGCCGCCGAGCGCTATCACATAGTCGGGTCTCGAGCTGTCAGGGGGCACGAGGGACGAGCCGAGGATGTCGAGGTTGATCATCATGCGGAAAGGATATTCCTTGGAGAAGCGTCCGAGGAACTCCCTGGAGCCCGACAGGCCGGAGTTATGCCCGTCAAAGGCCACGAATATCAGTCCCGTGCTCCCGGAGCACTCCGATGCGAGGCTGCGGGCGAGACCGAGCAGCGCAGCCACGCCGGAAGCGTTGGAATCAGCCCCGGGATAGAAAGCGCCGTCGAGAAAGCCGAAGCCGTCGTAATACGCCCCCACGACGATGTAGTCGCTGTACCAGCCCGGGGTGACCGCCACGACATTGCGTCCTGCCTTGCCGTCGCAGTCGAAGCACTGGACCGTAGTCCTCAGGCCGAGGTTGCGGAACTCCCTGAGCAGGTAGAACACAGTGGACTGGGCACCGGCGCTGCCTGTGGCACGCCCCTCCTGGCTCCTGTCCGTCAGGAACAGCAGGTCGTCGCGCAACCTGTCGGGACTCCCGGATGCTGTAAACGGAAGAACGGACAGGAATATGTAGGACAAGATGATTCTGAGCTTATGCATCTGCATTTGTTCTGCGCCCGGCTTTTCGTATATTTGCAAAGTTAATGAAAAAGTTCATACTGTCCATAGCCCTGGCGCTGTTCGTCTTTCCATGCGCCGTCCTCGCCCAATACGACAAGGACGTGTTCATGTGGAGGGGCAGGCAGGCGTTGTCCGAGGGGAAATACGCCCAGGCCATAGACAACTTCAACATACTCACCAGGCTCGACAGCACCGAATACTGGGGATATTTCTTCAGGGGGATAGCCAAGTACAACCTGGGCGACATACGCGGGGCTGACCAGGATTTCAACACATCGGTCAGGCTCAACCCCGTCTTCACCGACGGCTACCACTACCGCGCGATCACGAGAAGCCGCTTCGAGGACTACCAGGGCGCGCTGGACGACTTCGACAAGGCCCTTTCGCTCAGGCCAGGCCTGTACGGGATATATTTCTCGCGCGGCGTCACCTACTTCCTCGCGCAGCGCTTTGAAGAGGCCGTGCAGGATTTCGACTACTATATACGCAGGGAGCCCAGGGACCCTTCGGCCTACCTCAACCGCGGCGCCTGCTACCTGTTCCTCTCCGACACGCTCAAGGCCCTGGCCGACTACAACCAGGCCATAAGGCTCGACCGCTACGAGCCGGAGTCGTACATACGCCGGGCAAGGATATACTCGGGTACGGGAGAGCTCGACAAGGCGGTCGAGGACCTCGACATGGCCATAGCCCTGGATTCGACCAACACCCTCGCCTACTTCGAGAGGGCGCTGATAAGCTATGACAGGAAGGACTACAACGGCGCCATGGCAGACCTCAACACCGTGCTCAGGCACGAGCCCGGCAACGCGCTCACTCTCTACAACCGGAGCCTTATCTACATGCAGGTCGGCGAAATGGAGAAGGCGCTCGAAGACATAGACAGGGTGATAAACATCAATCCCGACAACGTGCTCGCCCACTTCAACAGGGCGGCGATATTCGCCAACCTCGAGAGGTGGGAAGACGCCCTCGCGGACTATGACAAGTCGATAGAACTGTATCCCGACTTCGCCAGGGCATACATGAACCGCTCGTATGTGAAGAGCATGATGGGAAGGTTCAGGGAGGCCGACTCCGACTACCGCACCGCCCAGGAGAAGATACGCGAATACAGGGAAAGCAGCCAGGCCGGGTCGTTCGCCGACACCACGCGCAAGTACAGCTCCCTGCTGGCGTTCGACGCCGATTTCGCGCAGGAGAACTTCGACAACGAGCTGCTCCAGAACCGCAATGTCGACATACGCCTCAAGCCGCTGTACCGCTTCACCCTGGCCGCCGGACGCGACGAGGGCACGCAGGCACTGTCGAAGGAATACGAGAACGCCCTGATAGACCGTTTCAGGCAGGTGATGCCGGTGCCTGTCGAGATACGCAGCGAGACCGTGCCCGCCCCTGCCACCTATGTAGCCAGCACCTGCGCCGAGGAATATTTCGCAAAAGGGCTCCAGGACCTGCAGGACAAGAAGTTCAACTCCGCCCTCGAATGGTTCGACAAGGCCGTGGAGAGCGCGGACGACGAGCAGGCCCGCGACAAGTACTCCAGGTACTACAAGGCCTTCTACCTGATGAACAGGGGCGTGCTCAAGGCAGAGATGATAGACTTCATAGCCTCGCTCGAGGGCAATGTGCAGACCCTCTCCATGGACACCCAGGGAGCCGCGAGGGCGAGGGTGAACGACAGGGTCGCGCGCAGCTACGACTATTCCGAAGCCATAGCCGACATCCGTGCGGCGCTCGACATACTGCCCGACATCCCCTACCTGTACTTCGACCTGGGCAACCTGCTGTGCCAGTCCGACAACATGGTCGAGGCCATAGAGAACTACGACATGGCCATACGCCTGCACCCCTACATGGGCGACGCCTACTTCAACCGCGGGCTGGTGCTCATATACCTCCACGACGAGGAGAAGGGCTGCATAGACCTCTCCCGCGCCGGAGAGCTGGGCGTAGCCGAATCATACAACGTAATTTCAAGATACTGCAGCGATGAAGGCGATTAAGTTCAAGTCCCTCTCTTCCGGAAGCTGCGGAAACTGTTACTTCATCGGAATATTCTCGGACACGCGCTGCGAATGCGGAATCCTGATCGACGCCGGCATAAGCCCGCGCCGCCTGAAGAAGGAGCTGGCAGCCGACGGGCTCGGATACGACGACTTCGGGGGCATACTCATAACCCACGACCACTACGACCACATCCGCGCGCTCGGCTCCTACTGCAAGCACCTGCACAAGCCCGTATGGACCACGGGAGCGCTCGGCAGGGCGCTCTGCTCGCACCGCATCACGGGAGAGCAGCTGCCTTCCTGCAGGCGCACGCTCGGACAGGGGTGGAACGACATAGTTCCCGGAAGGATACGCGCGCGTTACTTCCAGGTTCCCCACGACGCGGCCCAGACGGTAGGATACGCGATCATCCTGGACGGATACCGCTTCGTCATAATGACCGACATAGGCGCCATGACCAAGGAGGCCCTCGACCTCTCGCGCCAGGCCGAGACGGTAGTCATAGAGTCCAACTACGACCTCGGCATGCTGCGCGCCGGCCCCTATCCCAAAGAGCTCCAGGACAGGATATGCTCCGGACACGGACACCTTTCGAACGACGAATGCGCCGCGGCGATACGGGAGTTCGCGCATCCCGGCCTGCGGAACGTGTTCCTGTGCCACCTCAGCGAGCACAACAACACCCCGGCCCTGGCACACGACTGCTCGAGGGCGGTGCTCGACCCTTCGGTAAGGCTCGTGCCCCTTCCCCGCCAGAGCGCTTCTCCGCTCTTCAATTTGGAAATCAGCGGGCAATAGTTAAATTTGCAGGATTTATGAAAGAGTTCTGGAAACTGATAAAGACTTATGTCACGCCATACAGGAGATATGTCGCGGGATCGGTAGTGATGAACATACTGTCGGCCGTGTTCAACGTGTTCTCGTTCTCGCTGCTGATACCCATACTGCAGATTCTCTTCAAGGTGGGAGAGAGGAACTATGAGTTCATCCCCTGGGAGGACGCCTCGGGCTTCAACGACATCATCAACAATGTCTACTACTTCGTCAGCATGTGGATACAGGACTACGGCGAAAGCCGCGTACTGCTGATGCTCTGCCTCATATTCTGCGCGATAGTACTGGTCAAGACCTCCTGCTACTTCGGCGCGGCGGCGGTGATGGTCCCGATACGCACGGGCATCGTCAAGGACATGCGAAGGCAGATCTACGACAAGATACTCTCCCTGCCCCTCGCTTTCTTCAGCCAGGAGCGCAAGGGCGACATAATCGCAAGGATAAGCGGCGACGTGCAGGAAGTGGAGACCTCTATCAGCTCCACGATAGAGATGTTCATCAAGAACCCTATCCTGATCATAATCTACATGACAGTCCTGTTCATCATGTCCTGGCAGCTGACCCTCTTCACGCTCGTGTTCGCCCCAATTATGGTAGGCATCATGAGCGCCGTCGGAAGGCGGCTCAAGGCTCAGTCGCTCGAAGCCCAGCAGTACTGGAGCGACACCATGAGCCAGGTTGAGGAGACCCTCGGCGGGCTCAGGATAATCAAGGCCTTCCTCGCGGAAAAGAAGATGAGCTCCCGTTTCGACGGCATCACGGAGCAGATGAGGATGAAGAACAACCGCGTGGCTATACGCCAGTCGAGCGCGCATCCCGTAAGCGAGCTGCTCGGCTCGATACTGATAGCGATAGTGCTGTGGTTCGGAGGCACCCTGATACTCGGCGACAGGGCAGTCATCGACGCTCCGACCTTCATGTCCTACATGGCCATACTGTACAGCGTGATACAGCCCATAAAAGACTTCTCGAGGGCCGCATACGGCATTCCTCGCGGCCTCGCGTCCATGGAAAGGATAAACGTGATACTCGACGCCGGCAACAACATCGTCGAGCCGGAGAAGCCGGTAAGGATCAAAAGTTTCGACGACGCAATACGCTTCGAGCATGTATGCTTCAGCTACGACAACGGCAGCAAGCAGATACTCAAGGACATCAACCTGACCATTCCCAAGGGGAAGAACATCGCCATAGTCGGTGCGAGCGGAGCGGGAAAGTCCACGCTGGTAGACCTCATCCCGCGCTTCTACGACCCTGATTCCGGAAGCATAAGCATTGACGGGGTCGACCTCAGGGACGCCCTTACGCGGGACATCCGGGCGCTTATGGGAAATGTCAACCAGGAACCGATACTGTTCAACGACACGATATTCAACAACATCGCGTTCGGTGTGGAGAACGCGACCCAGGAGCAGGTCGAGGCCGCGGCGAAGATAGCCAACGCCCATGAGTTCATAATCGAGAAAGAGCACGGCTACCAGACCTGCATAGGCGACCGCGGAACGCTGCTCTCGGGAGGACAGCGGCAGCGCATCAGCATAGCCAGGGCCATTCTCAAGAACCCTCCCATACTGATACTCGACGAGGCCACGGCATCGCTCGACACAGAGTCCGAAAGGCTCGTGCAGGACGCCATAGACAAGCTCATGGACAACAGGACCACGATATCGATAGCGCACCGCCTCAGCACGGTCAGGAAGGCGGACGAGATAATAGTCATGCACGAGGGGCAGATAGTGGAGAGAGGACGCCACGAAGAACTCATCGCGAAGAAAGGATACTACAAGAAACTCTATGAAATGCAGGCTCTATAGCATAGTCTACAAGACGGTGCTCTTCGTCTACCTGGCAGCTGTCGCCTACCTGTGCTTCGCGGATTTCGACAGCCTGCCGGACGTACAGAAGACCATACTGGGCATACCCACGGACAAGATCGTGCATTTCGCCATGTTCTTCCCCTTCCCGTGGATAGCCTACGGCTCCATGGACCGCAGGCCTGACAAGGCGTCGTCCGTCGTCGCCGGGGTAATCAACGTCTGCGCCCTCGGCTGCATCCTTGCCGGCATCACCGAAATCGTCCAGGGAGCCCTTCCCTACCGCAGCCAGGACCTCCATGACTATGCGGCAGACTGTCTGGCGATATGCCTGTGCGGAGTCCTGCTGCTGGCCTTCCACCTTGTCGGATTCTACCGGAGGAAGAAAAGATGAAACGCCTCATCATACTGCTGACGGCCGCATCGGCCCTGTGCCACACCCTGACGGCAGCGCCGGGAGCGAGGGATCTTGCCCCCATGTGCGACAGCCTCGAGACCTGGCTGCAGCAGAGGACCGGCGTGAAAGAGGAGTTCAGCCTTACGAGGGTGCGTTCGAGAAGCGGCACCCTCGACCTGTACTTCTCCGCCGGGCTGTCATACTACCCCTGGCACAGCGCCGATGTCGGCTGGGCACGGTCAGTCATGGACGGGTTCATAAGGGAAGAGGATCCCGCCTGCCGTCTGGGCAGGGTCTATACGAACCGCTACGAACTCTCCGACCTGATACTCCCCTCCGTCGGGAACAGCGGCTGGCCGTCCGGATACTCCAGGGCGATCAGCGACCCGAGAGAGAGGGATTCCTGCGCGCTCGTGCACCGCATCGGGGCCATACCCTTTCCCGACGGTCTCGACGGAAGATACATAGCCCTGTGGCAGAGCCACGGGAAATACTACGACGAAGCCACCGGAGAATGGATATGGCAGAGGGCTCCGCTGCACCATACCGTAGAGGACATGCTCACACCAGGCTTCGTGCTGCCGTTCCTTATGCCCATGCTGGAAAATGCCGGAGCCTGTGTAATGACTCCGCGCGAAAGGGACACGCAGCCGCTTGAGGTCGTCTGCGACAACGACAGGGCGTTCTCCGGTTTCCGTGACTCCCTTACCCGCAAGGCCGGCCATTACTATGAAAAGGGCGGCTGGGACGATGCGGGAGAGGGCTTTGCCGATTTCAAGAGGGCCTACCGATTCTGCGACAACCCGTTCCGCGCCGGTACGGCGAGAATGGCCGCCTGCAACGCCCTGGCGGACGCATCTGCCACCTGGGTGCCAGAAATCGAAAGCCGGGGCAGCTATGCCGTCTATGTCTCCTACAAGACCCTGCCTGAAAGCACCGGACAGGCACGCTACACCGTAAGGCACATGGGAGGAGAGACCGTGTTCACGGTCAACCAGCGCAGAGGCGGCGGGACATGGATATATCTCGGCACCTTCGAGTTCGACAAGGGCACCGACGGATCCGTCACGCTCGACAACTACGGCCCCGAAGGGAAAGTTGTCACCGCAGACGCCGTAAGGTTCGGAGGCGGAATGGGCAAGCTGGAAAGAGGCGGAAGCACCTCCGGAGTCGCGAGTTTCATGGAAGGTGCGCACTACTGGATGCAGTGGGCAGGCACCGACAGCACCATCACACGCAACTGGGAGGACGACTACACCAACGACTTCGCGACACGCGGTCTGTGGACCACGATGATGCGTGAGGAGAAGCAGATACCGTTCGACCTCTCGTTCGCGTTCCATACCGACGCGGGAATCGCCCAGGGCGACACGACAGTGGGAACCCTCGCCATATACACCCTCAGAAGCGACTCCGACAGGGAGTTCTCCGACGGACGCGACAGGATAATAAGCCGCCTGCTCTGCGACTATGTGCAGACCCAGGTCGTGGACGACATACGCTCGGGCTACGACTCCCTGTGGTCGCGCAGGGGACTGTGGGACAGGAGCTACAGCGAAAGCCGGACCACCGGTGTACCGGCCATGATACTCGAGCTGCTCAGCCACCAGAACTTCGCCGACATGAAGTTTGCCCTCGACCCGTCGTTCCGCTTCACGGTATGCAGGGCCGTATACAAGGGCATACTCAAGACCCTGAGCGAGTTCTACGGCTGCCCGTATGTGGTGCAGCCCCTGCCGGTAAGGGCGCTCAGGGCTGAGCTTTCCGAAGACGGGACTGCGGTAGAGCTGAGCTGGAAACCGCGCGGCGACAGCCGGGAGCCGACGGCCGCACCGACGGGGTACATAGTGTATACCCGCACCGACGACGGGGCCTTCGATGCCGGAGTACTGACCTCCGAACCTCACATGACCATGCGGATCACCCCCGGGCACCTCTACAGCTACCGGGTTGAAGCGTACAATACGGGAGGGAAGAGTTTCCCGTCAGAGACTCTCTGCGTCGGCATACCGACAGGCGAGGCCAAAGGAACAGTACTTATAGTCAACAACTTCACCAAAGTATCGGCGCCTGCGTGGATAGACGCCGGAGAATATGCCGGATTCGACTCGGACATAGATTCGGGAGTCCCCTACATCAGCGACATCAGTTATCTTGGAGAGACCTACGAGTTCCGGCGCGGCGCGGAATTCGTCGACAACGACTATCCCGGGTTCGGAGCGAGCCACATCAACCACGCCGGAAAGCGCATCGCCGGCAACAGCTTCGATTTCTGCCGTACGCACGGAGAACTCGTAATGCAGGCCGGATATGCATTCTGCTCGATGTCATCCGAAGCCTTCTGCAACGCGGAAGACTTCCGGGACTATGATGTCCTCGACCTTATCTGCGGCAAGCAGGGCGGTGAGAAATACAGCGTCTTCCCTGCCCCCCTGCAGGCCGCCGTCAAGGGCTTCGCATCCGGAGGACGCGGGATAATCGTCTCCGGCAGCAACATAGCCTCGGACGCCTACGACAAGACTTCCGGATTCCTCGGGTCGGTGCTGGGCATCAGGCTTGCGTCGCCCAGCGGCAGCGGACTCGGGCTGGTCGGAGACATGCCTTACTGCACCCGTTTCAACCCCGACATCTACCGCATAGAACATCCCGATGCAATAAAGCCCTACGGCAGGGGTGCGGAAATATGGATGAAATATCCTTCGTCACACCTCGGGGCCGCAGTACGCTGCGACAAGGGCAGCTACCGCACGGTATGCGTAGCCGTCCCAATAGAGACGCTGCTAAACCGGAGCGACAGGCTGGAGGTGATGCGTGAAAGCCTGGATTTCCTTGAAGGCGGCAGGAGCCGCTGACCGCCAGAGTCCGGCACTGTCCGCAGAAGCGGCTTCCCTTCTCTTTTCCGAGAATCTTGCCCTATGTCCTTCCGGTATGCCTCCGGGAGGCGTTTTCCCCGTTGATTAGCCTCCCCGGAGGCATACCGGAAGGACAATCAGAGCACTATAGGAAAGCACGGGAAACCGCCTCGCGACACAGCGGCGGGGAGCCGCTTCTGCGGACAGGCGTCAGAACTTCATGGCGAGCGTGGCGCACACCCCGCCGGAAACGGGATCGAGCGTAGGCGCCAGAGCCACATCCGGACCCAGCAGCCTCTTCACCGGAGGCAGCAGCCATTCGCCTATATGGGCGCAGAGTATGCCCACTCCTGCACCGGCGACCACATCGCTGAAATAATGCCACCTGTTGTATATCCTGAGGAAAGCCACGCCGGTGGCAATGGTATAGGCGGCTGCTCCCCAGCAAAGGCCGTATTCCATCCTCACCAGCTCAGCTCCGGCGAATGCGGTGGCGGTATGGCCGGAAGGGAAGGAATGGTCATCGGCTCCGTTGGGCCTCGGGGAACTTATCAGATGTTTCATCGACTGGGTGACTATGACAAGGCTGGCGGCGGTAAAGGCCACCTCGACGGTCCTCTCCCAGAACTTATGGTCGGCCTCCGGGCCGAGGAAACCGAGTCCGAGCACAAAGGCATAGGGAAGATACTGGACATAGTCGTCGGCCTCGAACTCCGGAGCGGTGCCGCGCCAGGCTGCGAAGCGGTCGGATACTGCATAGTCGAGACTCTCGTGCGCGAAGCAATGTATGGCCGTTCCCGTACCGAGGAGCACTGCCGGAGCGACAAGCTGCACCGGTCTGAACACATCCTCATGCGTCATGCGCTCCCGTTCCCCGTCACCGCAGGACTGCAAGTCCACAGACCCTGCACCGTCCCTGTATTGGGCATGGAGCTGCCGAGGGCATACGCACGACATCACGAGAACAGAACACAGAATAAGGAGTCTTGCTTTCATCTTGGCTTTCTTTTTCGTCAAATCGCGCAAAATTAACTAAATTTGCAGATAATGGCAACCAGACCACCCATATACCTCTACACCGACGGTGCTGCGAGCGGAAATCCCGGCCCGGGAGGGTACGGCGTGGTGCTCAGGTGCGGAGACAGGTGCAGGGAGCTCTCGGGAGGATTCGCGTTCACCACCAACAACCGCATGGAGCTGCTCGCCGTGATAGCGGGCCTCGAACAGATACGCTGGGAAGGCGCCGAAGTCTATGTCTACAGCGACTCGACCTATGTCGTGGGCACGGTCACGAAGAACTGGAAGCGCAGGAAGAACCTCGACCTCTGGGCCCGCTTCGACAGCCTCGCCCCGAAGTTCAGGCTGGAGTTCCGCTGGATCAAGGGACATGCCGGGCATCCGGAGAACGAACGCTGCGACCGTCTCGCCGTAGAGGCGTACTCGAAGCCGGGCCTGCCCGAAGACAGCGGATACAGACAGGAATCATCACAGACACAACAGTTGTTATAAAGATATGCAGAACGGCAAAGTTATAGTGGGAATCACCCAGGGCGATTCCAACGGAATAGGATATGAAGTCATTATAAAGGCGCTCGCGGATCCGAGGATACTCGAGCAGTTCACGCCGGTAATCTACGGCTCTTCCAAGCTCTTCGGCTTCTACCGCAAGACAGTCCCCGAAGTCGACCAGATGGACACCAACGCCATTTCCAGCGCAGACGAGGCTCATCCCAAGCGCGTGAACATAGTGAACTGCCTGCCCGACAGCACCTACGCCGAGCCGGGACAGGCGACCGCCGAATCCGCGAAAAGCGCGATACTCGCGCTCGAGACCGCCATACGCGAGCTCAAGGAAGGCAAGATAGACGTGCTCGTGACCGGCCCCATAAACAAGAAGGCCATGGTCAGCGAGGGCTTCGGCTTCCCGGGCCACACGGAATACATCCAGAACGCGTTCGGAGCGGAGGATGTCGCGATGTTCATGGTAAGCCACAGGCTCAGGCTGGCGGTGGTCACCGGACATATACCCCTTAAGGACGTGGCGGCCCAGATTACCGAGGAGAAGATACTCAGCAAGCTGCGCCTCATCAACAGCTCGCTCAAGCAGGACTTCGTCGTAGACCAGCCGAGGATAGCCGTGCTCAGCCTCAATCCCCACAGCGGTGACGGAGGCCTGCTCGGTACCGAGGAACAGGAAATCATAATCCCCGCGATACGCAGGGCCAACGAGGAGGGAATATGCGCATTCGGCCCGTTCTCTCCCGACGGCTACTTCGGACTCAGCCACTACGAGAACTTCGACGCGACCCTGGCCATGTACCACGACCAGGGGCTCTCCCCCTTCAAGGCGCTCTCATTTGAAGACGGAGTGAACTACACCGCCGGACTTCCGGTAGTCAGGACCTCGCCCGACCACGGCACTGCATTCGAAATGGCCGGACGGGACGAAGCCGACCCCAGGTCGATGAGGGCGGCCATATTCACCGCCGTCGACATCTTCCGCAACCGCATGGCCTGGGAGAAGCTCCAGGCAGGGAAAATGGAGGAGCGCCACCTCGACGTCCCCGACAAGCGCGACCGCAACGGAAAACCACAGATAGCCTGACAAGCCCATGAGACTCCGCAAGACGCTGACCGTCCTCGCCGCCTGTGCGGCATTGTGCACCCCTCCGGCCACCGCCGACGAAGGGATGTGGCTCCCGATGCTGATCTCGCAGCGCATAGAACACATGCAGTCCAAAGGCTTCACCCTTGACGCCGAAGACATCTACAGCATCAACCAGGCTTCGCTCAAGGACGCGGTAGTCCTTTTCGGCGGAGGATGCACGGGAGAGGTCGTGTCTCCCGAAGGGCTGCTCTTCACCAACCACCACTGCGGCTACTCCTACATCCAGAAGCACAGCTCCGTCAGCCACGACTACCTGCGCGACGGGTTCTGGGCCCTCGACAGGGACGAGGAACTGCCCAATCCCGGACTCAGCGTGATGTTCCTGGAATACATGCAGGATGTCACCGCTGAAATCACGGCCTCGTCCGACAGGCAGGCGGCAATAGACAGCCTGACAAGCGCGGCGACGGCGGCCGGCAAGGGGCTCAGCGCCTCCGTGGAGGAACTCTATTACGGCAACCGGTACTTCCTCTTCGTCTACAAGGAGTTCACCGATGTCCGGCTCGTGGGCGCACCGCCCTCCTCCATAGGCAAGTTCGGCGGCGATACCGACAACTGGATGTGGCCCAGGCATACAGGAGACTTCTCCATTTTCCGCATCTACGCCGGCAAGGACAACGAGCCCGCCCCCTACAGCGGGGACAACGTGCCCTACAGGCCCAGGAAATATTTCAGGATCTCCACCGGAGGCGTTCAGGAAGGGGATTTCACCTTCATCTACGGCTTTCCCGGCAGCACGCGCGAATATGTGACCTCCGACGAGGTGCGCTACATAGGCGAGATTTCAGATCCGGCGAAGATAGCCCTGCGCACGATGCGCCTCGAAATCATGAAGAAATACATGGACGGGAGCCAGGACGTGCGCATACGCTACTCCTCGAAATATGCGAACGTGGCAAACGCCTGGAAGAAATGGCAGGGAGAGTCAGGCGGCATAGAGAGAAACGGCACAGTGGAGGAAAAGGAGGCCTACGAGGCCAGGTTCGCCGCCTGGGCGGAAGGCAGCCGCTACGAGGGCCTGCCGGACAGGCTGGATTCGCTGTATGCCCTGCTGGAGCCGTGGAACTACGCCCGCGAATATCTGAGCGAGACCGCCCTGACCGTAGAACTGCCCAAGTTCGCCACGGCCTGCCTTTCCGCCCCGGAAAGTGAAAGGCCCGCCCTTGCGGAAGAATTCTACAGGGACTGGTGGCTCCCCATAGACAAGGAATGCTTCATCGCCGTGATGCAGGCCTACCTCGACAACGTACCCGAAGAGTTCAGGCCGCCGTACTATGCAGCCGAACTCGGACGCCTGGGCAGCATCGAGGCATGGGCCGAAGAAATCTTCGGCGGCGGCCTCGCCTCCGGGAAACTCTCCGGCATCGAAGACGACCCGGCCTACAGGTTCCGCAAGGAGTCAGTCGACTACTACAACGGAGTGCTGCTTCCCGAATACCTGAAGCTCAGAGGGGAGATCAACGCTCTCTACAAGGACTACATGCAGGGACAGATAGAGTTCGAGCCCGACAAGGACTTCTATCCCGACGCCAACCTCACCCTGAGGGTGGCATACGGCAACGTGGCCGGGTACGCTCCGGCAGACGGGGTATACTACAAGCCCGTTTCCACGCTCACCGGCATAATGGAGAAGGACGATCCCGGGATCTTCGACTACAACGTACCCCAGAAGCTGCGCGAGCTGTATGCGACAGGGCTCTATGACGACATGCCCGTCTGCTTCATAGCGACCAACCATACCAGCGGCGGCAACTCGGGCAGTCCCGTAATCGACAAGAACGGCAACCTGATAGGGCTCAACTTCGACCGCGTATGGGAAGGGACGATGAGCGACATAGCCTTCGACCCGGCCTTCTGCCGCAACATCTGCCTCGACATCCGATACCTGCTCTTCGTCGTGGACAAGGTCTGCGGAGCCGGAGCTCTGCTTGACGAACTGGAGTTCGCCGAGTAGCCCACGCTTCATATTGTGCCGGATTGCCGGCAGCTATCTGTACTTCTCCTCCTGCTCGGCGGTCAGGGCCGCAAGCACATCTGCGTCGAAGTAGTTGATGCGCATCGCTTTCTTGACATCGGAAAGGGTCTGGGAGGCCGCCTCACGCGCGGCCAGTGAACCCTTGCGCAACACTTCGTAGACATAGGGTATGTCCTTCTCGAGCTCCTTGCGCCTCGCCCTTATCGGTGCGAGTTCGGCCTGGAGCACGGAATTGAGGAACTTCTTTATCTTCACGTCGCCGAGGCCGCCCCTGCGGTAATGGTCCTTGAGTTCGTCGAGCGAGGCATAGTCCGGCCAGAATTCGGCGAAGTGCTCCGCGCGGCAGAACGCGTCGAGATAGGTGAATACCGTATTGCCCTCGACATGCCCCGGATCGGAGACCTGAACATGCAGGGGATCGGTATACATGCCCATGACCTTCTTCCTCACCTCCTCCTCGCCGTCTGCGAGGTAGATGCAGTTGCCGAGCGACTTGCTCATCTTGGCCTTGCCGTCGGTACCGGGAAGGCGCCGGCAGGCATCGTTGTCAGGCAGGAGTATCTCCGGCTCCACGAGCACGGGGGCATAGACGGAGTTGAACTTGCGCACGATCTCGCGCGTCTGCTCGATCATGGGCTCCTGGTCCTCGCCCACAGGCACGGTAGTCGCCTTGAATGCCGTGATGTCGGCCGCCTGGCTTATCGGATAGCAGAAGAAACCCACGGGGATGCCGGGACGGTTCTCGCCCGCATCGTTGCTCTCTGCGAAGCCGCGCAACTGTATCTCCTGTTTCACGGTAGGATTGCGCTGGAGCCTCTGCACGGTCACGAGGTCCATATAGTAGAACGTAAGCTCGGTAAGCTCGCTGACCTGCGACTGTATGAAAAGCGTCGACTTCTCAGGGTCGAGACCCGCCGACATATAGTCCAGCGCGACCTCGATTATGTTCTGCCTGACCTTTTCGGGGTTGTCGGCATTGTCCGTCAGAGCCTGGGCGTCGGCGATCATTATATAGACCTTGTCGTATTCGCCGCTGTTCTGGAGTTCCACCCTGCGGCGCAGGGAACCCACATAGTGTCCGATATGGAGCCGACCCGTCGGACGGTCGCCGGTAAGGATAATCTTTCCCATCAGTCCTTGACATTCTTAAGTTCCTCGCGCACTTTCGCCTCTATCTCGTCGCACAGTTCGACATTGTCCTTGAGCAGCTGCTTCACGGCCACCGCTCCCTGCGCGAGCTTCTCGTCGTTATAGCTGAACCAGCTTCCGCTCTTGTGGATGATATCGAAGCCGACAGCAAGGTCGAGTATCTCGGACACATGCGAGATGCCCTCGCCGTAGACTATGTCGAACTCGGCCTTCTTGAAGGGAGGCGACATCTTGTTCTTCACGACCTTGACCCTGGTACGGTTGCCGAGCGCCTCGTCGCCGTCCTTGAGCTGGGTTATCCTCCGCACGTCGAGACGCACCGAGGCATAGAACTTCAGTGCGTTGCCGCCGGTAGTGGTCTCGGGATTCCCGAACATCACGCCTATCTTCTCGCGCAGTTGGTTGATGAATATGCAGCAGGTGTTGGTCTTCGCGATGTTGGCCGTCAGCTTCCTGAGGGCCTGGCTCATCAGCCTCGCCTGGAGGCCTACCTTGTTGTCGCCCATTTCGCCCTCTATCTCGGCCTTGGGCGTCAGCGCGGCCACGGAGTCTATCACGACTATGTCTATCGCACCGCTGCGTATCAGGTTGTCGGCGATTTCGAGAGCCTGCTCCCCGTTGTCAGGCTGGGATATCAGCAGGGTCTCGAGGTTGACCCCGAGAGCCTGGGCATAGCTCCTGTCGAAAGCGTGCTCGGCATCGATCATCGCGGCGATGCCGCCTGTCTTCTGCGCCTCGGCGATGGCGTGGATTGCCAGCGTAGTCTTGCCGCTGGACTCCGGGCCGTAGATCTCCACGATCCTGCCCCTTGGATAACCGCCTATTCCGAGCGCATGATCCAGGGCTATCGAGCCGCTGGGTATGACCTGCACGTCCCACTCCGGCTGGTCGCCGAGGGTCATGATAGTCCCCTTGCCGTAGTCCTTCTCTATCTTGTCTATAGTCGCCTGCAGGGCCTTGAGCTTCGCCGCATTGACTTCCTGTCCCTTGATTTCGAGTTCCTTTGCCATAAAGTTTCAATTTAAAAAGTTTCACATAGTCCGGGGACAAATATACGCAGAAGCCGAGAGCAATGCAAATGAACTTGTTCAATTTGCATTGCCGAGGGGCAACAATATATGTGGCCTTAAGGCCAAATATACGAAGACTCGCCTGAATACGGATAGGAATCGGAGAAATAATACAAACTGTCTGTCCAGTCCGTCATACTGGCGGCAAATACATGGAACCGCTTGAGCTACGGCAAAAGGCGACGCGGAATCTGCCGGCCCTCGTGACAAGCAGGCAGAAGCGTTACTGTATCAGGACCTGTCATGACCGGAAATCACAGGACAAAACAGTTCAGCAAGGCAGCCTTGCTGAACTGTGAAAACTTTTTGTCATTTAACTCTGACACCGTTCTTACCCTACCTGGACGTCAGAAGGCAAGGACACAGCGCGCTCCAAAATAGAAGTATTTATAATACCAGAATGAGTGGATGAACGAGGCGCTGTCGAAAATTATCACCCTGGACTGGTCGGCAGATGCCTGTGACGACGTCCACAACTGGTTGGTAACAGAATCGAACAAGGTCTTCTGGTCATCAGAAATCTTTTCCAGATACGCGTTTACTAAATCGGGAATACTTCCTATCTGAGGTAGCCAGAAGAAGTTTCCGTAGTCGCCGTCATAAAGGTCAGACGACTGAAGCGAGGCTCCGGTGAGGTTGCGGAGTATGTCGAACCACTGTCCTGTAGCCGGAAGATACCATCCGGTGGTCGTTTCCGGTGTCTGCTCCGTCTGTGCGAATTCCTGGACCGCCGAAAATACAGGATAGAATCCTGCAGCCATGTCGTCGGCACGCTCGTCCCATATAAGATGTGTATAAAGGTATCCGTCGACATCGGCGTCGGAAAGGTCGTAGGAAGCGTACATATCATCCTTGACATATGCATAGGGAATGCCTATCTCTCTTTCGTCCCTGGAATATGATGCCTCTGCGGCGTCATAGTACCACATATAGGACGACATTATGTCTCCGACGTGTTTCGCTGCGAGCACATAGCCGTGGGGCACCACGCCTTTTTCCTCCAGCACCGCTCTCTCGGCCTCAGGCATTCTGGACACGTCCGTCGAGTATACTATACCTATGACATCGGCTTTTGAGACGATGTCAGCATTGGTTCCCACATCGAGCAGCGAGCCGTCCGAGAGGAAGAAGTCCCCTATGCCTGCCTCATCAGGAAATTTGTTTCCGTTCAGCACCTTGACTGTGCAGGTAGCCTGCAGTCCCGACGCTTCTACAGTTACCGTTGTCTGTCCACCGGCTACGGCAGTGACCACGCCGTCCTGATTGACAGTCGCCACGGACGGATCCTCGCTGGTGAAAGCAATTTCTTCGGCCGTGGCATCTTCTGGTGTCAAACTGACCTTAAGTTCAAGGATGTCGCCTACAAGCATTTCGGCTTCCGTGGGGTCTACAGTGACGGACTCCAGTTCCGGAGTGGCGGGTTTCGATGTGTCGGAGTTGCATGAAACCGCCACACTCAGCAATGCCGCACCGATTGCGGCAAAGATAAAGATTCTCTGTTTCATTGTGCTTTTGGTATTAATGGATGAATGACTTACTGCTGAATCAGAAAGAGCCGAAACCGAGTACAGGTCTTACTGAGTTGGAGCTGTTTTTAAGTGAGCGCAATACGAATACCGACCCACCGTCGTCAAAATATATGAAGCAAGCCTCCGTCGGCATGGCGGGAGATGATGTCCAGTATACGTCACCTTCTCTGAAGGGTTGCTTCAGGTCTCCGGAGACTTTTCCCATCGAAGAGTTGATGGCCGAGACCACTTTGCCCTGGTTTTCCCAGATGAAATCATTGTCGTTTGCCGGAATCATGTTCTCCTCTTCAAGAGTCGCTCCGGCAAGGTTCCTGACTATCTCGAGGAACTGTCCGCAAGAGGGGAAGTACCATTCGGTGGCATTCTCCGGGGCAGGCACGATATCATTGTAGGAATATGCGGCAGAGAATGCGGGATAGTCTCCTTCTTCAAATTCCTCCTGGCGGGACTGCCGGATGAGTACAGTATTCTCAAGTCCGTTGAAGTCCCTGTCTGCAAGCCTGTAAGTCGCATAGGAATCGCTTTCGGCATAGACATCCGTGACGCCTATTTCTTTCTCGTCTTTCAGATATGCTCCAGTATAAGTGTCCTCGTACCATTTACAGGTCCCGTCCCCGGCATCGCGCAGCGAAAGTGCAAATCCCAGCGGAGTCCTCACGCCCTTGTCTCTCAGATACTGCTTGTCGTAGTCGCTCATCAGGGAGGTGTCGGTACTGAATACGATGCCTATGACATTGGCGTTGCGTACGGTCTCGGCATCGGTATCCCTGGAAAGTACGCTCCCGTCGGCCAATAGAAAATCACCCGGCCGTATTACGGAAGGCATGGAAATGTCTGCATTCCGGGCACACGATACGGCAAGCGACGCCGATACCAGCGCCATGATGACTGTTGTCCGTTTCATGGTGTGGCCGGTTTAGAATCCGAGTATGCACAGAGCGTTCATGTCCGCCATCTTGTAGTACCGGTAGCAGCACACGAACCCGTTGTCGTCAAGGGATACGAAGCGGGCCTCTGACGGGGATGCGGCGGAAGATGTCCAGAACATCATGCCGTCGGGGACAAATTCCGATCTGTTGTTTTCGGGCAGTACCGACAGCAGGTCGTTCAACTTGGTGGAGAGTGTCCCGAGATTCATCCAGAAGAACTCCTCATCGCCTTCGGGCACAAGCCTGTCCGCCTGGATGTCCGCATCGGCAAGGGAACGTATGATGTCGAACCACTGGCCGTTTGACGGTATGTACCAGCCCGTGGAAATTTCAGGCGCCGGCACCGACAGCCCGTATTCCTCGGCAAATGAAAAGAGAGGGTAGTATCCGGCCTCGTACCTGTCGGACCTGAGATCCTTTATCTGCCGGCAATACATATATCCTTCAAGATCATCGTCCGCAAGCTCGTATGTGGCGACGGGATCTCCGTAGACCAGAATGTCCGGTATGCCTATCTCCCTTTCGTCAAGGGTGAAATCCGCCTCGTCCGCAAAGTACCATGGCAGCGGTGTCGGTGCCTGCCTTGTGGCCATGGCCAGTCCGTTAGGAGACAGGCCTTTGCTTTCAAGAAAATCCTTTTCGGCCTTCCCCATCCTGTCGGGATCGGTGTTGAATACAATACCTATGATATCCGCATTGCGTATCTCGTCCGGAGAAGAGTTTCTGGACAATATCGATCCGTCGGAAAGATAGTAGTCTCCAACACAGGCAAACTCAGGCTTCTTGCCTGTAAATACGGTTACGTCACAACTTGCCGTCACATCGGCAAAGGCAACAGTTACCGTTGCCTTGCCAGGCGACATCGCTGTCACTACGCCGGCATTGCTTACCGTTACGACCGACTCGTCGCTGCTTTCATACACGGGAGAACCTGCTCCGGTGTATTCAGGAATGGTCCTGCAGGCCAAGGCTGCCTTTTCGTCCAATGCCATATACAATACGGAAGGCTCAAGAGACAGCGACTCCGGCACTGTAGCGGAATCACTTCTGTTGGAGCAGGACGGCAGGACTACCCCCCACACACATCATAAGGATGGACGTCAGAAAGATTTTGTTGCTTGACATATTGTGTAATACCTAACTCACCGCCTCAAATATAAGAAATATTTTAATCCGGTAGTTAAGGGTCAGGGAAAAACTACAGATTTTTCCCGTCACGCATACAGTCAGTCAGGCGAGCAGAAATGGACGCCATGCAGAAAGCTCCGCCCCGGTAACGGCAGGCAGGCTGCCCGGTTGCCGGGCGGGAGGGACGGCTGCGCACATTGGCGGCAGCGCCAATCTCACTCCGTGAATTCGATTACCTGTCCGCTGGCTATGTACTCGTAGCACACCACGAACGGGAACACCCTGGTCTTGACGGTTGTCGTCACATTGGTGACGGCCTGGGCGCCACTGAGATCCGCGTTGCGGTACATGTCGGCTATGGCATTCTCCTCGACAGCCGCCTTCGACAGTCCGCCGATTCCGAACACATATGTAGCGTGGGCTCGGCCCTCGACATTGCCTATGACCCTGAAATTGTCTCCGGAAAGCACCAGCTGGGTCTGTGCCACGTTATAGTTGGACACCATGTGCCTGGTAGAGCCGCAGGAGCTGAGCGAGAACGCGACGAGCGCGGCGATAGCGAAAAGTTTGAAATATTTCATAATGCCATTTTTTTAAAAGTACGCAAATATACGCTTTTTTCCGTAAGTTTGTCCGGGAATATGCGCAAGAGCCTGCCACGGTGCAGGCCTGAAGTGCATCTTAGAACTGACCGGACATATGGAGGAGATGAAGGAAAGACTGCTTGGAAAGACTCTTGAAGAGCTGCGCGGGGCAGCCGTTGAATGCGGACTCAAGCCTTTCGTGGGCTCGCAGCTCGCAGACTGGCTGTATGCCAAGCGCGTGACGGAATGGGACAGGATGAACAACATATCCAAGGCCGCGAGGCAGGCCCTGTCCGAACGCTACGACCTCGGCACGTCCGCTCCCGCAGGAAGCGCCATGTCGTCCGACGGCACCAGGAAATACCTGTTCAGGGTAAGCTGCCCCGTTGCCGGTGCGAATGAGGAATCGGCCGTCGAAGCGGTAATGATACCCGACGAGGAGCGCCGGACCCTGTGCGTCAGCTCGCAGGCCGGGTGCAAGATGGGCTGCCGCTTCTGCATGACCGGCAGGCAGGGTTTCCACGGCAACCTCTCGGCCTCCGACATACTCAACCAGTTCGTCAGCATCGACGAAAGCGCCGCCCTCACCAACGCGGTGTTCATGGGCATGGGAGAGCCACTCGACAACTACGGCGCCGTCAGCCGCGCCATAGAAGTGCTGACCGCGCCCTGGGGCTTCGCCTGGAGTCCCAAGCGCATAACGCTCAGCACCATAGGTGTAATCCCGGCGCTGAAGCGCTACCTCGACACGCAGAAATGCCACCTTGCCGTCAGCCTGCACAACCCCTTCCCCGACGAGAGGCTGGAGATGATGCCGGTGCAGAAGGCATATCCGATAGACGAAGTGCTGGAGCTCATAAGGCAGTACGACTTCAGCGGACAGCGCAGGGTCAGCTTCGAATATACGATGTTCTCCGGTTTCAACGACGACAAGCGTCATGCCGACGCCCTGATACGCAAGCTCCGCGGACTGGAATGCAGGGTGAACCTCATACGCTTCCACAAGATTCCGGACTTCCCATACGAGACGAGCCCGGACAGGAAAATGGAGGAATTCCGCGACAGACTCAGCAACAACGGAATAATATGCACGATACGATCATCCAGAGGAGAGGACATACTGGCCGCCTGCGGCATGCTCGCCGGGCAGCACTCGCAGCCGCGGTAGCCGTACTGTTGTCATCCGTCCCCGCCGGAGCGCAGACCTATCCGAACGCACTGTCCGTCGACAGCGCCGCCCCGGAGCTCGATTCCGCGTTCTTCAGGGAGTCGAGGCAGAAGATGGCGTCGATCAGGCTTACCGAACACCGGCCGACCGTGGGGCTGGTACTATCGGGCGGAGGGGCGAAAGGTGCGGCGCAGGTAGGTGCGCTGAAATATATCGAAGAACTTGGAATCCCCGTAGACCTCGTATGCGGCACCAGCATCGGAGGCCTGCTCGGAGGACTCTACGCGATAGGATACCGCAGCGACGACCTGCGGGAGCTGTTCCTCGGACAGGACTGGGACTACATCCTCAGCGACGCCGTCGACCAGAAGTACATCCCCTACTCCACCAAGCAGTACAATACGCAGTATGTCATAACGATACCCTTCCATGCCGCGGCCGAAGTGCTCGAAGAAGGAGTCGGAAGGACCGAGGGCGAGGAATACGAGAAGAAGTCTATCGCCAGTTCGCTTCCGTCGGGGCTCGCCTCCGGCCTCAACGTGGGCAACCTCATAGCCAGCCTCACCGTAGGCTTCCACGACAGGATGTCGTTCAACGACTTCCAGATACCGTACATGTGCGTCGCCGCCAACCTCATAAGCTGCAAGGCCAGGAACTGGGGAGGGGGGTCGCTCCAGGACGCGATGCGCTCCACCATGTCGGTGCCGGGACTTTTCGAGCCGGTGCGCACGGAGGGCATGGTGCTCGTGGACGGCGGCACGCGCAACAACTTCCCGACAGACATAGCGAGGGCAATGGGTGCCGACTACATAATAGGCATAGACCTCTCGGACGCACAGCCCGGCTACGATCAGGTCAACAACATCGGCGACATCGCCTCGCAGTTCTTCACGATGCTCGGAACCGACTCGTTCAACAGGAACATACGCATCCCCGACATATTGATAAAGCCGAGGATACCCGAATTCAACATGATGAGCTTCAACAGGCAGGCGGTGGACACGATGCTCGTGAGAGGATATGACGCCGCAGTCGCGAAGAAGGACGAGCTGCTCAGGCTCAGGGAGAGGATAGCGGCCGAGGGGGCGGAAGAAGGCCGGAAAGACACAAGGCGGGCTGTCGACATCTCGAAGACCAAGGTCACGATAGGCGCCATAGAATACGAGGGGATAAGCGACAAGGAGGCCGAGAGGCTCGCCAAGATGCTGGACTTCGGCACCGGAGACCGCGTAGGGAAGGCCGAGCTCGACGACATCATGAGCAAATACCAGGCGACCGGCGCGTTCGCGTCGCTGAGCTATTCGCTGCTCGGGACAGAGGAGCCCTACCGGCTCGTGTTCCACTGCAAGACCTCTCCCAACCACAGCATCGGCCTGGGATTCAGGATAGACTCCGAGGAATGGGCGTCGATACTGCTCAACCTCGGCATCAACACCAACACCCTCTGGGGCTCGAGGTTCAACTTCACGGCGAAGCTCGGGCAGAACCTCAAGGCCAACGCGCACTACTCGCTCGACATAGCCTGGCTGCCCACTATCAATGTCGAGGCCTCGATATCCCGGTATTCCGGCTCGCTCAGGATAGGCGGCACAGACATATTCAGCGAGGTCTCATACTGGTCGCACCAGGAACTCGTCTACCTGTCCGACGTCAGGTGGAAAAGGATAAACTTCAAGACCGGAATCAAGAACCAGTACAACAATGTCGACTCCAGGACGCTCTTCGGCCAGCTCGTCTCGCAGGAATTCTCCAAGGACGTGCTCGTGGGCGACTACATCGGGCTCTTCGCGAACGGACACTACTACACCCTCGACGACTACTACTATCCCGAGCGTGGCGTCAGCTTCGCGTTCGACGCCAACTACGACTTCCTGAAGGCCGGTTCCTCCGACTTCTCGCCCATGCTCACGCTGCGCTTCGACCTCAAGAACATATTCCCCCTGGGAGGCAGGCTCGCCCTCATCAGCGACATACACCTGCGCGACATATATACCGCCTCCGAGACAATAGACCTCGAGGGAGGAGTCCACAGGGACATCTCCATACTGCACAGCAACTTCATAGGAGGCTCGATGAGCAGGCGCTACACCGAGGGGCACATACCGTTCTTCGGCATAAACAACGTGCTGTTCGTCGAGGACCATGTGTTCTCCGGGAGCCTCGAACTCCGCTACAACCCCATAGGCAAGCTGTATGTATCGGCCCTCGCAGGACTTATGGAGAGCAACTACACGCTGGACAGGCTCATAACCGAATTCAACCCCGACTACTACGCATTCGGAATGGAACTGGGCTACGACTTCATAACCGGGCCGGTAAGGCTCAACCTCCACTGGAACCAGGTCGACAGGTGGGGCCTGTATGTCTCGTTCGGATACGATTTCTGACGGCAATGGAAGAGACCCTGAACAAAGTCCTCTGCTCCCTGCAGGCCGCATGCGCCCGGAGGGAATACTGCAGTTCCGACATCCTCGCCAAGGCTATGAGGCTAACGGGCGGGGATGCCCGGGCATCGCAGGAGATCCTGGGCAGCCTCGAGTCCGACGGATTCGTGGACGACGCGCGCTATGCAGCGGCATTCGCGAGGGAGAAGTCCTCGATTACGGGCTGGGGGCCGCACAAGATCGCCACGGCGCTGAAGATGAAGGGCATCGGGAAGGACCTGATTGAATCCGCCCTCTCGGAAACCGACGGGCAGAAATCCACAGAACGGCTCCGCAAACTGCTTGAGAGCAAGTGGAAAAGCCTGCGGGGAGACCGGTACGCGAAGTTCAAGCTGCTAAGATACGCACTCGGAAGGGGCTACGGCTACGACGAGGCCGGGCCTCTGGTAGACAGGATAGTCCGGGAGGCAGATGCGGACTTCAGCGGTGAAGGACCAGACGGTATTTGATGTTCCTGTGCCCTCCGCGCACGACCTCCCCCTCGGCGACGAAGCCGAGAGTGGCATACACGTCTCCCCCGTCGGGATAGTCCGCGTCGGCGTAGCTCATAATGTCGTCCGGGCCTACCTCCGCTATGAAATGCCTGAGGAGCCTGCTCATTCCGCCTACCACCCTGTAGCCGCGAAGCGAACAGTAGCGTATCCACTCGTACGAGCTGACCACCCCGCCGTCCTTCTTCCACCTGCGGGCGTTCGAGAACAGAGCGACGGCCACCATAGCCCCCTCCCCGGGCCCGGCATCCTCCGACGCGCCCGTGCTCCTCTCGACGAAAAGCGCATAGCGGTACCGCCCGCCCGTACTGCCGAGCCTGTGGTTCTCCTGCAGGAAAGCGTCGCAGGCGGCCTTGCCGATACGCGCCACGCTGCAGTTGCGGGCGAATATTGTCTTTAGTCCGTCCATTACTCCTGTGAGACCGCCTCGTTGTAGCACTCGCGGCACAGCGGCTCGTAGACATCCTTCTCTCCGAGCAGGACGAGATCCTTGTTCTTGCTCAGGCGGTGCGAGAAATTCGCCAGACGGCCGCACCTGACGCAGATTGCATGGACTTTCTGCACATCTTCCGCCACCGCCATAAGCCGAGGAATAGGGCCGAAAGGCACGCCCTGGTAGTCGGTGTCGAGCCCTGCCGCGATGACCCTCACTCCCCTGTCCGCCAGGGTCTGGCACACATCCACCAGGCTCTCGTCGAAGAACTGGGCCTCGTCGATGCCCACAACCTGCACATCCGGGGCGACAGCAAGTATCTCAGAGGCCTTGGACACCGGTATCGAGTCGAGCTTGTGCGCGTCGTGCGAGACTACCGCGACATCCGAATACCTGTTGTCTATCGCGGGCTTGAATATGGCTATCTTCTGGTTGGCGAAGCGGGCACGGCGCAGGCGCCTGATGAGTTCTTCGGTCTTGCCCGAGAACATCGAGCCGCATATCACCTCTATGCAGCCCGATTTTTTGTGATTTTCGGAAAACATTGCGTAGTTTTGTAGATGTCGGCGGCAAAGATACTCAAAAGCCGCGTGCGGAACAAGCGGACAGATGACAGGAGCGCTGTACATAGTGCCGACTCCGGTCGGCAATCTCGAAGACATGACCTACAGGGCCGTAAGGGTGCTGAAGGAGGCCGACCTGATACTGGCGGAGGACACCCGCACCAGTTCCGTCCTGCTGCAGCATTACGGCATAGACGGCAAGCGGCTGCAGTCCTTCCACAAGTTCAACGAGCACAAGTGCACGGATCTGATAGTCCGGACCATACTCGAAGGCCGCACAGTGGCGCTGGTAAGCGACGCCGGCACTCCAGGCATATCCGACCCCGGATTCATGCTCGCGCGGCTGTGCGCGGAAAAGGGAATCGGCGTATACACCCTTCCGGGAGCCACGGCATGCATCCCGGCGATAGTTTCGTCGGGGCTTCCCTGCGACCGCTTCTGCTTCGAGGGCTTCCTCCCCCTGAAGAAAGGCCGCCGCACCTTGCTTGAACAACTTACCAAAGAAACGAGAACTATGATAATCTACGAATCACCGAGGCGTCTGTCAGGGACGCTCGAACAGTTATGCGGGACTCTGGGGCCGCAGCGCAGGTGCTCGGTCGCAAGGGAGATCTCGAAAGTCCATGAAGAACATGTCCGCGGCACACTCGAAGAAGTCGCAAGGCACTTCCGCGAGAACGAGCCGCGCGGCGAGATCGTCATTACGGTAGAGGGCGCTCCGGCCAGGGAGCGCGGGCCTCATCAGAACAAATACAAGGCTGCGCGGGACCATGGACAGGGACAGGAAGAACTCGACTAGCTCCACAGTCTTCCGCATCGGCACCGTCTCTCTCGTTTTCCTCGCAATAGGCTACCAGACAGCCCTGTTCATAAACAGGGCCGCGATACTCGGCATAGAGGCAAGGCGGGACAGGCCTGACACCGTATTCGTGGTGCGCACAGAAACCGTGGCGGAAGACATCGGAGAGGGAGACAGCGGCACGGAAAACCGGAGGACCGGCAGCGGCATAGATGCATCTGACGGCGGACGGAATTCCGTCGCAGGAAGGAAAGTCTCCGTCCGTTACGACACCGTGCGCCGCAACGCCGTCCACAGCGCCGCCGTCGAAGAGGTCCGCGAGAGGACACGGCGGGTGGAGAATTTCCGCTTCGACCCCAACACGGTCTCTGTGGACGACCTCCAGAGGCTCGGATTCAGCCGCAGGCAGGCCCAGGCAATCGACAACTACAGGCTCAAGGGAGGCAGGTTCCGCCGCAGGGAGGACTTCGCGAAGTCGTTCGTCGTGGCAGACTCGGTGTACCGCCGGCTCGAAGCTTACATCGACATTCCCCTGCTGGACATCAACAGCGCCGACTCGGCCGCCTTCGACACCCTGCCCGGCATAGGCCCGTACTTCGCCGCCCGTATGGTAGAATACCGCACGCGGCTCGGAGGCTATTCATACACGGAGCAGCTGACCGACATATACAATTTCGGGCAGGAGCGTTTCGACGCCCTCAGGGACCTCGTATGCTGCAGCCCTCCCGAACCCTACCCGCTATGGACGCTGCCGTCCGACAGCCTGCGCCTGCATCCGTACATAGGGGGATACCGCGAGGCGGAGGCCATAGTGCTGCTCAGGGAGAATTATCCCGCCGACTCCCTCTCCGTAGGGCTCATACGGCGTGCGGGCATACTGCCCGAAGAAGACCTGGCCCGCCTGGAACGCTGCCTGATAGCGGAGCCGTGAGCCTGACCGACTACCGCGCGGACTTTTTCCGGTCGGGATGATGCGAAAGTATGGATTCCTGCCAGGAACTCCTGTCGACATGGGTATAGATTTCAGTGGTGAGTATGGACTCGTGGCCGAGCATCTCCTGAACCACCCTGAGGTCGGCGCCGTTCTCTATCATGTGAGTGGCGAAAGAATGGCGGAAGGTGTGCGGGGAGATTTCCTTGTCCACTCCGGCGGCCAAAGCCTGTTTCTTGACCATTTTAAATACAGACACGCGGCTTATAGGCGCCCCCTTCAGGGTCAGGAACGCCATATCGGCATACGACGGGGACGCCGGCTCGGAGCGGCTGCCGAGATACAGGCGGAAACATCCTGCGGCGATCTCTCCGAGCGGGACGAGCCGCTGCTTGTCGCCCTTGCCTATGACCCTGACATAGCCTTCGTCGAGAAACATGTCGCTCAGATGCAGGGAGCATAGTTCGCTCACCCGGAGCCCGCAGCCGTAGAGCATCTCCAGCATAGCCCTGTCCCGCGGTCCGGTCGGAGAGGCAAGGTCCACCGAGTCCATTATGGCTTCCACCTCCTGCACCGAAAGCACGGAGGGAAGGTACCTTCCCAGTTTGGGAGAATCCATGGCGTCACAGGGGTTGTCGCCGCGCTCCGTCTCGACCACGAGCCAGTCGAAGAACATTCTCAGGGAGCTCAGCGCCCTGGCCTGGGAGCGTTTTGACAGCCGTCCGGATATGTCCGCGAAGTAGTCGGAGACATGCCGTGACTCCACCTTGGCCGCCCTCACCGGGCAGCGGTCAAAGAACGCGCGCACATCGCGGCAGTAAGCCATGGCCGTGTTCGGAGAAAGTCCGCGCTCGACCTTCAGGTAATAAGAAAAATCCCTGAGTTCCCTTTCTGTTCCGTTGGTTTCGGAAACGTCTGTCATAGCATGCAAGTATGCACAAATATACTAAATCCCCGGAAAATCGCTATTTTTGTCCGCATGAAGAGAATACGCATATCGGCATTCGCAGGCCTGGCCATGCTGCTGGCGCTGGTATCCTGCGGCAAGGACGGTCCCGACGGCACCCGCCCGGACAGATACCGCCATGTGTTCATAGGCTATCTGGCCGGATACAACAACCTCAGCCAGTACCTGAGGAGCAATCTCGAAGCCCTCGGCTCCGGAGTGCTCCCCGAAAAGTCCCGCGACCAGGCCATAGTCATATTCGCACACAACACCGTATCGGCCGGAGACTACAGCACTCCGTCGGCGCCCTGCCTGCTGCAGCTCTACCGCGACAGGGGCGCCTGCGCGATAGATACCCTCGCCACCTATCCCGCGACCCTTTCGAGCACGGACGGCCAGACCCTCAGGCTCGCCCTCGAGGATGTCATGGAACTCTTCCCCTCGGACAGCTACGGAATGCTGTTCTCCTCGCATGCGACGGGATGGATACCCGAAGGCTACCGCGCGTCCGCATCCGGCACCTTCTCCTTCGGGGAAGAATGGCAGGAACCTCCGCTGCCCACGAAATCCATAGGAGCGCAGTACCACGGGTCGTCATCCGTGTCGGAAGAAATGGAGCTGCAGGAATTCGCGGAAGCGATTCCGATGAAACTGGACTATATCATTTTCGACGCATGCCTTATGGGCGGCGTCGAGGTAGCCTGGGAACTCAGGGACATATGCGGCACCGTCGCCTTCTCGCCGGCGGAGATAATCGCCAACGGCTTCGTCTACGAGCCCATGTCGTGGAAGCTTTTCAGCGGAGCATCCCCCGACATCGAGGGTATATGCCGCGACTACTTCGAGCATTACGACTCGCTGGAGGGAGACTGGCGTTCGGCCACGATAACTGTCGTGGACTGCGGCAGTCTGGACGCCCTGGCACATTGCATGGAGGGCATAATAGAGAATCACAGGAACGCCGTCCCGCAGGCCCGTGAACTATGCCAGAGGTATTTCTACGACCGCAAGCAGTACTACTTCGACCTGCGCGACTTCGCCGTCTGCATGGGAGCCTCCGCATACGAACTCGAAGAGCTGGACGCAGCGCTCGGACAGTGCATAAGCTACCACGCCGAGACTCCGACCTTCTTCAACCTCGAGCTCGAGCGCTGCTGCGGCCTGAGCACATACATTCCCTCAGAAGCCCTGCCCGAACTCAACAGCTTCTACCGCACGCTTTCGTGGAACGAGGCCGTAGGGCTGGTAGAATAATCCGGCTGCGCCGCATATAGCACTCGGGAATGGAAATTAAACAAGTTTATTTCCATTCCTCTCGTTTTCTTCGTATATTTGCAGTCCGCACTCCGGTGCGGCTTATTGGAAAGATGCTCGAGTGGCTGAAGAGGCACGTCTGGAAAGCGTGTGACCGTCCAAAGCGGTTCGAGGGTTCGAATCCCTCTCTTTCCGCGGAAGTTAATAAGGCAGCCTGCCGTAACCGGTGGGCTGCCTTTGTTTTCTATCCATTGCGGATTTGTGCGCGAAATAAGCAGGACTATCCGCGGAGAATCCTCCAACCGGCACTCTGCTCCTGGAATTCCCACAGCCTGGCATATAGACCTCCTTCTTCCATGAGTTCGTCGTGGCGTCCCTGTTCCACTATACGGCCTCCGTCCAGTACCACTATTTTGTCGGCGTTCCTTATGGTCTTGAGCCTGTGGGCGATCACAATAACGGTGTGCCCCTGTATCAGGGTATCTATGGCTTTCTGGACTTCCACCTCGTTCTCCGGATCCAGGGAGGCCGTCGCTTCGTCGAGCAGAACCACAGGGGCATCCTTGAGTATGGCCCGCGCTATCGATATCCTCTGCCGTTCTCCTCCCGACAGGGTACATCCGCCCTCTCCCACCAGCGTGTCGTAGGCCTGCGGCAGTTTCATTATGAAATCGTGGCAGCAGGCTTTCTTCGCCGCGGCCATGATTTCTTCTTCAGTGGCATCCGCCTTCCCGAAACGGATGTTGTTGCGTATGGTATCCTGGAACAGGTAGACGTCCTGGAACACCATAGAAATCCTTTCCATAAGGCTCTCCGGCTCTATTTCTCCCATGGGCATGCCGGCGAAGCGGACTATACCCCTGCCAGGCTCGTAGAATCTCGCACACAGCTTCAGCAGCGTGCTCTTGCCGCTTCCGGACGGTCCTACGAGGGCGACCAGGGAGTTCTCCGGAAAGCTTATCGTTATGTCGTGGAGGACATCCTTGTCCTGATAGCTGAAGTCTACATGCTCGAATGTGATGTCACCGCTTTCCGGTGCCTTGAGGCAGCCTGACATCTCGGGTTCTTCCATAAGCGAGAGTATCCGTCCCCCTGCTATGGAGTAGTACCGGAATTCCGTGAAATTGGTCAGCGCGGATGTCAGAGGGTCGAACACCCTCGATCCGACTATCAGGAACAGTACGAATACTGCCAGCGACAACTCTCCTCCAAGCAGCATATAGGTGCCGCACAGCACCATGAAAGTAAGTCCTGCACGGACTACCGAGATGCTCAGCAGCACGAACGGGCCGAGCAGGGCCTCTTGCCGGATACATGCCCTGCGCAGGGCATAAAAAGCTTCTTTCAGACGGACGAACTTCGCTCCGACAAGGTTGTAGGCTTTCATGACCCTGATGCCGAGAAGATATTCCTCCAGCCTGTTGCCGGCATTTATCTTGGCTTCTATCTGCCTACCGCCCAGCTTATTCTGCGCGAAAGTACTGAGGAACAGTATCAGGACGGCTACGGGCAGGGCTATGAACATCGCCAGAGCCATCCTCCAGTCTACGAACACAAGAGAGGCGAATGCCAGCACCGGCATTACCAGCGCTCCGAGCAGTTGGGGAAGATGGTGTGATATGCCCTGCTCAGCCATCATGAAATCCGTGATGAGCATCGAAGACAGGTCTCCCGGATCTCTTTTGGAGAGGAATCCGAGGGACAGCTTGCGCAGATGCTCGGCAAGTCCTATCCTTCCCGATGCGCTCAGTTCGTACGCACCGCGGAAGTTGGCCCTGTATGCGGCCCTTTCGGCGAGGGCCATGATCCCTATGTATAGTACGAGGATTCCGGTGATAATCCACAGGCGCCGGGTATCGAGCGCGGTTCCGCTTCCGTCGAATGCCTCGAAGATGATGCCGACAGCCTCTATTGAGAGACAGAAAGGGACGATGTTCACGAAGTTCGAGAGCATCGTAAGCAGCACAGGCTTCCTCAGCCTTTCGGTATGTCCTATCGTTATGTTCTTTATCGCGTTCATGGTATATGTGTGTATTATGATTTTCTTATATCAAGCTGCCACTGGAACGCGCTGGTGAACGCATCCCACATATTCTTGTAAGTCCCTTCGGTGCCGCAGAGTTCTTCGTGCCGGCCCTGCTGGACTATCTTCCCGTCTCTCAGCACCACGATCTTGTCTGCCGACATTATCGACGACAGCCTGTGGGCTATGATTATTACGGTCTTGTCCTTTATCAGGGTGAGCAGGGCCTGCTGCATCTTCCACTCGTTTTCCGGGTCGGCGAACGCCGTCGCCTCGTCGAGCACGAGTATCGGAGCGTTCTTGAGTATGGCGCGTGCTACGCATATCCTCTGCGCCTCTCCTCCCGAGAGGTATACGCCCTTGTCTCCTATCCTTGTCCCGTAGCCGTCCGGCAGGGCGCTTATGAATCCGTGGCACTGCGCTGCCCTGGCCGCAGCGACTACCTCCTCCTGCGTGGCGGAAGGCCTTCCGACGGCTATGTTCTCGTATATCGTGTCGTACAGGAGGAATGTATCCTGAAATACGAACGAGACGAGTTCCATAAGTTGCGCAGTGCCGATATCCTTTATGTTGACGCCTCCTATGAGTATTTCCCCGTGCCCGATGTCCCAGAAACGGGGTATCAGGTTGGCAACGGTGGACTTGCCGCTCCCGGACGGGCCTACCAAGGCGGTTATCTCTCCCTGCCGTGCAGTGAACGACACATGCGCGAGGGCTTCTTTGCGGCTGGCTGAGGAACTGTCCTCATAACTGAACGAGACATCTCTGAATTCTATCTCATGAGAGGACGGCGTATGCGGCTCCGCCGGTTCTTCGCTTACCTTGCGGCTGAATATCCGCTCGAGCCTTTCCACGCCCTCGTCGATTTCGCGGGTGCCGCTGCCGAGGAACATCAGCTTGTATACCGGAGATGCGACTCCCGGCCCCATAATTATGAAGAACAGCCACACAGTCGCGAGCGCGAGGCTTCCCGGATCGCCCTGCATCAGCAATATTCCGACGGGAAGTATGAACGTCAGCAGTGAGTTCAGCATGACGACGAATGCCGTCATGCCGGATTCATAGCTGTCGCAGACCTTCAGCGCATAGGTCTTGTACGCCTGTATCTCGGCGTTGAAACGGCGGAAGGATCTCATGCTCTGCCCGAAGACTTTCACTACCGGCATTCCCCTGACATATTGTACGGCTGATGCGCTCATGGCTTCCTGTGCGTCATAGTAGGCCTTGGTGAACTCTTTCGCCCTGCTTCCGAGGAACCCGCTGAACTGGAGTATTATGCTGGCTGCTATGATAAACAGGCAGACTGCGGCTATCCATGCGTTCAGCGAGAAGAATATCGTGAACATCACGGCTACGGTTGCCGCCACATTGACCATGTCGGGTATGGTGTGCGCTATGAACCCTTCGACTTTCTCGATGTTCTGGTCCATGGTCTTCTTTATCGCCCCCGTGGATGTTCCGCTGAGGAAGCCCAGCGGCAGCCTCCCGATATGGTCTGCGAGCCTCACCCTCATCCCGAAAAGAATGTTGTAGGCTGCCACATGCGAGGCCATCAGCGACGCGTACAGCAATACGAGCCCTGCCGCCAGTCCTGCCAGGGCTATCCAGCCCCAACGTATCATTAATGCACCGTCCGCGAGATGCAGGTCGCCGGAATGTTCCAGCAGCTCGCGCAGGATTTCATATACGGACCAGTACGGTACCAGCATGCATACGGCACTGCCGGCCGACAGTATTCCGGCGAGCACCAGCAGTCCCTTTTTCTGCCCGGCTATCTCGAAGAGCCTGGACAGTCCTGTTTTCTTTTTCCTTTCTTTCATTCTTTTCATTTGTTTATCGTTTGCCGCGGATCCGCCCAACAGTGAACGGATTTCCGCAAGTGTTCAAAAAAAAGGAGAGAAGCTCTTGCGGGGCTTCTCTCCTCTGCGGTGCCTGGGCACCATGTAGCAGTATAGTGAATTGTTTAATGCTCATATTATGGTATCGTCAGTAAGGAAATACTTCCACCCTTCTATCTCGAAACGGACATAGTCGGACAGCGCCTGCCTGGTCTGGGTCTCGTCCAGGTTGTGGCTTATCAGTTCCTTGAGGAAAGAAAACATCCATACGGTATGCAGGTGTACCGTGAACCACATCGCCTCGGGACCGATGCCGGGATGCGCTCCGTCCAGATGCCGGAACCAATCTATGGTGAGGTCGGTCGCGTAATCCGTGAACCTGTCGAGGAACTTCTCGTGCGACGAGCCTTCGGCGTGGAAGAAGAGTATCTCCATCGGCCGGCGGTGCATGCTTACGAGTGCAGTGTATTCTCTCATGCACTGTATCCGGTACTGTTCGGAGAGCATATCCCGGACATCCGTACCCTTTTGCCCGTGATGCTTCCGGAGCATCTCCTCCAGCAGCGTTATCGCCGGAGCGACGACGCGCCGGAACAGTTCGTCCTTGTTTGGAAAGTAGTTGTAGAGATTGCCTGTGGAGACGCCCGCGGCGGATGCGATGCCACGCATCGAGGCCTTTGAATAACCGTGTCTCAGGAACTGGTCTCCCGCCGATACCAATATACGCTCCTCTATGTCTCCTTTCAGTTTCTGCATCTTGTCTGGATTGCGGATACAAATGTATACGAAAGGAAACTGGCGGTCAATACCGACAATCAGTGAATTTCAGCCCTTGCTGTTGAGTTCGGTCATCGCCTTCTGGGCACCGACGAAGGCCCAGGTCTGTATGCCCGAGATGACCTTTTTCGCTATCGCGGGAATCTGCTCCGCCTGTTCGGGGCTGAACCTGCCGAGCACGAAATCGACCTGGCCGCCCTGCTGGAAGTCGTGTCCGACACCGACGCGTATCCTTGCGTAGTCGCGGCTTTCAAGCAGCAGCTCTATGTTCTTGAGACCGTTGTGCCCGCCGTCGCTACCGCTCTGGCGCATCCTTACGGTGCCGAAAGGCAGGTTGAGGTCGTCGCATACCACGACCAGGTTCTCCTGCGGGATGTCCAGCTTCCGGAGCCAGTATCTGACGGCGTTCCCGCTGAGGTTCATGTAGGTGGAGGGTTTGAGGAGCACGAACTCGCGCCCCTTGTGGCGTACTACGGCCACATCGCCGTAACGCTCGGGGACAAATACGATATTGGATGCCTCGCTCCAGGCATCCAATATCATAAAGCCGATGTTATGTCTGGTTCCGGCATATTCCGGGCCTATGTTGCCCAGGCCGGCCACCAGATATTTCTTGTCAGCCACTTAATCCCGGGATTATGCGGCGGCAGCTGCGTTGGAGTTGCGGGTCGCCTTTACGCCGCAGACGATAGTATCCTTGTCGGTAAGGATCCTTGCGTTCTTGACGGTGATGTCGCTCGTCCTGAGCCTCTTGTCGAGACCGAGGCTGCTGATGTCGACGGTAACCTTGTCGGGCAGGTCGGCGAGGAGGGCGCTGATGCGTATCTCGCGTATGGACTGGTAGAACTTACCACCCTGCTGTACGCCTATCGCGTGTCCGACGATCTCGAGGGGAACGTTGATGCTCACGGGCTTGTCTTCGGTCACTACGAGGAAGTCCGCGTGCAGGCACTCGTCAGTTACGGGATGCCACTGGAGCTCGTGGAGAACCACGGTGAACTTCTTGCCTGAGTCGAGGGTGAGGTCGACGATGTATGAGGCGGGAGTGTCGGTAAGACCCTTGAGCTCCTTCGCGCTTACGGTGAAAAGTACGTTCTCGACTCCGCATCCGTAGAGGTTGCAAGGCACCAGACCCTGCTTGCGGAGGGCTTTTACGGCGGCTTTTCCGCCTGTCTCGCGGACATTGCCGCTAAGAGAAAAATGCTGCATTTGAATTTGTTTTAAAATGTGTTACTCAATCTGAAAACTTTCAGATCCCATTGCACCAAAACCCGCGGGTTTTAAAAATGCGCGCAAATATACGAAGAAAACGAGAGAAATGGAAATAAACTTTTTAATTTCCATTCCCGAGGTGCCACAGTATATGCGGCGCAGCCGAATATACGAAGAAGCCGAGAGCAATGCAAATTTACTTGCAATTGCCGAGGCGCCACAGGCCGGCTGCCTTTCAGAGCTTCAGCCTCAGGCCAAGCGTCAGGTTGAAGTTCATAGGCCTGGACTTGAAGACGTTCTCCACGGGACTGCCGTTGTCGAAGTAATAGTTCAATCCCGGTTCGGCATACAGGCCGACCTTGTCGCCGAGCATGTATTCGACTCCCGCACCGGCTCCGGCTGACCATTGGAGCGGAGTCTCCCCTATCTTCTCTATGACGGGCTCCCAGGGAGCGGAATCTATGACATAGCGGGTGCTGGAAGTACCGTAGACCGCCTTGCGGGCCTGTCCGCCTGCATAAAGGTAGGCTCTGAGACGGGACCTTTGGACAAAGCTCCACTCGAGGGTGACAGGTATTCCCAGATAGTGCAGTGTCTGACGGGTCTCGTACCGGGTCGCGTCCGTGCCGGAAGAAAGGTCGGAAACGAGACAGGTATAGTCCACGCCTGCGCTCAGCGAAAATCCCGGAGCGAACTCCCAGCCGAGGCTGAAGCCGACATTGACCGGAAGATAGTGACGGCTCGTGGTCGATACCTCCTGATAATTGTTCTTCAGCAGCACGGCGGAATATCCGTCGTCGGCCACGGGGGTAGCAGAGAAACGGAACGCGGCGACGCTCGAGCCGTACATGGCACCGTATCCGGAATGGCTCGTGCTGGAGAAGGACGAACTTGCCACCGCCAGCTTCAGCGACAGCGCCTTACGCTGCCCGGAAACGCGGGAGGCATCCTCGTCAAGCGTGGAAAAGTCCCCGGAATCTTCAAAAATAAGTTGTCCTCCGGATTCGCCGGACGCCCTTGGCACGGCCGGGTCAACGGGTTCTGCAGATTCTCCTGAGCCGGAATATTTCCCCGGTCCGGCAGATTCTCCGAATCCGCCAAAGGCGCCGGATTCAACGGTGTATCCCGATTCAGCAGAAGCGCCGGAACCGGAAGATTCCCTAAAGCCCGCTACGGCAGATTCCCCGGATCCATCGGGCTTGGCGGGGCTGCCGTCTGCAGAAGACGAGCGTTCAGGAGAGAGCAAATCGGCAAAAGCAGAATCGTCGCCCCCAGCCCCGTCTACCATGAAGACGGAGTTGCCGGCACCGGAGGGGTCGAGGCCGTCCATGCGAGAAGAGGCAGAGTCGGTCGCGGAAGACGCCGAAAGTGCGGCGAATCCCTCACCGGACAAAGGCCCGGACGGCTTGCCTCCCCAGTCCGGGATCAAGGCGACGGCGAGGGCGGCCGCAACGGCAAACGAGCCGAACGCCGCAGCCCTTGCATATCTGCGCCTGTACTGTTCGGGAGCATGTCTCCGCTTTCCCGAGGGAGAACGGCTGTCCTGCCCTGAAGCCCCACGCAGGCCGTCAGCCGACGCGAGTGAGTCGCGCACCGCAGCCCAGAGCCCTTCGGGTTCCGCCTCCTCGTAATGCTCGAATTCCGAGCGGAGCTTGTTTTTCCAGTCGTTGGACATTTTCAGCTTTTGAACTTGTTATCGGTATCGTAACGCCCTTCAGAGGCAAGGTATTCCCTTATCTTCCTGGCCAGCAGGTTCTTCGCCCTGCTGAACTGCGAAAAGGAAGTGTTCTCGCTTATCCCGAGCAGGCCTGCTATCTCCCTGTGCGGAAGCTGCTCGAACACATGCAGGTTGAAGACCGTCCTGTATCCCTCGGGAAGGCCGCGTATCATGTCCTGGAGGACTTCCAGCGGAACCTGCTCAACCTCGGGATCGGCATCCTCGAGGTCGGGAGCCTCGGGCTGGGACGAAAAGGGAGCTGTCTTCTCGGAAGACCTGCGGCGCAGAAGCATCAGAGCCTCGTTGACGGCAATCCTACGCATCCAGAGCCTGAGCGAACCCTCGCCGCGCCATTCGAAGCGGTCGAGAGAAGAGAAAATCTTCACGAAGCTGTCCTGGAGGACATCCTTGACATCGTCTTCGGAACTCAGATAACGGCGGCAGACGGCAGCAAGATACTGTACATAGGCATCATATAGAGCCTTTAGGGATGCAGCATCATGCTCCCGGGCCAAAGCGACGAGCTTCCTCTCATCCGGGCCGCGCCTGCCGTCCATTAAACTCCTTCTATTAAACTAAAGTATATTGAGAGACTTCGTAAGCTTTGCAGGGTCGGGGACCGCTCCTGTTTCGGTAGTCTTGCCTGTGCAATACTTGAACTTCGCCACGGACTCGGAACCGTAGATAGGCTTGTACTTGATCTTGAGCTCCACGGTCTCGCCGTTTGTAGGAGGCAGACTGCTCAGGTCGAAGGCCACGATACCCGTAGCCGTTATGGGATTGTAGTACCAGTTGTCGTCGAAGGCGTTATGCTTGAACTCCAGCGTATAGGGGTCTTCGGGATCAACGCCGGAGACGAGGTTCACGGCATGCACGGCGGCAGGATTGCCCCAGTAGGCGCAGAAGGCGAGAGTGAGGTAGCCGTCCTCGAGTATCGTCACCCAGTTGCCTATGATGTCGATAGGAGCGTCGCCGTACTCGTGGTCATCCTCCGCCTCCGAACCGAGCGAAGGCACCATGTCCTTGGTGCGCACGCTGTCTATCCAGTTCACTACCGCGGTCTTGTCGAACGCTACCGACGAGTTTCCCTGCTCGGGCTTCTCATCAGAAACGGTAAGGTTCGCGAGCGCCCTCACCTGCTTGTCGCCGAACGGAGACTCATCCATGTTCGAGGGCTTCACCGTAGTCTTGTCGTCAAGCTGGAGGTAGAACACATCCTCGGGGGTGTGCTTCACCGTGACGATAGCGTTTGCATAGATCTTGGAATAGTCGGGGGTCTGCTTGTTCAGCTGGCATCCCGCCAGGGAGAGCAGTGCGGACGCTGCCGCAACGAGATAAACTGTCTTCTTCATCACTGTAATGTTTTCTGTTCACCCACTATAATGCAGTAAGAGGCGAAACCTTGCACCGGATATGGAAAAATCTTTAAATCCGTCCCGACACCTGCAACAGGGCGGCCCAGGCACGGTCCTGCACGGCTGCCGTCCGGGGCGGCCTGTCAGGCTCCGGCGGCCAGGGTGCCGTCGAGGGAAATATCCCTGAGCACCGGATGGAACTTGTCTATTCCCCTCGTGGAAAGCATCTCCCTCACGCCCTCGAGCACCGAGGCATAGGCGCCGCGGTCGAAGTCTCCGTCTCCACAGTACAGCACCTCGAACGCAAGGCCGAGGTATGTCAGCAGGCATCCGCTCGGGCGGAAGCCGTTGCGCAGGTAGAATCCCCTGCGGCGCGAGCGCAGTTCCGCACCGGGCTCTTCCGGAGACAGGGGTTCGATGTCCAGCACTATACAGTCGCCCGGGTACCTCTGCCTGACAAGCTCGAGGGTGCGCGCACCGTAGCCCCGGGAGCGCACGGAGGAATCCATGGCGAGAAAGAACACATAGTCCATTCCCTCGGAAGGGAATACGGTCGTAAACCCTACGAGCGAGCCGTCGTCATAGATGCCGAGCAGGTCGAGCTTTCCGTCGGCGCAGAAGCCGAGCTGCCAGTCCAAGTCCATCCTCTCCTCGTCGGGAAAGGCTTCGAGATTGATGCGCCCGATTTTCCCGATGTCGGGGTTTCCGGGCAGTATCTTCCTGAGTTCCATGATATTATGTTTCCTGTATTATTTCAGTTCCTAAGTTTCCTGTGCCACATGATTCCTGAGCCGCAGTCAGGGTTCCGGAGTTGCCGTCAGGGCTTCTTCCGTCCCGGCCGGGGAGGCAAGAAGCGAACGCGCCGCGCTTTCTCCGGCAAGCGAACCTGTGCAGAAGGCCAGCTGCAGGTTGTAGCCGCCGGTGTCGCCGTCTATGTCGAGCAGTTCCCCGCAGAAATACAGGCCTTTCACCAGCCTTGATTCCATGGTCTTGGATATGCAGTCGTCGCAGGACACGCCTCCGGCCGTCACGACGGCACGCTCGTAGCCCACGAAGCCTGCGATGTCGAAGCGCCACTCCTTCAGGGCCTTGGCTATACTCACGAGGTTCACCCAGAGTTTCGTATCCCTCCTGCCGCGGCGCTCGAGGGTATATATCTCCGGATGTGCATGCACGAACGCGGGGATAAGCTCCCACGGCATCAGCTTGCCGAGCATTATCCTGCACTTCTCCTTTTCCCTGAGCCTGGCGGAGCGTGGATCCGTGTCGACTTCTTTCCAGAGCTCCTTTATTCTCAGCGTCAGCTCGGTGAGCGGCACGGCGCCCTTGAGGTCGAGCACCAGCGACACCCTCGAACCGTTCAGCAGCGACTTCACGGCCTTGCGGCTGACCCTGAAGCCGAGCGGACCTTCCAGTCCTCCGTCAGTAAAGTCCACGTCGCCGAAGTCGGAATCCGCCACCGTACCCTCGATCACGAGCGACAGCCCGACGTTCTTGAGCTGTATGCCGCAGAGCATCCGTCCGTATTCCCCGAGCGGCGTGCTCCTGTCTATATGCAGGTCCTTTCCGTCATAGTCCTTGTATCCCTTGGGCACCAGAGCGGTAAGCGACGGGAAGGTGGGAGTGATACGGTGCCCGAGTTCCGCCGCCCAGCGGTAGCCGTCGCCTGTGGAGCCGGTACCGGGATAGCTGAGCCCTCCGGTAGCGACTATGAGCCTCGGGCACAGATACTCCCGACCGTCGGAGAGCAGCACGCGGAACCCGTCTCCCGAGCGTTCCACCGACGACACCTCGGAAGAACATTCGATCTTCACGCCTGCGCCGTGGCAGGCCGAAACCAGTGTGTCGACCACGTCCGAGGAGCGGTGAGAGGCCGGAAAAGCCCTGTCTCCCCTCTCCACGACACCCTTCATGCCGAAGCCCTCGAAGAACGATACGAGCGCCTCCGGAGGCAGCGCATGGAAAGCCGACCTGACAAAATTCGGCTTGGAGCGTATGTGTCCGGAGAATTCGTTCCAAGCCTTGACGTTGGTGAAGTTGCAACGCCCCTTGCCGCTTATCATTATCTTGCGTGCGACGCGGGGCATCTTCTCGAGCACAGTGACCTGAGCCGCGGCACCTGAACTGACGAGCGCCGACGCCGCAGCGTATGCGGCCATCAGACCGGAGGCTCCACCGCCTATGACAAGAATATCGGCTCTCATATATATACGGAAAAAGGGAAAGCTTAGCACATCGCACCGCTACGACCTTCTACCTTTGCTGCCTTCCGGCCCTGGAGGATTTGAAGGGAGCTGGTCGTGTACGACTTTCCCCGTGCAAAGATAAGCAAAATTTTCTAAATGCTGTCGAAAATGAACGGCAGTATGTCGTCGACCTTTTCGAAACTCCATATACGGCCGTCCGCGACCATGAGCACCTTCATCGGCTTGCCGGAGCGGTGCTGGTACTGGGCCATAACCTGACGGCACGCACCGCAGGGCGTGGCAGGCGAAGGGGCGAGCCTGCCCTCGAGGCCGCCGGCTATTGCAATGGCGGTCATGTCCTCGTCGGGATACCAGCTGCTCGCCGCGAACATCGCGGTACGCTCGGCGCACAGGCCGGAGGGGAATGCCGAGTTCTCCTGGTTGGCCCCCTTGACTATCCCGCCTCCCGAAAGGCGCACGGCGGCTCCCACGCGGAAACGGGAATAGGGGGAATACGAACCCTTCATCGCATCTATCGCCGCCTCGGCGAGCTCGCGGTCGGACGGTTCCAGCTCTGCGAGGGACGAATATTCGGTATAGCTGATTTCAAGTCGCTTGTGTTGCATAGTGTCAATCATGTTTGGTCGAGCCGAATATACGCATTTTTTTGCTACTTTTGCGCCGGTATGAAAATTTGCGTAGGATTGTCGGGAGGCGTGGACTCCAGCGTGGCCGCCCTGCTGCTCAAGAGGCAGGGATGCGACGTGTTCGCGATGTTCATGCAGAACTGGCACGACACCGAGGGCACGCTGCACGGCGAGTGCGAATGGGAGGAAGACAGGTTCATAGCCGAAATGGTGGCGCGCAAGATAGGCATACCGTTCTATTTCGTCGACCTCAGCAGTGAATACCGCAAGAGGGTCGTCGACTACATGTTCGACGAATACGCCCGGGGACGCACCCCCAACCCCGATGTGCTCTGCAACCGCGAGATCAAGTTCGACGCCTTCCTCGAGGCCGCGAGGAAACTCGGGGCCGACATGGTGGCCACGGGGCACTACTGCCGCAAGGAGACCCTGCCCGACGGCACCTGCCGCATACTCGAGGGCAGCGACCCCGGAAAGGACCAGAGCTACTTCCTCTGCCAGCTCGGCCAGGAGCAGCTCCGGCACGCGCTCTTCCCCATAGGAAACCTGCTCAAGAGCGAGGTGAGGCGCATCGCCAGGGAGGCTTACCTGCCCTCGGCCGACAAGAAGGACTCCCAGGGGATATGCTTCGTCGGGAAGGTCGACCTTCCCGTATTCCTGCAACAGAAGATAGCGCCCTCCGAGGGCGAGGTCGTCGAGGTGTTCGACGCATACTACGGCTCCAACCTGCATTATCTCCGCTGCCTCGGCCTGCTCGAAAAGACCAGGAAAGCCCTGGACACCGGAGCACCCGCATCCGGACAGGACGGCATCAGCGACGCCGAACTCGACGAGCTGTCCACACCGCTTGACTACAGGGATATCCGCTTCGAGACCGAGACCTACCGCTCCGGCAGGCACCACATAAGGAAGACCCGCTACAGGCCGAACCCCTACGGCGCCGTTATAGGCAGGCACGACGGGGCACAGTTCTACACGATAGGCCAGAGGAAGGGACTCGCGATAGGAGGGCACGCCCAGCCTCTGTTCGTGCTGGCGACCGACATGGAGAGGAACATCGTATTCGTGGGCGAGGGCGAGAGCCACAGGGGCATGACACGCAGCTGTCTGAGGATAGCGCGCGGAGACATACACTGGATAAGGCCGCAGAGAACCATGCAGCCCGGACAGACGCGCAGGTACAGGGTGCGCATACGCTACCGCCAGCCGCTGCAGGACGCCACGCTGATAATGCGCTCCGAGGCGCTCTACATACTTTTCGACACTCCGCAGAGAAGCATCACCCCCGGGCAGTTCGCCGTATGGTACGCTCCCGACGGGGAAATGGAAGGCAGCGGAGTCATCTGAGCCCCCGCACAGAAGTCCGTCATGCGAGAGAGGCTGCCAGCGCGGACGCGGCGTTGACGCCGTCTATTGCGCTCGAGACTATTCCGCCCGAATATCCGGCACCTTCTCCGCAGGGATATATGCCCCTGCGCGACACATACTCGTAAGTCTGCGGATCGCGCGGTATGCGCACCGGCGACGAGGTGCGCGACTCCACCCCGAGCAGCAGGGCGGCGTTCGTATAGTAGCTGCGCATCTTCACGCGCGGGAACACCTTCCTCAGCCTGTCGGCGACCATGGGCGGCAGCAGCTCGTGCAGCGGGGCGCTTACCACTCCGGGATGATAGCTGGTAGGAGGCATGGTCCTGGAGACCTTGCCGAGGCAGAAGTCCTCCATTCTCTGAGCCGGGGCGCAGAGAGGATGCACGGCTCCGAGCGACTGCGCCGCCGTATACATGTCGCATTCCACCCTGTGCTGGAAATCCATGAGGCGCATAGGGTCGTCTCCCGGAACGTCGTCCGGCTCTATCTGCACGACTACCCCGGCATTGGCGAAGCTGCCGCTGCGCGCGGAGTTGGACATGCCGTTCATCACCACGGTGCCGTTCTCGGTGGAAGAGGGCACCAGTATGCCTCCGGGGCACATGCAGAACGAGAACACTCCCCTGCCGTCGACCTGCTCGACGAACGAATACTCAGCCGCGGGCACGCCGGGCTTCCACTGCCCGTGGTACTGGTTCCAGTTGATCTTCTCCTGCGGATGCTCGACCCGCACGCCCATGGCGAAGCCCTTCGCCTCCAGCACGCCTCCGTCCGAGCGCAGCATCTCGTAGACATCCCTTGCGGAATGCCCGGTGGCGAGTATCACCCTCTCGGCCCCGTATACGGAACCGTCGGCGCATTTCAGGCTGAACCCGGCGCCGCAGCCGCCCTCGATTGCGACGACCCTGGAGCCGAAACGGTATTCCCCGCCCTTCCCGACTATGAACTTGCGGATGTTCTCGACTATCGCGGGAAGCTTGTCTGAGCCGATGTGGGGATGCGAATCTATGAGTATGTCCTTCGAGGCGCCGAAGCTGACTAGCAGGTTGAGTATCATGCCTACATCGCCCCTCTTGGTGGAGCGGGTATACAGCTTGCCGTCGGAGAACGCCCCGGCGCCGCCCTCGCCGTAGCAGTAGTTGGAATCGGGGTCGACCGTCCCCTCGCGCGAGAGCCTCGCCATGTCGGGCTTGCGCCCGTGCACGTCCTTACCCCTCTCGAGTATCAAGGGTCTTAGCCCGCAGGAGATGAGCCTCAGGGCCGCGAAGAGCCCGGCAGGCCCGGCTCCGACCACGGCCACGGTCCGGGAGGAATGCACGTCCGGGAACTCCGGCAGCACATAGGGTTCGTACTTCTCGTCAGGTCCGTAGGCCTCGTAGCGATAGCGCCACACGGGTTCCTTGCGGGCATCTATCGAGCGCTTCTTCAGCACCCATTTCATGCCTCCCGCCTTGGCCTCTATCTCCTTGAGACGGGGCTCGCGGGTCAGGGGGCAGCATATCTCGAACTCCTTCATTCCCTTGTATCGTTACAATGCTAAAAGTCGGCCATGCGGGAGACGGGGGCCACGTCGAGCGGCGTCCTCTCTCCGGCAAGGTAATGGTAGTAGCCGGCTATGGCTATCATCGCGGCGTTGTCGGTCGTGAACTTGAACTCCGGGAGGTAGGTGTTCCAGCCGCGTTTCTCCCCTTCCTGCCCTATCCTCGAGCGCAGGGCGCTGTTCGCTGACACTCCGCCCCCTATGGTCACCTCCCTTATGCCGGTCTGCTTCGCGGCCTTGACGAGCTTGTCGAGCAGTATGTCTATCAGGGCCGTCTGGAACGACGCGCAGAGATCTTCCTTGTTCTTCTCGATGAAGTCGGGATCCTTCCTGATCTCGTCGCGCACGAAATACAGCAGCGAGGTCTTGATGCCGCTGAAGCTGTAGTCCAGCCCGGGTACATGGGGCTTCGCAAACTTGAAACGGGTCGGATCGCCTTGCTTCGCGAGGCGGTCTATAACCGGGCCGCCGGGATAGCCGAGGCCCATCATCTTGGAGCACTTGTCGAACGCCTCACCCACGGCGTCGTCGATCGTCTGGCCGAGTATCTCGAAATGCAGAGGGTCGTCGACGCGTACTATCTGCGAGTTGCCTCCGCTCACGAGCAGGCACAGGTACGGGAACGAAGGCTCCCTCACCGGCTTGTCCGGCTGCCTGATGAAATTGGCGAGGATATGGCCCTGGAGGTGGTTCACCATGACTATCGGGATGTCGAGGGCGAGCCCCATAGCCTTGGCGAACGAAGTCCCGACAAGCAGCGAGCCGAGAAGCCCGGGGCCGCGGGTGAATGCGATTGCCGTGAGCTGCGACGCACTTACCGAAGCCCTCGACAGAGCCTCGCTGACCACCGGCACTATGTTGAGCTCATGCGCGCGGGATGCAAGTTCGGGCACGACTCCGCCGTAAGCGCGGTGTACGTCCTGGCTCGCGATCACGTTCGAGAGCAGGTAGCCGTCGCGTATCACTGCGGCGGAAGTATCGTCGCAAGACGATTCTATGCCAAGTATAATGTCTGCCATAACGGTCTGGATAAGTAGTCCGCAAAGGTAAGAAAAAAACATTATATTTGCAGATTACAGGTATTCTGGAGCGGGTCCCGACATGCAGCGTAAGGCTTCATACATAATTGCGAGGATAGCCGGACTGGTGACGGTCTCGGTGTTGGCGCTGCTGTATGCCGTCCAGACCCCGGCGGTGCAGACCAGGCTCTCCAGCCGCGCGATAGACTCCATTACGGAAACCCTCGACGGCAAGGTTTCGTACGGGACGCTCAAGCTCATGCCTTCAGGAGCGCTGCTGATGACCGACATCCTTATAACCGACGGCTCTCCCTGCACAGAAGACGCACGCGGCCGGGCCGTCGTGCCGGCTGACACGGTGCTCACTGCACGCAGCCTGACGGCCACATTCACCCTCGCCGGACTGCTCAGGCACGAAGGCCTGCACCTCGGCAGGGTCAGCCTCGACAGCGCATACTTCCACCTCGTCATAGAGCCCAACGAATACAGGACCAACATAAGCAGGATATTCGGGCTGCTCCCCGACAAGGAGAAGAAGCCGCATCAGGGCAGGCTGTTCGACCTCAGGAAATTCTCCGCCGACGGGATACACTACAGGATGACCAACCTCGTCGAAGCTCCGGCCCGCAAAGGGAAGGGCATCGACTTCGGCGACCTCGACCTGAGTGCCGACATACGCGGGCGGTCGATCTCCTTCACGGACGGAATCCTCAGGGCGCATGTTCCCTCGGTGAGCCTAAGCGAGAAGTCCGGATACAGGCTGGACAGGCTGAGCGCCGACGTATCGGTAGGCAACGGCAAGACCCTGGTGAGCGACATAGAGATAGACGACCCCTGGTCAAGGGTCAGGGCCGAGTATTTCTCCATGACCTACGAGGACGCGTCCTCGTTCGAGGACTTCGTCCACAACATACTTATGGAACTCAGGCTCAGACGATCCAGTCTCTCTCTCAAGACACTGATGTACTTCACCGGAGCATTCGGGGGCAGCGGCACGCTCCTCGACCTGCAGGCCGGGCACATGAAAGGATATGTCGACGACCTCGCCATTGACGGCCTCGTCTTCGCAGACGGCGGGAGCGGCATCTCGGGAGTGCTGGACGGCAGGCTCACGGGACTTCCGGACTTCGGCAGCTCCCTGCTGGAGGCATCCCTCGGCAACTGCCGCTTCACATTCCAGGGAGCGGAGACTCTGGTGCGGGACATCGCGCCGGAAACCGACATCAGCCTCTCAGGGATATCTCCCGGCGTAAGCTACATCCTCGACGCCTCGGCGTCCGGCCCCGTAGGCAGGCTCTCGGTCAAGGCTGGTCTCAAATCAGAGATAGGCTCGCTCGAGACGGAAGGCGAGATACGCAACCTCGCCGACAGTTCCAGGGCGCTTATGATAGCCGCCAGGCTGGTATCGGACGGGCTCGACCTCGGAACGATCACCGGCTCCGGGGCCTTGGGAGCCCTGAGCGCAGAGACCTCCGTAAGGGCGGTCCTCTATCCGGACAGCCCTGAAATCTATCTCGACAGCCTCGCGCTGAAGGGGCTGGACGCCGCCGGTTACCACTATCATTCGATAGGCGCCAGCGGATCCCTCGCCGGAGGCCGTGCGAGGATATCGCTCTCCAGCACCGACCCCAACCTGCTGCTCGAGGCAAAGGTCGCGGCAGACATCGGGGACAGCGGCACGGCAAGGGCGCTCGTCATGGACGCTTCCGTAGGGAACCTCGACCTGCACGCCCTCGGTCTCGACGAAAGGACCATGTCCAGGGTTGCGGCCGACCTTTCCGCCGACCTTGTCCTGGACGGACAGTACATAAACGGAGAAGCCTCGATATCGTCCCTTGCCTTCGAAAGCGCCGCGGGCCGCAACGAGATAGGCGACATAGACTTCAGGGCCTATAATTTCGCGGCGGAACAGAACATAAGGATGACGGCTCCGTTCGCAAGGCTTTCCCTGACGGCGGGAGCCTCCCCCTCCCAGTTCCTGGAAGACCTGCAGCAGCTGACCCTCAGGCGCGAACTGCCTGCGCTCTATCCTGAGCAGAAGCCACTTGCCGAGACATCCAGCTTCCACCTCGACATAGAGACCGGCGACACGCGCGAGCTGCTGTCGTTCGTCGCGCCGGGCATGTATATAGCCGACGGCACCAGCCTCTGCCTCGAGATCCTCGACAACGGAGAACTCATAGCCACCGTCAACTCGGGCAGGATAGCCTTCAGGTCAAACTTCCTGAAAGACCTGGACCTGAGGGCCGACAACATAGGCGAAAGCCTGAACCTGACCGTCAGCGGGTCGAGCCTGAAGGCCGGTAACTTCGAAATACAGTCTCCCGAAATAAGCGGCCTGGCGTACGACGACATGCTGGAACTCGCCCTGAACTTCGACGGAATCGGAGGCATAGGCGGCTCGGGACACTTCCTCATGGATGCGGACATAGCGCGCGACTCCACCAACACACTTATCGTCAAGGCACACCCCCTCGAGTCCTACATAGACACCGACAGCGGCAGGTGGACTTTCAACGAATCGGACATCACCCTGCATGAAGACAGCTTCTCGATCAGGAACTTCGGCCTGGCCAAGGGCGGGCAGTCCATATCGGTGAACGGAGGCTTCTCCAGCCGTCAGGCCGACACCCTCGACGTGGACATACACGGGTTCGACCTCTCGCTGCTCGATGCCGTCGTAGCCCTTCCGGGCGGCATACGGGGCCGGGCGGAGGGAACGGCGTCGCTGCATTCAGGTCCGGACAGGACACCGGGAATGCTGCTCGACCTCAGGCTCGACTCCCTCGAGGTCGCAGGCACGGCCCTCGGCAGGATAGAGGCCGAAAGCAGCTACGAAGAAGGCGGGGACGCCCTCGAGATCTATGTACGCAACGACCTTGACGGCAGAGACGTGATATTCGCCAAGGGAATGTACTTCCCTGTCGAGAAACGCTTCGACCTCAGCGCCATGTTCGACGAATTCCCCGTGACGATAGCCGGAGCCCTGCTGCCGGACGTCCTGAGCGGAGCGGAAGGGAGCATCAGCGGAGACGTCAACCTGCGGAATGTCGCGGGGACGCTCCACACAGGCAGCAACGGACTCAGGCTGAATTCAGTGCAGCTCACCCCCAAGGCTACCGGCGTGCGATATACCATAGACGGTCCCCTGTCGCTGGACGGGGACGCCCTCCACTTCGACACTCTGACGGTGGCCGATTCGGACGGAGGCAGCGGCACGGTCGCGGGCAAGGTGGATTTCAGCGATCCCGGCCGCCTCTCGCTCGACACCGAGCTCACCTTGCAGAACCTCAAGGTACTCGACCTCGTGCAGGGAGGCGAAGGCGTGTACGGACTGCTCAGGGCCAGCGGAAACGCCAGCCTGAGCGGTCCCGTGAACTCGCTCGTGATAGACGCCGGGCTCAGCACCTCGGGTCCCGGCAACATACACATACCCACATTCGGAAGCGCCACCGGCACGACCAGCGACCTGCTTACCTTCACCAGGAGGGAAGTCTCCGCAAGGGACGACTACGAACTGATGCTCGAAGAGTTGACGCATGTCGAAAGCCGCGGTTCGGACATCCAGATAAGGGCACGGCTGGGCATCCAGCCCGGCGTGAGGGCTTATGTGGAGATGGACAAGTCCAGCGGCAACATGGCCTCGCTCAGCGCCCAGGGCAACCTGACGCTCAACCTCAGGCCGTCGCAGGACATCATGGACATAACAGGAGACCTCACGGTCAACGAAGGTGAATACCAGTTCTCCATACCGGGCATACTCTCGAAGGAGTTCACGATCCAGCAGGGCAGTTCCATACGCTTCGTGGGCAACCTCCCCGACACCAGGCTCGACATCGACGCAGTATACAGCCTCAAGGCATCCCTCGAGGCCCTGATTCCCGACTCCACCGAAGGGCTCAAGAGGACAGTGAACTGCGGTATCAACATCAGCGACAGGTTGCGCAATCCGAGGATGTCGTTCAGCATTGACGTCCCTGACCTCAACCCCACGGCCCGCTCGCAGGTCGAGAGCGCGCTGTCGACCGACGACAAGGTGCAGAAGCAGTTTGTGGCCCTGCTCGTGCTCGGTTCGTTCATGCCCGACGAGAGCTCGGGAATCATAGACAGCAACGACATACTCCTCTCCAACGTCACCAGCTTCATGGCCGGACAGCTCAACTCCATACTCCAGAAACTGGAGATTCCCGTCGACATAGGCATCGACTACCACAACAGCGCCTCCACCGGAAGCAACATCTTCGACGTGGCGATATCCACGCAGCTGTTCAACAACCGCGTGATCGTCGGAGGCAGCGTGGCCAACAGGGGTTATGCCAACACCATGGGGGCACAGCAGGGCGACGTGATAGGAGACCTCGACATACAGATAAAGCTCGACCCCGAGGGGAAGTACCGTTTCAACATGTTCTCCCACTCCGCCGACGAATACTCGAGCATACTCGACATGTCGCAGCGCAACGGTGTCGGCTTCAGCTTCCAGAAGGAATACTACAGGTTCAGCGACTTCCTCAGGAGCATCTTCGCCCCGAAAGAAGACGCGGCGGACAGCACGGCAAGGGCAGGGACTCCCAAAGAAATGACAACAATCAGAATCGAGAATGAAGAAAGGTAGGCTATATCTGATTCCCACACCGCTCGGAGACTGCCCCGTCGGGGAAGTGATCCCGGAAGGGGTGCTGCGCACCGCATGCAGCCTGAGGACCTTCGTGGTAGAAGAACTGCGCAGCGCGAGAAGGGTGCTGTCGCGCTACGGGCTGCGCGGACATATCGAGGAACTGGAGCTGCACGAACTCAACGAGCACAGCAGTACGGAAGACGCCCGCGCCCTGCTGGAACTGTTCACAAGGGGCGATGTAGGCCTGCTCTCGGAAGCCGGGCTTCCAGCCGTCGCCGATCCCGGAGCCGCACTGGTGGGACTCTGCCACATGGAGGGCATCGAGGTCGTCCCCCTCGCCGGCCCCTCCTCGCTGATGATGGCCCTCATGGCTTCCGGGCTCAACGGGCAGTCGTTCGCGTTCTGCGGCTATATCCCGGCCAAGGCGGAGCAGAGGAAGGCCGCGCTGAGAAGCCTCGAGAAACAGTCCAGAGCCCTTTCCCAAAGCCAGATAATAATAGAGACCCCCTACAGGAACGACGCGCTGCTCGCCGACATGCTGCAGACGCTCTCGCCCGGCACGCTCATCTGCATCGCCGCCGACATCAGCCTCCCGACCCAGACCATACGCACGGAAAGCGTGGAGTCCTGGCGCAGGCATCCCATAAGCATAGGCAAGCGCCCCTGCGTGTTCATCATACTCGCCTGACATGACAAGAATAGCATTCCTCACACTCGGCTGCAAGCTCAATTACGCCGAGACTTCGACATACGAACGCGGTTTCAGGGCCGAAGGGCTCGAGGTAGTCCCCTGGAACGAGAAGGCCGACATCTACCTCGTGAACACCTGCACGGTAACCGCCACCTCCGACAGCAAGTCGCGTAACCTGATACGCAAGGTACACAGGGTCAACCCCGACGCCAGGATAATCGTGACAGGCTGCAGCGCCGAGCTCAGGCGCAGGGAGCTGGAAGGCATAGAGGGCGTGAGCCGCGTGTTCGGCTGCAACGAGAAGGCGCTGGTGGTCGCGGAGACCCTATACGGCCCGGCCAAGGCCGCACAGGCGGGGATACCGGACATGTTCGGAGCCTACAGCAGCGGGGAAAGGACGCGCTCTTTCCTCAAGGTGCAGGACGGCTGCGACAACTTCTGCAAGTACTGCACCGTCCCCTATGCCAGAGGGCGCAGCCGCAACATACCGATAGCCGAGTGTGTAGCCGACGCCCGCGAGATAGCCTCGCTCGGCGTCAAGGAGATAGTGCTCACCGGAGTGAACACCGGCGACTTCGGGCGCAGCACCGGGGAGAACTTCCTCGACCTGCTGAGGGCGCTGGAAGAAATAGACGGAATAGAACGCTACCGCATATCCAGCATAGAGCCCGACCTGCTCACCGACGAGACCATAGACTGGATAGCCTCGGGCACCAAGTTCCAGCCCCACTTCCACATCCCCCTGCAGACCGGCTCCGACGAACTGCTCGCGAGGATGGGCCGCCGCTACGACACGGCGTTCTTCGAACGGAAGATAGCCTACATCAGGGACAGGATGGAAAGACCGGGAAGCCCCCGCGTGTTCTTCGGCATAGACCTCATGGCCGGACTCCCGGGAGAGAGCGACGAGCTGTTCGCCCAGACCAGAGCCCTGCTGGAGCGCATACGACCCGCATTCATACACATATTCCCCTACTCGCGCAGACCGGGCACCGAGGCGGCACAGATGCCCCTCCAGGTCGACGAGCGCGTGAAGAGGCGCAGGGTCGGAGAACTGGAGTCGCTGTGCGCGCGGCTGCAGCAGGAGTTCCGCGAGGCCAACGCCGGAGTGCACGAGAAAGTGCTGTTCGAGTCCACCTGCCGGAAAGGCATGATGGAGGGATATACCGGCAACTATATACGCGTGGAAAGACCGTACGACGCCTCGCTCGTAGGTACTCTCGTGGATGTCGTCCTGTAAAGGGCAGCCTGAGCCCGGAAGCGCTATCCGCCTATCACAAGCCCGTCGTAGGCGGGATGGACATGCTCGGGAAGCATCTTGCAGAACTCCTCGTAGCGCGGCAGCAGGTGCGACATGTGGGTGATGTACGATTCCTTCGCCCCCACCCTCTCGAAGAAGTCGAGGCACTGCTGGAGCGAGGGATGCGAACGGTGTTCCGCCAGTTTCACGCAGCCGAGAGTGACATACTCGACCCCCCTGAGCTTCTCGTACTCGCCCTCGTCAATGTGCTTGATGTCGGTAAGGTAGGCGATGTTGCCGAACCTGTAGCCCAGAACACTCAGCGACCTGTCGCTCAGATGCCAGCCCTGGATAGGCACGACCTCGGCAGAGGCATCGGCGTCCGACACGGGGGCATAGTGCCTGAACCCGAAACCCTTCTCCCAGACTATCACCTCCTCGTTCGCGTTGGAATGCACGAGGAAGGGTTCCGACGGGTCTACGGTATGCACATGCCACTCGGGAGCCCCAGGATACTTCTTCTGCGCGAACACATAGGCATACTCCCTCTTCAGTGCCTCAACCACATAGTCCTGGCAGTAGATGTTCACCGGATGACGTTCCAGCAGGTTGAAAGCCCGCACGTCGTCGAGCCCGCCAGTATGGTCCTTATGATAATGGGTGAGCAGTATGGCGTCGAGATGCCGCACGTCCGCCCTGAGCATCTGGTATCTGAAATCCGGGCCGGCGTCGACCACCATGGTGAGCCCGCCGTACTCCACGAGCACGGAGGAGCGCAGGCGCTTGTCGCGGGGATCGGAGGAACGGCAGACTTCGCAGTCGCAGCCTATTATGGGCACGCCCTGAGAGGTTCCGGTGCCCAGGAAAGTAAGTTTCGCATTCATCGGAGGGCAAAGATACGAATAAAAATCATACGGGAATCTCTCCGCTGTCAATCAGGCTGCGGCAGACGGAAAGCGCCTTGCGGGGCATGCCTGAGGCAGGATCGGCGCAGTAGAGGGCGAACTGGTCGAATCCGGCTCCGGGATTCGATGCGAAGTACTCCCTCACCCTGTCCTCAAGGTGTCCGTCAGAGAGGCACACGTCGCAATGTCCGCAATCAGAAGTTTCCTCCTGTCCGAAATACTCTAGCAGCAGGCGCGAACGGCAGCGGTCGGTCCTCTGCGCATAGGAGAGCATCGCGTCCGAACGCCTCGTGAAACTGTCCTTCAGGAAACGGTACCTGTCGGGCTGGAGGTCGAGGTTCCCGGGCATCAGCCTCGCGTGGTGCAGGATCACGACATCGTCGGAGGAACAGGGTATGTAGCGTATCACATGCTCCACGGAAAGAGCATATAGAAGCTGCCTGAGCGTGGGGATATCGACGGAGCACCTGCGTGCGAGCCTCTGCTCGTCGACGGACACGATAAACGAGAATATCCCGGGATACGAGCGTATCATGGCCTCCAGCAGCGTCACGAGCCTCGCGTCGGGAAGGTCTATGTCGTAAAGGGCGTCGCGCGAGGCCAGGATTCTGACCCTGGTCGGACGCTCCACATCTTCACAGTAGCTCAGATGTCCCGACATGCCGAGATACTTCAGCGCATGGAAGACCTCGTTCGCCTTGAGGGAGAAGCGCGAGCAGAAGTCCCCGAGGCCGAACTTCACCTGCGCACCCTCGCCGCCACCATAGGGAATCCCCGCGTAGACATGTATCTTCTGGTATATGTCCTCGATATATTCCGGCTCGGGGAAGGAAAGCCTCTGCAGCATGCGTATGCTCTGCACATCGCCCGAGTTCCAGAGCAGCACCGCCCACGAGCGCAGGCCGTCGCGCCCGGCACGCCCCGCCTCCTGAAAGTACGCCTCGGGACTCTCGGGCAGAGACATGTGCACGACGAAGCGCACGTCGGGCTTGTCTATGCCCATTCCGAAAGCGTTTGTGCACACCATGACCCGTATGCTCCCCTGCTTCCACGCGTTCTGGCGCAGCGTCCTCTCCTCCGACGGCAGGCCGGCATGGTAGAAAGAGGCTTCCACCCCTTCCGCCGCCAGCCGTGCCGAAAGCTCCTCGCAGCCCTTGCGGCTGCGCAGGTACACTATCCCGCTCCCCTGCACGGCATTGCATATCGCGAGCAGTTGTCCGGCCTTGTCTTCGCAGCGGCGCACGATGTACGAGAGGTTGGGCCGCTCGAAGCCGCTCCTCAGAATCGTGAAGCCGTGGCAGGCTCCGGAGGCTTGTGCCGGAGTGCCCGCATCCTGAACCCTCAGGCCGCCCGAGGCACCCGGCGAGCGCACCGGAACGGCAGCACCGGCCGGGCGTGCCAGTTTGTCAGCGATGTCGCGGGCCACCTCCGGCGTCGCGGTCGCGGTCAGTGCTATCACGGGAGCGTCGACCAGAACACGCATGGCGGCGATCTGCAGGTAGTCCGGGCGGAAGTCGTAACCCCACTGCGAGATGCAGTGCGCCTCGTCGACGACTATGTAGCAGACCTTCATCACCTCCAGATAGGAGCGGAAAAGGCTCGTGGACAGGCGCTCGGGCGACACATAGAGGAACTTGAAGTCTCCGTACGCGGCGTTGTTGAGCGCCGTGTCTATCTCCCTGCGGTCCATTCCTGAATGCACGCACAGCGCCCGTATGCCCCGTGCCGCGAGGTTCTCGACCTGGTCTTTCATCAGCGCCACGAGCGGGGTCACGACTACCGCGATGCCGTCTTTCATAAGCGCGGGCACCTGGAAGCACACCGACTTCCCTCCTCCGGTGGGCAGTATCGCGAGCACGTCTCCGCCACCGAGCGCGGCGGAGATAATCTCCTCCTGCATCGGGCGGAAGCGGTCGTAGCCCCAGTATCGCTGCAATGTCTCGAGCGCCGTCATACTGCAAAATTAGTCAATCTCCCGACATTGTGTCAGCTATTTGCAATGTTTCACAATTTTTCTAACTTTGCGCACGGATTTTGATGACTTATACAGTCGTTGATTAAAAGTTTTAATACCAAAACATATTATGGCTAAAATCGATTTAAGCAAGTACGGTATTAAGGGAACCACAGAGATCCTTTACAACCCTACGTATGAAGTCCTCTACAACGAGGAGACCAGACCGGAACTCGAAGGCTACGACAAGGGCCAGGTTACCGAGCTCGGTGCCATCAACGTAATGACCGGCGTCTACACCGGCCGCTCTCCCAAGGACAAGTACATCGTAATGGACAAGAACTCCAAGGACACCGTATGGTGGAACACCCCGGAGTATCCCAACGACAACCACGAAATGTCCGAGAAGACGTGGAAGGAAGTAAAGAACATCGCCCTCAAGGAGCTCTCCGGAAAGAGGCTGTTCGTTGTGGACGGTTTCTGCGGAACCCACAAGGACACCCGCATGAAGGTCCGCTTCATCATGGAGGTGGCATGGCAGGCCCACTTCGTGACCAACATGTTCATCCGTCCCCAGAACCAGGCCGAGTTCGACCAGGAGCCTGACTTCCTCGTATACTGCGCCTCAAAGGCCAAGGTCGACAACTACGAGGAGCTCGGTCTGCGCACCGACACCTGCGTAGCCTTCAACGTGAGCAGCAAGGAGCAGGTAATCCTCAACACCTGGTACGGCGGAGAGATGAAGAAGGGTATGTTCTCGATGATGAACTACTACCTTCCCCTCAAGGGCATCGCTTCGATGCACTGCTCAGCCAACACCGACCTCAACGGACAGAACACCGCAATCTTCTTCGGCCTCTCCGGAACCGGAAAGACCACCCTTTCCACCGATCCCAAGCGTCTGCTCATCGGCGATGACGAGCACGGCTGGGACGACGAGGGCGTATTCAACTTCGAGGGCGGCTGCTACGCCAAGGTGATCAAGCTCGACAAGGAGTCTGAGCCCGATATCTACAACGCTATCCGCCGCGACGCCCTCCTCGAGAACGTCACCGTGGACAAGGACGGCAAGATCGACTTCAACGACAAGAGCGTTACCGAGAACACCCGCGTCTCATATCCTATCTACCACATCAACAAGATCGTGCGTCCCACCTCTGAGGGTCCCGCTGCAAAGCAGGTGATCTTCCTCTCTGCAGACGCATTCGGAGTACTTCCTCCGGTATCCATCCTCACCCCTGAGCAGACCAAGTACTACTTCCTCTCAGGCTTCACCGCCAAGCTGGCAGGTACCGAGCGCGGAATCACCGAGCCTACTCCGACCTTCTCAGCCTGCTTCGGCCAGGCATTCCTCGAGCTGCATCCTACCAAGTATGCCGAGGAACTCGTGAAGAGGATGGAGAAGAGCGGCGCCAAGGCATACCTCGTGAACACCGGCTGGAACGGAACAGGCAAGCGTATCTCGATCCGCGACACCCGCGGAATCATCGACGCTATCCTGAACGGCTCGATCGACAAGGCTCCGACCAAGACCATTCCCTACTTCAACTTCGAGGTACCTACCGTACTCGAGGGAGTAGACACCGGAATCCTTGATCCCCGCGACACCTACTCAGATCCCGCAGTATGGGACGAGAAGGCAAAGGATCTCGCCGGACGCTTCATCAACAACTTCCACAAGTACGAGAACAACGAGGCAGGCAAGGCTCTCGTAGCCGCCGGCCCGAAGCTGTAGGGTTTCGACACACAGCGATATTGCAAAATGGGAGGCCCCGGAAAAGGGGTCTCCTTTTTTTTGTGGTTCATTGGTGTGACTGATGGGCTTGGAACAGGCACAGGCATGCCGCTTTCTCAACGGGCGCACGGCCGGTCATGGCCGCATCCGGGAATCATCAGCAGAGACATCCGATGCTACCGAGCTAATTAAAAATTTCATTTATATTTGTACCTACAACCAATTATGAATTGAAATGACACAGCTCATCATCATCGCAGTCATCGTCGCCCTCGCGGCAATATGGTTCATCTCCGTGCAGCGCAAGCTGGTATCGGCCGACGAAATGTGCCGCAACGCCGTCAGCCAGATAGGCGTGCAGCAGGAAAGCCGCTGGGACGCCGTGACCTCCCTCGTAAGCCTCACCAAGTCGTATAACGAACACGAATACAAGACCCTCACCGATGTGATCGGCCAGAGGAGGGAGATAACCCGCGACAGCAGGCCCTCCGAGGTGGAGGCCCAGGAGCAGGCGCTCGCGCTGGTGTCCGACCGCATAAGGCTCGTGGCGGAGCAGTATCCGCAGCTCAAGGCTAGCGAGACCTATGTCAAGACTATGGACAGCCTCAATAACTACGAGAACCAGGTCCGCATGAGCAGGATGATAGTCAACGACACCGTCACCAAGTACAACCGCATAGTGCGCCAGTTCCCGAGCAGCATCGCGGCAAGCCTGCTGCGCTTCGGCACGAGGGAATACCTCAAGGAGCCGGAGGGGAAGACCGGGATGCCTGATGTAAGGATCTGAAACGGACGGGGCACGGCAATGGGAAGCAGGACAGCACATTCGGCCTTCATGCGGGCGGCGGCGCTTCTCGCCGCCCTGCTCGGCATGCCGTGGGCCGGACTTTCAGTCGCCCGCGCGGCAGAACCTCAGATACGCTCGATAGACATAGAAGTGACCCTGCACCGTGACGGCAGCGCCAGCTTCACCGAGGACTGGGACGTGACCGTGACCGAGGGCACTGAATGGTATCTCGTACGGCAGAACCTCGACGGCATGGAAGTCTCCGGCCTCAGCGTCACCGACGAGACGGGCAGGCGCTATGCCGACATCGGCGAGTGGGACATAGACCGCAGTATGGCCGAGAAGGCCGGCAAGTCCGGAATACGTCACAGCGGCGACGGCGTCGAACTGTGCTGGGGCGTGGGCGGCTACGGCGACCACCGCTACAGCGTCTCGTACCGTATGAGCAGGGTTGTCAGGGCGCTCGACGACTACGACTACCTGCACATGCAGCTCGTCTCCCCCGGGCTCAGTTCCGCCCCGCAGGCAGTGGCGGTGAGCATAGGCTGTGACTTTGCGCAGCTCGATACCGCCTCCGTCAGGGCATGGGGCTTCGGTTTCGCCGGAGAATGCAGTTTCTCTGACGGGAGGGTGATATACTCGGGCACGGAGCCGTTCCGGCATGAGAGTTCGGTAATCGCACTGCTGCGCTTCGACAAGGGTCTCTTCAGCCCGACGGCAGGCGAGGCAGGCAGCTTCGACGAGGTGCTCGACAGGGCTCTCGAGGGCAGCGACTATGAAGACGACGGTCCGGCGTTCGCCGTCATCATCCTCATCATGCTCGCCGCGTTCCTGATTCCGATACTGCTCACCGTCGCGGCAAGGGCGGTGCGCCGCCGCCAGATACTCGGAATGAAGCCCAAGGATGTGGGATGGTGCCGCGATATCCCTTTCAGGGGCAGCCTCGCCGAATCTGCTTATGTATGCACGGAACTGGGGCTCGCCCAGAAAAGGGACACGATTGCGGCGGCACTGATACTCAGGATGATACATCTCGGGATACTCAATATCGGCAAGGACTCCCGCGGCAGGGTGGAACTCTCGTTCACGGGCAGGCGTCCCGCAGAGGACGACCGCGTGGCCCTCGGGCTGTACGAAATGATGCGCGAGGCTTCCGGCAGCGACTCGGTACTTCAGGAGAAGGAGTTCTCGAAATGGGCGAAGAAGCACTTGTCGAAGGTTGCGGCGTGGACGAAGCTCTGCGGCAGGCAGGGACTCAGGGCGCTTGCCGCCGACGGATACGCCACGAAATCCGGCAGGTTCCTCCCCGAGGGGCAGGCCGAGGCGCGCAAGCTCGCGGGACTTAAGAATTTCCTGCTCGACTTCTCGCTGACAGGTGAAAGGGAGGCTGCAGAAGTCTCCCTGTGGAAGGAATATCTCGTATTCGGCGCGCTGCTGGGCATCGCGGACAAGGTTGCGGAGCAACTCAGGGATATCCGTCCCGAACTTTTCACCGAGGCGCAGGAATACGACTACCCCACCCTTGAACAGGTCATCCTCCGCTCCATGCTGCTTTCGAGGGCGATAACGAACTCCAGCCAGGCCTACGCGGCGCAGAAGGCAGGCCGGTCGTCGGGACTCGGCGGCGGCACTTCCTTCGGAGGAGGCGGAGGCTTCAGGGGAGGCGGTTTCGGCGGAGGAAGCAGATAACGGCATTATCCCTGTTGTCATGGACGGCATACTGGATTCAAGCGTACAGTACCTCGGCGGTGTAGGACCCCGGAGAGCGCAGCTGCTCGCCTCGGAGCTCGGCATCGAGACGGTGCGCGACCTGCTCGAGTTCTATCCGTTCCGCTACATCGATCGCAGCGGCATAACTCCCATATCCGAAGCGAGAGCCGAGCTCGCATACATACAGATACGCGCCCGCGTGGTCTCGCGCACCCTCTACGGGCAGGGCGGTTCCGTAATCACACCCGATGCCGACGGGAAGTTCCGCCCGGGCTCCTGCAAGAGGCTGAGCGTGATAGTGGAAGACTCCAGCGGCAGAATGGAGCTCGTGTTCTTCAAGGGACTCAGGTGGACCTACGGGAAGCTCATCCCCGGCAGCGTGTTCGTCTTCTTCGGGAAGCCGCAGGTATTCGGGCAGAAGATCAATCTCGTACATCCGGAGATCGACGCTCCGTTCGGTGCGGTCTCCGAAAGCCGCATAACGGGGGTATATCCCAGCACCGAGAAGCTCAAGGCGGCCGTCACCGGCAAGATGATGTGCACGCTGGAGGCCAACGCGCTCAGGGCGGCCCTGCCGCAGATAGAAGAGACACTGCCGGAATATGTGATGCGCGAGAAGGGGCTCGTATCCCTGCGCTTCGCGCTGCAGAACATACATTTTCCCAAGGACCAGCAGGCACTCGAACAGGCACGGCGCCGCCTGAAGTTCGAGGAACTGTTCCTGCTCCAGCTGAGCCTGCTGCGGCAGAAGTACAGGCGTTCGAGGGCGGCAAAAGGCTATATGTTCGGCAAGGTGGGGCACAACTTCCACAGCTGCTACAACGCCCTGCCCTACAGCCTTACCGAAGCGCAGAAGAGGGTGATACGCGAGATCCGCGCCGACATGTCGTCGGGTTCGCAGATGAACCGCCTGCTGCAGGGTGACGTGGGCTCGGGCAAGACCATGGTCGCCGTGCTCAGCTGCCTGATTGCCGAGGGAAACGGCTTCCAGTCCTGCATAATGGCTCCCACGGAGGTGCTCGCGCAGCAGCATTACGCCAATATCGGCAGGTATCTCGCACCGACTTCCGTAAGGTGCGCCCTTCTGACCGGAAGCACCGGCAGGAAGGAACGCCGGGAGATACACGCCGGGCTCGAGGACGGCAGCATAAGCATAATCGTGGGCACCCACGCCCTGATAGAGGACGACGTGAAGTTCCGCCGGCTCGGGCTCGCGGTAATAGACGAGCAGCACCGCTTCGGCGTCGAGCAGCGCTCTCGCCTCTGGGCGAAGGGTGGGGAGATTCCGCCGCATGTGCTGGTGATGACCGCGACGCCCATTCCCCGCACGCTGGCGATGACCCTTTACGGCGACCTCGACATATCCGTGATAGACGAGCTGCCTCCCGGACGCAAGCCGGTGAAGACCCTCTGCGTGGGCGAGCACCGCAAGGCCGCGGTGTACGGATTCATGAAGAAGGAAATATCGAAGGGACGGCAGGTGTTCGTGGTGTACCCGCTGATATTCGAAAGCGAGAAGACGGACTACAAGAACCTCGAGAAGGGCTACGAGGAGATAGTGGAGGCCTTTCCCCTGCCGGACTACAAGGTGGCTATAGTGCACGGACGGCAGAGCTCCGAGGAGAAGAACTTCAACATGTCGGCGTTCGCGGCAGGAAGGGCCGACATACTCGTGTCGACTACCGTGATAGAGGTGGGAGTGGATGTGCCCAACGCGTCGGTAATGGTGATAGAGAGCGCGCAACGCTTCGGTCTGAGCCAGCTGCACCAGCTGCGCGGCAGGGTCGGAAGGGGCGCCCAGGACTCCTACTGCATACTCGTCAAGGACGACAAGACCGGCCGGGACGCGCAGGCCCGGCTCGACCTGATGTGCTCCACTGAAGACGGGTTCGAGATAGCCGAGCAGGACATGCGCATGCGAGGTCCCGGCGACATCGAGGGCACCCAGCAAAGCGGTCTTCCCGTGAACCTGCACATAGCCTCGCTCGCCAGGGACGGCGTCCTGCTCTCGGAAGCCAGGGAATACGCCGCAAGGGTGCTCTCCGACGACCCCGAGCTCTCCGGCAGCGCCAACCGTCTGCTCGCGCAGCAGCTGCGCCGCGGCAGGTACGAAATACACGATTTCAGCAAGATCAGCTGAGGCTGCCGGAATTTTTAGTATCTTTGGACATTTGCGGCCGGAGCCATGCAGGCCGGAACAAGTCAAGGTAGTGATATTATTATGAAGAAAATCATCTTAGGCATATTTGCCGCAACAATGCTTATGGGCTGTACGAAATCGAACGAAAGCGGCTACATCGGCCCCTCGGACATCGTAATCGAAGACGGGGTGATGACTCCCGAGGCGCTGCTCGCTATGGGCAGGCTCTCCGACCCCCAGATCTCCCCCGACGGTACCAAGATCCTCTACGGGGTGTCCTATACCTCGGTCGAGAAGAACTCCAGCTGCCGCAACCTCTTCGTCTGCAACGCCGACGGCAGCGGCAAGACCCAGCTGACGCGCTACGCCAAAAGCGTAAGCAACGCACGCTGGTCGAACGACGGGAAGAAGATATACTTCATCCAGGACGGCCAGATATGGTCTGCGCCGTACAGGGACGGACGTCTCGGCAAGAAGGAGAAGCTCAGCGAAGTAGAGGCCGGAATAGGAGAGTTCAAGCTCTCCCCCGACGAAACGGCGCTAATATACACCAGCACCATAAGGAACCCTGCGGTGCAGACTCCCGCGGACAGCGACCCCGCCCTCGACAAGGCCTCGGCCTATGCTACCGAGGACCTCATGTACCGCCACTGGGACCACTGGGTGACGAGCATCCCGAGAAGCTATGTGGCTCCGCTCGGGCAGGGACTGATAGGCAAGGGCAATTCCACCGACATACTCGGCACAGACAATCTCTACGAGCTCCCCACTGAGCCGTTCAGCGGCATAGAGCAGCTCGACTGGGCTCCCGACAGCAGGCACATCGCCTACTCCTGCCGCAAGAAGACCGGCAAGGAATACGCGTTCAGCACCAACACAGACATCTATATATACGACACGCGCAGCGGGAAGACCGTGCAGGTGACGGACGGAGGCGGATATGACACCGACCCCGTATGGAACGCCGACGGCAGCCGTCTCGCATGGATCTCTATGGCAAGGGACGGCTACGAGGCCGACCGCCAGCAGCTCAAGGTCTGCGAGACTTCCCTCGGCGACGAGGTGGAGGTCAGCGGCGTGCGCAGCCTCTCGGCTGACTTCGACAACGATGTCTCGGGCATAGTGTGGAACGGCGACGAGCTCTTCTTCAACTCCCTCGTGCGCGAAGGCGTGCAGGCACTGTTCTGCACCGACCTCAACGGCGACATACGCCGCATAACCGACCCCTCGTGGGCCTGTGACTTCTTCTCTCCGTTCGCAGTAAGCCAGGGTCCGGACGGAGTCAGGCTGCTGTGCACCTACTACAGCCTCGAGTTCCCGCTCGAACTGGTCGCGGTAGACATCACGGCAAGGGGCTCTTCCTTCAGCCGGCTCAGCAATGAGAACGGACACATACTCTCGCAGCTCGACGACATAAGCATGGAGAGCATACAGCTCGCCACCGTAGACGGCAAGCAGATGCAGTGCTGGGTGGTCTACCCTCCGGAGTTCGACGAAAGCAAGGTATACCCGGCGGTGGAGATACTTCTCGGCGGCCCCCAGGGCACGAACTCCCAGGACTGGAGCTACAGGTGGTGCTACCGCCTTATGGCACAGCAGGGATACATAGTGATACTCCCCAACCGCCGCGGCACCACCGCCTTCGGCCAGGAGTGGAAGGAGCAGATCTCCGGCGACTACAGCGGGCTCAACATGCAGGACTACCTGACGGCAGGCAAGTACATCAAGAGCCGGCCCTATGTGGGCAAGCTCGCGGCGGTGGGCGCCTCGTACGGAGGATATTCGGTCTACATGCTCGAGGGCCTGCACGACGGACTCTACGACTGCTTCATAGCCCATGCGGGCATCTTCGACGAGAAGCAGCTCTGGTTCACCACCGAGGAGATGTGGTTCGCCAACTGGGACAACGGCGGCCTGACCGAGTACTCCTACACCCCCGGACAGACCGGGCCCGCCGGAGACGGAGTGACCTTCGGCGGCATGCAGCAGGCCGGAGCGCCGTACGCCAGCACCCCCAAGGCAAGGCACCACTACGAAAACTCCCCTTCGTCCATGGTCACGAAGTGGCGCACCCCCATACTCTGCATCCACGGCATGATGGACTACCGCATCCCCTACGAGCAGGGTATGGCCGCGTTCAACGCCGCGCAGATGATGGGCGTTCCCTCGAAGCTGGTGATATTCCCCGAGGAGAACCACTGGATACTCCAGCCCCAGAACTCCCTGTACTGGCACCGCGAGTTCTACGACTGGCTCGACAAATGGATAAAGGAATGAAACTCAAGGATATAATCGATATCATCGAAAGCCGCGCACCCCTGCGGTACCAGGATGATTTCGACAACTCCGGACTTCAGGTAGGCTCTCCCGGCAATGAGGTACGCAGGGTGCTCGTGTGTCTTGACGTAACTGAAGCTGTAATGGACGAGGCCGAGAGGCTCGGCTGCGACCTCGTGCTCTCGCACCACCCGCTGATTTTCAAGGCGCTCAGGCAGGTCGGCGACGCCACCTACCAGCAGCGCTGCGCGGTCAGGGCCGTGCGCTCGGGCATCGCGGTATATTCGGCGCACACAAGTCTCGACAACGCCCCTCACGGCGTCAACCATAAGATAGCGGAGCTGCTCGGGCTGGAAAGGCTCGGGTGGCTCAGCCCCCGTCCCGACGGCGAGTCGGGATCCGGGCTCGTCGGAGAGCTGCGCGAGGAGCTGCCCTACGGGGAGTTCCTCGAATCCGTACGCGCGAAGTTCGGGGTGAAGGCCCTGCGCTGCAGCCGCGCAGACGCACTCTCCCCCATCAGGAAGGTCGCGCTGTGCGGAGGCGCGGGAGCGTTCCTGCTGCCGCAGGCGATAGCGTCCGGGGCGGACTGCTTCGTGTGCGGGGAGTTCCACTATCACGACTATTTCGAGAACGCCAGGGTGCGTCTCGTCGAGCTCGGGCACTACCAGAGCGAGCAGTATACGCAGCAGCTTCTGCGCGACATACTGCATGAAGCCTTTCCCACGCTCGAGACCGTGCTTACCGGCATCGACACGAATCCCATAGACTACATGTAACCCCATGTCTGTCCGCAATGCTTCCATACCTGCCCAGATGCAGCAGTAATCCGAATTGTCCGAGGTATATGCCTTCGGGAGACATAAACCCCGGAGAACAGTCTCCCGCAGGCATATACCTCGGACAAAACACAAGACGCTGTACAACGGACACGGGAAGCATCGCGGACAGACAGAGATAACTCACAAGACTATAGCAAAATGGAAAACAAGTATTGCGAAGACGATATCATAACCTGCTACAGGTCGGACCTCAACCAGCTGATGCGCGCGGACGCGTTCCTCGACATGGCGCAGCAGATTGCCGTCAAGGGTGCGGAGCACCTGAACTTCGGAAGGGACAGAATGCTCGAGTTCGGCTGCGCCTGGGTGCTGGCGAGGATGCAGGTGAAGTTCGAGAAGAAAGTGTATTTCGACGAGAAGATACGCATGTCGACCTGGCACAAGGGCATCAACGGACTGTACTTCATACGCGACTACAGGCTCGAGACTCCGGCCGGAACCGCGGTCAACTCGACGAGCTCATGGATAGTCATGAACCTCGAGAGCAGGAAGATATGCCGTGACGACGAAATCATGCGCATAGTGCCCGCCGACTCACAGTGCGACGATGTGGCCATAGAAGCCAACGCCCCGAGGATAGTGTTCCCGCGCGGGGTCGTCCCCGAGGAGATAGGCTCGCACTGCGTGAAATATTCCGACCTCGACTACAACGGACATGTGAACAACGTGAAATACACCGCCTGGGTGCTCGACAGCCTGCCCCAGGACCTTGTATGCGGCCATTTCCTAAGGGAGGTGAGCATCAACTTCAACAAGGAGGCGCGCCGTGGCGACACCGTGACCCTGCTCCACACCGAGGCGGACGGCTCGCACATAGTGGAGGGCCGCTGCGGAGAGCACCAGATGTTCATCGAGAAGCTGAGCTTCGCCCCCGAGCCGCTGGCATAAGGACCGCTTCAGCCCACCTGTGCTGGCCGCCTTCGCCGGATAACCTTCAAGACACATCCGTCCTGCAGGAAGCAGGACCTGCATCAGGTTCAGCCTGCGGGGCGGAGTTTCGCGTATTTGAGCAGCAGCAGCTTCTCGCCGTAGCCGTCGAACTCTATCCGAGCCTTGAGGTCCGGATATTTTCCTGTCATTTCGAGTATCCTGCCCTCGCCGAAGCGGTTGTGCTCCACCCGCTGCCCTACATGCAGCTCCGCAGGAGACACAGGCACGAAGTCCGGGTCGTCGCGGCGCGGGGCGGGTGCGTGCGCGGTGCGTGAAGGAGCAGGTGCCGGGCGCATGCGTCCGGGTGCAGCCTGAGCCACTGCGGAGGCAGGACGGGCGGAAGGGAGCGCCGTACGGGAAGCCGGATTGAGTGTCCTCGGAGCCGACGAGCGCCCATAGTCGTTCCGGGGATATGAGCCGGGACGGCTGCCGAAGCCGCTCCACGCCGTATCCCTGAATCCGTAGTCGTCGTCAGCGAGGGGGTTCTCTATATAGGAACTGTCTATCTCGCGTATGAACCTCGAAGGAGAGTTGCTCTCGTGCTTTCCGTTCCTCATCCTGGTCTGCGCGAAGGAGAGAGTGACGGCCTTTTCGGCACGGGTCAGAGCCACATAGAAAAGCCTGCGCTCCTCCTCGATGTCGCGCGAAGAGCTGAGCATCGACGCGCTCGGGAACAGGTTCTCCTCTAGCCCTGCCACGAACACATAGGGGAACTCGAGGCCCTTGGCCGAATGCACGGTCATCAGGGCGACCTTGTTGTCGCCGTCCTCGTCGTCGGGCACGTCAACATTGCTGAGCAGCGACACGTTCTCGAGGAAGCCGTCGAGCGTGAAGAGCACCTCGTCGCTTCCCTCCTCGAGAGCCTCGGCATTCCTCTCCTCGACATAGGCCGCAACGGAATTCACGAGTTCCTCGATATTGGCGGTGCGGCTCTGTCCCTCTATCGAACTGTCCGACTTGAAGAACGCGTACAGTCCGCTGTCATCGGCTATGCGGCGGGCGAGCTCGTATGCGTCGGTAGTCCTGACGAGCATCGAAAGGGAGTCTATCATCTCGCAGAAAGGCTTCACCTTGGGCATGGCGAATCCGGCCTTGAAGAGCGAAGTCCCGTCCGCGGCGGCGAGGGACTCGAGGTTCTGGAGAGTCGTCGCGCCTATGCCCCTCGCAGGCCTGTTCACCGCCCTCTTGAAGCTCTCGTCGTCCATGGGGTTGACGCAGAGCTTGAAATAGGCCATCAGGTCCTTGACCTCGGCTCGGTCGAAGAACGAGTTGCCGGAGTATATCATATAAGGTATGTTGCGCCTGCGCAGCTGCTCCTCGAGGGCGCGGGACTGCGAATTGGTGCGGTAGAGCAGCGCGAAGTCGCGGTACTCGGCATGGTCGGAGCGTATCCTCGACATTATCTCCGAGGCGATGCGCATGGCCTCGTCCTGTTCCGAACCGGTGTCGAGCAGCCTTATCTTCTCGCCGTCGGGACCGGAGGAATAACAATCCTTGGGTATACGGCCCTCGTTGTGGGCTATCAGCGAATTGGCGGCGTCGACTATGGTCTTGGTCGACCTGTAGTTGCACTCCAGGCGGAAGGTCCGGCACTCGGGGTAGTCCTTCCTGAAGTTGAGTATGTTCTCTATCTTGGCCCCGCGGAACGCGTAGATCGACTGGCTGTCGTCGCCCACCACGCAGATGTTCCTGCGGAAATTCGAAAGCCGCCTGAGTATTATGTACTGTGCCTTGTTGGTGTCCTGGTACTCGTCCACCATTATATAGGCGAAGCGGTCGGCGATGTCGGCGAGGGCCTCGGGGTTGTCGCGCAGCAGGTAGTTCATGTTCAGGAGTATGTCGTCGAAGTCCATGACCCCGGTCGCCTTGAGCTTCTCCTGGTACCTGTGGTAGAGTTCTCCGAGCATGGGTTTCCTGCTCCTCGCATCGGCCTGTGCGAGGGAGGCGTCGGCAAGGTAGGCCTGCCATGTCACCAGATTGTTCTTCATCATCGATATGCGCGAGAGCACCTCCTTGGGCTTGTAGGTCTTGTCGTCGAGACCGAGCTCCTTCAGGCAGGTCTTTATTGCGCTCACGGAGTCGGAGGTGTCGTATATGGTGAAGTTCTCGGGATAGCCGAGACTGCCGGCATAGTCCCGAAGGAACCTGATGAAGACGGAATGGAAGGTGCCCATGACCAGTCTGCGGGCCCTGGCCTTTCCTACCATAAGGGCTATCCTCTCCTTCATCTCGGCGGCGGCCTTCTTGGTGAAGGTCAGCGCCAGTATCTCCGAAGGTTCCGCTCCCTGGGAAAGGAGATAGGCTATGCGGCTCGTCAGGACCCTCGTCTTGCCGGAACCGGCTCCGGCCACTATGAGCACGGGGCCTTCCGTGCAGCGCACGGCGCTTTTCTGCTCGTCGTTCAGGGATTTCAGTATAGAGTTCAGATTATCTGTCATGGCGGCGCGAAATTACGAAAAAATTGTGTATCTTGCGCACCGCAATTTGCTAATCAAATAACGTCATATTCAATGTCAACAACCATCGTTTTGAAAAAAGGTCTGGACATCCCCATCTCGGGAGAATCAGAACTTCGTGTCTCCAAGACGATTGCGCCGGGCATTGCCGCCGTCTGTCCTACGGATTTCAAGGGGCTCCTGCCCCGCCTGCTGGTCAAGGAAGGCGACCCCGTGCTCTGCGGCTCTCCGGTCATTGCAGACAAAAAGAACCCCGACATCATCCTTACGTCTCCGGTGAGCGGAACCGTGAAGGAACTCGTCAGGGGCGACAAGCGCAAGCTGCTCGCAGTCCTCATCGAGGCTGACGACGAGCAGAAATGCGTCGACTTCGGAACAAAGGACGTGGACGGAATGGACGCCGACGCTGTGCGTCAGGCCATTCTCCAGGCCGGACTCTGGCCCTGGATCATCCAGCGTCCGTACGGTATCGTCGCAAAACCTGAAGACAGGCCCCGCGACATCTTCGTCTCCGCATTCAGTACGGCTCCCCTCGCTCCCGACAGCGAATTCTGCTTCTCAGACAAGGAGAAGGAGATCCAGGCTGCCGTGAACGCGCTCGGCAAGCTTACCGACGGAAAGGTGCATGTATCAATCTGCGCCGACACTGCCGGAAGCTCCGTATTCGCGAAACTTCAGAACGTGGAGATCCACTGCTTCAAGGGAAGGCATCCCGCCGGCAACGTCGGGGTGCAGATCAGCCATATAGCCCCTATCCGCAAGGGCGATACCGTATGGACGGTATCACCTGCCGGACTCGCAGCGATAGGAACTCTCCTGCTCAAGGGCAGGTGCGACCTGCGCAGGAAGGTCGCCGTATGCGGCCCCATGGCCATACAGCCCTCGTATGTCGAGACCCTGCCGGGCATGCCCATGAAGGAGCTCGCCCCCTTCTACGGTGCTGCGCCCGAGGGAATACGCTTCGTAAGCGGTGACGCCCTCGCAGGCAGCAACGCCGGAGCCGACGGCTATCTCGGATTCTACGACAGCCAGGTCACCCTGATACGCGAGGGTGTCGACAAGGAGCTGCTCGGATGGGCCCGTCCCATACGCTACAAACAGTACAGCCGCGACCATAGCTACTTCTCCTGGCTGATGCCCTGGAGGAAGTACGACATGGACACCAACCTCCACGGAGGACAGAGGGCGTTCCTGATGAACGACGGCTACTACGCCAAGGTGCTGCCGATGGACATCTACCCCGTCTATCTCGCCAAGGCCTGCCTGGCCGGCGACATCGACAAGATGGAGCAGTTCGGAATCTACGAGGTGCTTCCCGAAGACCTTGCGGTATGCGAGTTCATCGACCCCAGCAAGAACAACATCCAGGAAATGATTGCAAACGGCATCGACACGATGCTGAAGGAAATGGCTTAAGAGAGTATGAATAAGATATTTGAAAAAGGCGGAAAGCTGCATTGGCTGCACTCCACGGTCGACGCTTTTGAGACATTCCTCCACGTTCCGGGCACCGTGACACGCAAGGGAGCCCATGTGCGTGACGCAATAGACCTCAAGCGCATACTTATAATCGTCATAGTGGCCGCCGCGCCCGCAGCACTGTTCGGAATGTGGAACGTCGGCTACCAGCACAGCCTCGCCATAGGCGAGACCGGGCTCGACATCCTCGGCAACTTCTGGTACGGCTTCCTCAAGGTACTGCCCCTCTACATAGTATCATATGTGGTTGGTCTCGGCATCGAATTCGCCGCGAGCCAGATAAGGGGCGAGGAGGTGAGTGAGGGATTCCTCGTATCGGGATTCTTCATCCCGCTGATCGTCCCTGCCGACACTCCCCTCTGGATGCTGGCGCTGGCAGTGGCCTTCGCCGTGATCTTCGGCAAGGAAGTGTTCGGAGGCACAGGAATGAACATCTGGAACCCCGCACTGCTCACCCGTGCGTTCCTCTTCTTCTCCTACCCGAGCTACATGTCGGGATCGGAGTGCTGGATCAGCCTCAGGAAGACCGACACCGTGGTAGACGGCTTCACCGGAGCCACCCCTCTCGCACTTGACGGCGCTCCCGCCCAGTACGGTACGGGATTCTGGGATCTCTTCATCGGAACCGTTCCCGGCTCTGTCGGAGAGACTTCGGTAATCGCCATCCTCATCGGCGCGATAATCCTGATCTGGACCGGCGTGGCAAGCTGGAAGGTTATGGCCGGCACCGTGGCCGGAGCCCTGCTCGTCGGCTTCATCGGCGACCTCGCTGGAGTCAGCAAGATGCCCTGCTACATGCAGCTCATCTACGGCGGCTTCGCTTTCGGCGCAGTCTTCATGGCCACCGACCCCGTGACCTCGGCCCAGACCGAGACAGGCAAGTGGATCTACGGTTTCCTCATCGGCGCGCTCTGCCTTATGGTAAGGCTCTTCAACCCCGGCTATGTCGAAGGAATGATGCTCGCGATCCTGCTGGCGAATACCTTCGCACCGCTCATCGACCATATCGTGGTCAATACCCACATTTCCCGCAGGGCCAAGAAACTTAAAGCAGCATAAGCCATGAATACGAACAGTAACGTCTATACCATAATATACACGACCATAGTGGTCGTCGTAGTGGCTGCCGTGCTCGCCGTCGCCGCAATGGCGTTCAAGCCCATGCAGACGGCCAACATCAAGGCCGAGACCCTGTCCCAGATGATGGTGGCCGCAGGTCTCGGAACCATGGATGAATTCCAGGAGATAGGCAACGACAATGTCCTCGTGAGGTATTCGGAGAACATCTCCGAGGCCTTCACCGTAAACCTCGATGGAGAGAAGGTGTCCGACCTCAAGACCGACAAGGACAACATCGAGCTCGTGGACAACTTCAAGCCCCAGGACGTGGCCATCAAGAACCACGGCGAGGCTACCCTTCCCGTCTACAGGTTCAAGTCCGGAGCGACCGTGATTCCGATCTACGGCGCCGGCCTGTGGGGTCCCGTGTGGGGATACATAGCCCTCGACACCGACTTCCAGACCATACTCGGAGTATATTTCGACCATAGCGGAGAGACTCCGGGACTCGGTTCCAAGATCAAGGACGATCCCGAATTCCAGGCCCAGTTCATCGGCAAGTCTTTCGATCTCGCCGATGCCGCCAATCCCTTCGACATAATCAAGGGAGGCGCACCCGAGAGCAACAACCATGCGGTTGACGCTATCAGCGGTTCGACCATGACCTGTCGCGGACTCGACACCGGAATCGACCTGTGGGTCGGAGCCTACAGCAATTATCTCAAGGCGGCCGCTGCTTCTGCGGCAGAGGACGCAACAGCAACGGAGGAATAAGCCATGAACAGTAAATTGAAAGAAATAATCGTCAATCCGATATTCAGGGACAACCCTATCGCCGTGCTGATACTCGGTATCTGCTCTTCGCTCGCAGTTACCGTACAGCTCAAGGGCGCATGCGTTATGGCACTTTCGGTGACCATCGTGACAGGATTGTCCAGCCTCGTATGTTCCTTGATAAGGAACTCTATTCCCAACCGCGTGCGTATCATCGTGCAGCTCGTGGTTGTCGCGCTGATGGTGATCCTGGTCGACCAGGTGCTGAAAGCCTATATGTATCCCGTCGAGAAGCAGCTCTCGGTATACATCGGGCTCATCATCACCAACTGTATAGTCATGGGCCGCATCGAGGCTTTCGCCCTCGGCAACAAGCCCATTCCCTCGCTGCTTGACGGCCTCGCCAACGGCGTGGGCTACGGACTCATCCTCGTGGTCGTAGCATTCTTCCGCGAACTCTTCGGAAGCGGCACGCTCTTCGGAATGCAGGTTCTCCCTGCCGGATACGAGCCCAACGGACTCGTGATCCTGCCGCCCTTCGCGCTGATACTGCTCGGCTGCGTAATCTGGGTGCACAGGGCAATCTACAAGGATCTTCAGGAAAAATAACAGCGACGCCCTATGGAATACGTAAATTTGTTCATCAAGTCGATCTTCATCGACAACATGATATTCTCATACTTCCTCGGTATGTGCTCATATCTGGCGGTATCGAAGAATGTCAAGACAGCCAACGGCCTCGGCCTCGCCGTAATTTTCGTGCTGGTGTTCACCCTGCCCATCAACTATCTGCTCAACAAGTATGTGCTGACGCCCGGCGCACTCGCCTGGCTCGGCCCGCAGTTCGCAGACGTGGACCTCAGCTTCCTCGCCCTGATCATCTTCATCGCCGTGGTGGCAGCATTCACCCAGCTCGTCGAGATGATAGTCGAAAAGTTCATGCCCAACCTCTACTCGTCGCTGGGTATCTTCCTGCCTCTGATCGCCGTTAACTGTGCGATCCTCGGAGGCTCTCTCTTCATGCAGCAGAGGGATTTCGTGAACTGCGGCGAGTCCATAGCCTACGCCCTCGGTTCGGGAATAGGCTGGTACCTCGCCATAGTCTGCCTCGCCGCGATACGCGAGAAGATGAGCTACTGCAACGTGCCCAAGCCCCTCAAGGGCATAGGCGTGACCTTCATCACCGTCGGTCTCATGGGCCTTGCATTCATGATTTTCATGGGAATTCAACTTTAGCAGGAGGATAGAGATATGAGTGCAACAGTTTTTTCTGCAGTAGCGATAATCGTAATCGTCACCCTGTTCCTCGTGGTGCTGCTCCTTGTAATCAAGGATGCGATCACTCCCAAGGGCACGATAAAGATAGACATCAACGACGGCAAGAAGGTTCTCGACGTGACGCCCGGCAACAGCCTGATGACCACGCTCGCGAACGAGAAGATCTTCCTTCCCTCCGCCTGCGGCGGCAAGGCCAACTGCGGCCAGTGCAAGGTACAGGTGTTCGAGGGCGGCGGAGAGATACTTCCCACCGAGGTAGGATTCTTCAACCGCAAGCAGATCAAGGACGGCTGGCGCCTCGGCTGCCAGGTCAAGGTCAAGGACAACCTGAAGATACAGGTCGCGGAGTCCGCGCTTTCGGTCAAGAAGCTCGAATGCGAGGTAATCTCCAACAAGAACGTGGCGACCTTCATCAAGGAGTTCACCGTAAGGCTGCCCGAAGGCGAGCATATCGAGTTCAAGAGCGGCGAGTACATCCAGATCGACATTCCTGCGTTCCATGTATACTTCAAGGACATCGACGTGGATCCGGAATACAGGAAGGACTGGGAGAAGTACGGCTTCTTCAACCTCGAGTGCGTGAACACGGAGCCCACGATAAGGGCATACTCCATGGCCTCGTATCCGGCCGAGAAGAATGTCATAAAGCTCAACGTGCGTATCGCGACTCCTCCTTTCGACCGCAGCGTACCCAGAGAGCAGGGTCCCAAGCTCCTGCCCGTCCCTCCCGGAATCGCGTCTTCGTATGTGTTTACGCGCAAGCCCGGTGACAAGGTAGTCATAAGCGGCCCCTACGGAGAGTTCCTGCTCCCCGAGAACGACCCCGAGAACCTCGAATACATCTTCGTCGGCGGCGGTGCCGGTATGGCTCCCCTGCGCAGCCACATCATGCACCTGTTCAAGACCCTCAAGACAGGACGCAAGGTCAGCTTCTTCTACGGAGCGCGCGCGCTCGTGGAGGCATTCTACCTCGAGGACTTCGCGGAAATCGAGAAGGAATTCCCGAACTTCAAGTTCCACCTCGCGCTCGACCGTCCCGACCCTGCGGCAGACGCTGCCGGAGTCAAGTATACTCCCGGCTTCGTGCACCAGGTGATGTACGAGACCTACCTCAAGGACCACGAGACTCCCGAGGACATCAAGTACTTCATGTGCGGCCCTCCCATGATGGTGGCTTCAGTGAACAACCTGCTCGACTCGCTCGGAGTTCCCGAGGAGAACATACTCTACGACAACTTCGGCGGTTAATCCGCGAAGCGGCATACAGAAAAGGACCGGCCTTCAGAGCCGGCCTTTTTTCGTATACGCCGGAATCTTCAAACCGGACAAGAAAAACAGGCAGGAAACTTCAAAGACGAAAGATTCGTAAAAAACGGACTTATGTTTTTTATCAAAGCTTTGAAGGACGGGGCACGGGGAGTAGATTTGCCTCCGGACAAAGACATCACAAACGGAAACTTGAAACTGAACGACATGAAATGCTTCGAGAGCCAGAAATACCGGCAACCAAATCATCCCCGGCCTCAGACACCGCGCACTCTGCCCGGTAACCGGAAAATTCTCTACACTACACTAATCAGCTTGCTTTTATCGCCGGTATTTCTGGTTAACTCGTGCAGGAAGACCGTTCCCGACGACATGCCGGATCCCGCCCCGCTTCCGGCAAGGGACACCGTATGGCGCACGCTCGCAATAAGATACGCAGGCATCGCCGGTACGGCTCCTTCCGGGTGCTGTCTCGACCTCTTCATCTTCGACGACACGGAAGGGAGGCCGGTAGACAGGATACTGCACTTCGAGGGGAATCCGGAGGAAGTGGAGTTCCGGTGCCTCGACGGAGCCAAGATAGTGGCAGCCGTGGCGAACAGCCCGAAGGCCTTCAATCCCGCGGCCATAGCACGCTATTCATCGCTCGACCTGATATATTACGAATTCGGCGAGGACGACCCTCAGATGCCAATAATGGGCGGCACATGCCGACTCGGAGAAAAGCTCGTCTCATCCGAAATCAGCGACGATATAGTGCATGTCCGGGACATCGCGGGGCATCCTTCCGGCTTCACTGACAAGCCGGGAAGGGAGCCCGTAGAAGTGAAGCCGGACGAAATTGTACTGACGCCGCTGCTGAGCCGGATATGCGTGGAAAGCATCAGCAACGGACTGGACGACTACGAGCTCCTCGAAGAGCCGCGCGTGAGGCTGCGCAACATCAACGGCAGCGCAAAGCTCTTCAACGACGGGCCATACCAGCCGCAGGAAATGATAGACTACGGAGAATGGGTCGGGCTCCCTTACGACATAGGCATGTTCACCCAGGAACTTTCGATAGTGCTGGACTGCTACCCCAACGAGAGCGGGGAGGACGAGATAACGGCGTTCAGGACAGAACTTGAACTGGAATGCACTATAGGGGCACGAAGGAAAGATTCAGCTTCCCCATTCCCGAAATCGGCCGGGCATCGTCCGTCAGCTGCCATATCAGTGTCTATGACGAAGACAGCGCAGACTGCGAGTTCAGATAATTATCGCTATATTAGCGGTCTAAATACAGTACGCGATGAAACGTCATGCCTACCTTATACTTGCCCACACCAATTTCGGGCAGCTGCGCAAGCTCCTCGAGCTGCTGGACGACCCCAGGAACGACATCTTCGTCCATGTGGACGGAAAGGCGGATTTCGACGAGACGCAGTGGAAGGACGCCTGCCGCAGTTCAAGACTGACATTCACGGACAGGAGGCTGAAGGTCCACTGGGGCGGCGTAAGTATAATGAGGGCCGAACTGCTGCTGCTGAAGACGGCCACGCAGGCCGGGCCGTACGACTACTACCACCTGCTGTCGGGAATGGACCTGCCTATCAAGGACCAGGATACGATACACGCGTTCTTCGACGCGCACGGCGGAATGGAATTCCTGAACTTCTGGAACTTCAAGAAGACCACGAGGTCGAGGTTCAGCTACTATACGCTGTTCCCCGAAGGAGCCGGATACTTCCTGACCAACCTCGCGAACAACATATTCAAGGGACTCCAGATGGCAGTCGACTACAAGATCAACAGGGATGTGGACTTCCGTTTCGCATCGCAGTGGTTCAGCATCACTGACGCACTCGCACACTATGTCCTGTCGCGCGAAGACTGGCTCGAGAAAGTATTCAGACATACCAACACCTGCGACGAGATCTTTCTCGCGACCCTCGTATGGAACTCGGAATTCCGCGACAGGCTCTATGTCAGGGAAGCCACCGACGAGCACGAGATCAACGAAAGCAACATGCGCTTCATAGACTGGTCGAGGGGCGAGAGCATCAGACATCCGTGGACTTTCCGCTCCGGAGACTGGGACCTGCTCATGGGCGTTCCGCACTTCTGGGCGAGGAAGTTCGACGAGAGGGTCGACAACGACATCATAGAAAGGATATACGGAAGCCTCAGGGACGGGAAAAGACCTTCCTGAAAAGGTAATGCAGATAGCGCCGCGCCGCGCCCGACGGACTGCACGAGAGCAGCCAGCCGACATATTCACGGCCGAAGAGGCGCGAGGCATCCTCCAGGACAGCGTTCCGGCAGCCGTCAGGCACGCTGTCAAGCACTGCCCTCAGCTGCCTTCCGAGCGAGCCGCCATGCCGTGTGAATGCGGATTTCTTGACAAAGGGGAAGCCACGCCTGTACAGGCGGTAAGGTGAATTGTAGACGCTCTTGCCGGGAAGGCTGTAAAGCCCTCCGAAACTTATCCCGCCGGCCGAAAGCAGCCTGGTAAGGCCGCTTTCATACTTCTCGCACACATCTTCCTTGCTCCCCTGCCTTTCCACGGAAAGGAGGAACGAGCCGAACCATGAAGCGGTGAATACTTCCCGGCCGAAACCCATGAACCACGACTGCAGATGCGTAGAATGCCTGCCCGGATGTATCCCGAGCGCGAAGGCCTGACAGCCCATGCCTTCCATTCTCTCCAGATATGGACTCAGGTCGTAGAGCGGGCCGAATACGGAATCGTTCACGAGATAGACGAAGTCATATGCGCGCATGTCGAGGCTGGAGCAGGCATGCCTCCAACCTCTCTTGTAGGAGCCGAAGTCGTATTCGCCGTGCGCGCATCCCTCTGCATGCAGGCAGAGCCCCTTCAGCTTTTCAAGTTCTCCGTCCCTGAAACCGGTATCGGCCGCAAGCACTATGTCTCCGCAGCGGGACAGGGCCTCCAGATACCAGAGCAGCGACGACCCGACCATGCCGCCGGCATCATATGCTGCAAATATGAAAAGTCTACGGGGCATCGTCAGACAGGGTTAGAGGTACATCTTCATCATCGCGTCGGCAAAGCTCCCGGGCCTGGGGCTTACGGCGTCGGAAGACCTGTACTCGGTCTTCTGGAATGCGGCGGCCGCCGTGAGCGAGCGGAACAGCTCCGGGTCGAAGGGCTTGGAGGCGTTGCCGAACCACAGTTCGTGCGTGGGATCCTGCACTATCTTAGGCATGGCGGCGAAAAGTTCCGCGGCGCGGGGGTCGCTCCCGACCGCCTTCCTGAACAGCAGCTGGTGTACGAAATAGTCTATCGCCGAGTCCTCGTGGCTCCAGTAGACCAGCATCGCGTTAAGCCAGAGGGCAAGCAGGTAGTTTCCCCTGCGGGCGCGTATGAAGCAGTTCTGGATATAGGCATACCAGCCGCGCAGCCGTTCGCCCGACATATACACGAAGAAATCCCGGTCGTCTATCCATTCCGGCAGCTCGGCCGGAAGGAAGTCGGTGGCGTCCATCCAGTATCCGCCGTATCTGTAGAGCAGTGCGACGCGGCAGATGTCGGTGAAATGGGCGGGCTTTATCAGCCCCCGTCTCCATTTGTCGGTCACATGCGGCGGAAGCTCTATCCAGTCGCCGAGGCTGCCGGAATCGAGGACGACGAGTTCACGGGACGAGTTCGCCCTGATGCTGCGCCAGCAGGCCTTGACTATGTCCGGTGCGGACTGCTCGCCCTGCAGCCAGATGCTGAAAATCCTCTCCTTGCAGGAGTCTCCCGAAACCGGCTGTATGGGGTTGTCAGGGGCTGTCTGCCCAGGACTGTCCGGGACCTGCTGCCGGGAGCCGTACGGGGCAGTCTGCCCGGCATCTGCGGCAGGCGTATAAGGCATTCCGAGGAATTCGGGCACATAGCGGTCGAGGTATGCGCACACCGCATCACGCGTCGCCGCTCCCCTCGCCCGGCGCCTTTCCAGACGGGAGCGCCACGGCCAGTTCAGCACATGTCCCCTGAGCACTATGCAGGCCTTGGTCCTAAACCTTCCCCTTGCCATCTCCCATGTAGAATTTCTTTCCGCAGATCATCACGAACTTACGTCTGTTCTCATCTCTCTCAATGGCAAACAGATACCTGAACCGCATTCCGACGGTATTATGCACGAAGACCGAAAGGGCACTGATATTATCGGCAATAAAGCCATGTATCTCATAACCGGCGTCCTTTACCATGATTCCCATAAGCCTTTCGTAGACATGGGCAAGAGAAGAACACGAATGGGAAGCGAAATGCTGCCCCCACATGGAGTCGTCCAGTTGGAGCCTCTGTATCCTGCCCAGGGCATCCGCCCTTACCATGAACATGGTTCCGGCACAGAAACGGTCGTCGGAAAAGTTCCTGAGCATGCCTATCCTCCTTGCCTCGTTCTCGAGCATGGCGGAATTTTCAGGAAGCCCTCCATGCAGGTCCTTGCGCAGTTCGTAGCTGCATATCATACCGACCTCCGAATTCCTGTCGAAATAGTCGAGGCATCTGCGGAAACGCTCCGGACTCTTCAGCATGGCGTCGACAAGAAGATTGCGCCACTTGTAGTCCGTCATATTAATGCCGTTGATACGGTTGCCCGTACTGACGCTCTTGGTATGGAGCTTGAGCACATAGTCGTAGGCCGACAGGTCGGTATCCTTTATCACCTTGATGAACGGCCACACGTCGTAGCCGATGTTCCCGACCTTGATGAACCTTGCATCGGGCTTGAGATGCTTCAGGCGGCGCAGCGGCGCGGATTCCGCGACATAGGTCACGACAAGGTCCCAGTCGCAGCCGTTTATGTTCCTTAACTTGCGCACGAAATATCCGATCTGATCGGGATAGTATACGTGCAGGACTACAAGCAGTCTTTTCATAGGACGCAAAGTTACACAATTTCCGAAAACCTGTCGGGAATGCGCACCACAATCCTCAGTTCGAACATCGCCGGCTTGTTGAGCGCATACGGAGGACGGCACAGGGTCTGGCATATGCGGGCGAAGCGCACCCAGCGGTCGAACTGACGCGCGGGAAGTCCGGTAGCATAGCGTATCGTCCGCGCGCGCTTCTTCATGTGCTTCCCCCAGCCCTGGCTCAGACGGTCCCGGTCGGAGAAGCGCTCCTCGAGCCTCTTCTTGTCGAAATAGCCGAAATGCAGCAGGTAGAGGTCACGGCCTATATGGAAGTTGTGCCCCTTTATCCTGTGGAAGCCTGAACCCCAGCGGCACGGGGCCGCCACTATCGACGGCTTGGTGTAGCGCGTACCTATCTGCGCATAATGCCTCTGGCGCAGGAAGGGTATGTCGGAGCGGATGTCGTCCTCCTCCCCTATCTTCTGCCCGAAATCCAGGCCGAGGGCGGAGAGCGAGGTATGTATCTTCACGGAAGACAGGTATTCGGGAAGGCTCATTCCCAGCTTCGGGTCAACCACTATGAACTCGTCGGCATCTACGCCTATCACGAGATCATACCCTCGCGAGAGGAGCCCAGCGGCCTGCGAGGACAGGAATGCAAGGCGTCCCTTCTCGGCCTCCACTACCTGGCTGCCTATCTTCTCGTGCAGGCTGGCGTTGGTCCCTTCGCAGAACGGGGCGATCTTCTGGTCTAGCCCGTCGAAGAAGATATACAGGTTCTCCCTTCCGAGCTGCCTCCCGTAGTATTCCACCCACTTCTCGAGATAGAAGTCATCGTTCCTGACCATGGTCAGGGCAGCAATCCTTTTCATAAGTACCTGGCCGTAAATGTGTCTGTCTTCTTCAAATCCTCTACCGTCCCGGCGAACACCAGCTCTCCGCCGTGTATTCCGGCATCGGGCCCGAGGTCTATCACCCAGTCCGCGGAACGGATGACGTCCGGATTGTGCTCGACCACCACCAGCGAATGGCCGGCATCGAGCAGGGCGTCGAAAGCCCTGAGCAACTTCTCCACATCGTAGAAGTGCAGTCCGGTCGTCGGCTCGTCAAATATAAACATTATTTTCTCCCGTTTGCCGCCCTTGCGCGTCTGCGACAGGAAATATGCGAGCTTTATGCGCTGGCTCTCGCCGCCAGAAAGCGTGGAACTGCTCTGCCCGAGCTTTATGTAGCCCAGCCCAACATCCTGCAGCACGCTGAGTTTCGACGCGATTGCCCCGGCCTCGTCCTCGCTGCCTTCGGAAAAGAAGCCCACCGCCTCGTCGACGGACATCTGGAATATGTCGTAGATGTTCTTCCCGCGGTACCTGACCTCGAGCACCTCCGGCTTGAAACGCTTTCCCGAGCAGGACTCGCAGACCATTTCGACATCGGCCATGAACTGCATGCTGATGTGGACGACGCCTTCGCCCTGGCACTCCGGACAGCGTCCCCCGTCGGAATTGAACGAGAAATACGCCGCCGTGAAACCGTTCATCCTGGCGTACTGCTGCCTGGCGTACAGCTTGCGCACATCGTCGTATATCTTCAGATAGGTCAGCGCGTTGGAACGGGAACTGCGCCCTATCGGGTTCTGGTCTACATATTCGACCCGCGTGATACGGTCGAGGTTGCCCGCAAGGCCGCGGAAGGTGCCTGGAAGGTCGCCGGCCTCGTTGACATGCCTGTACAGTGCCGGATACAGTATGTCTCCGACAAGAGAGGACTTGCCGGAACCGGAGACTCCCGTCACTACGGTCAGGGTCCCGAGAGGGAAGCTGACATCTATATCCTTGAGGTTGTGCTCCATGGCTCCCTTGACCGTTATCGAATAGGTCCAGGGGCGGACGCGGCGGGTATAGCGGGCGCGGCGGCCGGCCAGATACTGCAGCGTCAGGGACTGCGGATGTGCCGAAGGGTCCGCACCGTCTGCGAGACGGCCCTCGAACACCACCTCGCCGCCCTCGCTACCGGCAAGGGGGCCCATATCTATCAGCAGGTCGGCGGCGCGCATTATCTCCTCGTCGTGCTCTACCACTATGACGGTATTTCCTATGTCGCGCAGACGCCTCAGTACGGCGATCAGCCTTTCGGTATCGCGCGGATGCAGTCCGATGCTCGGCTCGTCGAGTATGTACATCGAACCCACGAGGCTCGAGCCGAGCGCCGTCACGAGGCTGACCCTCTGGCTCTCTCCTCCCGAGAGCGTGTTGCATGCACGGTCGAGCGTAAGATAAGAAAGCCCCACATCCTGCACGCAGCGCAGCCTCGAGACGATTTCCGACAGGGGCTCGTCCACGATGCTCCGCTCGGAGGGAGTCAGGGAGAGGCCCGTGAAATAGTCCAGTGCCTCGTCCACATTCATTGACAGCACCTCGTCGATCGTCTTGCCGCAGACCCTGACCCACAAAGCCTCCTTGCGCAGACGGCTTCCGCCGCAGGCCTGGCATACCGCCCTGCCGCTGAAACGGGAGAGCATGTACTTGAACTGCACCTTGTACTTCTGAGTCTCGACCCAGGCGAAGAAGTCGTTTATGCCTGAAAACGAACTGTCGTCCTTCTCGTCGAAACGGTAGTTCCATATAAGGTCCTTCTCTTTCTTCGACAGGTTGCAGTAAGGCTCGAAGACCCGTATTCCGTGGCTCGACGCCACCTGCACGAGACGGTCCCTGAACCAGCCCATCTTCTCTCCCCGCCAGCATGCTATCGCCCCGTCATAGATGCTCTTCGTCTTGTCGGGCACCACGAGGTCTTCGCTGATTCCGGTGACCTTGCCGAGCCCTCCGCACACCGGACATGCCCCGAGGGGGGAATTGAAGCTGAAAAGGTATTCGTCCGGGAGCTTGAAACTTATGCCGTCGAGTTCGAAGCGGTTGCAGAATTCGCGCTCCGGCTCACCTCCCGACACGGAAGGCTGCTCAACGCATACCCTGACATGCCCGCTTCCAGCCGAAAAGGCCGAGGATATCGAAGAGAGCAGCCTCGTACGCAAGTCTTCGTCGGCCTGCTCGGGCACCCTTACCCTGTCGACCAGAAGGTATGCCTCTTCGGGATAGTCTCCGTCCAGACTCAGGACATCCTCTATCTTGAGCGGCCGCCCGCCAGCGAGCAGCCTGGAATATCCCTCCTCCTTGAGCGAAAGCATGAGTTCCACCTTGTCGCTGCGTCCCTTCCAGCCCACGTCCGCGAGCAAATAGCAAGTGTCTCCCTTGCAGGAAAGTATGTATGCGAGCACGTCGGACTCGCTGTCGCGCCGCACCTCCCTTCCCGATACGGGAGAATAGGTGCGTCCTATGCGGGCGAAGACCAGGCGTATGTAGTCATATATCTCTGTCGTTGTCGCTACGGTGGAACGGGGGTTCCTTGTCGTGACCTTCTGCTCTATCGCTATCGCCGGGGGTATGCCGTCTATGGAGTCCACATCGGGCTTCGTCATCCTGCCGAGGAACTGCCTCGCGTACGACGACAGGCTCTCCGAGAAGCGCCGCTGACCCTCTGCGTAAAGGGTGTCGAACACGAGGGAAGACTTCCCCGAACCGGAAATGCCCGTCACTACGACGAGCTTTCCGCGGGGTATTTCCAATGTGAGGTTCTTAAGGTTGTTTACTCTGGCACCCTTGATGACTATGTTCCCTTCCACAGTCTATTTCTCCATTCCGGACTTGAAACTGGCCACCCATTCCTTCCCGAACAGTACCCACACTGCAGAAAGGCAGGCGCCGAGGAACACGAACGCGACAAGGGTGAGCATCTTCGAAGGCTTCGAAGCCTTGGTGGGCAGGGTCGGAGGCTCCACCACCACGCATACCGGAGTCTCCTGCTGTACCTTGGCCTTCGCCATCTGGACCTGCTGGGCGCAGGTGTTGTAGAGGTTGTATGCGAGCTGCATCTCGTTGTTCAGCCTCTCGCGCTCCGTCAGCACGCTCTGGAGCACGACATTCTGGTTGGCGTCGACATATTTCGCATAGCGCTGCTGGGCGTCGTAATACTCGGTCCGTGCCTCCTCGTAGAGCTGCTCGTAATAGTCGAGGTCCTTGCGCGACTTCTCGGTACGGTAGTCGGTCACATAGTCCTCTATCCTTGCGATAACCTCCTTGGAGAGGTCTGTGGCGACAAGCGGATCCTGTGCGGTGACACTGAGCGTTATCATCGAGTTCTTGCTGTCGACCTGTACGCTGATGCTCTCGCGTATCGCCTTTGCTATCTGCTCCTGCTCGCTCGTAAGTGCCGAGGGATCAAGCGAAGAGTAGCCCTTGACCTCCTCCTCGTCGTCACCACCCCTTATCAGGGACATGACCCAGCCGAGAGCCTTGAAAGGAGCCGAGATGACCGCGCTCCACCAGGGAGAACGGGTGTAGTCGCGCAGATAGGTGTAGAGGTCGGTGCTGACCTTCCCCTCCCTTCTGGTCTCTATCTCGACAGGAACCGAGAAAAGCTCCACGACGAACGGGGTCGAACCGACTATCTCCGGATAGAGTTCCGGATAGACGGCGTCAGATGTCGACATGCTGCTGAGGTTCACACCGGCGAGCGACGCCAGGGAAGACAGCGAAGAGTTGGTGCGTGAAACGATTTCGGGAGCGAGCTTGGAATCCACGGTATATTCCTTGGGAATGCTGAACGCGACCACGAGTCCCGCGACACCGGCTATGCAGCACCACTTGAATATGGTCTTCCAGTTCCTGAAGAGCTTGAGCAGAAGCTCCATGAGGTCGATCTCCTCGTACTGCTCCTCCTGGACTGGAGCAGAAGACGCCTGCTTATTCTTGTTTTCTTCCATAAGCGAAAATCTAAGTGAACGGTATCAGGGCTTGAGCAGGTTAACGAGCATAGCTACCGTACTGGTCAGTGAAGAGGCCACGGATGCCGTACTGAGCACCTCGGAAGCAGTCACGGGCCTGCGCTCGGGACGCCTGGGCACCACGATAGTGCATCCGGGCTGGACCTTGGCGCTGGCTATACCGCTCCTCGCGGCACTGCCGTTCATATATATGACATATGCCTTGCTCTTCTTCGCAGTCTGCGTGAAACCTCCCGCGGCGTTGATATAGTAGCGCAGGGACTTGCCGGGAGAATAGACCACGGCGTTGGGGAACATCACCTCGCCCACGACCTGCACCGTATTGACATATTCAGGCACTATGATCCTGTCGTCCTCCTGCAGCACGATGTCCACCTCGGAACCCGGATGCGCCATTGCGGCGGCAAGGTCGAGGCTAACCACATATTCGCTGGCGACTTCGACATCCATAGAGTCACGCAACGATGCCGCGGAAATCTTCTCCAGGGATTCGTTGATCGCTGTAAGTACATCTCCGTCCCTGTACTGCCTGACGACACGCGCGCCGTCAAGGAAGGCCGTTCCGGTAAAACCGCCTGCCCTTGCGATAAGGTCGGAAATCCTCTCTCCTTCATTGAGTATGACGTACTCTCCGGGGAAGAGCACCTGTCCCTCGAGCGTGACGAATCTCTGCGGACGGAATCCGGGACTCTTGCGTACGGAAACGACATCGTAGGGCATGAGCACGAAATCCTCGCCTTCCCCGATAGCCAGTCCGTCCTTCACGGAGAAGCTGAACGAGAATCCGAGGGTGTCGGTAGACTCGGTGCTGGCAGGATCGTACATCCTCCTCGCCACGTCTATCCTGGCGGTAGAGGCGCCGTCGAGCAGGCCGCCCGCACGCAGGATAAGGTCTTCGACGGTCGTGTTCTCGGCATACGGGAACACTCCGGGATTATTGACGAATCCGTTTATGGTCAGTATTCCCCTGTCGACGACATCGTGTATTCCTGATACGATCAGCAAATCGTTCCTGTGCAGGACGATGTCTTCGTCCGCACCGGAAAGCAGGGCGCCGAGATCTACAGGAATGTTCCGATAGTCGAAATTCTCCTTCTCCCTGAGCAGTATGGCACGGCTGAGGAACGCATCCTCGGTCACGCCCCCGGCCGCCTCGACGAGCTGGCGCACGGTCGCTATGTCTCCGCCGAGCTCATACATCCCGGGACGGAACACGTAGCCCGACACCTCCACCCTGTTGGAGAACCTGCTCAGATTGGAACGAACCGTCACAATATCGCCGTCCGCAAGGGCGAAAGTGGAATATTCATCGCTTGAGACCGTATATATCTCGCGTTCCTCGGTGTTGACCCTCACCACGGAGACATCGCCCCTGAACGCATCGCCGGCAAATCCTCCGGCATAGTCAAGCAGGGTCTGCAAAGACTCGTCATCCCTGAGTTCATACCTCATGGGACGCTTCACCCCGCCTTCCACGGAAACCAGGTTGAGATAGGGAGGGACGACTATCACGTCGCCCTCCTTGAGGGTGATGTCCGAACCGGACTTCCCGTCGAAGAGATACTCGTACACGTCCACTGTCGCCAGTTCCTCTCCGTCGCGCATCACCTTGATGTCGCGCAGGGAACCCGACCCGGTCACTCCGCCGGCACGGTACAGCGCACTGAACACCGACGAGAACGACGACATGCGGAAAGTTCCGGGAGTCTCGACCTCGCCCATGACATTGACCCTGATAGTCCTTATATTGCCGAGCGACACGCTGACGAAGGTGCCGGGGTTCTCGCCCCCGATTCCCGCATATTTGGTCTGCAGCGCGGCGCTAATCTTCTTTTCCGCCTCCTTTATGGTAAGGCCGCTGAGATATACGGGGCCCACCATGCTTATGTTGATACGACCTTCGGGAGAGACGGTCTGCGTAGACATGTCCTCGTTGAGGCCCCAGACCTGTATCACGACTTCGTCGCCGGGACCTAGCTTGTAGTCCTCGGGAGTCGCCACATTCTCGTTAGGCTCGAAAGTAAGGTTCACCCCGCTGAAGAGATTGTGTCCGAAGATTTCCTCTCGCCCGGCACCGTATGCCGATGCCGCCATGCCTGGCACTACGGTATAAGACCCCGTGGCAGGATCGAAATAGAAATCCTGTGCCGGAGTGCCGTAGCTTCCGTACATGGTTCCGGCACCGGGATAGGCATTCCCGTAAGCGCCGCCGGTCATGTTTCCGTATCCATAGGCTCCGTTCGCTCCCTGCAGCGGATTCCCGTTTGCGTCAAGCAGCTGCCCGCTTTCGACCGGGTACATCCCGTACGGGGTCTGTGCGCCGTAAGGAGGCATATACATCGTTGAAGGTGAAAGGGCACGGTTCCCTCCGGTTTCGCCGTAGTCTATATATCCGTCCCTGTCCGCAGACGACGACAGGGTCCTGCCGGAAGAAGTATAGCCTGATCCGAAAGAACTCCCGGCCGAGCCGGACTGCTGCCCCTGATACCTGTCCCTGAGCCTTTCAAGTTGAGAGCGGGACACTCCCCTGAGGACAAGTTCCTGCGCAATCTGGTTCTCGTCCTTGCCGGAAGCGGCGGCGGACTGTACATATTCGATAATCTGGTCGTCGGTCATCTGGGCATCCGCCGTCCCGCATATAAGGAACAGGGCGGCCGCCACTGCCGTCATGATTTTCTTCATATCTCTAATATTGCAAATACAGATTGCAAATATAACATTATTAGCACTTCTATGCAACAGGACGCAGCCTGTGCAGCATCAGGACAGCACCGTGCAACGCCCGGACAACCCAGCGCAGCTACGGACGACTGCCTGCCCGGTGCCAGGGAAACTGTCTGTGCGGCATCAGGACAGTTCGGGCAAAACATCCGCCACGATGGCACTGTCTGTGGCCGCATGAGAGGCAAGTGACCGGTGCCGGTGTGCCCAATTTTAGGACACCGGCCTCATCGGGATGCCTCTCAAGTGCTTGGAGGACCTGCCAGTGTGGCGGATGTTTTGCCCGAAGAGATTCCACCAGCCGCATCTGCGAACTTTAAGCACTGATCTGCCTGTCAACCGGTGCGGGAAACAGCCCAAGTGTTCGGCTCGGGAAGGGCATGCAGCGGCGCAGACTCCAGACATCGCCGGCAATCTTCGGGTAATCTCTAAAAAATTCGAGGAAGCCCTTGCAAATTCACGAATAATGCCTATATTTGCATCCGCTTTCGAATGGAAGCAACCAGCAATTGCAATCCTGGTGCGGTAGTTCAGCTGGTTAGAATGCCGGCCTGTCACGCCGGAGGTCGAGGGTTCGAGTCCCTTCCGCACCGCAGCAAACCCCTCGCAGAGTGTTCTGTGAGGGGTTTGTCGTTAAGACATTGCCATGGAACTGCTCAAGCAACGCATACTTCGCGACGGAAAGTGCCTCGAAGGAGGCATTCTCAAGGTCGACAGCTTCATCAATCATCAGATAGACCCCGTCCTTATGGAGGAAATAGCCGGAGAGTTCGCCCGGAGGTTCTCCCTCTGCGACGCGAACAAGGTACTTACCATAGAGGCCAGCGGCATCGCTCCGGCAATAATGACCGGCTACATGATGAGGCTTCCCGTCGTGTTCGCCAAGAAGCAGAAGCCCAGCACCATGGAAAACATGCTGACATCCAGGGTCCATTCGTTCACGAAGGACAGGGACTACGACATCTGCGTGTGCGCCGACTACCTCGGGAAGGACGACAGGATCCTGTTCATAGACGACTTCCTTGCCAACGGCAACGCCGCGAAGGGGATAATCGAGCTCGCACGCAAGGCGGGTGCCGAAATCTCCGGCATGGGCTTCATCATCGAGAAGGCGTTCCAGCACGGCAGGGACATCCCGGTGCAGGCCGGCATCAGGGTAGAGTCGCTCGCCGTGATAGAAAGTCTCGACGGCCGCGAGATAAAGTTCAAATAATCCGATATGGCAAACAACAGCAGGGAAAGGATCTTCAAGATAACCCTGGTCGCACTCATAGTCGGCCTCGGAATCATCCTGTTCCGTCAGGCCCGCCCGTTCTTCGGAGGCATACTGTCGGCACTGACCCTCTATATCCTGCTCCGCAGGCCCACCTTCCGTCTGGCCGAGAGGCTCCGCAGGCCCACGCTGGCCACGGTAATCATGGTACTCGCCGTGATACTCTTCATCGCGGTCCCCCTGACGCTCATCATCTGGTTCATAGTAAGCCGGATACAGCAGGCCGAATGGAATGTGGGAGAGATTATCGCCCCCGCCCAGCAGATGTTCGACATAATAGAGAAGAGGTTCGGGATAGACATAGTCTCGCAGCAGACCATAAGCTTCGTCGCGGGCAAGCTCACCGCCCTCGGCCAGTCCGTGCTCGGCGGCATAGGCAACTTCTTCGTCAACCTGCTCGTCGCGGTGCTGCTGCTGTTCTTCCTGCTCAACGGAGGACGGAAAATGGAGCAGTACCTCGCGTCCATAATCCCGATGAAGAACATAAACAAGCGGGAGACCATGGAGAAGGTCAACAAGATGGTGAAGTCCAACGCCATAGGCATACCTATGGTAGCCACGCTCCAGGGTATCATAGCGTTCATCGGCTATATGATATTCGACGTGCCGAACGCCGGTCTCGCGGCAATCGCCACGGGATTCTGCTCGATAGTGCCCATCGTGGGGACCATGGTGGTATGGGTGCCGCTCGGAATCTACTTCATGGTGCTCGGGCAGTGGGGGCAGGCCATAGGGCTGCTGGTCTTCAGCGCCATATTCATCTCGCAGAGCGACAACCTGTTGCGCTTCATACTCCAGAAGAAGATGGCGGACACGCACCCGCTTATAACCATATTCGGAGTGTTCCTCGGTCTTTCGCTGTTCGGATTCATCGGAATAATCTTCGGACCCCTGCTCGTGTCGCTGTTCCTGCTGTTCGTGGACATGTTCCGCAAGGAGTACCTCTCCGATGACGGACCCGACGGGGAAGGCGGCAGTCAGTCCGCGGCAGAATCCCCTGCCTCAGGGAAGCCGGCAGCCGCTGCGCAGGCAAACGCTCCCGGGAAGCCAACAGACTCTGCTCAGACAGCCGCTCCCGGAACGGCGGCAAGCGTACCGGTGACAGCCACCGCACCGGAACCGGAAACAGCGGAAGCACTGGAAGCACCCGAAGCACTGGAAGCACCGAAAGCACCGGAAGTGCCGGGCGGCCGGCAGGCTACTTCGCCGTCATAAGACTGCGCCGGGTCGTCTCGTCGAGGCGTTCCACCGCGTAGCGCAGCATGGTGCGGGGCATAGTGGCGCAGCGCGGCCCGAGCCAGAGCGTCAGGCGCCGGGCGTCACGCTTTCCGGCCTCCCGCAACAGCCAGCCTGCGGCCTTCTGGAGCAGGTCGTGCAGAGGCGCGGGCTTCGAAAGGAAAATATCGGCAATCGCATAGCTGTCGTCCAGTTCCCCGTTCCTTATGAACTTCATCGTGCTGACCATGCCGATGCGCTGCTCCCAGAGCGTCTCTCCCCTGTCCGCCATATCGTAAAGCAGGCTCCTGTCCTTGTCCAGCAGCCATGCACCGAGCAGTTCGTAACAGCTCAGGTCCACGAGATCCCAGTTGTTGACATGGCGCAGGTGCGACAGATAGAAGCCGATGCAGCGTTCCTGCAGCACGATATCGCCTTTCGCACGGGAGAACTTCTGCACCAGTGCGAGCAGCGCGGCGAGGCGCATCTCATGATATTCCGACGATACGCACTCCTCGAGTTCCGGGAAATCCACATACCTCCAGCATGCGGCAACGACCTTCCTCGTGACAGGAACCTTGATCCCGAGGAACCTGTCTCCCTCCCCGTACTCTCCCGGGCCGGTCTTGAAGAAACGCGCAAGTCCCGGAACCTGCTCCGGATTTCGCTCGGCAAGCATCGAAGAATATAATATGTTCATAACTATCTATTTTAAAAGGTCCGTAATAGCCGGCGCAGGAATGCCGAGCCTGGAAAAAGCAAAAAGTTTCTTGCCCAAGTCTTTCAATGACGCCCCTATATGATAGACATCCGCATCATCGATAATCAAAAACCTGTCATGGCTCTTCTTATAGACATGCATATCTATATGTGCATATTGGTCATTGTATCTCTCTAAATCCAATTGCATCTGGCGGCTTATCGATTGCGTATAGATATCAGCCTTGACTTCTGCATTCCTTTTACTGAGCATCAACAGCACCGATTCATCTATATAATTATCAATCAATATAATAGGCTTTCTGGCAGAGTGGATCAAATCGACGGCGAACTTGTATGCATCGAATATCTGGCCATCATAGAATACGCCCTCTAGGGGCGGTAACGATGTCCGTACAAAAAAATCCACCTTATCGGAAAGGCTCTTGAGCTGTCTGTCATGCTCGCTTAATCTGGATTCAAGATGCAGACAATACTTATTGTATGCATAGCCTCTAAGCATATATTCTTTAAGGACTTTGTTCGCCCATATACGGAATTGTGTACCGCGCGAACTCTTTACACGGTATCCTACAGATATGATGACATCGAGGCTATACACCTTTACCGGCTTGTCCGAACCTGCAATGTGCAAAAAATGCACATTGCCGTCTTCGCTCAATTCCTTCTCCCTGAAGATATTATTTATATGCTTGGTTATAACTGTCCTTTCCCGTTTGAACAGTTCTGTTATCTGCCCCTGTGTCAACCATACGGTATCGTTTTCGAGTCGGACCTCAAGCTTCACCTCATTGTCGGGCTGGTACAAAATGATTTCTCCTTCGTTTTCCATAGTATCTTTTTCAAATATAACCTGATTGCAAAGATACTGTTTTTCTTCCGGGATTTTTGAGTATTTTTGCGCCCCGATGAATACAGAGAGCAAGAAGATTTCCACAACGGCGATATCGGTGCTCGTGGCGCTGAGCGCAGCACATTTCCTCAACGACCTGCTGCAGACCACGGTCACCTCGGCGTATCCGATAATAAAAGACGACCTCGGGCTAAGCTTCGCGCAGATAGGCTCGATCACCTTCGTCTACCAGATTGCGGCGTCGATATTCCAGCCTCTCGTGGGCATGGTGTTCGACAGGCGTCCCTTCAAGGGCAGCCTGGAGATAGCGACCACCTTCACGCTGATAGGCATAGTCTGCCTCGCGCTGGCTCCGAACCTCGCAGGCATCTATCTCGCCGTGTTCACGATAGGCATAGGCTCGTCCATAATACACCCGGAGGCCTCGCGCATAACTTCGCTCGCCTCAGGAGGGAAACGCGGCCTCGCGCAGTCGATATTCCAGGTCGGAGGGAACTTCGGAGGAGCGGTGGGACCGCTCATAATAGCGATAACCGTAGTCCCCTACGGACGCAGCCACTTCCTGTGGTTCGTGATTCTCTCGGCCGTTTCATACGCCGTGACCGCATATATCAGCCGCTGGTACAACCGCTATCTCGATACCCACGGACATAACGCAAGGGCAAGCGTGTTCAGGCCCCGCCCGCTCGGACTCGGTGCCACCATAGCCGTGATAGGGCTCATCTGCGTGCTGATAATCTCGAAATACATCTACCTCGAGAGCCTGAAGAACTACTATACCTTCTATCTCATAGAGAAGTTCGGGGTCAGCGTGCAGCTCTCGCAGGTATTCCTGTTCGTCTTCCTGTTCGCGACAGCAGCCGGAACGCTCGTCGGCGGCCCCGTAGGAGACAGGATAGGCCGCAAGTATGTGATACTGCTGTCGATAGTCGGCACTGCGCCTTTCAGTCTCGCGATGCCGCACACCGGGCTCGCCGCCACCGTTGTGATGAGCTTCTGCTCGGGCTTCATACTCTCCTCGGCCTTCCCGGCGATACTGCTCTACGCCCAGGAACTCCTGCCCAACAAGCTGGGCATGGTTTCGGGACTGTTCTTCGGTTTCGCGTTCGGCATAGGCGGAATAGTGGCAGCCGTGCTCGGCAACATGATTGACGCGCACGGCATCGAACTGGTATACAGGATAGTGGCCTGGTCTCCGCTGATAGGTCTTGCCACTGTCTTCCTGCCGAACCTCAGGGACAGGGCGTAGGCACGGAGTCCGTCACAGGCCTCCGTCGACCTTCCATGCCCCGAGCCCGTCGTCGTTCCTCAGGGCCAGTTTGAGCCTTCCGGTCTTCCCGTCGGCAAACCTTACCTTGCAGGGCACGAACACGCCGGCATACTGTCCGGATGTGAAAGGCCTGCCGCATTCAAGCAGCTCGCAGCCGGACCATTTCTCCTCGAGCGTACGCAGGGGACGGCTCCTGAGGATCACTCCGAGACTGCGCTCGTCCCATGACGCCATTGCAGAGAACATCCTGCGCACGGCTTCGTCGGCGGCTATGCCGCTGTAGTCTCCGACCGGCAGGCTCTCCGCCAGCCGCGAAAGTCCCTCGGAGGTATCGTCTATCCATTCGAAGCCCGTGGGAACTTCCATGTCGGACTGCGCGATTACGGCATCATAGTCTATCGCCTCGAGCCTCAGTATGGTCCTCGGCAGCACCCCGAGCAGCATCGCATCGATTTCGGCCGACAGCAGCCTTCCGTCATCGGAACTGAAGACATAGGTCTGGCGCGTACGGCTCTCCTCGATCGAAGAATTGCGCGAATAGGCGTTAGAGAAATCCCCGAGTGCAGGAGCCCTGAGCGTAAGCACGACCTCGCCGTCCCTGTCCCTGCGCGTGAAGCGCACATCGTCACGGGCGGCTGCATACTGCTCGAGGAAATTCATCATCCCCCCTATGTCGCGCAGCGGGGCGAACTGTTCCAGCACGCCTGCCGCGCTCCCGGCATCCATCTTCCACCCCCATCCCTGGGCGGGGAACCATACCCGGACATCCTGCCCGTCGAACGCGGCACTCCTGCCTTCCTTGTCGAGGCGCCACCTTCCGTCCTCCCCGACAGCCATGACATGCTCCACGAAGCCGAGAGCAGGATTGGTATAGGAGAAATTGTCGTACTGTCTTGTCCTGACCTCGAACCTGAGGGTATAGCCGTCGGTATGGGCGAAGTAGTCGGACGCCTTGGCGAACAGGCTCTCCGCCGCCATGGCCGGTATCGGTCCGGGCCTTGTCACTGCGACGGCCCCGAATAACACAAGCGCTGCGGCAAGGCCGGCGGCCGCCATACTCCAGGGACGCATGCGGCGCACGGTGTCCGCATCGCCGACGGGAACGGTCCCGGAAAGCCCGGCTGCGGAGTCCATGACCCTGCGCGCGAAATGGCGCGACGCATGGAAAGCACACCTCGGTGCAAGCAAGCGTTCAATTTCGGAAAAGTTATTCTTTTTCATGGCTTTTTTCTCTTTTTAAATGTCCATATTGTCTCTGATATGCCCGATACCGTAACGGTAGCGGGACTTTGCCGTGGCGAGCGGAATCCCGAGCAGCGCTGCAATCTCGCGGAACTTCAGCCCGTCCACGCACTTGAGTCGCACGACCTCGGCCTGTTCTTCGGGTATGCTTGAAAGCAGGGCCGTTATCCTGAGGTATTCCTCGTGCATCGGCCTGTCTTCCGGCTCCGCTTCCTGCCCGGCGGCACTCTCCGGAAGGAGACCGCAGCTCCTGCGGCGGAAATAGTCCCGGCAGCCGTTGTCCACGCATCGGAGCAGGTAGTGCCCGAGGCTGCGCACATGCGAAAGGCGCTCTCCGGAGCGGAACAGCCTGAGGAACACGTCCTGCACTATGTCTTCCGCGTCCGGACGGTTCCCGACGCGCATGTACGCGAAGCGGAACAACCTGTCCTGCTGGCTCTCGACTATGCGCCCGAGCTCCGAAAGCCTCTTGTCTGTATGCATGTCTGTCATTCCTGTAGTCGTTTTGTATTTATGTCCTTTTCGGGATGCATCCACCCTAAAGACGCAGCGTCTGCGGAAAAGATTCAATAAAAATCGTAAAAATCCTACCTTTGGGACGAAATTCTGTAGTTTTAGCCGTGTACCTGCGTCTAAAGGGCAAAGAATTCGGAAAAGCGATGGAAACAGAAAGGAAATTTGCGCAAATGGTCCGGGAGCAGAAGAGCACCGTCTACCTTGTCTGCTACATGTTCTCGAAAGACAGGGACGAAGTCGACGACCTCGTACAGGAAGTCCTGATAAACCTCTGGAAGGGCTTCGCCAGGTTCGAGGGACGCAGCGACATCAGGACCTGGGTCTACAGGGTGAGCCTCAACACCTGCATCTCAGCCGACCGCAGGAGGAAGAGAAACAGGACACTGCCGCTCACCATGGACATCGACCCGTTCGACGAGAACGACGCCGACAACCGTCAGACGGCCCTGCTGCACCGAAGGATCAGCCGGCTGCAGCCCTTCGACAGGGCGATAGTCCTGCTATGGCTCGAGAACCTCAGCTACGAGGAGATCGGTCAGATTGTAGGCATCAGCACCAAGAACGTTTCCGTCCGCCTGGTACGGATCAAGGAACAGTTGAAATCGATGTCAAACGACTAAAACCCGGAAGAAAATGGAAAATTATAGCGAACTCGAGCAGATGAGGCTCGAAATCTCCGAACTCAAGGCGAAACTCGACCGCCAGACAATCATCAGCGAGGAGCACATACGCCGCTCGATGCGCGACAAAGTACACAGGATAAAGGTGCAGACCACCATACTCGCGGTAACCGGAATTGCCGGAGCAGGCTACTGCCTGTGGGCACTGCACTGGTACATGGGACTCTCGCTGGCCCTGTCGGCATTCACGGTGCTCTTCCTCCTCACGGCCGTGGCGTTCTCATTCTGGACTACGCGCCGCATACATCCGGAAGACATGATGGGAGAGAACCTTGCCGAAGCCGGAAAGGAAATCGCGCTGATGAGGAAGCGCGGCCTGAAATGGAAGAAATATGCCTGGCCCGCCGTGCTGGCGTGGTTCGCCTGGGTAGCCGCCGAGTGCATTTCATCGGGGGCAGACAATGAACTTACGCTGTATTTCCTGCTCGGTTGCGGCTTCGGAATCATCGGTGCGGGAATCTGCGGGACAATCTACGACAGGAAGCAGAAGGCGATGCTGGACGGGCTCCTCAGGCAGATAGACGAACTCGGGAAATAACAGTATCCCCCTGGAATTGGTGCCCGGGACAGGCTGACGGAAACAGTTCCGGAAAAGGTCACTAAAAAATTTCGGAAAACTCCTAAAAATTTTAGGAGTTTTCGTTTTTATTCGTATCTTTGCTCCGGAGACACTTCCGATAATAATAACGAAGCGATGAAATACAGACTCACTGCAAAGGAAGAAGAAGTGATGAACATACTCTGGAAGGAGGGGGACATGTTCATCCGCGACATACTGGCCAGGATGCCCGACCCCAAGCCCAACTACAACACGGTGGCCACGCAAGTCAGGTTCCTGGAGGAGAAGGGCTTCGTGACGCGCAAGGCAATGGCGAACTCATTCCGCTACAGCGTCGCCGTCAGCGAGCGCGAATACCGCGCCCGGGCGGTCGGGGAAATGGTGTCGAAATACTACGGCAACTCCTATTCCAGCCTGGTGTCGCAGTTCGTCGAAGAGGAAAAAATGGATATCGGGGAACTCAAGGCCCTGATAGCGAAAATAGAGAAAAGGAAGAAATGACAGCCTATCTGTTGACAAGCAGCCTGCTGCTCACAGTGTTCTACGCCTTCTTCATGCTCTTCATGAGGAAGACGACCTTCTTCCGCTTCAACCGCGCCGCGGTATTGGCGGGAACGCTCGCGTGCATGCTGCTGCCGCTGTTCGATTTCGGGCTGCCTGCGCTCCCGAGGCACAGGCCGGACTTTCCGGAAGACATGCAGATGACGCGGTTCATCCAGGCCTTCCTACTTCCCGAAGCAGCGGCCGGAACAGACGGCGCAGGCGGCAGCGGCTGGAGGCTCGCACTGGCAGCCGTATATGCCGCAGGCTGCACCGCCGTACTGGTGGCGACCGCCGTCTCGCTCGCCAGGATCTGCCTTGCGCTCTCCCGGACCAGAGGCTTAAGGCAGGGACGGTACATAATCCACGCCGTCGAAGGCGATTTCGCCTCGTTCAGTTTCTTCAACCACATAGCGATAAGCCGCCGCGACATTGAGGAGCATCCGGAAATACTGCTCCACGAATGCGTACACGCCGGGCGCCTGCACAGCCTCGACCTGATGCTGATGTCGCTCGTTACGGCCGTCCACTGGTTCAACCCGCTCGTCCACCTCATGCGCTCCGAGATCAGGCTGCTGCATGAATACGAAGCCGACGAAGCGGTTCTCGACTCAGGCATCGATGCATCAAGATACCAGCTCCTTCTTGTGAGAAAGGCTGTGGGGGACAGACGTTTCCTCATCGCGAGCAGCTTTGATCACAGCAAACTCAAAAACAGGATTACAATGATGCACAAGTTCAAGACCACCTCGTGGGCAAGGCTGGGCTATCTCGCCTGCCTGCCGCTTATGGTGCTGACCCTCTGCTTCTGCACTAATGCGGAAAGCTCTGACGACAAGAGGGCGCAGCAGACTGCACAGGAAGTCCGGGACGGCACCCCCGCGACGGACAGTTCCACCGACCCCGGATCCGGAACGCCAGGACAGGACACGGCAACCGGAGAGGAGGCCACATCCTCAGAACAGGTATATGACTTCGGCGCAATCGAACAGAAACCCCTGTTCAACGGGGACAGCGCCAACGGATTCGCGCTATGGCTCTCCGAGAATCTCGTCTATCCACAGGCCGAAAGGCAGGCCGGAACGGAAGGGAGGGTGATACTCGCCTTCACCATAGGCACGGACGGCCGTCTCGGCGACATAGATATTCTCCGGAGTGCCGGCAGCAAGGCTCTCGACGATGCAGCGGTGGCTGCCGTATCCAAGTCTCCGGCATGGACTCCGGGCAAGATCGGAGGCGAGCCGGTAGCTGTACGCTTCTCGATGCCCATAGTATTCCAGATCAGCGAATGACGCCTCCTGAAACACCTGAAGCCGTCCGGATACGGAAAAACCGGACGGCTTCTTGCATATCTGATGTGAGCCCTCACTTTCGGACATACTATTCCACCGACAGGAGCCTGTATCCGGCATCCTCTTCTACGGCTTTCCTGAGTTCGGAGTCGGAAACTTCCGCATCCAGGGTCACGACAGCCGTACCGTCGGTGTGGCTTGCAACGGCAGACACTACTCCCGGCAGGGCCGAAAGTGCTTTTACGACATGCCTTTCGCAGTTGGGGCACATCATTCCTTCGATTTTCAGAGTCTTTTTCATGGCAATATTTTCATTTATAGAGATTTTTTCTCTTTCACCGGCACCCGGAACACCAGCGGAAGCCGGACCGGACGCGGCACCCGCGGCATCCGCAGCTCCTGCAGGATAGATTTTCACGAAATTGAGCCTCAAGGCGTTCGATACAACGCAGAAACTCGAAAGGCCCATCGCCGCGGCGCAGAACATCGGGTTCAGGCTCCAGCCGAGCAGCGGTTCGAGCAGGCCCGAGGCAAGAGGTATGCCGCAGATATTATAGAAGAATGCCCAGAAGAGGTTCTCCCTGATGTTCCGCAGCACCTTGCGGCCGAGGCGTATCGCTGCAGGCACATCCGTCAGGCGGCTCTTCATCAGCACAACATCGGCGGCATCGACTGCGGCATCCAGCCCGGAACCCACAGCCATCCCGACATCGGCAGTAGTCAGGGCGGGTGCATCATTGACACCGTCACCAACCATAGCCACCTTGCCGCCGCCCATGAGGGAACGCACGCATCCCTCCTTGTCGCCCGGCAGCAGTCCGGATCTCACCTCGTCCACACCGGCCTGTCGGCCTATTGCCCCGGCGGTGCGGCGGTTGTCTCCGGTCAGCATGACCACGCGTATTCCCATGTCCCTGAGTTCGGCCACCGCGCCGATGCTGTCTTCACGGAGCACGTCGGCGACGGCGATGATTCCATCGAACACCCCTCCGCGGCAGAAAAAGAGCGGAATCTTCCCCGAGTCGGCAAGCTTATCCGCCATACCGCGCATTCCGTCGGGCACGGTGCAATACCTTTCTACGAAACCTATATTCCCTCCATATACCGGATCACCGTCTATCCGGCCTGCCACTCCCCCGCCGGGAAAGGTCTCGAACCCGTCAGACGCGGCGCAGGAGATTCCCTCGGATACGGCCTTCCGACGGACGGCCTTGGCGAGCGGATGAGCGCTCTTCACCTCCAGAGAATATGCCGTCTCGAGCAGGGTACGGGCGTTCTTGCCGCCTGCAGGCAGTATATCCGTGACTTCGGGAGTCCCCCTGGTCAGCGTCCCCGTCTTGTCTAGCACGACTGTCTTCACCCTGCCAGCCTGCTCCAGCGCGGTCGCGTTCTTGAACAGTATGCCGTTCCGCGCACCCGTACCGCTGCCGGTGACTATCGCCACCGGAGTAGCAAGTCCGAGAGCGCAGGGGCAGCTCACCACGAGGACCGCCACCGCATGCGTAAGCGCCGTCCCGACGCCTGCTCCGGCTATCATCCAGCCGGCAAAGGTCAGGACGGCAACAGCCATCACTGCCGGAACGAATATCGCAGAAACCTTATCTGCAAGGCGTGCTATCGGAGCCTTTGTCGCCGAAGCGTCTTCCACCAGTTTCATCACCCTGGAGAATGTCGTATCCTCCCCTACGCGAGAAGCCCTGCAGCGCAGGAAGCCGGACATATTGACCGTAGCGGCAGATACAGCCGAGCCCGCCGCTTTGTCGACGGGGATGCTCTCGCCTGTAAGCGCCGACTCGTCGACCGCACTGCTGCCGTCAAGCACCAGGCCGTCCGCAGGGATGCTCTCTCCGGGACGCACCACGAAGACATCTCCGGTCCTTACCTCTCCGACGGGAACCTTCTCCTCCCTGCCGTCCCTCTCGACCACGGCGAGTCCAGGCGCAAGTCTCGAGAGAGCCCTGAGCGCATCGGTAGTCCTGCCCATGGAACGGGCCTCCAGCATCTTGCCTACGGAAACCAGCACCAGTATCATGGCCGAGGTGTCGAAATACAGATGCGAAGCCTCGCTTCCCTTGACGGAGAGCATTACGAGGCTATACAGGAAAGCAGCCCCCGAGCCGAGCGACACCAGAGTATCCATGTTGGGCGCAGCGGAAAGCAGGGACTTCGTTCCGCTCCTGAAAAATTCAGAATTGATTCCGAGCACAGCCGCCGCAAGAAGCAGCTGGAGCACGCCGGCAGCAGCGCGGTTCCTGTCGAGGAAGGCCGGAAGCGGCCAGTTCCACATCGCGGCTCCCATGGCGACATACATCAGGGGTATGAGGAAGAGCAGCGACAGCGCAAGTCGGCGCGCGAGAATCCTGTACCTCGGCAATGCGGCGCCGGAGCTTCTGCCGGAAGCGCCCGAAATACCGCCGGCACCGGCCCTGCCACCATGTGCGGAACCCTTCGGCCTGGCATGGTACCCTGCCCTGTCCACTGCAGCCGCTATCGCCTCGTCGGTGGCGCTTCCTTCGACATTCATCGAATTCGTCACCAGACTCACCGAGCAGGAAGTCACCCCCTCGACTTTTGATACCGCCTTCTCGACATGCGCTACGCACGCCGAACAGGTCATTCCCTCAACATCGAACTGCCTTACCATATCATAGAGTTTACAGTTCTGCGAAAATACAAAATATCCGCGCAGGCTGAACCCCGGGCCGCAAGTTTGCAATCCGCTTGCAGGAAATACGGGAATTTATCGTCGGGATTTCATATATTTACGGCCAAAACACGACAGGATGCACCAGATTATCACCCATTTCACCGATGACGACCTCTACAAGTTCACGATGTGCTGCGCGGTCATAGACAATTTCCCGCGCGCCTGCGTAAGGTACAGCTTCACCGACAGGGACGACACTGTATATCCGGCAGGTTTCGCCGAGGAGTTCATGCAGCAGGTCCGCTCGCTGGAGGGTCTGGCGATCACCCGGGACGAGGTGGATTTCATGCGCAGGCGCTGCAACTACATTCCGGGCTGGTTCTACGACTATCTGCGCGGCTACCGCTTCGACAGCCGTTGGGTAAGGGCGCGGCAGGACGACACCGGGCACCTCCATGTGGACATAGAAGGCAGCTGGGCCGATACCATACTCCTTGAAGTCAAGTTGCTCGCGATAATCTCGGAGTTGTACTACATGATGACGGGAGAGGATTCGAAAATCGATCTCGGCGCATGCTACCGCAGAACCTACGACAAGGGAAGCCGCCTGCTCGGAGCCGGATGCGTGTTCAGCGACTTCGGCACGAGGCGCAGGGCGTCGCTCGAGGCCGAGGACACGGTACTGAAGGCGCTGAAAGACTGCTACATGAGCAGGGAATGGCCGGGCAAGTTCGTAGGCAGCAGCAACGTATACCTCGCGATGAAGCACGACCTGCTGCCGGTAGGCACTATGGCCCACGAATTCGTCTGCGCGATAGGAGGCATGTACGGGCCGCAGATGGCGAACCACATTGCCATGGACTCATGGCGCAACACCTTCCGCGGTGCGCTGGGCACCTACCTCTACGACAGTTTCGGCTGGAACATCTTCAGCCTCAACTTCTCGGAAGATTTCGCGAATCTCTTCAAGGGACTGAGGATAGACAGCGGTGACAACTACGACCAGTTGATGCGTATAGTCGCGAAATACCGTTCGCTCGGCATCGATCCGCGCACCAAGCAGGTCATCTTCAGCAACGCCCTCGACACCGACAGGGCGATAGAGATTCAGAAATATGCCGTGGACTACTGCCAGCCGTCGTTCGGCATAGGAACGCACTTCACAAACGACTTCGAGGGGCTCAAGCCGATGAACATAGTCATAAAGCTGATAGCCGCCAAAATCACCGAGTCGTGGACCTTCTACAACGACACCTGCAAGCTAAGCGAGGACGAGGGCAAGCACACAGGAAAGCCTGAAGTCATCCGGCGATTCCTCCAGGCTCTCCACATGGACCGGTAGCCGTTCCCGCCAGACTGTGCCGGCAGTCGGCTCCGGACTATCTGTACGACATCCTGTAGATGTCGAGCACCTCGCTGTCGGTAAGAGGACGGGGATCGAAGCCGAACAACCCTCCCATGGTATGGCGGGCGTTCTGCACCATAGCGGGCAGGTCCTCCTTCCTGACACCCCAGTCGCTGACCTTGATGTCGTCGACGCCGCAGGACTTCTGCATACGCCTCAGGGCTACGAGAAAGTCTTCCGGCGCGCTGCTCGGATGTCCGGTCATGGCCTCGGCCAGCTTCATGTATCTCTTGACGCAGTCAGTGCGGAAAGCGCTGAAGTATGCGTCGCTCAGTGCGATCAGTCCCGCTCCGTGGGGAAGTTCGGGGCAGAAGGCACTCATCGCGTGCTCCATGGAGTGCTCAGAGGTACAACTCGAGGTAGACTCGACCATTCCGGCCAGCATGCTCGCCAGGGCGACCTTGGTGCGCGCCTTGAGGTTTCCGCCGTTGACCACTGCCTCGGGCAGGTATTTCGCAAGCAGGCGCACGGCCTCCAGGGCATAGAGGTCGCTTACAGGAGTGGAGCAGTTCGCTATATATCCTTCAGAAGCATGGAAGAAGGCGTCGAAGCCCTGCAGGGCGGTGAACTTCGCGGGCACGGACATCATCAGTTCGGGATCCACTACCGACAGCACCGGGAAGGTGAAGTCCCCGCCGAAGCCTATCTTCTCGTGCAGTTCCTCGTTGGTGATCACGGCCCATGGATCGGCTTCGGTACCGGTACCCGCCGTGGTGGGAATAGCCACTATGGGCAGGGCTCCGGCCACCGGACGGCCCTTGCCGCTTCCGGCATTCACATAGTCCCAGTAGTCTCCGTCGTTGCACGCCATGACCGCGATAGCCTTGGCCGAGTCGACACTGCTGCCTCCTCCGAGACCTACGACGAAGTCGCATCCCTCACTGCGGCATACTCCGGCCGCCTCCATGACATGCGCCCTGACAGGGTTCGGAAGGATCTTGTCATATACGACGGACTCGACCCCGCCTTGCGCAAGCAGGGAGACCACCTTGTCGAGGTATCCGTACTTCTTCATGGAAGTACCGGCAGATATTACCACGAGGGCTTTCTTTCCGGGAAGCTTTTCTGTCGCAAGCCTTGCGATCTCCCCACATCCGAACAGCAGCCGGGTGGGGATGAAGGTACTGAAGGTGAGGTTCGATTTCATAACGCAGTAGTTTTGAGTGTTACTACCAAAATTAACAAAAAAATCCGACTCGGCAATAAAAACATTATATTTGCACGACAACAGGACATTCAACGAGATGAAAGTTATTTTCAAAGCTATCGCAATAGCGGCGCTCGCCGCCGCGGCCGTATCCTGCGCCACGGGCAGGGCCGCCTCAGAAGGTGCCCGCGCAATCCGGGACGTCGACACGAGAATCGAGATACTATACGACAACTACCCCGAACTCTACGCCTACTACGCCGAAGGCCTGATGCATATCCAGAGCATGGTGGAGATCGCGAATCCGGACGGCACCTGCGACTACGAACTCCGCTACAAGCTCAGGAACCGCAACATACGCAACGAGAGCGAAAGGATGTACATCGTCAAGGACAGGTTCCCCAACCTATACAACGACGTGCGCAAGGGCATGGCGAAGGTCACCGGACTATATGCCTTCGTCGACAAGGACGGGAAGATCCAGTACCATGTCGACTACAAGTATCTGCATTAGGCCGTCTATTCTACATCCACGATGACGCGGCGGTACGACACAAGGGAGAAGTCGCCGTCGTCATGCACCTCGCAGACGAAGTGGAGCTGCCTGCCGGAAGCGTCTTTCGGGATGTAGGCCGATGTCGCGGGTGAAGAAGGCTCCGCAATCGCGGCAGAGCAGGGATAAGCTATCTCGGGCTGCTGCCACCAGCTGAAGGAGAGACCGTCCCCTTCGGGGTCATAGGAGCGCGACGCGTCGAGCCTCAGCACCTCACCTGCCCTGCAGCGCAGACGCACCGGAGCGAGCCCCCTTTTTCCGTTGACCACGACTACGGGATTGGTGTTTCCCTCTCCGCTGTCCGCCCACTGCATCCTGGCGAAGAAATCATTCAGTGCGTCGGGATAGAAGCGTTCCATGTACCCGCGCGTAGCTGAATATACGGGTTCGTCGCAGCTCGTCCATGCGGTAGTAAGGGAGTCCGGGCACAGGCCGACCTCATGGTAGCCTCCCCACCCTGCCTGGGAAGGGTCTTCGGGATCGTTGAGGCCGCTGGGCATAAGATAGAGGAAAGACGGAGTATCTCCTTCCACTCCCCACTTGTAATCGGGATATACGGCGCCCAGAGCGCCCTTTCCCTGGACGTTCTCAACGATTTTCTGCCAGTTCCTTATTCCAAGTTCGTTCTGGAGGGTCCATGTTCCCTCGTCCCATATGAACATCAGTTCCCCCTCGAACTCGCGCCGGAGCCACTGGTGGGAGCTGTAGGCCCTGTCCGCGCGCATCGCATACACCATGTCCTGGTCCGTTATGGTATAGACGCGGAACTTGCGCACGAATTCGAGGACTTCCTCCTCGCTGCGGGTCTGCATGACACGCCAGACGGCCTGTGCCAGGGTGTTCGCGCTGCCCCATGCCGCCACATAGATCGGACGGTCGTCAGGCTCGTCGGCAAGGCGGATAAGCAGTTCGCTGCCCGGAGAGTCGTTACCGTCGCCTATCACCTTTATTCCTGCACGGGAGCTGCCTGGCATGCAGCGGCTGCGTATATACCCCGGACTCGGCCAGTAGCCCAGCCTCTGCCTGCCCTCCTCCCGGCCTGAGGGCAGGAATCGCTTTTGGCCGAAGCGCTTCATCAGATTATGCACATCCGCCTCATACGCGTCCACAACCGTCTCGAGGTATTCTTCCCAACCGTCGGGATACGGGTCGCAGTTCCACCCGACAGTAGTCAGTATGCCTTCAATCTCGAACCTGTCGGCATAGGCGAGCAGGCGGACGGCGGACTCCATATCGTCGGGTTCGACCTCGGGAGAGCCGATGTCGGTACACACCACGAGGCGGGGCTTGAGATTGTCAGGCACGGCGGCAGCCGAAACGAGGGGCACCGTGGCCGTCAGGACCAGGGCTGGGAGCAGCAGGCGTAGGGAGAATGTCATAAGCAGCAGCTTTTATATTGTAGGAAACTTCTCCGTAATATACGAAAAGCACTGGACAGAACAAAATTTATTATATTTGGTCCCAAGTGGTTCGTGATGCGCGACCTGAAACGCTGCAATACCGCTTTTTAAGGGGGGGGGGCAAAATCGGGCTATGACTGTAAGGGACAGTGATATGGATATCTTCATCGCCGCCATCAGTTCCTGCGGCAGTCCCGGATATTTCCTTCCCGGACAGATAACCCCGTCGATGTACGGATGCCTGCTGTCCGCCAGAGGCTCGCGGAAAAAGAGGCTCATAGTCGAATTGCCCCAGTATCTGTCGGTAGTGGTCGAGGTCAGCCCCGAACTTATCGGAATCCTGTAGGCGAAGGAATTATCATCATCAAGAAAATTTCCTATCTTTGCAGAACCTATAACATCGACCGACTCGAACATGCAGCTCATATTACTTTCCGGCGGTTCCGGCAAACGTCTCTGGCCGCTTTCCAACGATTCCTATTCAAAACAGTTCCTGCGCCTTCTCCCCGCCCCCGACGGCAGCAGGGAGTCCATGGTGCAGAGGGTGGTACGCCAGATACGCTCCTCGGATCTCGGCGCGCAGATAACGGTCGCGACCGGAGAAGGGCAGAAGGACGCCATAAGCATACAGCTCGAAGAGAGCGTCGACATAGTGACCGAGCCCGAGAGAAGGGACACCTTCCCCGCGATAGCCCTCGCCTGCCTGTACCTTTCAAGGGAGAAGCACTGCGGCCCGGACGAGGTCGTGGTCGTGATGCCGAGCGACCCGTATATCGACGACGGCTACTTCAAGGTGATAGGCCGCATGGCCGAGGCCGTGCAGGACGGGGCGGCTCAACTGGTGCTTATGGGAATCGAGCCCACATACCCGTCCACCAAGTTCGGCTACATAGTGCCGCGCGAGAAGAAAGACGGCATAATGGAGGTCGGCAGGTTCACCGAGAAGCCCGATGCGGCAAGGGCTGAGGAACTTATCGGAATGGGCGCCCTCTGGAACGGAGGCGTATTCGCATTCCGTCTCGGATACCTGCTGGACATAGCATCCCGTTACATGGACTCCGCCATGAGAGAGGGCAGCTTCGCGGACATCAGGGCGAACTATTCGAAATTCCCCAAGATAAGTTTCGACTACGAAGTCGCAGAGAAAGCCGAATCCGTAGCGGTAGTGCCGTTCAAGGGCATCTGGAAGGATCTCGGCACCTGGGACGCGCTTTCCGAAGTGCTCGGGCAGAACACCATAGGCAACGCGGTACTCGATTCAGACGCGCACGACACGCATGTGGTGAACCGTCTCGACATTCCATGCCTGTGCATAGGAACCGACAACATAGTAGTGGCGGCCAGCCCCGACGGCATACTCGTGGCAGACAAGAACTGTTGCGAGAACATCAAGCCCTATGTGGCCAGGCTGGAGGAGCGCCCCATGTTCGAAGAGAGACGCTGGGGGCAGTACAAGGTGATAGAGAACTATGTCGGGGAAGAGCCCGGCTCGCACGCCCTGGTTAAACACATAATCCTCAAGCCCGGCAAGAACATCAGTTACCAGGAGCACCACCACCGCTCGGAGATATGGACCTTCATAGAAGGCGAGGGAGAGCTGCTGCTTGACGGCAAGGTACGCAAGGTCGGACGCGGCGACGTGGCCGACATACGCGCAGGCCAGAAGCATGCGGTGCGGGCGGTTACCGAACTGCACTTCATAGAAGTCCAGCTGGGAGATCCGCTTGTCGAGGAGGACATAATCCGCCACGAACTGTCCTGGCCTGGGGACAAGGCCTGAGCCAGGGCACTGATTCCGTACCGGATTCGGCACCGAGACCCGTAACGGCAGCTATTCGGCAGGCTCGAGTTCGAGATCCTCGACGAGAGCTTCGACTTCGGCTATACTTTCAATCCAGTTTCTGAGTTCCTTTGACATGGCAGTATCTTTTTAAATCTGAGACAAAGGTACTGCCGCGTTTTGTCAACTTTTGACAACGGTTTTTTATATTCTGGATTTTTGGCTTGACCGACAAAATTCATGATGAATCATGAGTGAAGGACAAAGCTGGTCGGCAGGGAGAAATGGTAGAAAAGGGGGAAATGACAGAAAAGGAGAAATGACAGAATTGACAGGTATGGCAGAAATGGCGGGTATGGCAAAGTTTGTCTGTAGCGGAGGCTGCCCGGCCACGATGTAAAAACCCGGGAACAGCGGGTTTTGCAAAAACGGCCTTGCAGGCCACCCAGAGGCATATTTTCGGGGACCGCCTGTTCTTAAGTCGCCTCAAAGACATCGACTTACGAACCTGCGCCAATTGCAGATAGTTAATAGTCAAGCGTCTCCAAAAGTACCTCGTTCTCAGGTAATTACATCTGGTACCCGTGCATATTCCGGAATGGAGGTAATATTGCCGGATGTATATGCCTTCGGGAGACATAAACCCCGGAGAACAGTCTCCCGAAAGCATATACATCCGGCAAATGCACATCAGCGCCGCCATTCAGGAACAGATCAGCGGGCTCCCTTGCGGACGATAACTGCCGGAGACGTCCCGGCCGGACAACAGTGCAGGACAGGATAGGATAGGGTAAGACAAGACAGGACAGGAAGAGATATGGCAAGAAGAGACATGACAAGAAGAGGCCGTCCGGGAAATCCGGGCGGTCTCCTGTCATGATGCCGCAGACAGCTGCGGACTACTTCTCGAAATACCTCTTGTAGAGTCCCTGGAAGCCGGCTCCGTGACGGGCCTCGTCCTTCGCCATCTCGTGTACGGTGTCATGGATGGCATCGTATCCGAGCTGCTTCGCACGGGTCGCGATAGCGAGCTTACCCTCGCAGGCGCCACACTCTGCCTCCGCACGCTTCTTCACATTGGTCTTGGTGTCCCATACGATCTCGCCGAGCAGTTCTGCGAACTTGGCGGCATGCTCAGCCTCCTCGAACGCATACCTCTTGAATGCCTCGGCGATCTCGGGATATCCCTCGCGCTCGGCCTGACGGCTCATCGCGAGATACATGCCCACCTCGGTGCACTCGCCGTTGAAGTGGTCGTGGAGACCCTGCATCACTTCCGCGTCGTCCACCTTGCCGTCTCCGAGATGATGCTCGCAGGCCCAGCTGAGGCCTTCGTCCTTGACCTCTACGAACTTGTCAGACTTGGCATGGCACTGGGGGCACTCTGCGGGGGGATTTTCGCCCTCGTATACATAACCGCATACGAGGCATCTGAATTTCTTTACCATAATACTATTAGCTTTTAAGGTTTGTTATTTTGAAAAATTCCAAATTACAATGCAAATATACTAAAAAATAATTAAAAAGAAAGACTCTCATTCGAGAGCCTTTCCCTTGTCGTCAAAGATTTCATACTGCAGGATTCCGTGGTCGGTCACTTCGACCAGCTTCAGCTTGCACTTATGGCGGCGTTTCCACTTGAAGACGAACGAATTGAGCCCTCTTGACAGGTATGCTCCGAGAATCGGGCTCAACTTGATCGTAAGGTTTTTATACCCCTGTTCCACGAAGTCGGCGACCTTGCGTTCGATCTCTTCGTCTATGACCACGGTCGAAGCGATCTTGCCTGTCCCGTGGCAGAGGGGACATTTCTCGGTCGTGTTGATCTGCGTCACCGGCCTTATCCTCTGGCGGGTGATCTGCATCAGACCGAACTTCGTGAGCGGCAGCACGTTGTGCTTGGCCCTGTCGGGTTCCATAAGCGTCTTCATGTATTTGAAGAGCTCGTTGCGGTGCTCGGCACTGTCCATGTCGATGAAGTCGACGATGACAATTCCGCCCATATCCCTGAGGCGCAGCTGGCGGGCAATCTCTTCCGCGGCTATCTTGTTGACCTCGAAGGAATTCTCCTCCTGGTCGGTAGTCTTGGCGCGGGTGCCGCTGTTCACGTCTATGACATTGAGTGCCTCCGTGGTCTCTATCACCAGGTATGCGCCCTGCCGCATAGGCACGACCTTGCCGAACGAGCTCTTGATCTGGCGCGTGACCTCGAAATGGTCGAAGATAGGCTCCTTGCCGTCGTAACGCCTCACGATCTTCTCCTGTCCGGGAGAAATCAGCGATACATAGTTCCTGACCTCGTCATAAATCCTGTCGTCGTTCACATAGATGTTAGAGAACGAGTCGTTCAGAAGGTCACGGAGCACGGAAGTCATCCTGTCGTACTCGGTGAAAAGCAGGTTCACTCCCTTGGATTCCGCAAGGGTCTTCCACGAATTCTCCCATTTCTCTATCAGGGAGCGGAGCTCGGCCACGAGCACGGCCGTATTCTTGTTCTCGGCCGCTGTGCGTATTATGGCTCCGTAGTTCTTGGGGAGTATGCTCTTTACGAGAGACTCAAGTCTTTTCTTCTCCTCCTTCGAGGAGATTTTCTGGGAAACGCTCACCTTTTCTGCAAAGGGGAGCAACACGATGTTGCGTCCTGCCAATGAAATCTCCGCGGTCAACCTGGATCCCTTGGTGGAAATCGGCTCCTTGACAATCTGCGCTATCACCATCTGCCCGGGCTTGAGGTGGTCTTCGATCCTGCCTTCCTTGGGAAGTATGGGTCCGAGCCTGATACCGGAATAGAGCTGCGCCATGTCCCGGTTGCGGTTGCTCCCCTTCACGAACGAATCGAAGGCCGTGAAATACAGCCCCAGGTCCAGATAGTGGATGAACGCCTCCTTGCTGTCGCCTATATCCACGAAAGCCGCGTTGAGCGACGGGAGCAGCTTCTTGACTCTGCCGAGATAGACATCTCCCACCGAGAAACGGCGACCCTGGGTTGACTCCCTGTCAAGTTCGATAAGGCGGTGGTTTTCAAGCAACGCGATCCGGACTTCAGAGGCCGTTACATCGACCACAAGATCTTTTTCAATTTTCGCGGTTTCCATTGTATGTACAACAACTTAAGAAAAAGCCCGCCGGATCTCCCGTCAGGCTTTCCTCGACTACTTCTTCTTGTGTCTGTTCAGACGCAAGCGCTTCTTGCGCTTGTGAGTGGACATCTTATGTCTCTTATGTTTCTTACCGTTAGGCATTTTATAAAGTTTTTAAATTACACTGGCATTCCTCTACTCGGCCTTCTCGCCCTTCACCGCCGCTACGAACGACTTCGCAGGCTTGAACGCAGGGATATCGTGGGCCGGGATGGTCATTGTCGTCTTCTGCGTGATGTTGCGGGCGGCCTTCTGCGCGCGGTGCTTGATTATAAAGCTTCCGAATCCGCGGAGATATACTGCCCTCTCCTTGTCGGAACCGCCGTTTATAAGGCAATCCTTGATACAGTCCATCGTCGCCTCGATTACACTCTGCACTGCGACCTTCTCGATGCCGGTCGCCTTAGCCACTTCGTTTACTATTTCTGCCTTAGTCATTGCTCGTGTGTATTTATCTGTTAATACTCAGTCGATTTGAAGCGCAAAAATAGACTATTTATTTCAGAAATCAAAATCCTGTTTGCAGTTTTTTGGGGGGTAGAGTCAACGAGCAAGTGCAACAAGAAGTAAAATTACAACAAAAGTTTAAAGAACTCGTCTTTCGGGGTTGAGAAATTGAGTTTTTCCCTTGGCC
>MNQT01000013.1 GCA_001915575.1 Bacteroides sp. CAG:1060_57_27 | reverse complement strand
ACCGAACAGAGAAGTTAAGCCCGCCGGCGCCGATGGTACTGCCCCACCAGGTGGGAGAGTAGGACGCTGCCGCTCTTCGGGACTCCGGAGTAGATGAGACAATCATCTTCTTCGGAGTCCTTTTTTTGTATGCTGTCTGGCGTGGTTTTTGCACAGAGAGGGGATGCAAAAATTACCATATTTTATGACAGCGGTACGAGGTACTATTTCTCAGATCATTGGCCCGGTCGTAGACGTGCATTTTGATGATGTGAAGAATCTGCCGTCTATCCACGAGGCACTTGAAATACAGCGGCAGGACGGCCGCAAGCTGGTAGTCGAGGTTCAGCAGCATATAGGCGAGGATACCATACGCTGCGTGGCCATGGACTCCACCGACGGCCTGCGCAGGGGTATGGATGCCGTGAAGACCGGCTCTCCTATTACTATGCCTGTCGGAAAGGATATACGCGGCAGGGTGCTGAACGTCACCGGCGACGCTATCGACGGACTCGGCGAACTCGACACCCCCGAAAAGCTGCCCATACACCGCGAACCTCCCAAGTTCGAAGATCTGACTACCTCCCAGGAAGTGCTCTACACGGGCATCAAGGTCATCGACCTTCTCGAGCCCTATCTCAAGGGCGGCAAGATCGGCCTTTTCGGCGGCGCCGGAGTGGGCAAGACGGTGCTCATCAAGGAACTCATCAACAACATAGCCAAGAAGCATAACGGATTCTCTGTATTCGCCGGAGTAGGCGAGCGTACCCGCGAGGGCAACGACCTGCTCCGCGAGATGATAGAGTCCGGAGTAATCAAATACGGCGACGAGTTCGAAAAACTCATGGAGCAGGGCAAGTGGGATCTCTCGAAGGTCGACCGCAAGGAACTCTCGAAGTCCCAGGTGGCTATGGTTTTCGGCCAGATGAACGAGCCGCCCGGAGCGCGAAGTTCGGTCGCCCTTTCGGGTCTTACCATGGCTGAGTCGTTCCGCGACAGCCAGTCGTCGGACGGGCCGAAGGACATACTGTTCTTCATAGACAATATCTTCCGCTTCACCCAGGCCGGCTCGGAGGTGTCTGCGCTGCTCGGCCGTATGCCTTCGGCCGTGGGTTACCAGCCTACGCTCGCTACTGAAATGGGACAGATGCAGGAGAGGATCACCTCGACCAAGAACGGTTCCATAACTTCAGTCCAGGCCGTGTATGTGCCTGCGGACGACCTTACCGACCCTGCGCCTGCGACGACGTTTACCCATCTCGACGCGACCACGGTGCTCAGCCGCAAGATTACCGCGCTCGGAATCTATCCGGCCGTGGATCCCCTGGAGTCCACTTCCCGCATACTCGACCCCAACATAGTTGGCCAGGATCACTATGAGACGGCCCAGAGGGTCATACAGATACTCCAGCGCAACAAGGAACTCCAGGACATCATAGCCATACTCGGCATGGACGAGCTCTCCGACGAGGACAAGCTCCTGGTCAGCAGGGCGCGCAGGGTGCAGAGGTTCCTCTCGCAGCCGTTTGCGGTAGCCGAGCAGTTCACGGGCGTGCCGGGAGTCATGGTCGATATAGACGATACGATAAAAGGGTTCAACATGATACTCGACGGTGAGGTGGACAACCTGCCCGAGCAGGCTTTCCTTAATGTCGGTACCATAGAGGATGCGATACGCAAGGGAGAGGAGATGCTCTCCGCGGCTTCGCGCAGCTGACGGTAGGATATGGACGGAATGCTTACTCTTAGGATTCTCTCTCCCGAGGCGGCGGTGTACGAGGGCGGTGCCAGGCAGGTGTCGTTCCCGGGAAGGATGGCTCCGTTCGATGTCTATCCCCAGCACGCTCCCATGATTTCGTCGCTTTCTACCGGAGATGTACAATGGATATGTGAGGACGGCACGTCCCGCTCGCTTCCTATCAAGTCGGGCATAGTGAAGATTCAGTCCGACCTGGTGCAGGCCTGTGTCGTGCCGCAGAGGTGAGGGTTATAATATGTCAGGTATATTCAGAAGACTGCTCGTTGTATTGCTTGCGCTCCTGCCGCTGAAGGCCGGTGCGCAGGAGTTCGACATGGATTCCTACCTGTACGGCCATGTCCTCGATTCATACGAGTGGCACATAACCACGGTCAAGGGAAAGCCTGTGAGCATCCCCCTGCCCGTGATTCTCATCAGCCGCACCGGAGGCGGCGTGAGCTGCTTCATGTCTTCGCGGCTCGCCGACGGAGCAAGCTGGAAGGGATACAGCATAGCGCCCGACGGCAGTCCCTATGAGGGCAAGATAGTGGAGACGGACGCGTCGGGAGAGCAGGTGCGCCCCATAGACCTTTCGATTACCAAGACAGTGTCGGGAATGCTGATAAGCGCGGCGCTCCTGGTGGGCATCACGCTGTCCACCTCGCGCTGGTACAGCCGCCATGACGTGCGCAAGGAGGCTCCGAAGGGTGTGTACGGCCTTATGGAGATGCTCGTGATGATGATAGAGGACGATGTCATAAAGCCGAGCATAGGCGAGGGCTACCGCCGGTATTCGCCTTATCTGCTGACGGCGTTCTTCTTCATACTCTTCAACAACATGCTGGGAATCATCCCCTTCTTCCCCGGAGGGGCGAATGTGACCGGCAACATAAACATCACCTTCATACTTGCGGTATGTACGTTCCTTGCGATAAACCTCTTCGGTACGAAGAAATACTGGAAGGACATCTTCTGGCCTGAGGTACCCACATGGCTGAAGGTTCCCGTACCGTTGATGCCAGTTATCGAGCTGGTCGGCGTCTTCACCAAGCCCTTCACCCTGATGATACGTCTTTTCGCCAACATGCTCGCCGGACATTTCATGATACTCGGCGTCATCGCGGTGATCTTCATCACGGCGGAAATGGGGGCGGCACTGTGTGCCGGACTCGGCTTCATAGCGGTGGTGATGGGTATTTTCATGGACTGCCTGGAACTGCTCGTGGCGTTCCTCCAGGCTTATATATTCACGATGCTCTCAGCCGTGTTCATCGGCCTTGCGCATCCTGACCCGGTTGAAGATTAATTATTTTAAAACAGTATAGGATTATGTTACTCTCAACAGTTGTTTTACAGGCGGCGGCCGCGGGACTTTCCCTCGGAAAGCTCGGTGCGGCAGTCGGTGCCGGACTTGCAGCCATGGGCGCAGGTATAGGAATAGGCAAGATAGGACAGGCGATGCTTGAGGCGAGTGCACGCCAGCCGGAGCACATGCGCAAGTTCCTGATGAACGCAATCATTATCGCCGCCCTCATCGAGGGTGTCTGCCTGTTCGCCATAATAATCGGACTCATCGCAAAGTAGGGAAATGTCACTTCTTACACCGGATTTCGGCCTCTTGGTATGGATGACGCTCATCTTCGTCATCGTGCTTGTCCTGCTCGGCAAGTTCGGCTTCCCCGTGATCACGGGTATGGTCGAGAAGCGCAGCAACCAGATCGAGGAATCGCTCAGGAAGGCTGCCGAGGCTGAGAGCAGGCTCTCGCAGCTTGCCGACGAGCAGTCTCGTCTCGTCGAGCAGACCCGCGCGGAGCAGAGCCGACTGGTCAAGGAAGCCGCCGAAGTGCGGGACAAGATGATACAGTCCGCAAGGCAGAAGGCTTCCGAGGAGGCGGCGAAGATCATCGCACACGCCAAGACGGAGATCCAGGCCGAGCGCGAGAGTGCGCTCAGGGATCTGTGCCGTCAGGTGTCGATGCTGTCGATAGACGTGGCGGAAAAGATAATACGCAAGGATCTCGACAAGGGCGAGAACCAGCTCGAACTCGTCGACAGGCTTGTCAGAGAGGCGTCGCAGATGAGGGAGAAACAGTCATAAGGAATGAACATAGGCATAATATCCATACGCTATGCGACCGCGCTGCTGCGTTACTGCGAGTCTACCGGCGGGGCGGAAAGGGTGTGCGGCCAGGTGCGCAGGCTCCTTGCCGGCAAGGAATCCTCGCCGGTCGTGCTCGAACCCGAGCTGGAGCGCTTCACGAGGCTGCTCGTAAGGCACGGCAGAATGGACTGTGCCAGGTTCATCCTCTCGTCGTTCGTCTCGATGTATTTCAAGTCGCGCGGCGAGCTCGAGGCCTATCTGATTACGGCCACCACGCCCCCTGCGGACCTTGTGTCGAGGCTCAGGACGATACTCGAGCGCCGCTCGGGATGCAAGGTGCATTTCGAGACCCAGGTGGACGAGTCGCTGATAGGAGGCTTCATCGTCCAGATAGACAGCGAGTATGTGCTTGACGCGAGTGTGCGCAGCCAGCTTGAGAGCGTGCGCAGGCAGTTTGTAATACAGAACAACAGAATCGTTTAGAAAATATCCAATGGCGAACAATACAATCAAGGCGAGCGAAATATCGGAGATACTCCTTGACGAGCTCAAGGGGATAGACAGTTCGCTCAAATATGAAGAGATAGGCAAGGTCCTTACGGTCAGCGACGGTGTCGCCCACATCTTCGGTCTCATCAACGCCGAGGCCGGAGAGCTGCTCGAGTTCGACAGCGGCGTGAAGGCCGTGGTCATGAACCTTGAGGCCGACAATGTAGGTGCCGTCCTGCTTGGTCCTACCGACCTTGTCAAGGAAGGCATGCGCGTGCGCAGGCTCGGCAGGATAGCGGGCATACCGGCCGGAGAAGGTCTGATAGGCCGCGTGGTAGACCCTATCGGTACGCCCCTTGACGGTCTTGGCGCCATAAAGGGCGAGACGGTCCGTATGCCTCTGGAGCGCAAGGCTCCCGGTGTCATCTTCCGTGAGCCCGTGACCCAGCCCCTGCAGACCGGACTCAAGGCTATCGACGCGATGATTCCTATCGGCCGCGGCCAGAGGGAGCTCATAATCGGCGACCGCCAGACGGGCAAGACTGCGATAGCCATAGACACCATAATCAACCAGCGTTCGGAGTACCTGAAGGGCAATCCCGTATATTGCATCTATGTAGCCGTCGGCCAGAAGGGCTCCACCGTCGCATCGATAGTCCAGACCCTCCGTGCCAAGGGAGCCATGGACTACACCACGGTCATAGCCTCCACGGCATCCGACCCTGCCGCCCTGCAGTATTACGCACCGTTTGCCGGTGCGGCCGTGGGCGAGTATTTCAGGGATACGGGACGCCATGCCCTCGTCGTCTATGACGACCTTTCCAAGCAGGCCGTGGCCTACAGGGAGGTGTCGCTGATACTGCGCAGGCCTTCCGGCCGCGAAGCGTATCCGGGCGACGTGTTCTACCTGCATTCGAGACTGCTCGAGAGAGCCGCCAAGATTATCAGCCAGCAGGAGGTCGCCGAGCAGATGAACGACCTGCCCGACTGCCTGAAGGGCAAGGTGAAGGCCGGAGGCTCGCTCACCGCGCTGCCTATAATCGAGACTCAGGCGGGCGATGTGTCGGCCTATATCCCTACCAATGTGATATCCATTACCGACGGACAGATATATCTCGAGTCGTCGCTGTTCAACTCCGGCTTCCGTCCTGCAATCAATGTCGGGATCTCGGTGTCCCGCGTGGGAGGCGCAGCCCAGGTGAAGTCCATGAAGAAAGTCGCCGGAACGCTCAAGATAGACCAGGCCCAGTTCGCCGAGCTCGAGTCTTTCACGAAGTTCTCCTCCGACATGGACAAGATTACTGAGATGACCCTCGACAAGGGCCGCAAGAACGAAAAGCTGCTGATCCAGCCGCAGTATTCGCCCATGCCCCTCGGGGAGCAGGTGGCGGTGCTGTACTGCGGTACCCATGCCCTCATGGCGGACATAGGAATCGACGATGTGCCCATGTTCGAGAAGCTTTTCCTCGAGCACATGCGCAACAGCCATGCTGACGTACTCGAGGCCCTGGAAAAGGGCATAGTCGATAAGGAACAGACATCCGTGATAGAGTCCGAGGCCGCGCTCGTGTGCACCCTCGTAAAACACAAGTAAAGTCAGTCCGCGATGTCATCGCTCAGAGAAACAAAGGACAGGATAGGTTCCGTAAGGAACACCCTGAAGATAACTTCCGCGATGAAGCTGGTCGCCTCCTCGAAGCTCCACAAGGCCCAGAAGGCGATAGAGAGCCTGCGTCCTTACGAACAGACCCTCAGCGAAATATATTCCGAACTCGCTCCCGTGGCTGCATTCACCCGGATATGCAGTTCCGCGAATCCCGACGCTCCCGTGGCCCTGCTGGCAGTGTCGTCCAACAATTCGCTCTGCGGAGCGTTCAACGTGAATATTATAAAGGCTGCCGACGAATTCATGCACGGGCTCGGTGGCCGCGAGGTCAGGGTCTTCGCAGTAGGCAAGAAGATATACGATGCGATGCGCAAGGCTCTTCCTTCCGACGTGGAGGATCTGAGCGAAATGCTCGTGCGCCCTGCCTATCCCCAGTCTTCCGCTCTGGCAACGCGTCTGATAAACGCCTTCCTCTCCGGGGAGTATTCACGCGTCGTGCTGATTTACAACAGTTTCGTGTCGTCTTCCGTGCAGAAGGTCATGGTCGAGAACTTCCTCCCGTTCGAGCCCGAGAGCTCGTCGGCTCCTATAGACGAAGGAGACCTGAAGTTGAAGTATATACTCGAGCCCGAGCCCGTGGAGATAGCGGCGGCGCTTCTGCCGCAGCTGCTCAGGATGAAACTCCATGCCGCCATCCTCGACTCCACCGCCGCGGAACAGGCCGCCCGTACCGTCGCCATGCAGGCCGCAAGCGACAACGGTGAGCGCCTGCTATCAGAACTTACGCTCGAATACAACAAGGGCCGTCAGGAGAAGATAACCAACGAGATACTCGATCTCGTAGGCGGCTCGGCACAGTAACAGCGGCAAGGCTGCATGGTGCCGGAGCGGGGCCGATGGTGCCGGAGCGGCAGGCGGCCCTGCAGGAATCAGAACCGGTCAGAGAAGTTTTCCGACCTGCCCCTGCGGCATGCCTGATGCAAGCAGCTTCCGGGCGTTTTTTTGTGCCTCCGGAACCGCTGTAAATGCAAATGAAAGACACCGCGACCCGACGTTGTCGGATCGCGGTGCGCGAGACTGTCTGACTGCCGTGCCCGGGCAGCCTTTCTGGCTGGAATAATCTTATGTAGTAGCCAGGCGGCTTAGGTCGATATCCGGGATGATGACGTCTGCAAGGGTATCCTTGACAAGGAATCCCATATAGAGCGGAACGGTGAGGACCTTTCCTTCGCGCCCTACATTATAGGCTCCGAGCTTGATTGCATTGCTGATATGGTATATATCTTCGTTCTTGAGAACCGTCGACAGGCTTTTGGCCTTGCCTGTCTTTGACTTGACCTCGAGCGCTACGCATTTTCCGCCGAGCCTTGTCAGGAAGTCGAGCTCGAGGCCGCTTTCCTTATGGAAATAGTATAGCTTCTGCCCGGACTTACACAGGAAATCCGCCATAAGGTTCTCGAAGACGGCGCCCTTGTATCCGAGGAGGTTGCCTTTCAGTATATCCGCCTGAGTGCCGTAGTCGAGCATGGCTATGAAGATGCCTATGTCCGTGGTGTACACCTTGAAACAGTCTTTGACGGAATTGCCGTCCAGCGGCAGTTCCGTAGCCGTCGTGTTATAGCACCTCCGGACGACTCCGGCATCCTCCAGCCATTGCAGGCTGCCCGTGAACTGGGAAGCCCGGCCGCCCTTCCGGACCACCGAATACTGGAATTTCTTGTTCTCCTTTGCCAGCTGCTTGGGAATGGACTCGAAACATTCTCGGATGTGGGGCTTGTCCGTATCGTCGGCATATTTGACCATATCGTCTTCGTATTCCGATATGATGCTGCGCTGGGCCCTATAGATAAGTTCGATATTCCTTGTCTCGAGGAAGCAGTTCACCACCGCCGGCAGGCCTCCGACGATGACATATCTGTACAGCAGATCCATAAGGGCCTTGTGTATGCCGTCCGGAACGGGCCTTTCGTCTTCGAAACATGATTTGACAGAATCAATGACATTGTCGCCGATGCCGTTTGCCCACAGGAATTCCTCGAAGTCCAGCGGATACATGTCGATTACTGTCTCGTATCCGACTGGGACGGAATCCTGTCCCTCCTTTTCCCGTTTCCTGCTCCTGCCGTATCCCTTCACCCCAAGGAGCGAACCGGTGGCGATGACATCGAAGCGGCCGTCCAGGCAGAACGATTTCAGAGCTGTCCTCGCTTCCTTGCACTCCTGGATTTCGTCGAGGATGATACAGGTCCTTCCTTCTATGAAACGGCTGCCCGGAATCAGGGCCGAAAGGTTGAGTATGACAGTATCGACATCGATATTGCCGGTAAAGGCTGATTTCTTGTCAGGCTCCAGGATAAAGTTCATATAGACCACGCTCTCGTAGTTCCCGGATGCGAACTTCCGGACGATATAGGTCTTTCCGCACTGGCGGATGCCCTTTATTACGAGAGGTTTCCTGTCTTTGGACTTCTTCCATTCGGCCAGAAACGTTTCTATCTTTCTTTTGAGCATGGCTTCCTTTGGCTTATTCGCTGCAAGTTTACACTTTTCCAAACGAATAAACAAGGTTGGTTACATTTTTCGGAACGAATATTTTGTGTATCGTACATTTTTCTGCGCCAGAACGGAAAAAAAGGCGGCACGGAAATTCTCCCGCGCCGCCTTGTCATGTCTGTCCCCGGAACTGCCGGTCCCCGGAATTGCCTGTCTCGGAACTGACTGTCCCGGGAGCAGGGGGTCTGAATCTATCTGATGCTGATGTTCCTGTCGGTCTTGATCGGCGTCATGTCGCAAACGAGCTTCTCGCCGGTCTCGACATTGGTGAGGACAGCCTTGCGCTGGGGTGCAGCGTTGGATGCAGCCTCATCGCCGGAGGGCGTATCGCTGCCGGTTCCGGCCCTGGTGACGGTGTTGCCGTCGACATAGAACTGTCCGCCGTAGGTGTAGCCTATGAACTCCTCGGTATTGAAGTCATAGAGGGCATAGGTAATCGAGCTGCTCTCGTCGAGCGGCATCGTGGTCGAGCCGTCGGTCAGCGCGGCGAGCTGGATGTGGCTGCCGTCCGTCTGCTCCATTACGAGAGAAACTCCGTCGAGGTAGATACCGCCTCCGGCAACGACTCCGGGAGCAACATAGCAGGGGCCTATCCCTTCGAACTCATACGCGTTGATGTAGTTCTCGAGTCCGAGCACATATGTCATGCCGACCTTGCCGGCATTGGCGCCCTCGGCAATCCTGTAGCCGTCGCCTATGATAGGCCAGGTGCTTTCGTCAACCATGGCATCTTCGCCGAGCAGTCCGGTGAAGCCTACCGTGGTGCCTTCCACGATGAAGGTCCAGTCCTCCTCGTAGGGAGCGGTAGCGGCAGAGCTTGCCAGTATGCCTGATGCGGTGTAGACGCCTTCTACGTCATATACCTGGGTGCGCACGGTGATCTCGGTCTCGTGCACCGCACCGATCTGCCCGCCGTTGTCGACGGCCTCGATTCCGATCTTGAAACGGAACTCCTCGGCATCGGTGTTATAGCACCTCACGGTGACTACGGGAGTCTCCTCGGGAGAGTTCACTACAACCCTCCTCTCGATGAACCTCCAGTCCTCGTTCCTCACGCTGTAGACGACGGATTCGTCAGTGCTGGGAACATCGGTGATAGTCACGGTCATAGGATAGGCGATGTCATCTCCCTCGATGTGGATGGGGATGTCGAAGTTGGGGCCGTCCTCGAGGTAGAACGAATAGCTTCCGCTCTCGAAGCTGACATTGGCGTCGCCGGTCGGAGTCTTCTGGCAGGAGGCTGCCGCGAACAGCACGAATGCAGCTGCCGCAAAGGTTCTTAATGTCTTCATAACACTAATTTTTAGATAATAATTTATTGATTATAATTTCGATATCCTGCTTGTCTGCTGCAAGTCGCCGCTCGTGAGCCTTACGGTGTACAGTCCTCCGTCCAGGGAAGCGAGGTCAAGCCTTGCAGGCTCGAACGGCGACGACTTCACCTCATCGGAGAAGACCCTGGCACCGCTCTCGGAGTATATCTCCACGCCTACATCGTATTCCTCCGAGCCCCTGACATAGAGGTAGTCCGTAACGGGGTTGGGATAGAGGTCGAAAGCGCGCGCCTGTCCGTCCCTTACGAGTATGGAGACAGTCTGCGAGATACTGCCGCCGAACTCGTCGCTCGCCGTGATGTCCACCTCGCCGCTTCCGTACGACACTGCGCTGAAAGTGACCTGCCCGGAGGCGTTCAGGCTGAACTTGCCGAGAGGCGTCTCGCTGATTTCGTAGCTCAGGGGGTCTCCGTCGCTGTCGAAGAAATAGTTGCCCAGCGAAATCCTCGAATCCTCGTTGAGCCTGTCGACGACTATGCCGTCGATCTGGCGCAGCATCACAGGCGCCGTATTGGCTTCTATGGTAACGGAGAATGTCGCTGAGTGCACATCCCCGGGTTCTTTGGGACAGCTTATGCTGACGGTTCCGGAAAGGGAATGCGGCTTGTCCCACTCGCTCCCGGCCGCCTGCCTGCCGTCTATTCTCACCACGATCCTGCGGTTGTTCGAACCCTGCGCGACTTCGGCCGTCACTCCCGGCATTTCGGGCTCCAGGCTTACCTCTATCGCATGTCCGGTAGGGTTGAAGACTTCGAAGCCGATTTCCCTGGTCTGGGAGAGTTTCATCGTCAGGCTGCTGCCGCCCTCGGGCGTGAGGGTATGCTCCACGCTCCGTCCCGAGATTACGGCGTCCGCGGCGCTGACCATGCCGACGCCGAGCTCCTCGGTATTAAGCCTCTTGATTTCCTCCGGCCTGGCTGAGCCGAGCAGAATCTCCTCGAGATCCTGGCAGGTGAAGCCGGGGCCGCCCATGTTCGCGACTATCAGCGCAGCCACTCCGGACACATGCGGACAGGCCATTGACGTCCCCTGCATCGTGCCGTATCTGCCCCCGGGCAGGGTGCTGAGTATCTGATAGCCTTTGTAGGCGTCGCCGCCGGGAGCCGCGATGTCGCACCAGGGCCCGTAATTGGAGTAATAGGCCCTCTTGTAGTCGGCTCCCACGGCACTGACATTGATGATAGGGTCGTATCCGCTGCCTGGAGGGCCGTAAGGCATGTTGTCGTTACCCGCCGCGAATATCACGACACCGCCCTTCATCGGAGAGTCGGGCAGCTGGTTGCCGTCGTTGTCGCAGCCGGCATACCTGATGAAGTAGTCTATCGCATCCTTGAGGCTCCCGGAAATCGTGTAGTTCTTCATCCATGCGATTTCGCTGTCGCTTATCATCCCGTCTCCGTTCTGGTCGGCAGGATAGCCCCAGCTGTTCTGGGAGATGACCGCACCGTGGTCGGCGCTCCACTTTATCGCCGCCGCACCGTCGGCTGACTTGTCCCCGTAGAAAATCTGGCAAGACATCAGCTTCGCACCCGAAATACCCCTTGCGGCATCTCCTCCGGCGACACCGCTGACGCCTATGCCGTTATTGTTGACGGCGGCAATGGTTCCGGCCACATGGGTGCCATGTTCGTCAGGCGTGATAGCGCCTCCTGTCACGAAATTCCGCCCGTGGATGCCGGTGCCAGGCTCTGTCCAGATGTTCGCCGCAAGGTCGGGATGACTTGTATCGATGCCTTCGTCGACTACTCCCACGACCACGTCTGCCGCTCCGGGAGCGTATGCCTGCCATACAGGGTAGACATTGATGTCGCAGCCCGCTACGGTTCCGGCAGCAGTTCCCGGATTATGGTAATGCCACTGGCTGGGGAGCTGCGGATCGTTGAATGGTTCCGCGTTGACTTTCGCCACAAGCTGATACTCCACGGCCTCTACCTCCTCGGCTCCGTGGAACGAGAGCTCGGCTTCGGCGAGGTCAACGGCCGCGTCGAATTCGAGCACATACCACCTGTTGAGCCCTGCCGCCCTGGTCCGGGGCTCATACTCCCCGGCGTATTCGAACAGCCTGTGCATCGACAGCGGCCGGAACTTCCTGAACGGAGTAGGCGTGGCCCTGGTATCGGCGCAGAGGACGCCGACAGAGGCGCCGCACTCCTCGATACGGCCCGTGAAACTCTCGTTGAACTTCACCTTCAATATGCCGGGCACCACAGCCTGCCTGGCGTAGGTGACACCCGTAACTTTCGATACCACATAATCTTCGCCCCGGACCTCCGGCGCGGGACTTTCCTGCGGACCCTGCAGCGGTTCTGCGGTACACGCGCCCAGCACGAGGGCGGCAATCGAAGATATTATCGCAATTTTTCTATCCATGATTTTCAGAAAGCGTAAGACAGGTTGAACACCATAGTGCCGTTCATGGGGCTTCCGGCTGCCGCAGCGGCGTAGGCGAAGTCGAGCGCGACTCCGAAAAGGCGCACTCCCGCACCGAGAGTCGCATAGCTCGGAAGTCCGCCGAGCCCGCAGTTGTATCCGGCCGCGACATTGAAGATGCCGTCGAATCCGTATCTGAGTCCGCCTGAGACCTTCATCCCCTTTCCGGCAAGGGGAAGGCTGCCCTGTGCGCTGATGTCGAGCGTGTGACGGCTGCCGGATGCGCGTCCTATGCCGTAACCCGCCCCGAGGTCAATCCTCGAGGGAAGTGAATAGCTCTGCGCTCCGCCGTAGTCGAGTCTCGTGCCGAGGTTGGCCGCCGTAAGCGCGGCGCTGAATCCCTTGCTGCGGAACAGCAGTCCCAGATCGAAGCCGACCGCTCCGGCAGCCTTGGGGCCTCCGATGTCGGAACGTACATAGGCGGCGGTCGCCGATACGGCGAGCGAGGGTATTATCATGAATGCCGCTCCTACAGAAGCCTGCATCGCGGAAGGTGAGAAGCTTCCGGTGTATATTCCGGATTCGTCGGCAGTCTCGACAGAGGGGTACATGCCGTATCTGAAACCTGCGTTCACGCTCCACCTTTCGCTTATCCTGCCGTAGCCTGCGAGCGAAAGCTGCTGCATGTCGGAGAACGAAGGCTGCAGCAGGCCGTAGGAGGCTCCGGCTGCGAACTTGTCGTCAGAAAAGACGGTCGAGGCCGCATTGCTCCACACGGAGTAGGCCGAGGCTTCCTGCGCTGCGGTCGCTCCGGCCACGGCCAGAGATCGCGCGTCGGGCGTGCCGTCCAGAAAGGAGGCTCCCTGCGCAAAAGCGGCACCATGGCAGCATAATGCGGCAAGTATGATAGTAGTAAATCGTTTCACTTTGTTTCGCTTGAACAGTAGTCATACAGGTACGTGACGTCGTCCCTGTCATCGAATCTGATATTACGGAGCCTTACCGTTGCCCTTATCTCGTCCTTGAGCGCGGGGAAAGCCTCCGTGAATGTCTTCCTTGACGCCTTGCCGGCGTCTCCCTCTCCGTCAATGAGGTAATAGTCGTATGAGACCTTGTAGCCTATCTTCACGAGATAGCCGTAGGTGCGCGATTCGGTCGAGGCATAGTCGTCCGCCATGGTCGTCCTTGCCGAGGAACTCGGCGGCACCGTGCCGTAGCTGCCCTCCATTCGGGGCTCGTCGAGCCTGAGCCGCTTCCTTTCGGCAAGAGACAGCGACGGCCTTTCCCTGAGAAGTTCCAGCACCATTCCGTCCCTGACGGCGAACTTGCGCCCGGAAGCGAGGATGAAGTCGACGCTTCCTATGTTGCGCACTATCATCGTGTCGGCACCCGAGGCGATGAAGCGCACCGAGTTGTCGGCCGCACAGATGTTGAGCTCGGCGGTGGTGACGCTGCCGTCGAGATAGTGCACCTCGCCGGGAGCGAACTCCGGCAGTACATAAGCCGTCTGCATGTCTATCTTGTGCAGCAGGTCTTCGCGCGAGTAGGCCTCGACAGTGCCTTCCTGCGCAAGGATTCCCGGACATGAGGCCAGCAGGGCCGAGAATGCGCAAAGGATTCTGATCTCTCTGAAGATCTGTCCCATACTCTCTTAAGCTGAAATTTTAAAAGAGAGGAGGAGAACCGCCTCCTCCTCTCTGTAGAACCATACCGTCAGGGCAGCCTGTTATTTATTTGGGCTGCTTGGTAATGGTGTTGCCGTCGATGAACAGCGGAGCCACGAAATAACCCAGCAGTTCCATTGCGTCGTCGTACGAGAATACGCCGTTGGCGATGCCGTATCCCGCGGGAATCTGCCATTCGATAGAGTTGAAGTCGTCGCTTATGACGCCAACGAGCTCACCGCTTCCGAGGCTTACGCCCTCTGCGGACTGGCTTCCGAAGATGGGACCTACGTATGCGGTTCCGAGGCCGGTGAAGTTATACGCTCCTGTCATATTGCCGCTGCCCTCTCCGATCGTGAAGCTGACTTCCCGTTTCGCCTCGTCGATTGTACCGAGGATGTAGCCCTGGGTCTCGCCGTGTATGCCGGTGATTGCAGGCTGGCCTCCCTCGTTGCTGAAGGTCCATACCTCGCTGTATGACGAGCCTTCGAGAGTTCCGGTCACATTCCACTTGCCGCAGATGCGGTCGAGGAAGCTCTTCTCGCACATCACGAGAACCTCGCCCTGGGAGATGCTCTGGGCGTTGTCCTGTGAAGAGATGACGAGCTTGAAGTTAAGCTGGTCTGCGTCCGAAGGGTTCACTATCTTGATTTCGACCGAAGGCTGGCTCTGCGCCGAAGCTACGAGAATCTCCTTCGAGGTAATCATGAAGTCGACATCCTCCTTGGCGGCATAATCGCCGGTGTATTCGCCGACTTCGATATTGACCTTGATAGGATATACGGTGGTCTCACCGGTAGTTACTATGGGCACGTAGATGTACTCCGAGCCCAGACCTGACTCGAATTCCGCCGATGCGAAACCCACGGCGGCATCGCCCGTCGGGGTGACGGTCTGCTGGCAGGAGACGAGCGCCATTGCACTCATCAGGCCTAATGCCATTATCTTGTTGAGTCTCATAATTGCAGATTAATTGTTTGAGTTGGAATTTGTGTAGCCGAGATTCTGCCTCATGTTCGGGTTGGCGTCGATTTCGGCCTGGGGAATCGCCCATACGAACCTGTAGTCGCCGTCGTTCACTCTGAACAGTTCGGTAGTGTTGCTGCCGGGCAGATAGAGTATGCTGCTGAGCTGGCCCTCCGTCCTCGTCATGCCGTTGCCGTATCTCCTGAGGTCGCTCAGGCGGAATCCCTCGCCCACGAGCTCGCGCACCCTCTCGTCGGCAATCTCACCGGCGAGCTGGTTCTGGGTATATCCTACGTTCTCCCAGCCTGAGTGACGCCTGCCCTGAAGCTCGTTGAGCAGCCTCGAGGCTTCCTGCACGCCGTTGGACATCCCTGAATTCAGGTACGCCTCCGCGGCAATCAGGTAGAGCTCGGCAAGACGGAAGGGCTTGGGCGCATTCACGTAGTTGTAGTCGGACTCGCCCGTCATGAGGGCGGGGTTGCCGGGGAACTTGTTGAACAGCAGTACGGGCTCCTGGGTGGTGATACCGCCTATCTGTACGGGAGTGGACTTGAAGTATACCTGCCTGCGGTAGTCGGTGTCGTCGTAGAGGTCCACGAGCCACTTCTCGGGCACGAAGTCGGGAGAGTAGACGTCGTTCTGGTAGTTGTAGCCGAGATAGTTCGCGTTGTTGGTGGACGGCATCTCGGTGGTCAGGGCCACGGCGCACTGGAGGAGCACTTCGCCTGCCTGGTTGTCGTTGGTCCAGAGCTGGTTCAGGGCGTCGGTTCCGCTTACGAGCTCGTACTTTCCGGAGTTGATGACTTCAGTGGCATCCTGGATTGCCTGGGCATAGTCGTGCCTTGCGAGGGCAACGCGCGCCCTGAGGGCCTTGACCACATCTTCCGTGACATAGAGCGAACCTGCGGCAGACTCGCGCAGCAGGCCGATATTCTCCTGTGCCGCCTCGAGGTCGCTGTATATCTGGTCATAAGAGGCCTCGAGAGTGGTCTTTCCCGGATACTGGGCCTTGTCCGAGGTAGGGTTGTAGCGGTTGGAGAGAGCCACACCGGTGTTCTCGTTTCCGGCGGTAGCCTCGTCATACGCGTCACAGTACCTGTCCACGAGTATGGAGTATGCGTAGGCCCTGAGGAAGTACGCCTCCGACACATGTCCCTTGAGCAGCTTGAGCTCGTCCTCGGTCCAGGTGTCGGCGAAGGCGGGATCGCCCGCCACCCTGCTTTCGATGCTGGCGGCCTTCTCTATGAAGTAGTTCGCGTTCGCTATTGCAGAATAGCATGCAAGGTATACGCTTTCGAATATGCCTTCGGATGAAGTGAACGTCCACCTGTATACGAGACCGTTGCGGTTTCCGAAGCTCGAGGTCGCGTGGAAAAGGTCGGACTGGAGTTCGGGCGAATAGATGATAGAGCCTGACGAGAGACTCCTTATATGCACATTGAAGCCGTTTGCGAGCTTCTCGGCATCGGCATAGGTCTCGAGCGCGTTCTCGGGGTCGATGACGCTGTAGGGACGCAGGTCCATGTTGCAGCCCGAAGCTCCGAGTACCAATGCTGCGGCAAGAGTTATTTTTGTAAGTATGTGTTTCATGTTGATGACTCTGATTAGAATGTTAATTCAACACCGAAAGTATACTGCTTGGAGTTGGGATAGCGTCCAAGCTGGAGATTGGAGTCGGATTCGGGGTCGAAACCGGTGTACTTCGTAAAGGTGAGGAGGTTGCGTCCTACTGCGAATACCCTTACGCTCTGGAAGAAGCCGCTCTTGCGCATCCAGTCCTGGGGAAGGGTGTAGGACACCTGCAGGTTCTTCAGACGCAGGAATGAGGAATCTTCGAGCAGGGTATCGTCGAACTGCCTCTCGGACTCGTAGCTCGGGATGTCCGTAACCTGTCCGGGGGTTGTCCACATGTCCAGCATCTCCGCGGCGAGGTTGCCGTCTACGGAGAACGCGGGGTTGGTGAGGAAGTAGCGGTCGTTGTTGAGAGTCCACTTTCCGGCCACCCATGCGAACTGCGCTCCGACGGAGAGACCCTTCCAGCCGAAGGTCAGGTTGAATCCTCCCGCCCAGGGAGCGAACTGCTGCTTGCCGGTGAATACGCTGTAGTCGTTGGAGAACTGCTTGGTCTTGTTGCCGTCCTTGTCGTACCACATCTGCATACCGTCGCGCGGGTCTACGCCTGCGCTCTTCGGGATGTAGTACTCGCCGTATGCGTGTCCTACCTCGAGACGGATTCCGGTGTTGGGATATTCGAAATAGTCGCGTCCGTCGAACAGGGAGAGTATCTCGTTGTGGTTGTAGTTGAAGTTGGCCGATACGTTGAGATAGAAGTCCCTCGGCATGGGAATGTCGTAGGAGATTTCGAAGTCAACACCACGGTTGAGCATGTCGGCCACATTGCCCCAGCCGGAGTCATGTCCGGTGGTCAGGGAGAAGGGAATCTCCATGAGCATGTCGGAAGTCACCTTGTTGTAGAAGTCCACATCGAGGTTGAGGCTTCCGAACAGGCGGGCGCTCACGCCGATGTTGAGGTTCTTGACCACCTCCCAGGTGAGGTCGTTGTTGCCCGGGTCTCCGAGCCCCCATGCGGTCTTGCCGTCATAGAGCAGGCTGTAGTTGCCCACGCGTCCGTATGAGAGGTAGTTGTCGATGCTCGAGTTACCGGTGGTACCGTAGCTTGCCTTGAGGGCGAGGGCGTCGATCCATGCCACATCCTCGAGGAAGGACTCGTTGCTGATGTTCCACCTTCCGCCGACAGACCAGAAGTTGGCCCAGCGCCTGTTGCTTCCGAACAGCGACGAACCGTCACGGCGGAACGACGCGTCGAACAGGTAGGTGTCGTTGTAGTTGTAGCTCAGACGGCCGAAGAACGAATTGTAGGATTCGTCGGAGAGCGTACGGGTAGGATAGCCGTCGGCGAGTACGGTACCGTCAGAGATCTGGTACATGCGGTTGTCGCTGATTCCGTCCATTGCCACTCCGAAGCCCTCGGTCTTGCTGACTATGGACTCCTGTCCGATCAGGGCGGTGATATTGTGGTCCTCGAGGAAGTCTATGGTGTACTCCGCCGTGTTGGTGAAGGTGAACTGATAGTACCTCGAGAAGTTCTCGTTTGCGGTACCGCTGCCCTCGAAAGGTCCCGTAGGGTAGGCGGTCTGGGAGATCCTGCGGTCGTTGCCGTTGAGGGCCTGGACTGCCCTGAGCACGAGCCCCTTCACCGGAGTGATCTGCTCGTAGATGTTGCCGCTCAGGCGGAGATAGTTGGTCGTCGCGGGCTGGATTTCCTGCAGGTAGACAGTGTTGTACATACCCATTTCGTCGAAATACTCCCTGCGGTTTCCGTAGGTGAGCGAGCCGTCGGGATTTACCGTATATTCATAGGGGCTCATCCAGGGGTACATCTGCGAAGCCATGAACATGGGGTTGTAGGGCGAGTTCGCAGTGCCGGAGAATCCCGTGGTGTTGAGATCCTGGTATGCGAGATTGAAGCTGAAGCCGGTCTTGAACCAGCTGGTTATCTGCGTGTTGAGTTTCGCGAGCATCGATACCCTGGTCATGTCGGAGAAAGGCGCGTTGCCTTCCTGGCTCAGGGCGCCGAAAGACACATAGTAGTCCGAGGTCTCGGTGCCTCCGCTGTACGAGGCGTCGGCCTGCCAGGTGGGGGCGTTGTCGCTGAAGAAATACTTGAACCAGTCGGTGTTGATGTTATGGTCGAGGGCGAAGTCCTTCTGCGCGGCACGGCCGGGCTGGTCGAGGAAGGTCGGGTCGAGCATCTCGTTGAAGTCGAACCACTGCTCGGAGCTCAGCAGGGGAATCTGGTGTCTGATCATATTGGAGACACCGTACTGTCCGCGGACTACGATTGTCGGCTTCTCTCCCGTGCGTCCTGTCTTGGTGGTGATGAACACGACTCCGTTTGCCGCACGCGAACCGTATATCGCGGTCGCGGAAGCGTCCTTCATGACTGTGATGTTCTCGATGTCGTTGGCGTTCAGCGCGGTGAAGATAGACGAAGGAACGGGGCTGCCGTCGAGTACGAACAGAGGCTCGGTGCCAGCGTTGATCGAGTTCACACCGCGGATACGCATCGAGATTGTCTCGCTCGGCTCGCCGGAGTTCGACCATACCTGCAGTCCGGCGATCTGTCCCTGGAGGGCGTCACCTACGCTTGCGGTAGGGGCGTTCTGGAGCAGCTTCGCACCGACGGTGGTCGCAGAACCGGTAATGGAAGAAATCTTCTTGGCGGAACCGTATCCGAGCACGATAGCGTCGGTCAGCATCTCTACGTCCGGAGCGAGGATGATGTCCACGCGGGTACGGCCGTTGAGCTTGACCTCTGCGCCTTCATAGCCGAGAATCGACACTACGAGCGTGCCGTCGGCGGGAACGGAATTGAGGGTGTAGTTACCGCCCATATCCGTCATCGAATACTTGGTCGTGCTGCCCTGGAGCTGCACGACTGCGCCCATAACCGGCTCTCCGGTCTCGGAATCCGAGACCACGCCGGAGACATTGACATTCTGGGCCGATGCAAACAGTGCAGAAGCCGCGAAAGCCAAAGCTGCGAGCAAAAGTTTCGCTTTTTTCATAAGCATTTACATTAATTAAACAATTTATACTAACTACACGTTGTTTTCCAAGTCTGTCCGAGCCTTGTAAAAAGGGCGTTAAATAGTGCTCCATACAGCAACCAAAAACACAGTACGACCATGGCAGTATACGCATATGTAAGAGTCAGCACGCAGATGCAGACACAGGAAAGCCAAATCTTCGAAATAGAGAACTGGTGCCGGCACAGAGGCTGGCATATAGACAAGTGGACGAACGAGTCGGTTTCGGGCACCGTGGCATGGGAGAAACGCTCCCTGGGCAGGCTCGTGCGCAGGATGAAACCGGAAGACGCGCTGGTATGCGCGGAAATATCCCGGCTCGGACGCAATATGCTGATGATTATGTCTATCCTGAACTACTGCGTGCAGAAAGGGATACGCATATATACCATAAAGGACAACTTCGAGCTCTCGGACAACATCAATTCCAAGATAATAGCATTCGCATTCGCCCTGGCCTCCGAGATAGAGCGGAACCTCATCTCGCAGCGGACGCGCGAGGCTCTGGCGGCCAAGAAAATGGCCGGGATGAAGCTCGGGAGGCCGCCCGGCACCTCTGTCAAGGTCAGCCGCCTGCTTTCAGACCTCCCGTCCGTAAGGCGGCGCCTGCTCGAGGGAGAAAGCCTCGTGAGGATTGCAAAGGCCTATGGCATACACCGTAACACGCTGTCCCATTATCTGAAAGACTCCGGAGAAAATATTTGTTAAAAATTTTAAGAATTTAACGGGAGGCAAATATTGCCACTCCTGATTGAAATCTTGAAGAAAACAGGTATTTTAGATTGAAATTTTAAAGTATTTTTCGGTGTTTCACTGACAGGCATCACACAGAACTATCTATATCAATCACTAAAATATTTGTCAAAGTGAAATATTCTTCTAATTTTGCAGGCAATTTCGCACTATTTAACGCCCGTTTAATAGGGCGGCGGACATACCGGAGTGTTAGTATAGATAGTAGTACAAACGTGTAGTTAGTATAAATTGTTTAATTAATGTAAATGCTTATGAAAAAAGCGAAACTGTTTCTTACCGCCTTGTCGGCGTTCGTGTCGCTTTGTGCATTCGCCCAGAACAGGGAGGTGCACGGCGTAGTCACGGATGCTTCGACCGGCGAAGGTATCCCTTTCGCATCTGTAGTGGAAAAGGGAACCATGAACGGTGTTGCGTCTGACGCTGACGGTTCATACACCCTCAGCGCGGCTTCTGATGCAGTGCTGGTGTTCTCTGCCATGGGTTATCAGGAGCACGAGGTCGCCGTCGACGGCAGGTCCGAGGTCATCGTAGCCCTCGAGCCCGACGCGGAGTTCCTCGAGGAGACCGTGATCGTGGGCTACGGCTCGTCAAAGAGCGTCAGCTCGCTCGTCGGCTCGGTCGAGACCGTGAATTCGGAGACCCTCAAGAACGCTCCCTCGTCTTCTGCGCTCGACCAGCTCCAGGGACAGGTGGCCGGTCTGTCGGTGCTCACCTCTTCAGGTGTGGCCGGTGACAACGCCGTATCCATGACCCTCCACGGAGTAGGTTCCTTCGGAACGAGCAGCGCTCCCCTTTATGTAATCGACGGTATCCCTTCTTCGAGCCGTTCGATCATGGCTATGAACCCTAACGATATCGAGAGCATCAGTATCCTCAAGGATGCCGCCGCTACCTCTATATACGGTTCCCGTGCTTCCAACGGTGTAATCTATGTCACGACCAAGACCGGTTCGTACAACGAGAGGGCTTCGGTGACCATACGCTCGCAGTACGGTATGTCTACGCTTGCAAACCTCACTCCCTACGAGAACATGATGACCGGAAGCGAGCTCATGGACTTCTGGGTAAGGTCAGGCATCCACAGCGAGTCATGGGTCAAGCAGAACTTCATCGATCCCGGCTACACCGCCAACACCAAGTGGTACGAGTACTTCATGAACCTCGTAACCCCTCAGTACCAGAACGATATCACAATCGAGGGCGGTGGGGAGAAAGTCGCATACATGGTGTCTGCATCGCAGTACCACCAGGAGGGCTTCACCCCCGGCAACTACTACGACCGCTTCACCGCGCGCTCCAACGTGCAGGGTCACCCCACCGACTGGCTCAAGTTCGGCCTGAACCTCAACCTCTCGCTCGATATGAACCAGCAGAACGATAACTGGGGTAATTCCTCGGAGGCGTCCAACTACCTTTCGGGAGGTCTTTCATATATGTGGAACCCCCTGTATTCGCCCTATGACGAGAACGGCAATCTCGAATCGGAATATTTCTCGCAGCTCGGCACCTACAACCAGAACTATTATACTGCCGTTATGCCCGACAAGTACAACCGCTACGGTGCGAACGGAAACGTGTTTGTCGAGATCGAGCCCGTGAAGAACCTCAAGTTCGTCAGCCGTGCAGGTATCGACGGCTACATCCGCAACCGCAACGCCTCCGTGCTGCCGAGCGCAGTGGACAAGTATGGCATCAACGGCGGTAGCGCGATCGTCATCAAGCAGAACTATCTCGAGTATGCGGCGACCATCACCAATACCCTCGAGTACTCTATGAACATCAACGCGAACAACCGCTTCTCGGTGCTCGCCGGACAGGAGGGTATCATGAACGACTATGTGGCCTTCGGCGCCTCGTCGAGCGGCCAGACCGACGACAGGACCCTTATCCTGAACAACGGCCTCCAGTCTACATTCAACGTAAACGAGACTGCTACCCAGTCCAAGTTCCTCTCCTTCTTCGGCCATGCCGACTATTCGCTCTTCGACAGGTACCATGCCGACGTCACCGTGCGTAACGATGCATCTTCGAGGTTCGGTTCTTCTGTGCGCAACGCCGTCTTCTGGTCTGCCGGTGCAAGGTGGAACATCAAGAGGGAGTCTTTCCTGCAGGGCGTAGGAGCAATCAACAACCTCGACCTCAAGGCCAGCTACGGAACCCAGGGTAACGCCGCCATCGGCGACTATTCTTCCCTCGGTCTCATCGGCTCGAGCGGCGAATATCAGGAGGTTAACGGGACTGCCGTGACCCAGCCAGCCAACAACATGCTCACATGGGAGAAGCAGGCCCTGCTGACCGTAGGCCTTTCGGGCCGCGTGTTCGACGTGCTCGACTTCGAGGTGGCCTACTACGACAGGCAGACCTCTTCCATGCTGATGGACGTGCCCAACCCCTACACTACCGGCTTTTCTAAGGTTACCCAGAACGTAGGTACGATAAGCAACCGCGGCGTGGACATCACCCTCGGTGTGGACATATTCCGCGGCTCCGACTACTTCCTCCGCTTCAACACCACCTTCAACTACAACGCCCAGAAGATTCTCTCCCTGTTCGACGACCGTCAGCGCTGGGAGATTGCAAATACCTTCGTCGCCTATGTAGTTGACAGCCCCGTGATGTTCTACGGCCCCATCTATGCCGGCGTCGACCCTGCCGACGGTGCTCCCATGTGGTATGTGCCCGGCGAGGACAAGGACGTCACCACTATGAACGAGACTACCAAGAACTACGACGAGGCCGCGCTCACCCAGAACACCGGCAAGAGGCGCTACGCCCCGATAAACGGCGGATTCTCCCTCTCGGGAGGCTGGAGGGGCCTGTCTTTCCAGGCCGACTTCGCCTATGTGCTCGGCAAGTACATGTTCAACAACGACGCGTTCTTCTATCTGAACCCCAACGCCAATCCTACCTACAACGTGAGCAAGGCCGCCAGCGACTTCTGGACTCCGGAGAATACCGACGCCCAGTATCCCGACTGGAGCAAGGGCTATCAGATGCAGTTCGATACCCACCTGCTCGAGAACTCTTCTTTCCTGCGTCTTAAGAACCTTCAGATAGGCTATGCCCTTCCCGAGAGGTGGCTCAACTGGACCAACGGCGTAGTCAAGGACTTCAGGATTACGTTCACCGCCCGCAACCTGCTTACCTTCACCAACTATACAGGTATCGACCCCGAGGTGGACTCCAACCTCGCCTACGGTATCGCAGGTAACTCCAAGCAGATACTCGGTGGTATAGAGATTACATTCTAAAAGTCTACGAAATGAAAAGAATATTGAAATATATCTCGGCCGGAGCGATTCTGGCAAGCGCCGTGTCCTGCAACATGGACCTCGTGCCGAACAACGCCATAACCTACCAGCCCGGCCAGCAGATCATCACCAGCGAGTCCGACCTCACCGGCTTCGAGGCCAATATCATGGCCTGCTTCAGGTCTCTGGACTACGGCGACTTCGACCTTACGCCCGACCTTATGGTCGACTACTTCAATGCGATGTCGGACTATGGCAACAACTACGGTCCCGTGCATACTCTCGACGCCAACTTCACTTCCGGCGACTACTACATACAGGACAACTGGCGCTATCCCTACGCGTACATCAAGAACTTCAACATCTTCATCGAAGGTGCGAAGACCGTTCCCGACGGCCTGCAGGAGGCTGCGGCTGTGGCGAGGGGAGAGGCCTTCCTCGCGAGGGCCTTCGCCTACATGCACCTTGCAAGGCATTTCGGTCCCGCCTATTCCGACGAGACACTTGACGATCTCTGCGTGCCTCTCGTAACCGTATATGACCAGAACGCCCGTCCCGAGAGGGCTACCGTGGCAGAGGTCTACGGCCAGATAAAAAAGGACCTCGATTCTGCCGCCGTGCTGCTCGCAGACATCCCCGGCGAAGTCAGGGCCCAGAGGCCTACCATCGATGCCGTGAATGCGATGTACGCCCGCTACTATCTCGACACGAGGGATTATGTCCATGCCGCAGAGTATGCGATGGACGTCATCAACACGGGCAAATACAGCCTTTCCTCCACTGCCGCACAGATGAAGGCCGAGTGGCTCAACGACAATGGCACGGAGCCTATCATGCAGTTCTATGCTTCGGTTTCCGAAGGTGTAGGAACCCACAGCGCATATACGCAGATGAAGAAGGATGCCGTCAAGAATCTCTACTACCAGCCTTTCTATATTCCCAGCCAGAAGCTCATCGACGCCTATGACGAGGGTGACCTGAGGTTTGAGCAGTGGTTCGACGGCGGAGAATACCCTTCATACCACAACGCAACCTGGTATAACGACGGTACTTTCGACTACTATGTATTCAAGAAGTACTACGGCAACCCTGCGCTTCAGGGGGCTTCCAATACCCCGACTTCCGGTCATGCGGTGAAGCCTCTGCTCATCAGCGAGATGTATCTTATCGCCGCCGAGGCATACTTCGAGAACGGACAGGCCTCCGAGGCCAAGACCGTGCTCAACGCCCTCCAGACCCAGAGGGGTGCCGCAACTACCGCCGCTACCGCCGAGACTATCCACAACGAGTGGTATCGCGAGACTGTGGGCGAAGGCCTGAGGTTCAGCTGCCTCAAGAGGTGGGGCGAGGGCTTCGACGGCCGTCCTGCCCAGCCCGGTGCAGCGAACGTGGTCATGAGCACTCCCGCATCGTCGTTCACCGACAAGGCTTTGGAAGCCGACGACTACCATTTCCTGTGGCCTATCCCCACTTACGAGAGGCAGACCAACCTGAACCTCAAGCAGAATCCCGGCTACGGTTCGTCGACTGCAGAGTAGAACTTATTTAGGATTACGCTTATGAACAGATATTTCAAAATGATACTGGGCGCAGGGCTGGCATGCAGCCTTGCAGCCTGCAACCAGAAGGCCGAGTTCACTACGGATTCGTTCGTGGCTTTCGACGCGACTTCCTTAAGCGTCGACGAGAATGTCGGTACCCTGGAGATCCCCGTCTACGCCTATACCAAGGACGGCGACCACACTTTCCCGAGAGGTGAGAGCGCCAATACGACCGTGACCTTCGAGGTTGTGGACGGCACCGCCAAGAACGGAGTAGACTTCACCGTCGAGCCTGCCAACGGCGTGCTGACCTTCGACGGCAGCTCCGCCGGCGCTATCAAGGTGAACGTGGTGAACCACGAGGGTGTCTACACCGGCAACCTTGATTTCTCCGTCCGCATCACCGGTGCTTCCGACGGATACACCCTCGGCGGTGCCAGGGAGGCTTCCGTGCGCATCAATGATCTCGACCCCGATCCCAGCGGAGGGAGTGTCGAAGACATCTACGGCACCTACAATGCAACGGCAGAATTTGCCGGGACGCCTTTATCATGGACTTTGAACATAGAGCCCGTCGGTTCCGACCCCTATGTCATAAAGGTAGACGTGATGGTTCCCCTCTTTGTCGGCTATGAGGGTTCTGGTGATGTCGAGGGAGTCATTTCCGACGACCTGTCGACGATCTCGTTCCATCTTCCCCAGGAGTCTCTCCTGTACCCCGAAGATCCGGACGATCCCTTTGTGTTCGTCGAATACGTGGGCGATTTTAAGATAAACACCCAGGAGACGGACGTAATCTTCACCCAGGAGTCTGCGGGCGTATTCACCTCTGAGCAGGGAATCGCCGCCGCTGCTCTCAAAGCGATGAGCTTATACAACGGTGGTGGGTTCGACCCCGGTACCCTCACCTTGACGAAGCAGTGATGCCCGAGGCGACTGACTGAATTCATACCATGAAAGTCCGTATGAGCCTTTATGGCCTGTGCGGACTTTCTGTAATGTTGTAAACTGTCTTTTGATTATGCAGAAAAGATTCGTATTTTTGTTGGTTGCGGTGCTGCTGTGCCTCTCCGGCATCCCGACGGGGGCCTATACGCCGACGACGAGCTGGCCCTACGCGTACGAGACGTTCTCGCCGGGCAGCATACTTACCCGCCAGGGAACGCGCATCGACTACGACAGGCTCAACGTGAGCCTCGTGAGCGGTCGCGTGCACTATGTCGAGGACGGCGTGATAATGCAGGCGGATCCCAATTCTACGGTGATGCTCGAGATAGGCGACGAACTGTACCGCAATGTCGGAGGCAGGATGACGAGGGTGCTCAAGGAGACGGACAGGGCAATGGTGCTGCTCAGCGTCACCATTGACACCGACGCCATGTCCAGCGCCGACATCGGTTACGGCAAGTCTTCCGTGGCATCTACCTCGAACCTGTCGCTCACGGCCATAAGTTCCGGCATGGACTATTCCGTGAACCGCAGCCTCGACGACCTGACGGCGGAGCGTTCGCACGGCGAGCCTCTGGTGCTCAGGGAAGTGCGCGGAGTGTACTACAAAGGTGCCTTCGTGCCGGCCACACGCTCGGACGTGCTGAAGGTTCCGGGCATTGACAAGGATGCCGTGAAGCGCTTCCTGAAGGAGAACAAGATAAAGTTCAATAACATAGACGACCTGGCCGTCCTTGCGGACTACCTGTGCGCTATGGAATAAGTTGATTGTATGAAGAAATTTCGTGTTTTGCCGCCCTGTCTGACGGCGGCTCTGTGCCTTGTCTCGTGCAACGTGCTCGAACCCTCGGTTCCCATGGAGCCCGAGACGGCTCCGGACGCGGTGGAGCAGGCTCTGTATACGTCGGAAATCGACGTGAAGTTCTCGGAAGAGACGGCTGCTGAACTGGCCGGAGACTTTGCCGCCGGCAAGGTCTACACCAAGTCGATGCCCTTCAACGAACTCGTGGACGAGCTGGGCATCGTATCCGTGGAGAGGATATTCGGAGAAGACGAGAGGTATCTGGACAGGCAGCGCCGTGCGGGCCTGCACCTCTGGTACAGGGTAACTCTCGACGCTTCATCCGCCCTTCCTATGACGAAGGCCGCCGACGACCTGGCCTCGGTGCCCGGAATCGAGCTGGCGGAGCCATGCCGCAGGATAGGGCTCAACGACTTCGACGACCCCTATTTCCCGCGCCAGTGGGGCCTGCACCAGGATTCCGGATTCGACATCAACGTGGAGGAGGTGTGGAACAGCTACGGCTGCGGCTCTGACAACGTCAAAGTGGCCGTAGTGGACGAGGGTGTGGGCACTGGCCATGAGGACCTGCCTACGGTACAGCCCTTCGGGACGGACGGCAGCCGCGATTTCGTTATGGGTTCGGTGATCGTGCCGGGCGACCACGGCCACCATGTGTCCGGAGTGATAGCGGCCTCTAACAATAACGGAGTAGGCGTGTGCGGTATCGCGGGCGGAGACGCCGCTGCGGGCATCCCCGGCGTGAAGATAATCTCCTGCCAGATTTTCATCGGCGATATGGGGGGCAACAGCGCCGACGCAATACGCTATGCGGCCGATGCCGGTGCCGTGATATGCCAGAACAGCTGGGGCTATGTCTATGACATCAATGAGGACGGCCGCGTGACCGGTGACGAGCTGGAAACTGCCAAGAACGACAGGCTCAGCTCTTCGCTCAAGGCCGCGATAGACTATTTCATCGACAACGCGGGCTGCGACAATGCCGGCAACCAGCTTCCCGACTCTCCCATGAAGGGCGGAGTTGTGTTCTTCTCTGCCGGCAACGAGAGCATCCCCTACGGCCTGCCTGCGAGCTACGAGAGGGTAGTGGCGGTGGGCTCGGTCGACAAATACGGATCCCGTTCGAGTTTCTCTAACTACGGCGACTGGGTAGACATCTGTGCCCCGGGCTCCGATGTGTTCAGCTGCTTCGCCGACGGTTACGGTTCGATGAGCGGCACCTCCATGGCCTGTCCCCATGTCAGCGGCGCGGCAGCCCTGATACTTTCCATAAGGGGCGGGTACGGTTTCACCAACGATATGCTCGTGGACTGCCTGCTGGGCGGAGCCGACCACGAGGTCATGGGAAATTCTTCGGTGGGTCCCATGCTTGACGTGCTCGGAGCGCTCTCCTACGGCAACGAGTCGGAACCCGGAGCCATTACGGAGATAGATGCCGAGGCGGAGTCCAATTCCGTGAATGTAAGCTGGGCGGTTCCCGCTAAGGAAGACGGAACGACGCCTGCCTACGGAGCCATGGTGTTCACCGGCAAGGACAGGTCCCTGATAGAGAACCTCGATCCTTCCAATCCGGACAGGTCGCTGGTTATCACCGATGTGGTGACGTCCTCGATGAGGCCGGGCGAGACGGCGACCGCCAGGGTCACGGGGCTCGACTTCGACTCTGACTACTACCTTACCGTCGTGCCCTATAACTACGGCGGCTTCTTCGGCGGCTTCCCTGCACCCGTACAGGTGAGGACCGGCGGCAACAACGCTCCGGTGATAGAGCCTGACAGGGATACGGACGGCATAGCGCTCAACGCTTCGGGGAAGTTCGAGGTCATATTCTCGCTCAGCGACCCTGACGGCCACGGACTCGGCACTTCTTATGAGCCCGGCTCTGCTGCCGAGAGCTACGGCGCGTACGGCGAGGCCGGGTTCCGCGTGTATATCGACGGCAGCAAGGCCGAGGCCGGCACCTACGCGGGCGTCCTCACGGTGACCGACGAGTACGGTGCCGCCTCTGAGTACGTGCTGCACTATACTCTCCTGGAGAACAACGCACCCGCTGTCGTCTCGTCCATAGGCAACCGCCTGTATCATGTCAGGGAGCAGGAAGAGTTCGTGCTGTCGGAGTTCTTCTCCGACCCCGACGGTGACGCCCTCACTTACAGCGTGACCAACACCAATTCTTCCGGCGCACATGTGACTACCGACGGAAGCAGGCTGTATGTCGTGGCTATGAATCCCGGGACAGCCGAGGTGGGTGTGACGGCATCCGACCCGAGGAACGCCTCGGTGCAGCAGACGTTCAATATTGTCGTTAGGCGTGACGGCGAGCTGGTCGACCTCTACCCGACCCAGGTCAGCGACTACTTCACGGTGGGAACGGGCGAGGAGCTCGAGGCTGTAGATATCAGGGTGGTATCGGCAGTGACTGGCCGGACGGTATATGAGGCTGAGTTCGAAGCGAGCGCTTTCAATCCCGTCCGCGTGGACGCATCCGGCATCGCTCCTGGCGAATATACCGTTACGGTGGAGTTCGGCGAGGTGTCTGTCGAGAAGAGTATAGTTAAACTGTAGCGTATTATGAAAAAGATATTTGTGATGCTTATCTCTGTCCTGGCCGTATCGGCCGGACACGCGCAGAATACTGCTTTCGATTTCGCGGCGTTCGACTTCGACGCCGGCAGCGCGGCCATGGCCGGAGCCGGCAAGAGCCTGCCTTCTGACATAGCCCGCACGGCACTCTACAACCCTTCCGTGACGGTCTTCTCTGGCCAGACGGTCGGTGCCCGGGCTACATACGGCCGCTGGATGCCCGATGGCGCGTCCAGCTCGAGGGCTTCCGCCTCTGCTGCGTACAACTCCGGCCGCTTCGGCATTGGAGTGGCCTACTCGGGCATATTCCACTCTCCCTACGAGGTGATCGACGACCACGGCGGGCTCGAGGGCACTTTCGCCCCGTCCGACATGAAGCTCTCGCTCGGCGCGGGCTTCAGGCTGCCCGGCGACTTCTCGATAGGTGCAGTGCTCGAGTATCTCGAAAGTTCGCTGACCTCCGAGCAGAACTATAACGGTTTCGCGGCATCGCTGTATGCGGCATACTCCCGCGGTCCGCTGTCCCTCTCGCTCGGAGTCGAAGATCTCGGGCCTTCGGTGAAGGGGATCTCCGGAACGAAGTACGCCCTGCCCTCGTCGGCGCTCCTGTCCGGAGCGTATGAGTTCGGCTTCTCGGAGAACCACTCGCTTTCGGCCGCGCTTGACTGCAACGCATACTTCACCGGTGCATTCTCCGCCGCACTCGGAGCCGAGTACTCCTTCAGGGACCTCGCTTTCCTGCGCGCCGGTTACCGCTATGCCACACGCACCGCACCTATCCCGGCCTTTGCCTCCTGCGGAGCCGGCCTGCGGCTCTGGGGTGTCGGCATCGAGGCGGCCTATATCATCCCGGCTGCAGACACGCCTATCGGCAACAGTCTCGTATTCAGCCTGAGCTACGCGTTCTGACGCAGGGACTGCGTTTTTAATCACATATTGGCAGACCCGGCCTTTTTATCCTGTGTGCGGATAAGAGGCCGGGTCCGTTGTCTTCTGCTGGTTTTCTCAATTATAGGTCAAGCGTCTCCTGCCGGAGCTTTTCTATGTAGCGGTCGATGCGGCGCAGTTCGCGTGGTATCGCGATGTGCTGGGGGCAGGCTTCGACGCATCTGCCGCAGTTGATGCAGTGGTCGGCCTGGCGCACGGTGGGGATTGCCTTGTCGTAGGCGAGCAGGTAGCGGCGTCTGAGCCTTGCATAGCCTTCCTGTTCCTTGTCCGTCACATAGGTGCCGGCGTTCACGTTGTCGTTGTAGAACTTGAATATCGCGGGGATGTTGATGCCGTAGGGGCAGGGCATGCAGTACTGGCATGCGGTGCAGCCTACGAGGGGATAGTTCTCCATTTGCTCTGCGACCGACTCGAGGAACGCCTTCTCCTCGTCTGTAAGTTCCTCGAGTCCGAGGAAGGTGGAGACATTGTCCTGCAGGTGCTCCATATAGGTCATGCCGCTGAGCACGCATATCACCCGGGGGAAGCTGGCGGCGAAGCGGAAGGCCCAGGAAGCGAGCGATTTCTCCGGTTCGCGGGCCTTCATCCTGTCCGACACTCCTGCGGGCAGGTCTGCGAGCCGTCCTCCGCGCAGGGGCTCCATTATGATTATGGGGATGCCTCTGCGGTCGAGTTCTCCGTACATGTACTCGGCGTTGGCATTGCCTCTTCCGGCGTGCGTCCAGTCGACGTAGTTCATCTGTATCTGCACGAAGTCCCAGTGATACCTGTCGTGCAGGGCCATGAGTTCGTCGAATCCGCTGTCTGGGCCGTGGAACGAGAAGCCGAGGTTGCGTATGTGCCCGAGTTCCCTTTCTTTCAGGAGGAAGTCCATTATGCCGGTGGAGCCGAATCTCTGGTTGAACGCTCCCTCTCCGCTTATGGAGTGCAGCAGGTAGTAGTCGATATGGTCGGTGTTGAATATTTCCAGCGACCTGCGGTACATCAGTACCGAGTTGTCGTAGCTTGCGTCGGAGAAGTTGGACAGCTTGGTCGCGAGCAGCCACCTTTCTCTCGGATAGCGGTTGAGCGCTTCGGCCGTGGCCCTTTCGCTGTCTCCCTCAAGATAGGCGGGAGAGGTATCGAAATAGTTCACCCCATGCTCGAGGGCATAGTCCACGAGGCGGTTGACCTCCTGCTGGTCGATGTGCTGCCTGCCGTCCTCGCCCTGGACGGTGGGCCAGCGCATGCAGCCGTATCCGAGCAGTCCGACACCCTCGGCACGCTGGGGCATCTGTCCTTCTGCGGCGAGTCTGTGCCTGTTGCCGTCGCCGCCCCTGCCGGTGCTACCCGTGCATGATGCAAGCGCGAGCGCCGCCGCGCCGCCGCCTGCCGTCTTCAAGAATTCTCGTCTGTCCATTTCGTTACCGGGTTTTGGTCCTGTGTATTGACAATCCGTCGACAGTTATCGCGCTTATCGGCCTTGACGGGCAGAGGAACTCGCAGGCGCCGCAGCCTGTGCACTGTTCTTCGCTGACTACCGGAATCCTGCGGCCGTCGCTATGCCTGTCCACCATTCTGATTGCGCCTGAAGGGCAGTGCCGCGCGCAGTTGCCGCAGTTCTCCTTTCCATTCGCGGCGAAGCAGAGTTCGAAATCGACCCTCGCCGTGCCTATCTTGACTGTCGTCTTCTCTTCGCGGCTTATCGGACTTATCGCGCCTGCGGGGCAGAGTTCTCCGCATTTCGTGCATTCGGGGCGGCAGTAGCCGTTCTCATATCCCATTTGGGGCTGGAGGAAGTGCCCGAGGTCAGTAGAGGGGCGCAGCACGCCGCCCGGGCAGTTGCTCACGCACAGTTGGCAGGCCGTGCACCTGTCGTAGAAGTTCCTTACGCTCAGCGCTCCGGGAGGAACCAGCCTTTCGCTGCGCGCGGGAGCCTGCTTGTCTATCACCGGTGCCAGTCCGCCGTCGAGGCGCTTGTTCTGTGCGCCCAGCGTCAGTGTCGCTCCGGCGACGGCAGCCGTAGTCAGGAACGCTCTCCTGGAAGTGTCTGCCGGCGCAGCGGAGGCGCTGCTTCCTGCACGGCCGGAGCCTGTCCCGGCCCTGCCTCTGTCCTTCGGGCCGGAGCCGCCTTTCCCGGGCTTGTCGGGGGTCCCTCCTTTGCCAGGGGCGCTTCCGGAGATCGGGCCCATGCCTGCGCCGCGAAGGCCGACGAACCTGTATTTCAGCGCGCCTTCGGTGCAGTTGTCGAGGCAGTCGAAGCATACGAGGCAGCGAGAGTAGTCTATCCTGTGGGCCTGTCCGTCGATGCAGCTTGCCTTGCACCTCTTATAGCATCTGCCGCATGAGATGCACTTGCTCTCGTCGATTACAGGTCTGAACAGCGAGAAGCGGGATACCAGGCTGAGCGTCGTCCCGACGGGGCAGATCGTGTTGCAGTATGCGCGTCCGCGCTTCCATGCGAGGAAGGTGATTACCGCGAAGGTGACGGCGGCGGTAATTGCGAGAGGCGCTCCGACCCCGTCTGCTCCGAACAGCCCTGCGGCCGCATGGACCATCCTGCCGTAGGCGCTGTAGGGGGCTATCAGCGCGAGCAGGAACTGCAGCGAGGTGAACGCGCACACGAGAGCGAATGCGAGCACCGCGTAGCGCACGGCCTTGTGCTCTTTCCTGTAGCCGAACACCTTGGCGGCGGAGGGTTTCACGGACGTGGGTTTCAAGCCTTTGTCTTTCATTGCCTTGAGCTTTGCCGCCCTGCGCCCGTCGGCGATGCGTCCGTAGCTGCGCCTGAGGAAGACGACAAGGTCCTGGTATACGCCCAGAGGGCATATCACCGAGCAGTACAGCCGTCCGAAGACGAAGGTCAGCAGCAAGATGAGCGCGATTGCTCCGAAGTTCAGGGCCAGGCAGGACGGCAGGAACTGCAGGCCGGCCATCCAACCCCACCATTCTGAGCCTATGCCGCAGAAGAGCAGTGTGATGCCTGCCGCAAATATCAGGGCAAGTGTGATCCTGATTTTTCTCAACATGTCTTTACGGTATATTTATCGGGGTCCTTGAATCCTCTGAGGAAAGTCTGTACATCCATGCGTTTCTTTCCGGAAAGCTGGAGGTCGGTAAGGTTCAGCGCTCCGTCGGCGGTCGCTATCGCGAAATAGCTCTTGCCGTCGGTGAGTATCTGTCCCGGCAGTCCGGAGAGGGCGATCTTCTCTGCGCGGAATACCTTGAGCGTCAGGGGCTCTTCGCTGCCTTCGCGCAGCAGTTCGGTGAAGGCTGCGGGGTGGGGGCTGAGTCCGCGTATCAGGTTGCGGACAGTCTCGGTCTGTGCGTTCCAGTCTATGCGGCAGGTCTCGCGTGTGAGTTTGGGCGCGGGCTTGAGCACCTCCGAACCCTGTATGAAAGAACGCTGTACGCGGGTCTCCACATTGTGCTGTATGAGGCCCTCGACCGTCTGCACGACGAGCTCGGCACCTGCCTGCATCAGGCGGTCGTGGACGTCGCCTGCCGTGTCGTCAGGCCCTATGCGGCACTCCTGGCGCAGTATTATGCCTCCGGTGTCGATGTCCTTGTCTATCATGAAGGTGGTCACGCCGGTGATTTTCTCTCCGTTGATCACGGCCCAGTTGATAGGTGCGGCGCCCCTGTACTGGGGCAGCAGGGCAGCGTGCAGGTTGAAGGTGCCGAGCCTCGGCATCTTCCATACTTCTTCGGGAAGCATCCTGAACGCCACTACGACGAACAGGTCGGCTTTCCAGGCTTTCAGCGCGTCGAGGAAGCCGGGATCCTTGAGTTTCAGCGGCTGCAGGACCGGAATGCCGTGCTCCACCGCGTATCTCTTTACCGCGCTCTCGTTTACCTTGAGTCCGCGTCCGCTGGGCTTGTCGGCGACGGTCACGACCCCGACTACCTTATATCCGGCCTTTATCAGGCGGTCGAGCGGCTCGACGGCGAACTCGGGCGTACCCATGTAGACTATGCGGACAGGGCGGAAGAAGCGTTCCACCTTGCTCTTCCACAACCTCCAGTGTGATTTGATGCTGTCCATGTTGAAAAGGTCTGAATCGTTGACGGCGCACCATGTGAGCAGCGCCCCAATTGGCGTGAGCACGAGGGCCGATATGAACGCTCCCATTGCGGCGCTCGTACTGCCGTTGGAGGCGAGTCTCGTTCCCGAGATGTCCACCACCCAGTAGAGCACGAAGAACAGGGCGGCGATAATCGCGCTGACCCCGAGGCCGCCTTTCTTCACGAGCGAACCCAGCGGTGCCCCAATGAAGAACAGTATTATGCAGGCCAGGGCCTGCGAGAATTTCTTCAGCAGCTCGATGTCGTCGTTGCGGACATAGAACTGCTCTTCGTAGACGTCGAACTTCATCGAGTTGATTTCCGTGGCGAAGCGGCTGGCGTTGTCGGCCGCGCGGCGGTATGCGAGCCCTGTCTCGTTGAGGCTGCCCCACTTGCCGAGGCTGTCGCTGCGGAACCATGCCCGGTCAGGACTCCTGCGCGCGGTGTCGAGCTGCTTGCTCATCGTGAAGGTGTTGAGCTTCGTCGCCGTGATGTAGTGCCGCACGGCGAGGGTGTCCAGTTCCCTGTGGAGCGAGTCGCTCTCGGTCTTGAGCTGCCTTACGCTCATGGCCTTGGCCTGGTCGCCGAAGCGTACGGTGTCGGACTTCTCGAACCTGTAGTTCGACAGCGGGATCACGAGGTCCTGCCGGCTGAAGCGTATCCTGTTGAGCACGAGGCTCGTGTCGGCTGTACGGACATTGTTGTCCTCCTGATAGCTGGTCCCGTTGAAAAGGGTGAATGTCAGGTAGTCCTTGCTGTCCGAAATCTTTATCAGCGCCGAGTCTGAGAAGGTCACGGAGGTGTTGGCCTTGTTGTCGGTGTGGTCATAGACGGTCACGCCGTACATCATACCGCTCTGCTTGTCCTGGTCCGTCACCCTCATTATGTAGCCTTCGATGCCGTCGTAGAACACTCCCGACGGTATCTTGATCTCGTTCTTGGTGTGCAGGATGTCGTCGCGCAGGGTGTATATCTCTCCCCAGGCCTTGGGCACCAGGTGGTTGCCGATGAAGAACGCCCCGGCGGCTATGAATACGGAAGTCACGATGAGCGGGGCGATTATCCTGGAGAACGGGACGCCGGAAGCCTTTATCGCCAGCATCTCGTTGTTCTCGGACATCTGTCCCACCACCATTACCGACGCCAGCAGGGTGGCCAGGGGCAGCGACAGGGGGAGTATGGTGCATGCCCCCCACATCAGGAATTCCAGTATTATGCCCAGTCCCAGGCCCTTGCCGACGAGGTCGTCGATATAGACCCAGAGGAACTGCAGCATCAGGATGAAGACCACCACGACAAGTATCGCGATGAACGGTGCGATAAACGACCTGACTATGAACCTGTCGAGTTTCTTCATCCTTGTGCGGGCGGGGTTATTTCGTTGCGGTCTCTACGAGGCAGTCGAGGGCCTTGCAGAGCCCGGAGAGCTCCTTGCCGCCGGCGCTCGCGAGACCGGGCTGGCCTCCTCCGCCGCCGAGTATGAACTTGGCCGCCTGCCTGATGTCCGCTCCGGCGTTCCTGCCCTTTGCGACGAGGTCGTCGGAATACATGAGCAGCAGCTGGGGCTTGCCCTGGTACCTGTATGCCGCCACGAGGGCGGTGTTCTGGAGTTCCTTCTGAAGGGTCGTGGCCGCGTTGCGCATCATGGCGGGGTCGACATCCTTCTCCACCGCCTCGTCTCCTGCCACTATCAGCCTTATGCCGTTGACTTCGGAGGCCTGGGCTGCGAGGAACTTGGCGAACTCCGCCGCTTTCTGCCTGGCTATCTCCTCGGCCATTTTCTTATATGCCGCGTTGTCGTCGATCATGTGCCTGATTGCTCCTGCAAGGTCGGGGGCGTTGTTGAAGAACGAGCGGGCGGTCTTGACCATGTCCTGGAAACCGTACACATAGGCCTCGGCATCCTCTCCGGTCACGGCCTCTATTCTCCTGATTCCGGCTGCTATGGCAGCCTCGGAAGTTATCTTGAACAGTCCTATGTTTCCCGTAGCGCAGGTGTGGCAGCCCCCGCAGAGCTCCACGCTGGGCCCGAACTTGACCACCCTGACCCTGTCTCCGTATTTCTCGCCGAACAGGGCTATGGCTCCCATCCGGCGGGCTTCCTCCATAGTCGCGTCGCGCTTCTCTTCGAGGCGTATGTTCTCGCGGATGAGCTCGTTGACCCTCTTCTCGACCAGGACTATCTGCTCGTCGGAGAGTTTCTCGAAGTGCGAGAAGTCGAAACGGAAACCCTTGTCGGATACATAGGAGCCTTTCTGCTCCACATGCGTGCCGAGAATCTCCCTGAGGGCGGTGTCGAGCAGGTGGGTGCAACTGTGGTTGGCGGCTATCCTGCGCCTGCGGGGGTCGTCGACGCAGAGCCTGAAGGCTCCCTCGCAGTTCTCGGGCAGCTTCTCCGCAATATGTATCGTGAGCTCGTTTTCCTTGATGGTGTTGAGGATGCGTATCCTCTCGCCGTCGGCGGAGAATATGCAGCCCGTGTCGCCTATCTCTCCTCCCATTTCTCCGTAGAAGGGGGTGCGGTCGAACACGAGTTCGAGCATTTCCCTGTTCTTCTGGACCACCTTCCTGTCCTTGAGCAGCAGGGCGCCCTCGACGGTGGTGCTGTCGTATCCGGTGAATTCCACATTCTCGCCTGCGTGATGTATGTGCCAGTCGCCGAAGGTGTTGGCGGTGGCGTTGCGGGCGCGCTCCTTCTGCTTGCCGAGCTCGGCGTTGAAGCCGTCGATGTCGACCTTAAGCCCGTTCTCGGCAGCGATGAGCTCGGTCAGGTCGAGGGGGAAGCCGTAGGTGTCGTAGAGCCTGAAGGTGTCGGCCCCGGAGATGACGCCCGTGGATGCGCTCTTCTGCATGTAGTCGTCGAGCAGCTTGATGCCCCTGTCGAGGGTGCGCAGGAACGCCAGCTCCTCCTCGCGGATTACGCTCTCTATGAGTTTCTGCTGCTTTGCGAGTTCCGGATAGGCCTCGCCCATGTCGCTCACGAGCTGGCCGACGAGCCTGCAGAGGAAAGGCTCCGTGAGGCCGAGGAAGGTATAGCCGTAGCGCACGGCCCTGCGCAGTATGCGGCGTATCACATAGCCTGCCTTGACATTCGAGGGGAGCTGCCCGTCGGCTATGCTGAATGAGATTGCGCGTATGTGGTCGGCGATGACCCTCATCGCCACGTCGGTCTTCTCGTTCTCGCCGTAGCTGTGGCCGCATATCCTGCCTATCTCGTCGAGCATGCCGGAGAATACGTCGGTGTCGTAGTTGCTCCTCTTGCCCTGGAGCACAGCGCAGAGCCTCTCGAATCCCATTCCGGTGTCGATGTTCTTGGCGGGAAGGGGCTCGAGGTGGCCGTCAGCCATTCTCTGGTACTGCATGAACACGAGGTTCCATATCTCTATCACGTGAGGGTCGCCCTTGTTGACTAGCTCGCGTCCGGAAAGTCCGCTCGCGGCTTTCTCCTCGGGGGTGCGGATGTCTATGTGTATCTCGGAGCAGGGTCCGCAGGGGCCTGTGTCGCCCATTTCCCAGAAGTTGTCGTGCTTGTTGCCGAGCAGCACATGGTCTTCGTCCATGTGCCTGAGCCAGGCCTCGCGCGCCTCGGTGTCGAGGCTGGTGCCGTCTTCCGCGCTGCCCTCGAAGACTGTGGCGTACAGCAGGCTGCTGTCTATGCCGTAGACCTCGGTGAGCAGTTCCCACGCCCAGTCTATCGCCTCGGTCTTGAAGTAGTCGCCGAAGCTCCAGTTGCCGAGCATCTCGAACATGGTGTGGTGGTAGGTATCGTGGCCGACCTCCTCGAGGTCGTTATGCTTTCCGCTGACCCTGAGGCATTTCTGCGAGTCGGTAGCCCTCTTGTACGGGGCGGTCGTGTTGCCCAGGAATATGTCTTTGAACTGATTCATGCCGGCGTTGGTGAACATCAGCGTCGGATCGTTCTTCACTACCATGGGTGCCGAGGGCACTATGGTATGTCCTTTGGATGCGAAGAAGTCCAGGAACTTCTGCCTTATTTCTTTAGAAGTCATATAATATAAAATATATAAGAGCGCAAAAATACTACTTTTTGGCGATTTTCAAGTATATTTGTACGTTTATGCCCAGATATTTCTTCAATCCAAAGACTTTGTCCTACGAGGAAAAGTCCGGTTTCAGATACGCCAGGCACATCAGGCTCGTCCTGCTCGTGCTCGCGTCTCCGCTTGTCGCCGGACTGTATCTGTGGATATATACTTCCGTGCTCGGGCTCGACCTCCCGAAGACGGCGATGCTCAAGCGCCGAAAGGCTGCGTGGGAGGCGAGGATCAATGTCCTCGACAGGCGGCTCGACCTGTGCGACCAGACGCTTTCCGGCATCGAGATGCGCGATGACGGAGTCTACCGTTCGATCTTCGGCCTCGCCCCCATACCCTCCGAGCTTGCATATACGGGATTCGACCGCTCCGACATATACCGCGAAATGGTAGAGGAGGGAGCCGACCCGGAGCTCAGGGCCGCTGCAGCCAGGCTCGATGCGCTTTCGAAGAGGGTGTACCTGCGCGGGCGTTCCCTGGACGAGGTGGCCGGCTTGTCCGAGAGGGCGGGCGAGATGATCTCCTGCGTGCCGAACATCCCGCCCCTGCTTCCCGCGCCCGGGAACTACCGGCTGTCGAGCAGCTTCGGAACGAGGGAGGATCCCATATACGGTGGAGCCGCGAGGCATCAGGGCCAGGACTTCGCCGCGAAGCAGGGGACGCCTGTGTATGCGACCGGAGACGGAGTCGTGGAGAGTACCACTTTCGAGCGCCGGGGCTACGGCAACCAGGTCGTTATAGACCACGGCTACGGCTACAAGACCCGCTACGCCCACCTGTATACGATTGACGTGCGCGAGGGCATGACGGTCAGCCGCGGCGACAAGATAGGCACCGTCGGCAGCACGGGCAAGTCTACGGGGCCTCATCTGCACTACGAGGTGATATACATGGGCGCGAGGAGGAATCCCAGGAACTATATGGACCTCGACATGCCCGTGGAGGAATACAAGGCCCTGCTCGAGAGGCGCAGCGTGGGCGACGAGGATGCCACCAGGGTGGGTACCATGGAACTGCTTAAGAGAAGGAGGGCCGCGGAATGAGCGCGATGATGGATTTCGATCCCGGCAGCCTGCGTTTCGGCAGGCACAAGGGGAACTTACGCCGCGTCCTAAGCGGGACGCTGGTGTACCTGCTTGTCGTGCTGGTCGTGACCGTGCTCGCGTACGGCCTGCTGAGCCTCGTGCTGAACACCGATACGGAGCGGCGCCTGCGCTCGGAGATAAGGATGTACGAACGGATGTACCCCGAACTCGAGCCCCGGGAGGAGATGCTTTCGGATGCGATTGCGCTGCTGCAGCACAAGGACGACCGCATATACGGACAGGTTTTCCATTCGACGGCGCCGGCTGCCGATCCCATGGCTCATCTGGACCGCTTCTACGCTTCGGATACCATTCCCGACCAGGATCTCGCCGTATATACCGGCGCCAAGGCGGACAGCCTGCTCTCGCTGAGTTCGCGCATCGAACAGGCTTTCAGGTCTGCCTTCGCCGCCCTCGGCGACAGTTCGAACGTCATCCCTCCCATGAGCCTGCCTCTGGAGGAGCTTTCGTATTCGCAGGTCGGGGCTTCCGTCGGCACCAAGCTCGACCCTTCCTACGGGGCGTATGTGTTCCACGAGGGGCTCGACTTCATAGTGCCGCGCGGCACCGAGGTCCTTGCGGCGGCCGGCGGAGTGGTCAGCAGGGTGGAGAATTCGAAGAAGTTCGGCCGTACAGTGGAAATTATCCATGAGGGCGGCTACAAGACCGTGTACGCACATCTCGAGACGGTCTCCGTGCGCCGCGGCGAGAAGGTCTCGAGGCTCGAGGCGATAGGCACGGTGGGCATGACGGGCAAGGCTTTCGCCCCGCATCTGCACTATGAGGTGCGCCAGGGCGAGTTTACCCTCGACCCGGTGCACTACCTCTTCGCGTCGGTGGATGCCGAGGAGTATGCGAACATGCTGTATATGGCGGTGAACACGATGCAGTCCATGGACTGATCTATGATAGCGTCTTGAATATGGAAAAGTTGTACTACAGCATCAGGGAGGCGGCGGACATGCTCGGAGAGCAGGTGTCGCTGGTGCGATTCTGGTCTAATTCGTTCCCGAAACTGCTGAAGCCGTCGCGCAACGGCAGGGGAGACAGGATCTATACGGCCTCGGACATCGAGGTCCTCAGGCAGATACACTATCTCGTGAAAGGCAAGGGCATGACGCTCGAGGGAGCCGGCCGGGAGCTTTCGTCGCGCCGGAGCGAGGTGGAGGCCAGGGTCAGGGTGCTCTCCTCGCTCAAGGCGATAAGGGCGCAGCTCGTGGAAATCAAGAACTCGCTTTAATTTTATTGCAATCGCAAAAAATTTCATACCTTTGCACTTTGCGAAAATCAAGGAAAAAGATATGGCTACCACCAAGAAAATGACTACAGTACAGACTTCAATCGACGAACGCGAGACTTTCGTGTCGCTGCGCAAGTCTTTTGCCGACAACGAGCAGGATGCGCAGCAGAAGCTCAAATCCCTGTATGAGCTCCAGCGTGCCGACATCGAGATAGACAAGCTCATGCAGCTCCGCGGCGAGCTTCCCGACGAGGTTGCCGCCCTGGAGCAGGAGGTTGCCGCCCTGAAGGCCAGGTATGAGCGCGAGGAGCAGGTCGTCGAGGGTTTCAGGACCAAGATCGAGGAGAACAAGAAACATATCGTGGAGTTCGAGGCCGAGATCGATGAATACGAGAAGCAGCTTGCGAATATCTCCAACAGCCGCGAGTACGACTCCATAGAGAAGGAAATCGAGAACCAGAAGCTTCTCAAGGCCATAGCCGAGAAGGATATACGCGAGTCTTACGAGGCTATCGACAACTGCGGCAGGGAGCTCGAGAAGATATCGAACAGGATGACTATCCGCGAGGGCGACCTCGAGGCCAAGCGCGAGGAGCTCTCCACTATCGTCGAGTCTACCGCCGACGAGGAGAAGACCCTGCTCGCAAGGCGCGAAGCCTGCACCGCCAAGCTCGACGAGAGGACGCTCAGTGCATACAACAGGATACGCGAGAGCACCCACAACCACCTGGCGGTCGTCACGCTTTTCCCCAGGAACGAGGACGGCACCTACGGCGATGCCTGCGGCGGCTGCTACCATACTGTCACTCCTCAGCGTATAATCGACATAACATCAGGCAAGAAGCTCGTGATCTGCGAGCACTGCGGCAGGATAATCGTTAATCCGGAGATATAATGCCGGCGCAGAGGCAGGGTGCATCGCGCAAGAAAGGCGATGCGGTGAATTTCGAGTCGCTCGGAAAGGAGCTCGGCAACAAGCCGCCCCAGGCCACCGATGTCGAGGAGGCGGTACTCGGTGCGATGCTGCTCGAGCCCGAGTGCGTCGACCTTGCAATGGAGGAGCTTACCCCGTCCTGCTTCTACGATCCGAGGCACAGGATGATATTCGAGGCCATGTCCGGCCTCGTGAACGAGCATGTCTCCGTGGATCTCGTGACCGTGAGCAACAGGCTCCGCGAGCAGGGGACCCTCGAGGATGTGGGCGGTGCGGCCGTGCTGGCCGGCCTGTCGGAGAAGGTGGGCTCCGCCGCGCATATCGAGTTCTACACGAAGATACTCAAGCAGAAGAACATCCAGCGCGACCTGATTTCCGCCTCGTACGACATACTCAAGGACGCCTACGACGATTCCGTCAAGGTCGACGACCTGATAGACAAGGCCCAGACGAAGATATACGACGCGGTGCAGAGCAATGTCCGCAAGGAGGTGCAGGACATAGGTAGCCTGATCAACCAGGCGATGAGCAGCATCCAGGACAAGCAGACCTCAGGCGGAATGAACGGGGTGCCTTCCGGCTTCTATTCCCTCGACGAGCTTACCATGGGCTGGCAGCCGTCTGACATGATAATAATAGCCGCGCGTCCTTCCGTAGGAAAGACCGCCTTCTCGCTCAACCTTGCGAGCAATGCTTCCGTGCAGCACCATATGCCGGTGGCGTTCTTCTCGCTCGAGATGTCCGCCCTGCAGATCGCCAACCGTCTGATAACCGCGGAGTCGGGCCTGCCGGCTGAGAAGATAAAGGGCAGCGTGAAGCTCGAAGACTACGAGTGGACCCAGCTGGAGTACAGGCTGAAGGCGCTCGCGAAGGCTCCGCTGTATATCGACGACACTCCCGGCCTTCCCCTTATGGAGTTCCGCACCAAGGCGAAGAACCTCGTTAAGAACAAGGGCGTCAGGCTTATAATAATCGACTATCTGCAGCTGATGCAGGGGCCCTCCGAACTCAGGGGAATGCGCGAGCAGGAGGTCGCGGCTATCTCGAGGACGCTGAAGGCCACCGCCAAGGAACTCAACGTGCCCATAATCGCGCTCTCGCAGCTTTCGCGCGCGGCGGTGCAGAGGCAGGGCGGAAGCGGCAAGCCGCAGCTCTCGGATCTGCGCGAGTCCGGCTCCATAGAGCAGGATGCCGACATGGTCATCTTCATCCACCGTCCTGACTATATAGGCCTCAGTGAGAACGAGGGAGACAAGGAGCGTACGCAGATTATCATAGCCAAGCACCGTAACGGTGAGACCAGGGATATTGACATGCTCTTCAAGGGAGAGCAGCTCAAGTTCGTTGAATTAAGCGATGCCCTTGACATCAAGGCGGAGGCTATCGACTCCGCGATGAACGGCGAATTCGATGTCTGATGTGATTTCCCATAAGGGGAGGATAGTCAGTATAACTCCCGAACTTACCTCCGTGGAGATAATCTCGGAGTCGGCCTGCGCGTCGTGCCATGCCAGGGGGTTCTGCGGCCTCGGGAGCGCCAAGACCAAACTGGTGGAGCTTCCGACGCGCGGCTGGGACAACTATTCGGTCGGCGACGAAGTCGAGGTGGAGCTGAAGGCGTCCATGGGCCACAGGGCGGTATGGATAGCCTATGTCGTGCCTTTCGCCATACTTATGGTCCTGCTCCTCTCGCTGAGCCTGAGCGGGGTAGGCGAACTTGCGAGCGGACTTGCCGCCATAGGCGGAGTGTGCGTGTACTACCTGCTGGTATGGCTGCTGCGCGACAGGCTCAGGAAGGAATATATTTTTAACATCAAAAGATAAAATGAGTAACACTGTTATTCTGACCGTCGTGATTCTCACCGCCCTTGCGGTACTTCTCGCGCTCGTGCTCTTCTGGGTGTCGAAGAAGTTCAAGGTCGAGGAGGATCCGCGTATAGACGAGGTCGAGAAGGTGATGCCGGGTGCGAATTGCGGCGGATGCGGATTCGCAGGATGCCGTGCGTTCGCCGAGGCTGCCGTGAAGGCGTCCAACCTTGACAGCCAGTTCTGCCCTGTCGGCGGCAACGAGACCATGAAGAAGGTCGCCGCGATACTGGGCTACGAGGTCAGGGAGAAGGCTCCCCAGGTGGCGGTCGTGCGTTGCAACGGAAGCTGTGAGAACCGTCCCCGCACCAACATCTACGACGGCTCGATGTCGTGCAAGGTGAAAGCCGCCCTCTATGCCGGCGATACCGGATGCTCCTACGGCTGCGTAGGCTGCGGCGACTGCGTGGCCGCCTGCCAGTTCGGGGCTATCTCCATGGATCCCGCAACCGGGCTGCCCGTCGTGGACGAGACCAGATGCACGGCGTGCGGTGCCTGCGCGAAGGCCTGCCCCAAGGGTGTGATAGAGATACGCAACATGGGCACCACGGCGCGCAACCGGCGCAGGGTCTATGTGTCCTGCATCAACAAGGACAAGGGCGGAGTCGCACGCAAGGCTTGTTCGGCCGCCTGCATAGGCTGCGGCAAGTGCGCCAAGGTCTGCAAGTTCGGCGCAATCACTATCGAGAACAATCTCAGCTATATAGATTTCACGAAGTGCGTGGCCTGCGGCCAGTGCGTGCTCGAGTGCCCCACCGGCGCTATCCATGCGGTGAACTTCACCCCGAAGAAGGTCGAACCTGCACCCGCGAAGGCCGCCGTTCCCGCGAAAACCTCAGCTCCCGTGAAGGCTGCCGTGCAGGCGGAACCTGCCGCAGCACCCTCAGAGCAAGAGAAACCTGTAAAGCCAGTAAAGAAGGAGGCTGCAAATGAGTAAGCTTATAACATTTTCAATAGGCGGCGTGCATCCCGCCGACAACAAGCTGTCGCGTGACTGCCGCATCGAGACTCTGCCGCTTCCGCCTGCAGTGTATGTGTCCGTGGCGCAGAGCCTGGGCGCCCCTGCGAAGCCCGTGGTCGCTGCCGGGGACAAGGTCAAGGCGGGTCAGGTGATAGCCGAACCCGGCGGATTCATCTCAGCGTTCGTACATTCGCCCGTCAGCGGTACGGTGAAGGCGATATCTCCCCGCAAGGATCTTGCGGGCAACTGGGTGACGCATATCGAGATTGCCGTCGAGGGTGACGAATGGGCGGAGGGCATAGACCTCTCCGACACGCTTGTGACCGATATTCCGGAGGATCCAGGCTTCATACTCGACAGGATAAAGTCCTGCGGAGTCGTCGGTCTCGGCGGTGCCACTTTCCCTACCCATGTGAAACTCAATCCCGGTCCCGGGAAGAAGGCCGACTGCCTGATCATCAACGGTGCCGAGTGCGAGCCTTTCCTTACCTGCGACTTCAGGATCATGGTCGAGCGTCCGAAGGAGATTGCTGTCGGCGCCGCAATCATGCAGAAGTTGCTCGGCTGCCGCTGCGTGATAGGAATCGAGGAGAACAAGCCCGAGGCCGTGGAGGCCATGAGGAAGGCGATATCCGAGCTCGGATACCGCAATATGGAGGTCGCCGTGCTGCGCAAGCGCTATCCGCAGGGAGGAGAGAAGCAGCTCATCGACGCGGTACTCAGGCGTCAGGTGAAGTCCGGCTGCCTGCCCATAGACGCCGGCGCAGTGGTCCAGAACGTGGCGACGGCCCTTGCCGTGTACGAGGCGGTGCAGAAGAACATGCCCCTCGTGTCCAAGGTCATGACCGTGACGGGCAACTGCATGGGTACGGACAGGATGCACAACTACAGGTTCCGCATAGGAACTCCGCTGAGCTTCATAATGGAGCAGGCCGGAGGCGTGCCCGAGGGCGCGGCGAAGATCATCAGCGGCGGCCCTATGATGGGCAAGGCGGTGAGCAATCCCGACGCCTGCACCGTCAAGGGGTCTTCGTCGATACTTTATCTCAGCATGGAGTCCACCAGGCGCAAGCCTGCGGGGAACTGCATACGCTGCGGCAAGTGCGTGGACGCATGCCCCATGGGGCTCGAGCCTTTCCTGCTGAACAGGCTGTACAAGGCCGGGGACGTGGACGGGCTCGTCGAGAACGCCGCACACGACTGCATCGAGTGCGGCTGCTGTCTGTACAGCTGTCCTGCGAACATACCCCTGCTCGACAACGTGCGCCAGGCCAAGGCCCAGGCTATGGGCGTGGTGCGTGCGCGTGCCGCTGCCGCCAAGGCTGCCGCGGAGGCTTCTAAAAAGTAAATTGAGAAATGTCTATGGATAAGTATCTTGTTTCACCGGCACCGCACCTGCATGTCAAGACGTCCACCCAGTCGATAATGAGGGACGTGCTGATCGCGCTTGCGCCTGCCGTAATAGTTTCTATCGTATTCTACGGGTGGAGGGAACTTATGGTGCTTGCCGTGAGCGTGGCGTCCTGCGTGCTGACGGAATGGGCCGTGACCCGCTTCATGCTGAAGAAGCCTTCCACCGTGTCCGACCTGTCGGCTGCCGTGACGGGCGTGCTGCTTGCCATGAACCTGCCTGCGAGCATTCCCTGGTGGGTGACCGTCATCGGAGGCGTGTTCTCGATAGGTGTCATAAAGATGACTTTCGGCGGTCTCGGGCAGAATGTGTTCAACCCTGCCATTGCAGGACGAATCTTCCTGCTGATATCGTTCCCCGTGTACATGACCGACTGGAGCCTTACCGGCGGTCTCGTGCCTGCGGTTGACGCGGTCAGCGGCGCCACGCCCCTCACCGCCCTCAAGGAGGCCCTGATATCCGGTTCCACCGTGACCGAGTTCTTTGCCGAGAGCGGCCTCACGCTCAAGCAGATGCTTATGGACGTCGGCGCCTCTGCCGGAGAGATCTCCAGCATGGCGCTGCTCGTGGGATTCGCCTACCTGCTCGTGCGCAAGGTGGTGAAGATATGGATTCCCCTCAGCATCTTCGCGACGGTCATAGTTGTTTCCGGCATATTCAGCCTCGTCAATCCCGACCTCTACACCGGCCCCCTGTTCAACATCTTCACGGGCGGTATGGTGCTCGGCGCCTGCTTCATGGCGACGGACTATGTGACTTCGCCGATGAGCACGGTCGGAGGTATAATATACGGTATAGGCATAGGTGTGATAGTCATGATGATACGCTACTTCGGCTCTTATCCCGAAGGAATGTCGTTCGCGATTCTCATCATGAACTGCGTCGTGCCTCTGCTCAACAAGTGGTTCCACAGTAAAAAATACGGGAGGGCTTAGTCATGGCGGCAAAATCCAGTTTGAAGAATATGGTTCTCTGCCTCGGTCTGGTGTGCTTCTTCTGCTCGGCTGTCCTCGGAGGGACTTACGTGCTGACGGAGGAGCCCATAGCGGTGGCCCAGCAGCAGAAGACGAGCGCCTCGATAGCCAAGGTGCTTCCCGAGTTCAGCTCCACGCCCGTCGAGTCGGCGATTACGCTGGCAGGTACGGACTATACCTACTATGCGGTCGAAGGGGCCGGATATGCGGTGATTTCCGTCACGAACGGTTTCAGCGGCCCTCTCAGCGTCATGGTCGGCATAGACACCGACGGAATAGTGTACAATACGGTCGTGCTCTCCCATTCCGAGACTCCCGGCCTCGGAGCGAAGTGCCAGACCGATGCCGCGTTCATCGACCAGTTCAAGGGCTGGGACCCTGCGCAGAAGACGCTTCTGGTGACCAAGGACGGAGGAGATGTCGATGCGATAACCGCTTCGACTATCACGTCGAGGGCCTATGCCCTTGCGGTTTCCAACGCCCTGGACGTGTATCATGCAATAACTGAGAATGTAGGAGGACAGTCAAATGAGTAAGCTTTCTCTGATTACCAAGGGGTTCGTCAAGGACAACCCGACTTTCTCGCTCGTGCTCGGAATGTGCCCCACGCTGGCGACCACGACTTCCGCCCTTAACGGACTCGAAATGGGTCTCGCCACCATGTTCGTGCTCATCCTCAGCAATATAGTGATTTCACTGGTGGCTCCTGCGGTGCCCGACAAGGTCAGGATTCCCGTATACATAGTCGTCATCGCGACTTTCGTGACGGTGCTCCAGCTCATGATGCAGGCCTTCGTGCCCGACATCTACGAGACGCTCGGCCTGTTCATCCCCCTCATCGTGGTGAACTGCATCGTGCTCGGAAGGGCCGAGGCCTTCGCCAACAAGAACTCCGTGCTCGACTCCGCACTCGACGGCATAGGCATAGGCATAGGATTCACCCTGTCCCTCACCGTGATAGGCATCATCCGCGAGGTTCTCGGAAGCGGTTCGGTGTTCGGGTTGAAGTTCATCCCCGGCGACGGAGTCCTGGCTTTCGTGATGGCTCCCGGCGCATTCATCGTCCTGGGCTATCTTATGGTTCTGTTCAACAAGTATCTGGCTAAGAAGTAGGAGGCGTCATGGAATTCTTTCTTATAATCATTTCGGCGATATTCGTCAACAATATCCTGCTCTCCCAGTTCCTCGGTATCTGTCCGTTCCTGGGTGTTTCCAACAAGCTTTCGACGGCCGTGGGCATGTCGGGTGCGGTATGCTTCGTCATCACCCTCTCCACCGTCGTGACCTACCTCCTGAACCAGTATCTGCTGGTTCCGTTCGGTCTGACCTTCCTGCAGACCATACTTTTCATACTGGTAATCGCCGCCCTCGTGCAAATGGTGGAGATCGTGCTGAAGAAGATCAGCCCGTCGCTGTATCAGGCCCTGGGAATCTTCCTCCCCCTGATTACTACCAACTGCGCCGTGCTCGGCGTCGCGATTACCGTGGTCACCAAGGAGTTCAACTTCGGTGACGCTCCCGGGATGCTGAATCTCGGCGAGGCTACCGTCTATGCCGCCGCGACCTCTATAGGCTACGGTCTGGCCATGTGTCTCTTCGCTGGACTGCGCGAGCATCTCGCGCTCAACAGCATACCGAAGCCGTTCCAGGGTCTGCCCATAGCCCTCATCACTGCGGGCATAATGGCCATGGCCTTCCTCGGCTTCTCAGGAATCGTTTAATCTCTTATCTTCAATTGTCATGAAAAGACTGATCGTAATCGTTCTTTCGATATTCGCTTTCGCCGCCGCCGCTTCTGCCCAGAGCAAGGCTATAGGTGGCCGTTTCGGCTGGGGAGGCGAGGTCTCCTACCAGCATTATCTCGGTGGCTCCAACTTCCTTGAGGCCGACCTCGGATTCAACGGAGGTCTGGCCAACGGATTCTATCTGACTGGAGTGTACAACTTTAATTTCGCCGATGCCGGTGACTTCAGCTTCTATGCCGGTCCCGGCGCCCAGCTCGGAGTAAGAAATGTGCGTAATTCCGACAATACTGCCGTGAGCAGCTTCGGCCTGGCCATAGTGGGGCAGATAGGGTGCGAATATGCGATTCCCGTCGCTCCGATAAACATCTCTCTCGACTGGAGGCCCGCTTTCTTCATTACGAGAACAGCGTTCGGCTGGGAGGGCCTGTGCCTCGGCATCCGCTACAGGTTCTAGGCGTCGGATATTGCAGCGCTTTAGGGGGCAGTCGTTTTTCAGGCTGTCCCCTTTTGAATTATGCCCTAATATGATTAAATTTGAAAGATTTGGAAAGGACTTGATATGGAATACAGAATTCTGACGAAAGAGATGCTGACCCCTTCTATCTGCAGGATGAAGGTGCATGCTCCGCTGATTGCCTCCTCTGCGCGCCCGGGACAGTTCCTTATGGTGCTCGCCGACGAGAAAGGGGAGAGGGTTCCGCTGACTATCAGCGACTTCGACCCGGAGGAGGGCAGTGTCACGATAGTCACCCAAAGGATAGGGGCGTCGACTTCGGATATAATAGCCTGCGAGGCGGGAGACTGCTTCGCGGATGTGGTGGGTCCCCTTGGCAACGCTTCGGATTTCGTGTCCATGCCTGAGGAGGAACTTCGCTCCCAGCGCTACATATTCATCGCCGGCGGAGTGGGTACGGCTCCCGTATACCCGCAGGCCAAGTGGCTGCATTCCCGCGGAATACCCGTGGATGTGATAATAGGCGCGAAGACTTCAGACCTGCTGATATACAGGGACGACATGCGCGAGGTGTGCGACAATCTCTTCGTCTGCACTGACGACGGTTCGGAGGGCTTCCACGGCATGGTTACAGGCCTGCTCGAGAAGCTCGTCTCCGAGGGGCACGACTACACCCGCGCGGTGGCGATCGGGCCTATGGTCATGATGAAGTTCGCCACGCTTACCGCGCGCAGGCTGTCGCTTCCCATAGTAGTCAGCCTGAACACCCTTATGGTCGACGGGACGGGCATGTGCGGCGCGTGCAGGGTCACGGTAGGCGGCAAGATGAAGTTCGCCTGCGTTGACGGCCCCGAGTTCGACGGGTACGAGGTGGACTTCGACGAGGCAATGCGCCGTCAGGGCCAGTACCGCAGCGAAGAGGCCGCAGAGAATGAACATCACAAATGTAAGATAGGGAGGGACGCATAATGGCGAACAGAATTCCCAGGGTGCCGGTACGCGAGCAGGATCCTGCCGTCCGCGCACATAATTTCGACGAGGTATGCTACGGCTACGACATGCAGGAGGCCCTGCTCGAGGCGTCTCGATGCCTCCACTGCAAGAATCCCCGCTGCGTCGCGGCCTGTCCGGTGGGGCTGAAGATTCCTGACTTCATCGCAAGGCTCGCTCAGGGCGATGTCGAGGGTGCCGCCCGGATAATAGCGGAGGACTCTTCCCTTCCCGCCGTGTGCGGAAGGGTATGCCCCCAGGAGACCCAGTGCGAGGGTAGCTGCGTGCTCGGCGTCAAGGGAGAGCCGGTGGCGATAGGAAAGCTCGAAAGGTTCGTCGCCGACCATACCGCCGCAACTGCCGATGCCGCCCGGTCCGAGGCCGTGGGAGTTCCGTCCAACGGACATAAGGTTGCCGTCGTAGGTTCCGGCCCTGCCGGGCTTGCCTGTGCCGCCGATCTCGCGAAGTGGGGCTACGATGTCACCATATTCGAGGCCCTGCACAGGCCCGGAGGGGTGCTCGAGTACGGCATCCCCGAATTCCGCCTGCCCAAGGACAAGGTGCTGCGCCGCGAAATTGATTCGGTGCTCGCCCTCGGGGTCAAGATAGAGACCGATGTGGTGGTGGGCCGTACCCTGACGATAGACAGGATGCTGGACGAAATGGGCTTCGAGGCCGTGTTCATCGGCACCGGGGCCGGTCTTCCCCGTTTCATGGGCATACCCGGAGAGAACCTCTGCGGAGTGTTCTCCGCCAACGAGTTCCTCACGCGCAACAACCTAATGAAGGCTTACCGCGAGGACTACCTTACTCCCGTGCACATAGGCCGCAAGGTCTGCGTCGTGGGCGGCGGTAACGTGGCAATGGACGCCGCGCGCACCGCCCTCAGGCTCGGATCAGAGGTGCATATAGTCTACCGCCGTACCGAAGCTGAACTTCCTGCGCGCAGGGAGGAAGTCCACCATGCGGCCGAGGAGGGAATAGTGTTCGACATGCTGACCAACCCCGTCGAGATATTGGGTGATGACAAGGGCTGGGTCAAGGCCCTCAGGTGCATAAGAATGGAACTCGGCGAGCCTGACGAGAGCGGAAGGCGCAGCCCGGTCCCAGTCCCCGGCTCGGAGTTCGAAATGGAGGCCGATACCGTGATAATGGCCCTCGGAACGAGCTCGAACCCCCTGATAGCCAAGACCACCGCAGGTCTCGAGACTACGCGCAGGGGATGCATAGTCGCCGATCCGGACGGAGCTACCACGAGGAAAGGCGTATTCGCCGGAGGCGATGCCGTGACGGGTGCCGCCACGGTAATCCTTGCAATGGGCGCCGGCCGTACTGCGGCCAGGGCGATTGACGGATATATCAAGTCCCTCAGGTAATGGGCAGCAAGGGCATCTTCTCGGCCGTCCTTACCTGGAAGTTCTGGAAGGATTTCATAGTCATCACCCTGGCTATGTCGATAGCGGCTGCGGCCATATATTATTTCCTGCTTCCCGGAAATCTGGTGCTCGGAAGCGTCTCGGGTCTTGCGATTGTGGTGAGCAACCTCCTCGCAGGCGTAGGCGTGACCATGAAGGTGTCGACTGTCGTGACGATAATCAACGCCCTTTGCCTGCTGCTCGGATATATAATGCTCGGCAAGGAGTTCGGCATCAAGACAGCCTACGCCTCGCTGGTGTTCGGCCCGCTTATGGACTTCTGGGACCTCGTGCTGCCGTACCAGCGGCTGCTGGAGCCCGGATCCACTTCCATAATGGGCGACCTGTGGCTCGACCTGCTCTGCTTTGTGCTGATACTCAGCGCCTCGCAGGCCATACTCTTCAGGATGAACGCATCTACCGGAGGGCTCGACATCCCCGCCAAGATACTTAATGTCTACTACCACATGGACATAGGCACCTCCGTCACCATAGCAGGCATGATAATCTGCTGCACGGCCTTCTTCGTCAACCCCGTCAGGCTGGTTATCGTGGGAATCGTGGGCACATGGCTCAACGGCCTTATCGTAGACTATTTCACGATAAGCCTGAACAAGCGCAAGAGAGTATGCATAATCTCGGACGAGTACGAGCGCATACGCGAGTATATAGTGAACACGGTCTCCCGCGGATGCAGCCTGTATGATGTCGAAGGCGGATATTCCGGCAACATGACAAAGGAGATACAGAGCATCCTCACCCAGGATGAGTTCGCCTCCCTGATGACCTTCATCCGCGAGAACGAGATTCCCGCGTTCATCACCGCCGGCAATGTCAGCGAAGTCTACGGCATCTGGAGCCCCCACCACAGGATACGCAAGGGCCGGAAGGCTTCTGGAGCGCCGAAGTCCGAAAAGTTCACCAAGGCTCCGGCTGCATCAGAGTCCTCGGAGACGCACGAGGCAGCGAAGGCATCGGCTGCCTCGGAAGCACCTGAGTCCGCGAAAGCATCGACTGCCTCGGAAGCCACAGGTTCCGGGAAGACCCTCGAGCGGTAGGCCCATTAAGCTCCCGGCTGCATCTGAGTCCGTGTGGACGCCCGGGGCCGTGAAGACGCCTTTTCCTCCGGAAGTGCCGAGTACCATAAAGTCCCCCCCCCCCCGGATTTTCTGATTCTCCGGCGTCCCAAACTGCCGGCATCGAGAAAACGGAGAGATACCAAGAGTGATACCAGGAGAGATTCCCGGAGAGGTTCCAGCAAAACACCCGCCACGGCCGACCCCCGCAGAGCCGTGCGTATGGCAGGCCTTCGTGGAGGGTACCGCCAATTCGGATGCACCCGCCTCACTTACCTGTCTCACAGGCAATTGAAAGCCGTGCCGGTGTGGCGGGTGTTTTGCTGGAAGCAATCCGTGCGAAAGATACGGCCGGGGACAGAGGCAGGCAATGCGGCAGATGCAGATGTAAAAACCTGGGAACAACGGGCTTTGCAGAAACGGCCATGCAGGCTACTCGGAGGCACATTTTTCGGAGACGTCTGTTCTTTGGCCGCCTCAAAAACACCGACTTACGAACCTGTGCTAATTGCAAACGATTAACAGTCAGACATTTCAAAAAGCACCTGGTTCCCGGGTTTTTTATATCGTAACTATACCGACAGAAAACCGGGAACTTCACGCTTCCGGCAGACCTGGCAATACGGCAGGTCTAGCAGTACGGCAGACCTGGAATACAGCAGATTTAGCAATGCGGTAGGCCAAACCATACTACAGACTTAGTAAAAAGCAGATTTGGTAATCCAACAGACATAGCAATGACAGACTTGGCAAAAAAGCAGATTCAGGAGCAGCACGGTAGACATGGCAATACAGTAACCTGGCAACAGCGCTTGCGGAGCTGCCTAACGGGATGTGACTGATACGGAGCCTCGTTCCGGGCAGCGTGATACCTCCCGTTCCTTGCAGCGCGGCACCCGTCCTCTTTGTTCGGGCAGCATGATCCCTGCCCATTCCCAGTGCGGCACGCCCTGTTTCATGCTTTTGTCAATTATACTTTTTTGCCGTATCAGTACTAATCTCCGCAAAAAGATTAAAAATCAATACTTTGCATAGATTTTATCACTCAAAATGTCCACCCCCGCCACATTTTGGTTTGCAGCTCCACGAAATAACTAAAAAAGCAGCCGCATTTCTGCAACTGCTTGATATTCAGTTATTATCCTTGTGATTCCGGCGCGATTCGAACGCGCGACCCACAGCTTAGAAGGCTGTTGCTCTATCCAACTGAGCTACGGAACCGAGCCTTTGCCGCATGGCGGCATGCAATAAGACTGCAAATATACGCATAATTCATAAAAAACAATGCGCTTTTCCTACCAGCACCAGCACCTGTCCTGTACCTGTGTTTGCCCGTGCCGGCGGTTTTCCCGCTATGCCAGCTCGATTCCGGCTGCGGCGCAGGTGCTGCGCATCTCCTCCGGCCACAGGCTGCTCTGGATTTCTCCTATATGGGCCTTGCGCAGCAGGAACATGCAGAGCCGCGACTGGCCTATGCCTCCGCCTATCGTGAGCGGCAGCTTTCCTTCCAGAAGCATGCTGTGGAACGGCAGGGAGGCCTTGTGCTGCTCGCCGCGGAGCGAGAGCTGTCTCAGCAGGGCGTCGCGGTCTACCCTTATGCCCATGCTGGAGAGTTCGAAAGGTGCCTGCAGCACAGGGTTCCACACGAGGATGTCGCCGTTGAGTCCACTGTACCCGTCGGAGTTCGGGCTGCTCCAGTCGTCGTAGTCGGCCGCCCTGCCGTCGTGCGGAGCGCCGTCGGACAGGTCTCCTCCGATGCCGATGATGAAGACCGCCCCGTATTTTCTGACTATTTCGGCCTCCCTCTGTTTCGGTTCGAGTCCGGGACAGGCCTGCAGCAGCTGCTCGGAGTGGATGAAATGTATCTCGTCCGGAAGTGCGGGCGCGAGCCGGGGAAATTCGACGAAGAGCTTGTTCTCCGTCACCTTGATTGCTTCGTAGATGCGGCGGACCGTCTTCTTGAGGAATTCCAGGCTTCGTTCTTCGGGACGGATGACCTTTTCCCAGTCCCACTGGTCGACATATATGGAATGGATGTTGTCGAGCTGCTCGTCGGGGCGCAGGGCGTTCATGTCGGTATAGATGCCCCTTCCGGGACAGACACCCATCTGCGCGAGCTTCAGCCTTTTCCATTTGGCGAGGGAATGTACGACCTCTGCCCTGGCGTCTCCCATGTCCTTTACGGGGAAGGATACAGGCCTCTCGGTTCCGTTGAGGTCGTCGTTCAGTCCTGAGCCGGAGGGCACGGTCATCGGCGCCGTGACGCGGAGCAGGGTCAACTGTGCCGACAGGTTGTCCTGGAACATGTCCTTGACGCTCTTGATAGCCTTTTCGGTGTTCTCTACACTGCCGAGTATGTTCTTGTATCCTTCGGGAATGGTCAGGTTCATATCAGGAGTTTTTTCTTTTCAGGGTCAGGTGCAGGTACGACAGGCATCCGTACACAATTATCAGTATCGCGTGGAGTTCGTGGTTGAGGGTCGCATAGAGTATGCCCGTCTCCCACTGCACTCCGTACAGCGATTCCAGACACAGCGACACCAGATAGTGGTAGGCTCCGATCCCTCCGGGTACGGGTATCACGGACGCTATGTTCCCGACGCCCGAGATCACCAGCGCGTCCATAAGCCCGAGATGCGAGAGCGGAGGCACCGCGAGGAACATGAAGTAGCACATCAGCAGGTACATCACCCATATCCCTATGGTATACAGGACGAATGCCCACTTGTTGCGCACCCTGGCTATGACGGCAAGCCCGGAGAAGATATTCGATATCGCCCTGGCGTTCTTCTCGCAGAACCTGCTGCGTCCGCGCAGCCTGAACACCAGTATTAGGTAGGCGGCGGCAATCACGGCCAGCGCGGCGGCTATCCACCATAGAGACAGGTCCCGGCCGGATCCGATCGAGCCGAGGATGTGTTCGGAGAAGAATCCGCCGAAAGTGTCCCACTTCGCGGCCAGCACGATCACGAAGATGACGGCTATGGAGATCACGTCGCAGATGCGCTCGCAGACTATCGTTCCGAAGACCTTGTCGTAGCTCACGTTCCTGCTCTTGAGGTAGCCGCACCTTAGGAACTCTCCGGCTCCCGGAAGCACCACATTCGCGATGTTGCTCACGTTTATGGCGTCCCATACCTTCATCCTGCGCACTTCGGGATCGAAGGGTTCGACAAGAGCCCTCCACCTCTCCTCCCTGAACACGAGGGCGAGCGTGGATACGGCGAAGAACAGTATGACGTAGCCCCAGCGGGTCTGCCTGAAATCTCTTGCGAACTGCTGCCAGTCGATACCGCTGAACGCGAAATACAGCAGGACTCCGGCGAGCAGGAAGGACAGCGCGTACTTTATTACATTGAAAGTTCTTTTGCCCATAATTTGCAAATATATGCTATTTTTGCGTATTAAAATCCGACTTGCTCATGAGTTCTGGTGTAAAGACTATACTTGGAATAGGCAATGCGCTTACCGACATACTTGCCGTGCTCCCCGACGACACGCTCCTGAAGACCTTTCATCTGCCCAAGGGCAGCATGCAGCATGTCGACATGGAGACGGGCGACAAGATATGGGCGGCCCTCAGGCCTCTCGGCGTCAAGTATGTGGCCGGCGGTTCGGCCGCCAACACGATTACCTGTACTTCGATACTCGGGATGCCCTCCAGCTTCATCGGCAAGATAGGCGACGACGAACTCGGACACCTGTTCAAGAGCGACCAGGAGCAGTACGGCGTCAAGACAAGGCTGCTGTACGGAGAGCATTCGAGCGGCCGCTCCATGGTATTCGTGACCGGCGCCAATGCCGAGCGCACCTTTGCCGTGTATCTCGGCGCCGCGCTCGACCTCGTCCCCTCCGACCTCCGCAAGGAATGGTTCGAGGGCTACGACTACTTCCATATAGAGGGCTATCTGGTGCAGAACCAGCAGCTTATACGCCGTGCCGTGGAATATGCGCACGAGGCCGGCTGCATAATCTCCCTCGACATGGCTTCCTACAATGTAGTGGAATCCAACCTGGCCTTCCTGCACGACATAGTCGAGAAATATGTCGACATAGTCTTCGCCAACGAGACCGAGTCCAAGGCGTTCACCAAGCTCTCCGACCCCGTGGAGGCTCTCGACGAGATTTCCCGTCTCTGCAGTATCGCGGTGGTCAAGGTCGGCAAAGACGGCAGCTGGATAAAGTCGGGCGACGAAAGACATTTCATCGAGGCGTGGCCTGCCGATACTGTCGACGCCACGGGAGCCGGGGATACCTATGCTGCCGGATTCCTGTATGCGCATTCCCTCGGGATGCCTCTCAAGGTCTGCGGCGAGGCCGGGTCGATAATAGCCGCGAAGGTGGTCGAGGTCGTGGGTACCAAGATCGATGTTCCCCGCTGGCATGTGGCGAAGCAGGAAATACGCGGACTTTTCGCCTCCGTTGAGCAGAGATGACAAGTCCGCTGAAATATATTCTGCGCCGCTTCGCCCTGAAAAAGAACAGGAGCATGGCGGAGCACGGCATCGTGCCTCTTGCGGACCTGCATTCCGCCGTGGTATTCATCGACAGGACGGCTCCCGAGGCGGATGCGGCCGAAGCTGCGGCGAAAGAGTTCTTCGGCGGCCGCGGTATCGCCCTGACAGTCCTCTCTCCCGGTCAGGAGCAGCTGAACCATGCCGGCTACATGCGCCGTGCCTTCAGGCTGCCCGGAGAGAAGCCCCGCGGCGAGGATCTTTTCATTTCCCTGTCGTGCCGGGATGACGATTTCGCTTCCGAATTCGAGGCGAGGTGCAGCCCGGCGAAGTTCAAGATAGGATGTTTCCCCCTGGAGGGAGGGATATACGACATGACGGTTACTCCACCCGACGGTGCGCGGCTCGACCAGCTTGCGCTCTTCGGGGCAATTACAGAATATTTACTGAAGATCAAATGACAACATCTCTGAAGAAGTATCTTCTCGTCGGCCTCAAGGGCATAGGTATGGGTGCTGCCGACGTGATTCCCGGAGTCTCGGGCGGTACCATAGCATTCATGACAGGAATCTACGAGGAACTCGTAGGCTCCATAAACTCTATCAACGGCACTGCGGTGAAGCTGCTGTTCAAGGGAAAGTTCCGTGATTTCTGGAAACACATCAACGGCAATTTCCTGATATCCGTGGTCGCGGGCATACTCATCAGCATAATGTCGCTTGCGAAGCTGATGACCTATCTCCTGAACTATGAACCGATTCCCACATGGGCGTTCTTCTTCGGCCTGATCGTGGCCTCGTCCGTCTTCATGCTCAGGGACATCAAGGGATGGAAGGGGAAGGACTTCGTGATGCTGGTGCTCGGCATCATACTCGGCGTCGTGGTGTGTACGCTGTCGCCCACCCAGACGCCGGACGCGCTGTGGTTCATATTCCTGTCGGGAGCGATCGCGATATGCGCGATGATACTTCCCGGCATCAGCGGAAGCTTCATACTTCTGATACTCGGAAAATACGAGTTCATGCTCTCCACGCTCACGAAAATCCTTTCGGGCGAGGGCGTGCTCCTCGATTTCGCAGTGGTGCTTGTATTTATCCTGGGTGCGCTGGTCGGCATACTGGCGTTCTCGAAATTCCTGCACTGGCTGCTTGCGCGCTATCACAGGTCGACCCTGCTCGTGCTGGTAGGTTTCATCATCGGTTCGCTCGTCAAGGTATGGCCCTGGAGCGACATGGAGACCGTCAGGGAGGCGCAGCTGCTGCGCGAGGGCACTCTGCTCGAGATAGACATGCAGATTCCCTGGGCTATAGTCTGGGCACTGGTAGGCGCGGCCCTCGTCACCTTCCTGGAGATCATGGCGCACCGCAAGGCTGAGAAGTAGCCTCGCGGCCGCGGCTCCGTGGTCCCGTGCCGCCGTGGGCGCTATCGGAGGACGAGCTCGACCGGACAGTGGTCTGAGCCGAAGATCTCGTTGTGGATGTCGGTGGAGACTATGCGGGGGACGAGGCTGTCCGATACGAGGAAGTAGTCGATTCTCCACCCTACGTTCCTCTCGCGGGCGCGCATCCTGTACGACCACCAGGAATATTTTGCCTCGTCGGGATGCTGGTGCCGCCAGCTGTCGCAGAAGCCGCTCCCGAGAAGCCGGCTCATCCTGCCTCTCTCCTCGTCGGTGAATCCTGCATTCTGGTGGTTGGTGGCGGGGTTCCTGAGGTCTATCTCTTCATGGGCGACGTTCATGTCTCCGCATATCACCACGCCCTTGCGCCTTGCCAGCCCTCCTGCGTATTCCCGGAATGCGTCCTCCCACTGCATCCTGTAGCCGAGTCTCCTGAGCCCGTCCTGAGAGTTGGGGGTATAGACGTTGACTAGGTAGAAGTCCGGCGTCTCGAAGCAGATGACCCTGCCCTCGCGGTCGTGCTCGTCGGCTCCGATTCCGTATGTCACCGACAGCGGCTCCACCCTCGAATATATGCAGGTGCCGGAATAGCCCTTCTTCTCGGCATAGTTCCACCACGAGCCGTAGCCTTCGAATTCGAGGTCTATCTGTCCCTGCTGGAGTTTCGTCTCCTGCAGGCATACGATGTCCGCGTCCAGACTCCGGAACGTCTCCGCAAAGCCTTTCCCGGCCACGGCCCTGAGGCCGTTCACATTCCAACTTATAAGTTTCATAACGCCAAATGTACGAATTAATTCGTACATTTGCAGGATATGAGAGAACTCCTGCTTACAAATACGCTTACGCGGAAGAAAGAACTTTTCGTGCCGGTGAACCCCGGCCATGTCGGAATGTATGTCTGCGGCCCCACGGTCTACGGCGACGCGCATCTCGGACATGCGAGGCCCGGCGTCACCTACGACGTGCTGTTCAAGTTCCTGCGCCACCTGGGCTACAAGGTGCGCTATGTGCGCAACATCACCGATGTGGGACACCTCGAGCACGATGCCGACGAGGGGGAGGACAAGATATCCAAGAAGGCGCGTCTGGAGCAGGTGGAGCCTATGGAGGTAGTGCAGACCTATACGCTGCGCTATCACGAGGCCATGCGCAAGCTCAATGTGGCCCCTCCGTCCATAGAGCCGCGCGCGTCGGGGCATATAATCGAGCAGATCGAGGCCGTGAAGAAGATACTCGACGCCGGATATGCATACGAGAGCAACGGCAGCGTTTATTTCGACGTGCGCAGATACAACGAGGACTTCCATTACGGGGTGCTCTCCGGGCGCAATCTCGACGATACGCGGGAAGGCACGAGGAGCCTCGACGGGCAGGGCGACAAGCGTGCGCCGTACGACTTCGCGCTCTGGAAGAAGGCCGAGCCGCAGCATATAATGCGCTGGCCGTCCCCCTGGGGCGAGGGCTTCCCGGGCTGGCATCTCGAGTGCTCGGTCATGGGAGAGAAGTATCTCGGACGCGAGTTCGACATCCACGGCGGCGGAATGGACCTGATGTTCCCCCACCACGAATGCGAGATAGCCCAGAACCAGGCTTCGCGCGGTACGCAGGGCGTACATTACTGGGTGCACAACAACCTCATAACGATAGGCGGGCAGAAAATGGGCAAGTCTCTGGGCAACTTCATCACCCTGCCCGAGCTTTTCAGCGGGAATCATCCCAAGCTCGACCAGGCGTACAGCCCCATGACGGTGCGCTTCTTCATACTCCAGGCACATTACCGCGGTACGCTGGACTTCTCCAACGATGCGCTCAAGGCTGCGGAAAAAGGACTGAAGCGGCTTATGCAGGCGGCCCGCGACCTTTATGCCATGGCGGGAAAGCCCATGCCGAGGCCGGAATACGGCAGCCTCTCCGACTCGCTTGCTCCGGATGCGTGCCGTGCGGACTCGGCGGAAGTCAGGGCCGTGGCCGACGGAGTGTACGAGGCCCTGTGCGACGATCTCAACACGCCCCAGGCGCTGGCCCACATATCAGAGTCCGTGAGGATGATCAATTCGGCAAAGGCCGGACAGCTGAGCCTTACGGAGGCCGACCTGAAGGCTCTCGTGCAGGTTTACGACGACATAGTGTTCGGAGTCCTCGGGCTCGTGGACGAGGAGTCGTCGGAGGGGACTATGGGCAAGGTGGTGTCGGGACTCATGGACATGGTGCTCGAAAGCCGCGCCGCAGCCAAGGCTGCGAAGGACTGGAACACTTCCGACCATATACGCGACTGCCTCAAGGCTCTCGGCATCCAGGTCAAGGATACCAGGGACGGAGCCGAGTGGACACTCTCAGAGTAGGTTCCCGAGCAGTCCCTGCATCTCTGAATCCGACATACCACGGCGGCGGGCATAGTCCTCCGCCGTTTTCCGGCTTATCCCGCGTATCTCCGGGTAGCAGGCTTCGGGGTGGACGAATATGAGCCCGCAGATGCTGGAGTCGGGAATCATCGCGTAAGATTCCGTGAGGCTGATCCCGAGCCTGTCCGCGCCCGGGAGCAGGGCGAGAATGTCCTTTTTGAGGGAGTGGTCGGGGCAGCTGGCGTATCCGGCCGCCGGACGCACTATCCTGAATGCGGAGCCTTCGGGCAGGCGGTGCCTGAGTCCGGTGTCGATCCAGCTTGCGGCGGCTTCGGCGAGGGTGACCATTATCGACCTTTCGAGCAGGCTGTCGTAGTCGAGACTCTTCCCTCCGGTGGAGCGGTGACTGCCGCCGGATCCGGCATCCTCGTCGAGCCTAACGCTGACTGCGAACATTCCGACGGGGGAGGCGAAGCCGTAGCGCTCCGGTGCGGCGAAGTCGCTCAGCGAAAGCCTGTCGCCGTCTTCCTGCCGCAGCATGGGCAGGGTGTAGCTGTCGCAGACTATGTCGTCGCCGCGGCTCACGCACGCATCGAACCTCGCACATACCGTAATCCTGCACAGACCGTCGTTCATCAGGCGGTCGATAGCCCGTATGGTGTCGCCGTTGAGCCTGGCGGCCGCCTCGTCGGAACTGTCCTTCACTCCGAGGCTGACATAGAACAGCTTCCAGTCGAAGTACGGCAGGACATCCTTTATCTTGAGTTCTCTGCCGCAGATATCGTCGAATACCTTGCCGTGCAGGAAGCTCTCCGCCGGGAAAGGCTCTCTCGGGGCAGCGGCCGCCGCGGCTGCCCTGCCGGCGCGGGATTCAGCGTAGAGGGCGCGCAGCCTGTCCTGTGCGGCGTGCTGCTCGTCTTCGCATTCCTGCCTCGACGACATCAGCCTTCCCGCCAGTACGGCACTGGCCGAGGCGTCGGCGCCGTAGAATACATGGTCGTACAGGGGAGCCAGCTTCACGGCCGTGTGCAGGGCCGAGGTGGTAGCGCCTCCCACCAGCAGCGGCGTAGAGAGCCCTCTGGCAGCCATTTCGCGGCACAGCTGTTCCATCTGGTGCAGCGAGGGGGTGATGAGTCCGCTGACGCCTATTATGTCCGCCCCGGTCTCTGCCGCCCTGTCGAGTATCTGTTCCACCGGGACCATGACACCCAGGTCGCAGACCTCGAAGCCGTTGCAGCCCATGACTATGCCTACTATGTTCTTTCCTATGTCGTGGACGTCGCCCTTGACCGTGGCCAGCAGTATCAGAGGCCTGCGTCTTGTCCCGGAGACGGAAGGGTCACCTTTCATATAGGGCTCCAGGACGGCTACCGCGTCGCGCATCGTCTTCGCGGACTTTACCACCTGCGGCAGGAACATCTTTCCTTCGCCGAACAGCTGCCCCACCTTTTCCATTCCGGACATCAGCGGCCCCTCTATCACGTCCACGGCCCTGCCGCCCAGGTCTTTGAGACATTCCATGACATCCTCGGCAAGGGTCGGCGACGAGCCTCTTACGAGGGACTTGCGGAGCCTGTCCGCCGCAGTTCCCTTGTCTTCTGCATCCCCGCCGGCCGCCTCTGCGCTGCCGTCTGCCGATGAGCCTGCCGCGCCGGCTTCCGCCTCCCGGGCGAGCTTCTGTATCTGCGCCGCCTTTGCGAGCAGCCTTTCAGTGGCCTGTCCGTCGGTGTCCAGTATGACGTCGCTGACGCATTTGCGCAGCCCGGGCTCGATGTCGTCGTAGACCTGGAGCATCCCGGGATTGACTATGCCCATGTCCAGCCCGGCACCTATGGCGTGGTAGAGGAATACGGAGTGCATGGCCTCGCGGACGGGATTGTTGCCCCTGAACGCGAAGGACAGGTTGGATATGCCTCCCGATGTGAGCGCTCCGGGAAGGTTCTCCTTTATCCATTTCACGGCGCGGATGAAGTCTGTCCCGTAGTGGGAGTGCTCGCGTATGCCTGTGCCTACGGCGAGTACTCCCGGGTCGAGTATTATCTCTTCCGGTGCGAATCCTGCCTTTTCACACAGCAGGCGGTAGGCCCTGCCGCATATCTGTATCTTGCGCCCGTAGTCCGTGGCCTGCCCCTGCTCGTCGAAGGCCATTACGACTACCGCGGCTCCGAGCCTGCGCAGTTCCGAGGCCTTGCGCAGGAAGGCCTCCTCGCCTTCCTTGAGCGATATTGAGTTCACTATGCACCGGCCCTGGGCGTTCTTGAGCCCTGCAAGTATCGCGGCCCAGTCGGAGGAATCCACCATTATGGCCGCCTTCGCCACTGCGGGGTCGTTGGCGACATATCGGAGGAACTTCTCCATTTCGGCCGCCGGGTCGAGCATGGCGTCGTCCATGCTTATGTCTATTACCGAGGCTCCTCCCTCTATCTGCGAGGCGGCCACTTCGAGGGCCTTCTCGTAGTCTCCTGACGCTATGAGCCTTGCGAACTTGCGCGAACCGGCGACATTGGCCCTTTCGCCCACGTTCGTGAAATTCATCTTCCTGTCTATGCAGACTGATTCCAGACCGCTCACATACAGGCAGTCCGTCTTTTTCGCGGCAGGGCGGAAGGGAGCTCCCGCGAGCGCCTCCGCTATCGCCGCTATGTGCTCCGGCGTCGTGCCGCAGCAGCCTCCCGCAATGTTCAGCACGCCCTCCGAGGCAAGCGCAGCAAGTGCTCCGGCCATGGTCTCGGGGCTCTGGTCGTAGGAACCCAGTTCGTTGGGCAGTCCTGCGTTGGGATGCAGGCTCACGGCGCATTCGGCCCAGCTGGCCACGTCCCTTATCAGCGGTGCGAGCTCCTCCGCCCCGAGGGAGCAGTTCAGCCCGAACGACAGGGGCCTTGCATGGCATACCGAGCGGTAGAAGGCTTCTATGGTCTGCCCGGTGAGCGTCCTTCCGCTGCGGTCGCTCGCCGAAGCGGAAATCATTACCGGACGGCGCAGGGAAGGGTTCTGCGCGAAGATTGTCTCGAGGGCATATATAGCGGCCTTGGTGTTGAGGGCGTCGAAGCAGGTCTCGAGAAGTATGAGGTCTGCGCCTCCGTCAATCAGGCCTCTGAACTGCTCTCCGTAGGCTTCGGCCATGTCGTCGAAGCTGACGGCCCTGAAGGCCGGGTCGGACAGGTCCTGTGCGAGCGAGAGCGATTTCGAGCTGGGGCCTGCGCTTCCGGCCACCCATACCGTGCGTCCTGCGGAGTCGGCGGCGCCGCGGGCTATGCGCGCCGCTTCCCTCGCCATGTCGTATGCACGGTCGCCGCAGCCGTATTCCGCCTGCGAGATGCGGTTGGCCGAGAACGAGTTTGTCTCGATTATGTCTGCTCCGGCCTCGATGTAGGCCCTGTGGATAGAGCCTATGACCTCGGGCCTCGTGAAGTTGAACTCCTCGCTGTTCCCGCTCAGGCCGCGTCTCTGGAGCATGGTGCCCATGGCTCCGTCCAGAATCAGTATCCTCTTTCCGAGCTCCTGCCTTATATCGCCTCCTGTCATCGTATGTATCTTCCTAAAAGCACTCCCTGAGTATCCCGACGATATTTTCGGCCCTGCCCATGGTGTAGAAATGCACGGCCTTCGCTCCGTGGGCTATAAGGTCCCTGCACTGTCTGGCGCACCATATCTGGCCTATGCGGTAGCATGCGTCCCGGTCGTCGCGGAATGCCTCCATTTCCTTGGTGAGTTCCTGCGGGATGTCTATCGAGAAGGTCTCCGGAAGCAGCTGCACCTGTCTGTAGGTCGACAGCGGCTTGAGTCCCGGGATTATCGGTACGGTGATTCCCGCCGCGCGGCACCTGTCCACGAAGCGGTAGAACACCGTGTTGTCGAAGAACATCTGCGTGACTATGTAGTCGGCTCCGGAATCGACCTTCTGCCTGAGCATCTCTATGTCGTATTCCAGGTTGGGGGCCTCGAAGTGCTTCTCGGGATAGGCCCCTACGCCTATGCAGAAATAGTTCTCGGCGTTCAGGTGCTCCCTTTCGAAGCGGTGTACCGCCCTTACCAGTTCGTCGGCATGGCTGTAGCCTCCTGCCTCGGGAGTGAAGCGCTTCTCGCCGCTGATGCAGTCGCCGCGCAGCGCCAGGATGTTGTCCATGCCCATGAACCTGAAGTCCTGCAGCTGGAACTCGATCTGCTCGGCGTTGGAGCCGCCGCATATCAGGTGCGGCACCACGTCTACCTTGAACTCCGCCTGTATGGCCGCGCACACCACGCTCTCGCTGACCCTGCGCCTGACGAGGCGCCTTGAGTAGCTTCCGTCGGGCCTGGGAATGAATTCGACCTCGTCGCGGTGGCAGGTTACGTTGATATACCTGGGGCTGAACTCCATGAACGGCCGTATGCTGTCGAGCAGTTCGGTGCGCGTGATTCCCGTCTGCGGAGGGACTATCTCCAGCGACGGATATGCCTTGGTGCTTGTAGAGAGGACTTCTGATACTTTCATCTGCTGCCTATATCTTGTCGAACGCCTGCGAGAGGTCTGCGAGAATGTCGTCTATGTGCTCCACTCCTATCGAAAGCCTTACTGTCGTGGGGGTTATGTGCTGCTGCTCCAGCTCCTCGGGTGTCATCTGGGAGTGGGTGGTGGTGTAGGGGTGTATGACGAGGCTCTTCATGTCCGCGACATTGGCGAGCAGCGAGAACAGCTTCAGGCTGTCGATGAACTTCCAGGTGTCTTCGAGCGTCCCTTTGACCTCGAAGGTGAATATCGAGCCGCCGCCTTTCGGGAAATACTTCCCGTAGAGGGCGTGGTCGGGATGGCTGGCGAGCGAGGGGTGGTTTACCTTCGCCACCTTGGGATGCCCTTCGAGGAACTTCACGACCTTCAGGGCGTTCTCCACATGCCTTTCCATTCTGAGCGGCAGGCTCTCGACACCCTGCAGCAGCAGCCATGCGTTGAAGGGGCTTATGGCCGCTCCAGTGTCGCGCAGTATGACGTCCCTGATGCGGTGTACGAACGGGGCGTCAGGCGTCATCTCCGTGAATATGCCTCCGTGGTAGTTGGGGTCGGGACGGGCTATCGTGGGATATTTGTCCGGCTCCCTGCTCCAGTCGAAGCTGCCTCCGTCCACGATTATTCCGCCCAGCGAGGTGCCGTGGCCTCCGATGAACTTGGTCGCGGAGTGCACGACTATGTCGGCGCCGTGCTCCAGCGGACGGATCAGCAGGGGAGCGAAGGTGTTGTCGACTATGAAGACTATGTTGTGCCGGTGGGCGACCTCTGCAATGGCCTCGAGGTCGGTGACGTCCGAATTGGGGTTGCCGAAGGTCTCGGCATATATCACCTTGGTGTCAGGGCGTATGGCCGCCTCGAGTGCGGCCGTGTCGTTCACCGTCAGTATGGTGTTGTCTATGCCCCAGGTGGCGAGGGTGTGCGTGATGAGGTTGAAACTGCCCCCGTAGAGGTTGTCTGCTGCGATTATATGGTCTCCCTGCTGGAGGACGTTCTGGAGGGCACAGGTCACCGCCGCCGCTCCGGAGGCCAGTGCAAGTGCGGCCTTTCCTCCCTCGAGTGCGGCCACCCTCTGCTCCAGGACGGCCTGGGTGGAGTTGGTCATACGCCCGTAGATGTTGCCGGGAGCGCGCAGTGCGAAACGGTCGGCCGCGTTGCTGCAGCTGTCGAACACATACGAAGTCGTCTGATAGATAGGGACGGCGCGCGAATCCGTCGCCGGATCCGCCTGCTCCTGTCCTGCGTGCAGGGCGATGGTCTCAAGATGCATCTGCCTGTCTTTCATGCTTTGCATTTGTCTATGTCTGAATGTTTGTGGGTCATTATGTCGAGTATCAGGCGGTCGGTCTCGTTCATGCCGTCCCTGCCTATCGTGGTCAGGTTCCGTATGCACTGGTCCACGTCGCTGTCGATGATGCCTTCCACGGAACTTACGCACTCGTGTTCCATGGCCATCATCGCCGAAAGCACCGCCGTCGACACTCCGCTCGAAAGCTTGAGCGCGCAGCTCGGCTTGGCTCCGTCGCATATCATGCCCGTGAGGTTCGCTATCATGTTCTTGACGGCGCTGCATACCTCGTCATATCCTCCTCCCATGAGGTAGGTTATGCCGCAGCTGGAGCCCGTGGCCGCAACCACGCATCCGCACAGGGCGGACAGGCATCCGAGGCTCTGCTTTATGTATATCGCGGTCAGGTGGCTGAGCGTCAGGGCGCGTATCGTGTGCTCCTCGTCGGCGCCGCATTCTTCGGCATAGACCACCACGGGGAGCGTCGCCGCTATTCCCTGGTTGCCGGAGCCCGAGTTGCTCATCACGGGAATCTGGGTCCCTGCCATTCTCGCGTCGCAGGCGGCCGAGGTGTAGGAAAGTATGCGCGTGAACGTGTTCTCGCCCATGGTCTGCCTCTCGAGGCTGTTCTTCAGGATCTTGCCCAGGCGGTGCCCGTAGTTGCCTTCGAACGAGCGCTCGGCCGCAGCCTTGTTGAGCCTCTTCGCCTCGAGTATGAAGCGGAGCTCGTCAAGCGGGGTCTGCATCGCGAATTCCCATACCTTCGCGAGGTTCAGCCAGGCCAGATCCCCGCCCTCGTCGCAGCCGGAACCTCCCGGGGTCTCGTCCAGCAGGACGCTTCCGTCCCTGACTATCCTTACGAAATGCGTATGGCTTCCGGATATGACGCATAGCGCGTCATGCTCTCCGCAGCGGGCCTCCACCTCGATGTAGAGCTTGTCGCAGGCGTCTTTCTTGAGGGCTATCCCGACCCTGCCTTCCGCAAGGTAGCGCCTGCCGCGGGCTACGGCCTGCGCATCTACGTCCCTGAGCACTTCCAGCCCGTATTCGGAGCGCCCCGCCAGGGCACCGAGCGCGACAGCTATCGGAAGTCCGGTCATGCCGGTCCCCGGGATTCCCACGCCCATTGCGTTCTTGAGTATGTTGGCGCTGAGCCGTACCGAGACACTTTCGGGAGTCTGTCCCAGAGTCTCCGCAGCCTTTGCCACGCACAGCGCCACGGCTATCGGTTCCGTACAGCCTATGGCCGGCACCACCTCCCTCTTGATGAGGGCGAGTATCTGTTCGCGTTCGGTCTCTGAAATCATAATCCTCAAAAATAAAGATTTTTGGCGAATAAAGAAAGAAGGACGGGCCCTGTCCGGAGCCTGTCCTTCCTTGAAATGTATCTGAAAGAGCCTGTTAGAGCTCGCTCAGCTCCTGTGCGAGGTCGTCGTTGCGTCCGACTATGATGTCCTGGTAGTCCTTGAGACCGGTACCGGCAGGAATCAGGTGTCCGCAGATGACATTCTCCTTCAGGCCCTCGAGGTGGTCGACCCTTCCGCGTATCGCGGCTTCGCTGAGCACCTTGGTCGTCTCCTGGAACGATGCCGCGGAGATGAAGCTGTCGGTCTTCAGTGCCGCCCTCGTGATACCCTGGAGTATGAGCTTCGCGGTAGCGGGCTGTGCAGGCCTTGCGGAAACGGGATCCAGCCCCTGCCTCTGGAGGGAGGCGTTCTCGCTGCGGAGCTCGCGGGCGCCGATAATCTCTCCGCCCTGGTACTTCTGCGAACCGCCGGGAGTGAGCACCACGTACTTGCCGAAGATGCGGTCGTTGGTGTCGATGAACTTCCACTTGTCGACCAGTTCCTCGGCGAGGAACTCGGTGTCTCCGGGATTGGTGATCTCCACCTTGCGCATCATCTGCCTTACGATGATCTCGAAGTGCTTGTCGTTGATCTTCACGCCCTGCAGGCGGTATACGGCCTGCACCTCGTTGACTATGTACTCCTGTGCCTTCACGGGACCGAGGATGTTGAGTATGTCGCTGGGAGAAATGCCTCCGTCAGACAGGGGAGAGCCTGCCTTGACATAGTCGTTCTCCTGGACGAGTATCTGCTTGGTCAGAGGCACGAGATAGTGCTTCTCCACGCCGAACTTGTTGCGGACGATGATCTCGCGGTTGCCTCGCTTGATCTTGCCCATGAGCACCTCGCCGTTGATTTCGGAGAGTATCGCCGGGCTTGAAGGGTTGCGGGCCTCGAAGAGTTCCGTAACTCGGGGCAGACCTCCGGTGATGTCGCTGGCCTTGCCGATCGCGCGCGGAATCTTCATTATCACGTCGCCGACCTTGACCTTGTCGCCGTTCTCGGCCATGATGTGGGCTCCGACGGGAAGGTTGTACTGCTTGAGGGTCTGCTCGTTCTCGTCCACGATGTGCAGGATAGGGGTCTTGGTCTTGTCCTTGGACTCGATTATGACCTTGTCCGTGCTGGCCGAGAACTCGTCGGCGCTCTCCTTCTGGAAGGTGGCGTCCTCGATCATGTTCTCGAAGCGCACGGTACCCGCGGTCTCTACGATAGTCGTGGCGTTGTAGGCATCCCAGTTGCAGATGAGGTCGCCCTTCGTGACCTTCTCGCCGTCCTTCTTGTAGATGACGGCTCCGTAGGGCACGTCATACTGCGAGTAGGTGATTCCGGTATTCTCGTCGATTATGCGGAGCTCCGTCATGCGGCTCACTACGACGGTCTCGGTGGTGTTCTGGTCGGTAACCCTCTCGATAGTACGCAGTTCCTCGTACTTGAGCACGCCGTCGTACTTCGACTCGATCGACGAGTCGGCTGCGGAGGACGATGCAGTACCTCCGACGTGGAAGGTACGCAGGGTCAGCTGGGTACCGGGCTCGCCGATAGACTGGGCGGCGATTACGCCCACTACCTCGCCCTTCTCCACCATTCTGCTGGTGGCGAGATTGCGTCCGTAGCACTTTGCGCAGACACCCTTGCGGCTCTCGCAGGTGAGCACCGAACGTATCTCGACCTGCTCTATGGGCAGGGAGTCGATGAGGTCGGCCTCCTTCTCGCGTATCTCCTCTCCGGCCTTGATGATGAGCTCACCGGTCAGAGGGTTGAAGATGTCGTGCACGGAGGTGCGTCCGAGTATCCTCTCGCCGAGCGACTCGACGACTTCGTCCTTGTTCTTGATAGCCGTGGCTATGAGTCCCCTGAGCGTACCGCAGTCCTCCTCGGTGATGATTACGTCGTGCGATACGTCAACGAGCCTTCTGGTGAGGTAACCGGCGTCGGCTGTCTTGAGGGCGGTGTCGGCAAGACCCTTTCTCGCACCGTGGGTGGAGATGAAGTACTCGAGCACCGACATTCCTTCCTTAAGGTTGGATACGATAGGGTTCTCGATGATGTCCGCTCCAGATGCACCGGCCTTCTGGGGCTTGGCCATGAGGCCTCGCATGCCGCAGAGCTGCTTGATCTGGGTGGTCGAGCCTCGGGCTCCCGAGTCGAGCATCATGTAGACGGGGTTGAATCCCTGCTGGTCTTCTGATATCTGCTTCGTCACGATCTTGGTGAGCCTGTTGTCCACGGCCGACCAGAGGTCGATAACCTTGTTGTAGCGCTCGTTGTTCGTGATGAAACCGTTGTCGTAGTCGTCGCGTATCTCGGAAACCTTCTTGTATGCGTCCTCCACGAGAGTGGTCTTCTCCTTCGGGACTATCACGTCGCCGAGGTTGAACGATATTCCCGCGCGGAACGCCTGGTCGTAGCCGAGGTTCTTGATATCGTCGAGGAACTTCGCGGTGCGGGTCACGCCTGTATGCTTGATGACGTTGGTGATGATCTTGCGCAGGCTCTTCTTGCCGAGCACCTCGTTCACATAGGGCACCTCGTCGGGAACATACTGGTTCACGATTATGCGGCCCGCGGTGGTCTCGACGAGCTCAGTGCCCTTCGAGGCGTCCTGCTTGTCCTTGGGCAGGCGCACCTTGATGAGCGCGTGCATCTCAATGGCCTTCTCGTTGTAGGCTATGATGACTTCCTCGGGGGAGTAGAAGCACATGTTCTCTCCCTTCGCGCCCGGACGCACTTTCGTGATGTAGTAGAGTCCGAGCACCATGTCCTGCGAGGGCACGGTGATAGGAGCGCCGTTGGCGGGGTTGAGGATGTTCTGCGAACCGAGCATCAGCAGCTGGGCCTCCATGATTGCCGCGTTGCCGAGAGGGAGGTGCACCGCCATCTGGTCACCGTCGAAGTCGGCGTTGAACGCGGTACATGCGAGAGGGTGGAGCTGGATTGCCTTGCCCTCGATCATCCTGGGCTGGAAAGCCTGGATACCGAGCCTGTGCAGGGTAGGTGCACGGTTGAGCAGCACGGGATGTCCCTTCATCACGTTCTCGAGTATGTCCCAGATCACGGGATCCTTGCGGTCCACTATCTTCTTTGCGGACTTCACGGTCTTGACTATTCCGCGCTCGATGAGCTTGCGTATGATGAACGGCTTGTAGAGCTCGGCGGCCATGAACTTGGGCAGTCCGCACTCGTGCATGTTCAGCTCGGGGCCTACGACGATTACGGAACGTGCGGAGTAGTCCACACGCTTTCCGAGGAGGTTCTGGCGGAAGCGGCCCTGCTTGCCCTTGAGGGAGTCGGACAGCGACTTGAGCGCCCTGTTGGACTCGCTCTTGACGGCGGAGGACTTCTTCGAGTTGTCGAACAGCGAGTCGACGGCCTCCTGGAGCATGCGCTTCTCGTTGCGCAGTATGACTTCGGGAGCCTTGATCTCGATGAGCCTCTTCAGACGGTTGTTGCGTATGATTACGCGGCGGTACAGGTCGTTGAGGTCGGAGGTGGCGAACCTTCCTCCGTCGAGGGGTACCAGAGGACGCAGGTCGGGCGGAATCACGGGAATAACGTCCATGATCATCCACTCGGGGCGGTTGATGCCCTTGGACTCCTGGAACCACTTCACTACCTGGAGCCTCTTGAGTATGTCTGCCTTGCGCTGCTGCGAGGTCTCCACCTGCATCCTTTCGCGGAGCTCCCTGCCGAGCTGGTCGACGTCGATCTCCTTGAGCAGGTCGTAGATGCCCTCGGCACCCATTTTCGCCACGAACTTGTCGGGATCCGAAGCGGGGAGGTTGGCGTTGCCGGGCAGGGTGGCGAGCACGTCGAGGTATTCGTCCTCGGAGAGCAGCGCCATTTTCTCCAGTCCGCTCGTTCCGGGATTGACCACTATGTATTTCTCATAGTAGATAACGGATTCGAGCTTCTTGGCAGGAAGTCCGAGCAGGGCGGAGATCTTGTTCGGAGCCGACTTGAAGTACCAGATGTGCGCTACCGGGACGGTCAGCTTGATGTGGCCCATCCTTTCGCGGCGCACCTTCTTCTCGGTCACCTCCACCTTGCACCTGTCGCAGGTGATGCCCCTGTAGCGGACGCCCTTGTACTTTCCGCAATAGCATTCGTAGTCCTTGGTAGGACCGAAAATCATCTCGCAGAACAGACCGTCCCTTTCGGGCTTGTATGTCCTGTAGTTGACCGTCTCGGGCTTGAGAACCTCTCCGCTCGAACGCGCGGTGATGTCTTCGGGAGACGCCAGAGCTATGCTTATTGTCTGAAAGTTGCTCTTTATCTTATTGTCTTTGTTGTTGAAAATAGGCATATTGCTGTTCGTTCAAACAATTATTCCAAAGTAATCTTGAGACCGAGTCCGCGGAGCTCGTGGAGGAGCACGTTGAGCGACTCCGGAATTCCTGCGGGAGGAATGGGGTCACCCTTCACTATGGCCTCATAGGTCTTGGCCCTGCCGACTACGTCGTCGGACTTGACGGTGAGGATCTCCTGGAGGGCGTTGGCCGCGCCGAAGGCTTCGAGGGCCCATACCTCCATTTCTCCGAACCTCTGTCCTCCGAACTGCGACTTTCCTCCGAGAGGCTGCTGGGTGATGAGGGAGTACGGTCCGATCGAGCGCGCGTGCATCTTGTCGTCGACCATGTGGCCGAGCTTGATCATGTAGATGACGCCGACGGTCGCAGGCTGGTCGAAGTAATCTCCGGTGCCTCCGTCGCGCAGACGGGTCTTGCCGAAGCGGGGAACGCCTGCCTTGTCGGTGTACTCGCAGATCTCGCCGATGCTCGCACCGTCGAAGATAGGGGTGCTGAACTTGAGTCCGAGCCTTGCGCCGGCCCAGCCGAGCACGGTCTCGTAGATCTGTCCGAGGTTCATACGCGAAGGTACTCCCAGAGGGTTGAGCACTATGTCTACGGGTGTGCCGTCCTCAAGGAAGGGCATGTCCTCCTGACGTACGATCTTCGCGACGATACCCTTGTTTCCGTGGCGTCCGGCCATTTTGTCGCCGACAGTGATCTTGCGCTTCTTGGCGATGTAGACCTTGGCTATCTGCATGACTCCGTTGGGCAGTTCGTCTCCAACCTTGATCTTGTCCATATCGCGCTTGCATATCGCCTGCTCGGTCTTGAGGGCTATGCAGTAGTTGTTGATAAGGTCGCGGATCAGGGCGTTCGTCTCCTTGTCGGTGGTCCACTTGTTTGAATTGATGTTGGTATAGTCGATGCTCTTGAGGACTTCGGAGGTGATCTTCTTGTCCTTCTCGAGTATCTCGACTCCGTAGAGGTCGGTTATGCCGGCGCTCTTCTTGTTCTTGGTGAGCACGGCGAGCTTCTGGATGAAGTTCGAGTAGAGCTTCTCGGCCTTGCGGTCGAACTCGGCCTGACGCATGCTCAGGCGGGTGTTCTGCTCTGCCCTGCTCGAAGACTTCTTGCCGTCCTTTCCGAGCTTGGTGTAGAGGGCGGTCTTGATTACGGTGCCGCTGAGCGAGGGGTTGGCCTTGAGCGAGGCGTCCTTGACATCTCCGGCCTTGTCACCGAAGATCGCCTTGAGCAGCTTCTCCTCAGGTGACGGATCCCTCTCTCCCTTGGGCGTAATCTTGCCTATCATTATGTCGCCCGGCTCGATGTGCGCGCCGATGCGTACTATGCCGTCTTCGCCGAGGTTCTTGGTCGCGTCCTCGCTGACGTTGGGTATGTCAGAGGTGAGCTCCTCCATGCCCCTCTTGGTGTCGCGCACCTCGGTGAGGTACTCGTCCACATGGACTGAAGTCAGCACGTCCCACTTGACCATTTCCTCCGAGAGCACGATAGCATCCTCGTAGTTGTAACCCTTCCAGGGCATGAACGCCACCTTGAGGTTGCGTCCGAGGGCGAGCTCTCCGTTCTGGGTCGCGTAGCCTTCGGTGAGCACCTGTCCCTTCACGACCTTGTCGCCCTTCCTGACGATAGGCTTGAGGGTTATGGTAGTGCTCTGGTTTGTCCTGCGGTAGATAGGGAGCTTGTATGTGGTCTCCTCGGGCGAGAAGCTTACGAAGGTCTCGTCTTCGCTGCGCTCGTATATCACGCGTATCTCGTTGGCGTCTACATAGGTGACTTCGCCGTTACGCTCGGCCACCACCTGGGTGCGCGAGTCTACGCAGGCCCTCTCCTCGAGTCCGGTGCCCACGATAGGGGATTCGGGCTGGAGCAGGGGAACGGCCTGGCGCATCATGTTCGCTCCCATGAGCGCGCGGTGTGCGTCGTCGTGCTCGAGGAAGGGGATCAGGGACGCTGCCACGGACGCCATCTGGTTCGGGGCGACATCCATGTAGTCCACCTGCTCCTTGGTCACGACGGGGAAGTCGGCCTCGAGGCGGCACTGTATGCGGTCTTCGAGTATGTTGCCCTCGTCGTCCATTCTGATGTTGGCCAGAGACACGAGCTTGTCTTCCTCCTCCTCGGCGCTCATGTAGTGGCAGCCTTCGGGGCTCAGGTCGACCTTGCCGTCCTTGACGTCGCGGTAGGGAGTCTCGATGAATCCGAGGTCGTCGATACGCGCATATACGCACAGCGACGAAATCAGACCGATGTTGGGTCCTTCGGGCGACTCGATAGGGCAGAGCCTTCCGTAGTGGGTGTAGTGCACGTCACGCACCTCGAATCCGGCCCTCTCCCTGCTCAGTCCTCCGGGACCGAGGGCGGAAAGGCGCCTCTTGTGCGTGATTTCGGCCAGAGGGTTGGTCTGGTCCATGAACTGCGAAAGCTGGCTCGTGCCGAAGAATGAGTTGATTACCGATGCGAGCGTCTTCGCGTTGATCAGGTCTATGGGGTTGAACTGCTCGCTGTCGCGCACGTTCATCCTCTCCCTGATAGTGCGGGCCATGCGGCTCAGACCTACGCTGAACTGGTTGGCGAGCTGCTCGCCAACGGTGCGTACGCGGCGGTTCGCGAGGTGGTCGATGTCGTCGACCGTCGCCTTGGAGTTGATGAGCTCGATCAGGTACTTGATGATTTCTATGATGTCGGTGTTGGTGAGCACTCTCGTCTGAGGGTCGATCGAAAGGTTGAGCTTCTTGTTCAGACGGTAGCGGCCCACGTTGCCGAGGTCGTATCTCTTTTCGGAGAAGAAGAGCTTGTCGATTACATCCCTTGCGGTGCTCTCGTCGGGCGGTTCCGAGTTGCGCAGCTGCTTGTAGATGTAGTTGACGGCTTCGATTTCCGTATTGGTAGGATCCTTCTGCAGGGTGTTGAAGATTATGGCGTACTCCTTGGAGTTCGCCTCGTCCTTCTGGAGAAGGATAGTCTTTTCGTCGGACTGGAGTATGATGTCGATGTTCTTGTCGTCAAGGATCTCTCCTCTCTTGACAAGGATCTCGATGCGTTCCACCGGGGTGACCTCTCCGGTGTCTTCGTCTATGAAGTCTTCGAACTTGGTGCGGAGCACGTTGTTCGCGAGCTTGCGGCCCTTGTTGGCGTCGAGCCCGTCCCTTGTGACGGGAACCTCGTCCGCAAGGTCGAAGATGTCTATGATGTCCTTGTCGGAATTGTATCCGATTGCTCTGAGCAGGGTCGTTACGGGCAGCTTTTTCTTACGGTCGATGTAAGCGTACATCACGTTGTTGATGTCCGTCGCAAACTCGATCCATGAACCCTTGAACGGGATGATCCTGGCTGAATAGAGCTTGGTTCCGTTGGCGTGCATGCTCTGGTCGAAGAACACGCCGGGAGACCTGTGCAGCTGGGAGACTATGATGCGTTCCGAGCCGTTGATCACGAAGGTGCCGGCAGGCGTCATGTAAGGGATGTTGCCCAGGTACACGTCCTGGACCCTGGTTTCGAATCCTTCGTGCTCTGAATCCGTGCAGGAAAGGCGGAGCTTTGCCTTCAGAGGTACGTTGTAGGTGAGGCCTCTGTCAAGACATTCCTCAATCGAGTACTGCGGGGGATCGATGAAATAGTCGATAAACTCGAGTTTGTAGCTGTTTCTCGTATCCTCGATGGGGAAGATTTCCTGGAAGACCTGATACAGTCCTTCATTCTTCCTGTTCTCCGGAGTGGTCTCCAGCTGGAAGAAGTCCTTGAACGACTTCAGCTGCACCTCCAGGAGATCCGGGTATTCCAGAATTTTGGATGTTGCAAAGTTAATACGCTTGTTTATGGTCTTGTTTGACATATTCTGCCTTGGAAAATAGAGAAAAACTTAAATACGGAAAAAAGGTTTAGAGCCTGTTGACCCCGGCTCTAAACCTGTTTGTCCCTTGAAGCAGGGAGAGGCATTGTTATTTAATCTCAACCTCTGCGCCGGCCTCCTCAAGTGCAGCCTTGAGTGCCTCGGCATCTGCCTTGGAGATTTTCTCTTTCAGTGTTGCAGGAGCGCCGTCCACGAGATCCTTGGCCTCCTTGAGACCGAGTCCGAGCTCGCTCTTCACAACCTTGATGACATTGAGCTTGCCCTGGCCTGCTGACTTGAGGATAACGTCGAACTCAGTCTGCTCTGCGGGGGCTGCTGCGCCTGCGCCTGCGTCAGCCGATACGACTACAGCTGCTGCTGCGGGCTCAATACCGTACTCTTCCTTGAGAACCTTTGCAAGTTCCTGAACATCTTTCACAGAAAGGTTTACCAACTCTTCTGCGAGGGCTTTAATATCTGCCATAATTTTAATTTATTTTAATTTGTTAATATAAACTTGTTGTACGCAGCCTATTCTGCGGCAGGCTCTTCCGCTGCGGGAGCGGCAGCTGCCTCGGCAGCAGGTGTCTCGGCTGCGGCTGCCTCGGGAGCCTTGGCAGAGCCGATCTTGTCGTCGTCCGCCTTTCCCTCTGCAGCGTTCTCGAGAGCTGATACGATATTGCGCATGGGGCTCTGGAGCAGACCGATGATGTCGCCGATGAGCTCTTCCCTGGTCTTGATTGCGGCAAGCTGTGCAAGCGCGCCTTCACCCATGAATACGCAATCCTGGACATAAGCGCCCTTGACCACAGGCTTGGCGAAGCCTTCCTTCTGGAGCTTCTGGATGAGTTTCGCAGGAGCTGCGGGAGCCGTGGTCTCGGTATACATTATGGCCGTGTTTCCTACGAGGGTGTCGAGGAGGGGCTTGATTTCCTCGTTCTCGAGTCCCTTGAGGACATGTGCGAACAGGGTGTTCTTCACTACCGTGAGGACTACGCCCTGGTTGAAGCACTCGCGACGGAGTTTGCTCGTCTGTCCGGCATTCAGTCCCGCAATATCCGTGATGTAGAAGTTGGGATACTGCTTCAACTGGGCTGAGATGCTTTCAATAATCTGACCTTTAAGTTCTTTCTTCATAATATTGAATTTTTACTCAGCACCGTTGAGGAATGCCTTGAGATCTATCTTTACGCCCGGGCTCATGGTAGAGCATATAGCCGCGCTCTTCATGTAGGTTCCCTTGAGGGACTGCGGCTTGAGCTTTGCTATAGCATTGAGCACTTCAGCTGCGTTCTCGCAGATCTGCTGGGCTGAGAATGATACTTTTCCGATTGCGGCGTGTACGATACCGGTCTTGTCGACCTTGAAATCGATCTTGCCGCTCTTTGAAGCCTTTACGGCGGCTCCGACCTCCATGGTTACGGTGCCTGTCTTGGGGTTAGGCATAAGTCCGCGGGGACCGAGGATCTTTCCGAGTGCGCCGACCTTGGCCATTACCGAAGGGGTGCAGATGACTACGTCCACATCGGTCCAGCCGCCCTTGATCTTCTCGAGGTACTCGTCGAGTCCGACATAGTCGGCTCCGGCCTCCTTGGCCTCGTTCTCCTTGTCGGGAGTGCAGAGTACCAGTACCCTTACGGCCTTGCCCGTTCCGTGGGGAAGGGTGACGACGCCGCGGATCATCTGGTTGGCCTTGCGGGGATCGACTCCGAGGTTGGCTGAGATCTCTACGGTCGCATCGAACTTGGTATATGTCACATCCTTTACGACCTGGCACGCATCGGCGAGCGGATACAGCTTGTGAGAGTCGAACTTCTGCGCAACTGCCTTCTGATTCTTTGTCAATTTACTCATAATATGCGTGTCGATTAAAGGTTCTCGGGAAATTCACCGGTAACGGTGATACCCATGCTTCTTGCAGTTCCTGCCACCATGCGCATTGCTGCGGCGAGGGTGAAGCAGTTGAGGTCGGGCATCTTGCCTTCGGCTATGGTCCTGACCTGATCCCATGTGAGGCTTGCAACCTTCTTGCGGTTGGGCTCGCCTGAACCCTTGGCTACCTTGGCGGCTTCCTTGATCGATACCGCAACGGGGGGCTGCTTTACCTCGAAAGTGAACGACTTGTCGTTATAGACCGTTATGACAACGGGCAGAACCTTGCCTGCCTGAGCCTGCGTGGCTGCATTGAAAGCCTTGCAGAAGTCCATAATGTTCAAGCCCTTGGAACCGAGCGCCGGTCCTACCGGAGGTGCAGGATTTGCTGCTCCGCCTTTGATCTGGAGCTTGATGAATCCGGTAACTTCTTTTGCCATAATTGAATTTTAAGCTTTTGTTACTTGTGTAAAGCTGAGTTCTACCTGAGTCTTCCTGCCGAAGATCTCGACTATCACCTTGATCTTGCTTCTGTCTTCGATGATTTCGTCCACCGTACCGCTGAACCCGCTGAAGGGACCGTCGGTAATGCGCACGGAGTCGCCTAACGTGTAGTTGACCAGGGTCTCCGCCGCCTTGTCCGCGTTCTCGTCCTGATTGCCGAGTATCCTCTGCACTTCTTCGTCGCGAAGGGGTACGGGGACTCTCTCGATCTGGGCGCCGTTGGAACTTTTCTTTTCAGTAAGGAATCCGGACATGCCAGGGACGAGGTTGCGGATGATGTTCTCCAGCTTGCCGCTCAACTCTGCCTGGATGAGCACGTAACCGGGGAAGAGAAGCTTGTCTACAGCCTTCCTCTTGCCGTTCTTCGTTACGATCTCCTTCTTGACAGGAACGAGCACCTGGGCAACCTCATCCTGAAGGCCGCTTCTCTCAATTTCTTTCTCGAGATACTCCTTGGCTCTCTTTTCCTTGCTTCCCGCAGTACGCAGGACGTACCATTTCATTTCGCCCATAGGACCTGAAAACTTGAACTACAGTGTGTAAATCCCTGACATCAGAGTCTGGAAAGCGTAGTCTACAACCCAAAGCAGAGCTGCCAGAATTACAGTGGAGACAATGACCAGAAGGGCGGAGCTTTGCAGCTTCGGCCAGGAGGACCAGGTTGTCTTCTGAGTCAGCTCGACGAAAGACTCTTTGCAGTAATTGATAAACCTTCTCATCTTTACATTTAATGGATGCCGCAGGTTGGAAGCACTGGGTTGCGGTACCTGTTAAACAATTACCAAATCGTAACCTTTGATATTTTGCAGGGGAAGCAGGATTCGAACCCACATCTACGGTTTTGGAGACCGCTGAACTACCCTTGTTCTATTCCCCTATTAATGGCGGATGTCACGCAATCCGGGCATCCGCCATATAATGGACCTGATGATTAGTCAAGAATCTTGGTAACCTGGCCTGCACCTACGGTACGACCGCCTTCACGGATAGCGAAACGGAGGTTCTCGTTGAGTGCGACAGGAGTGATGAGCATAACGTCGATCTCCACGTTGTCACCGGGCATAACCATCTCTACGCCTGCAGGGAGAGTGATCTCTCCGGTAACGTCGAGCGTACGGATGAAGAACTGGGGACGGTAGTGGTTGTGGAAAGGAGTGTGACGGCCGCCCTCCTCCTTCTTCAGGACATAGATCTGTCCGAGGAAGTGCTTGTGGGGAGTGATAGTGCCGGGCTTTGCGATAACCTCGCCACGCCTTACCTCCTTCTTGTCGATACCGCGGAGGAGGAGACCTACGTTGTCTCCGGCCTCTCCCTGGTCGAGGAGCTTGCGGAACATCTCGACGCCGGTGACTACAGTCTGCTTGGGCTTGTCGCTGAAGCCTACGATCTCGGCAGGGTCGTTGACGTGGATGGTTCCGGTCTCAATACGTCCGGTAACTACGGTACCGCGTCCGGTGATTGAGAAGATGTCCTCGATAGGCATGAGGAAAGGCTTCTCGTTCTCGCGCACGGGGAGGGGAATATAGTTGTCGACAGCGTCCATGAGTTCCATAACCTTCTCTTCCCACTTGGGCTCTCCGTTGAGGGCGCCGAGGGCAGAACCGCGGATGATGGGGGCGTTGTCTCCGTCGAAGTCATACTTGTTGAGGAGCTCGCGAACCTCCATTTCCACGAGGTCGAGCATCTCCTCATCCTCCACGAGGTCTACCTTGTTGAGGAATACCACCATCTTGGGCACGTTAACCTGCTTTGCGAGAAGCACGTGCTCGTTGGTCTGGGGCATGGGGCCGTCGGTTGCGGCAACCACGAGGATCGCACCGTCCATCTGGGCGGCACCGGTAACCATGTTCTTCACATAGTCGGCGTGGCCGGGGCAATCGACATGCGCATAGTGACGATTGGCGGTCTCATACTCGACGTGTGCAGTGTTGATGGTGATACCGCGCTCCTTCTCCTCGGGAGCGTTGTCGATCTGATCGAAAGACTTGGCTTCGCTCAGACCCTTCTCTGCCAGCACCTTGGTGATGGCAGCGGTAAGGGTGGTCTTACCGTGGTCAACATGGCCAATTGTACCGATGTTGACATGGGGTTTAGTCCTTTTGAAAACTTCTTTTGCCATAATATTACGTATAAAAAGTTGTTGCAAAAACAAGCCGGCTAAACTAACCGGCCTTGGAGCCGATGATGGGATTTGAACTCATGACCTCATCCTTACCAAGGATGCGCTCTACCCCTGAGCTACATCGGCATTCGAGCGGGGTAGGAGAATCGAACTCCCATTTCCAGCTTGGAAGGCTGGCATAATAGCCATTATACGAACCCCGCTATTCCGGAAGCGATTCTTCCGACTGTGTGGGCAAGGATGGATTCGAACCACCGAAGGTAAAACCAGCAGATTTACAGTCTGCCCCATTTGGCCACTCTGGTACTTGCCCTTGTTTCCTACGCTGATGAGCCGATGGAGGGAGTCGAACCCACGACCTCGAGATTACAAATCACGCGCTCTCGCCAACTGAGCTACATCGGCAGTAGTTATTTCAAAGACCCTGTCATAAGGGATTGCAAAGATAGGAACATTTTATTATTCTACAAATACTTTGACAAACTTTTTTTGATTCCTTCGTAATCGATCCCGCAATCGGCCAGTTGCTTGGTCTGTCTTGCCTGCGATATGAAGCGGTCGGGTATGCCTATGCCCTCTACCTTTATATCGTAGCCGCGGGCGAGTACATATTCGCATACGGCCCCGTACAGGCCGCCGAGCAGGGTGCCGTCCTCTACCGTGACTATCCTTTCATAGCGCGCGGCGATGCCGTCGAGGGCCTCGCAGTCGAGCGGCTTGACGAAGCGGAAGTTGTACACGCCCACCTTTCCGGCGTAGTCCTCCGCCGCCCTCAGGGCTTCATACGCTGCCGGACCGCAGCTGACGACGGCTACCGTGTCTCCTTCGAGCAGGGTTTCGGCCTTGCCGACGGGAAGCTCCGCGAACGGGACGTCCTGCCATGCGGTGCCGCGTCCCATTCCGCGCGGATACCTTATTATAAAGGGCCCGCTGTCGTGCCTGTAGGCGGTGTACATCAGCTGCTTGAGCTCCGTCTCGTCCTTGGGGCTGCTGACTATGGTTCCGGGTATGCTGCGGTATGCCGCGATGTCGAACGCTCCCTGGTGCGTGGCGCCGTCTTCTCCGACCAGCCCCGCCCTGTCGAAGCACAGCACTACCGGCAGCCTCTGCAGGGCCACGTCGTGGATTATCTGGTCGTACGCCCTCTGGGAGAAGGCGGAGTATATGTTGCAGAAGGGTTTCATGCCTCCTGCCGCGAGCCCGGCCGAGAAGGTCACGGCGTGCTCCTCCTCGATCCCGACATCGAAGAACTGTGCGGGCCTGCGTTCTGCGAGCAGGTTCATTCCGCAGCCCTGGGCCATTGCAGGGGTGATTCCGACGACTTTCGGATCCGTTTCGGCGAGCTGCAGCAGCACCTGGCCGAAGACATCCTGATAGCGGTCCCTGTCGTATTCGGTGCCTATCCTCTGTCCGGTTTCGGGGACGAACCTGCCGGGGGCATGCCAGGTGACCGGATCTTTCTCGGCCGGTCCGTAGCCCTTCCCCTTTACCGTCATGCAGTGCAGTATGCGGGGCCCGTCCATGTCCTTGAGCTTGCGCAGCGCTTTTACCACTTCGGCTATGTCGTTGCCGTCTATCGGACCGAAGTATCTGATGCCGAGCGACTCGAATACATCCCCTCCGGTACTTTTCACGAACCACGACTTGAGGCTGCGCACCCAGCGCTGGATGAAGTCCCTGAAGCGCCCGTCTCCGAGCAGGTGCCATATCCTGTCCTTGAGCCGGTTGTAGGAATTGCTCGTCGTGATGTTGAGCAGGTATTCGTGCATCGCGCCGGTGTTGCTCTCTATGGACTGGTTGTTGTCGTTCAGCAGTATGAGCATGTCGGCCCTGCCGGCTCCGGCATTGTTCAGCCCCTCGAACGCCAGTCCTCCGGTCATCGCGCCGTCTCCGATAAGGGTTATGACCTTGCGGTGCAGCCCCTGCAGTCTCGCGGCCTCCGCAAAGCCCAGGGCCGCGGAGATTGAAGTCGAGGAGTGGCCTACGCCGAAGCAGTCGTACTCGCTCTCGTCGCGGTTGGGGAAGCCGCTGATGCCGCCCTCTGTCCTGAGGCTGCGGAAAGCCTCCCTGCGTCCGGTGATGATCTTGTGCGCATAGGCCTGGTGGCCCACGTCGAACACGAACTTGTCCTGCGGCGTGTCGAACACATAATGCACTCCCACGATCAGTTCGACGGCACCCAGGCTCGATGCGAGGTGCCCCGGATTGGTCGAGCAGCATTCCACTATATAGGCGCGTATCTCGTCACAGAGCTGCCTGAGCTGGGCCATGTCCAGTTCTTTCAGGTCTTTCGGCGAATCTATCTTTTCGAGCAGTCCGTATTTCATTCTGTACTCTTGCAGTCAAGTTTCAGTTCCGGGTGCATCCGGGATGAACGCATCAGAAGCAGGGCCACGGCCACGGCGGCGCATCCCAGGACTATGAACATGTATTCTGCCCTGACGGCCGCCTCGACGCCCGAGAGCGACCTGAATATGCGTCCCACGAATATGGGGACTACCAGCATGCCCATGTTCTGTATCCAGTATAGCAGTGAATATGCCGTCCCGAGGTTGCGGTCCGGGACTATCTTCGGGACGGTCGGCCACATCGCCGAGGGTACGAGGGAATATCCCACTCCCAGTATCGCTATGGAGAAATATCCCCAGAAGGGCACCCCCTGCGGCGCGAATGCCAGCAGCAGGTGTGCGCATAGCACCAGAAGGGCTCCGCACAGCATCCAGCGGGTAGCCTTGCCGACCTTGTCGACCAGCGCCCCGAAGACCGGAGTGAACACCACGGTGAAGAAAGGGATCATCGATATCACCCACCTGGCCCCGTCTACGTCCATTCCGAAGCGCGGTATGACTATGGATGTGGCGAATTTCTTGAAGGATATTATGCAGCAGTAGAAGAACACGCAGAGCAGGGCCGTCATTATGAAGCGCGGGTTCCCGAGGACCCTGAATATGTCGGAGAAGCGGAACCTGTCCTCGTCCTTCACCTTTCCCCTGGAGCCCTCGATCCCGTTCCTCATATCGAAACGGGCGTCCATGGCCACGAACACTCCCCAGAGCAGCACCCCGGCGAAAATCAGCATCAGTCCGACGAGCGCCGGACGGGAAGTCTCCGCGAGGGTATACATCTCTCCCGGCGCCTTCTGCGCGACGAGCATGGGGGAGAGTATGAACGCGCTTGCCGTTCCGAGCCTTGCCACGGCTACCTGGGCACCCATTGCGAACGCCACGTTGCGTCCCTTGAACCACTTGGCTATCGAACGCGTCACTGCGACTCCGGCAATCTCGCTCCCGAGCCCGAAGAACATGCACCCTATGTAGGCTATCGTAAGGGATGTTCCCGGCTCAAGACCGCTGCACAGGGCAAGGTAGACCGTCCCGGCGCCGGCTGCCATAAGGCCTACGAACACCGAGCCTATGACCCTGACGCCGAACACGTCGAGCAGCACACCGCAGACCACGAGCCCTCCGCATACGCACAGGAAGCTGTAGCCTCCGGCGTAGAAGCCGTAGTCTGCACTGTCCCAGCCGAGCTCCAGGCTTTCGGGGTGCTGGAATATCTGCGACAGTGTCGAGAACATGTCGTCGAAGAAGTACGACGCGAACATCGGCACCATCAGGCAGACGAGTGCTATCCAGCAGCTTGCTTTGGCGGTTCTTTCGGTCATCTCCCTACAGGTGCGTACTTATTCCTTTATGTTGGGCAGCTCCAGTCCGTAGCCCTTCCTCCTGTCTTCGGCCTTCAGGTATATGCTGAAGATGAATGCGAGTATGCCGAAGCATGAGAACACGACCATGGGCACGGTGTAGCCTCCGGTAGCTTCGCGCAGGCGTCCGATTATCGAGGGCACGAGGCAGAGTCCTATGTTCTGCACCCAGAAAATCAGGCAGTATGCGCTTCCGAGTATCTTCTCGTCGATTATCTTGGGCACGCTGGGCCACAGGGCCGCGGGCACCAGCGAGAAGCTTACTCCCAGCACGACTACGAGCAGCACTGCAAACCACTGCTTCGGGAATGCGGGAAGCACGAAGGCGAAGCACAGGTGGCAGGCTATCATGGTCGCTGCGCCGAGCATGAGCATCGTCGCTCCCTTTCCCTTGTGGTCGAGGAAGATTCCGAGGACGGGGGTCAGTATCATGGCCAGTATGGGGAAGAAGCTGAACAGGCGGCTGGCTTCGGCGGCGTCTATGCCGAGGGTCTCCTCGAGCATGTTGGGCGCATAGCGCTGGAAGGGGAATATCGCGCTGTAGTACAGTACGCACAGCAGGGCCACGAGCCAGAACATCTTGCTGCGGAAGATCGCCCCGAGGTCGGAGATGTGGAACTCGTCTTCGGGCGACTTCTCTTCGGTGGCGAGGCCGGCCTGTACGAGCTGCCTGTCGAAGCGAGTGTCCATTACGCAGAACACCAGGAAGTTGATAAGGCCGATGCAGAGCAGCAGCCCGCATGCGAGTATCGCAGGCACCACCGTGTCGCCCGCGCCGATCATTCCGTCGGCGTTGCCGAACTTGTCGGCGATAAGCGGTGAAAGCCACATCACCGCGAACACTCCGAGCCTGGCGATAGCCATCTCGAGCCCCATTGCGAGAGCCATTTCCTTACCCTTGAACCATTTGGCTATAGCCTTGGATACGGTAGTCCCCGCCATTTCGCAGCCGCAGCCGAAGATCATGAATCCCAGACAGGCGAGCTTCGCGCTCCCGGGTATGGCCGTCCACCAGCTCCCGAGCCAGGTGCAGAATGCCGTGCCCTGGAACCAGTCGCTGACCGCGACGAACTTGATTGCCGCGCCCGCCACCATAAGCGAAGCCGAGAGGGTGCCGGTGAAGCGGACTCCCATCTTGTCGAGGATGATACCCGCGAGTATCAGGAATCCGCAGACGTTGAGTATGTATTCCGACGAGGCGTAGGTGCCGAAGGCACTGCTGTCCCAGCCCCTCTGTGAGTTGATAAGCGACTGCAGGGGAGACAGTACGTCGACGAACATGTATGCGAAGAACATCATCAGGGCGATGAGGATGAGCGCACCCCACCTCGCCACCGGATAATCGTTCAGGAATTTTCTTGCCTGTGCAACCATGGCTGTATCGATTGTTGTAAGGTTTGACTTTGCTGCGTGATACTAGAACGGCAGGTCGTCCTCGGGCTCTGCCGTCTGAGCGGCGGGTTCCGCCGGCACGGGGCCGCTCTGCTGCACGGGTGCCTGATACTGCTGCGCAGGGGCATGGTGCTGGGCTGCGGGCGCCTGCCATGAGTTGTTCTGGCGGTATCCCTGCGAATATGAGCCCTGGCCCTGGTCGTCCTGCGGGTTGCCGTCGCCCCTCCTTCCGAGAAGCTGGAGGGAGTCGGCGTTGATTTCGGTAGTGTATCTCTTGGCACCGCTCTGGTCGGTCCAGCTCCTGGTGCGCAGCTTGCCTTCGATGTACAGCTGGGTGCCCCTGTGCACGAAACGCTCCACCACGTCGGCGGGCTGGCCCCATGCGACTATATTGTGCCATTCCGTGTTCTCGCGCATCTCTCCGCTGCGGTCCCTGTATCTTTCCGTAGTCGCGAGTGTGAATGTCGCGACCTTCCTTCCCTGTGCGCCCTGTGCGCCTCCGTCAAGGTAACGTACCTCCGGCTCCTTGCCGACGTTACCGATTAGCATTACTTTGTTGAGTGACATATCGGTCGTTTTTTATTATTTCGATTTTACAGTCAAAACAGATTGCAAGATACTGAATTTTTTGTGAAATTTGTCCATAGTATGTCTCGAAATCTCAGAACGGTGTGCCTGCTCGGCTTCATGGGAAGCGGCAAGAGCAGTGTCGGAAAGTGCCTTGCAGATATGCTCGGCGCAAGTTTTGCCGACCTCGACGAACTTGTGGCGGAAAGGGAGGGAAGGAGCATCCCCGATTTGTTCCGCGACGGTGAAGAGGCTTTCCGCAAGGCGGAGTTCTCCGCCCTGGAGGAGTATCTTTCCGTCGGGGGAGACCGGCTCCGGGTCCTGGCCCTGGGCGGAGGGACCGTGTGCTGGGAGCCTTCCCGCAGGCTGCTTTTCTCCGGTGCCGCCGAGACCGTATATCTGCATGCCGCGCTGTCCACCATAATGGAACGCCTCGGAAGCGAGGACGCCTCCCGGCCGCTGTATGCCAGGGCTTCCGAACTGTATTATGCGAGGCAGAGCCTCTATGAGGCGGCCCGGCTCCGTGTGGATACGGACGGCAAGGGCGTAAAGGATGTCGCGCGCGAAATCAGGGATATGCTCTGCGCATAGCCTCGGCGTCGGGCTGCTCACCGGTCATTATGGCATATCCGAGCACGGCCTGGAACAGGTGCCAGCGCGTCCCCGGTATATATCCTTCGTGCCAGGTCATGCAGGGGTCCTTGTAGTTGGCCTCGAGCAGGTGGGCGCATTCTATCTTCTCGATGCCTTCCACCGCCCGGGGCAGCGTATAGACAACCACGTCCGCGCTGACCTTCCTTTCCGCGAGCTCGGCATGCCGGTAGAGGCCGGTCTGCAGTCCGAGCCCTTCCGCAGCCGCGAGTGCCGCCTTCCCTGCGCCTCCGAAGCCTATGACCGCGACGCTCCTGCCGCCCGTCTCCCGGAGTATGGCTTCTACGGCCATGTAGTCGGAGTTGTAGGCCTTGACGCCCTCGGGCGTGTTGAGGCACAGGTTCGTGGCTCCGCACCTTTCGCATTCGGGACTTTTCCAGTCTGCCCGCGCGAACGCGTCGGTCTTGAACGGGGCCGTGACGTTTATAGCCCTGTAGCCGTCGAGGAAGCGCTTCCATGCCTTCTCGAAATCGGAAGTCTCGATGAGGTCGTAGGGGTGTTTCCCGTTGTATGCGGCCTTGAACAGCCGCGGGCTCAGTGAATGTCCTATCGGATGCCCGATGAGTCCGTATCTATCCATAATGTCTGTGTGTTCAGGATGTTATCGTACCTGCCTCTGCCGCACCGCCTCGTAGAGCAGTATCGCCGCCGAGACGGAAACGTTCAGCGAGTCGAGCCGTCCGAGCATTGGTATGCGTATGTGTGCGTCGGCCGCACTGCGCCAGGCTTCTCCGAGTCCCTTGTCTTCGGTGCCCATGACTATCGCGGTGCCGCCGCGCATGTCGCAGTCGTAGTAGGGGGACGAGTCCTGGAGCTGCGCCGTGAGTATCCGTATTCCCTTTCCGTGCAGGAACCCGATCGCCTCTTCCGAGCTGCACGCCGCGCAGGGGACGGTGAACACGGCTCCTATCGACGCCCTTATGAGGTTGGGGTTGTAGAGGTCGGTCTTATGCCCGCAGGCTATCAGCGCGTCTGCTCCCGCCGCGTCGCAGGTCCTGAGCATCGCGCCGAGGTTCCCCGGTTTCTCGACATCCTCGGTCACCAGGACGAGAGGCCTTTCGGGCAGGGATAGGCTTTCGAGACTGTTGTCTTTCATCCGTATCTCGGCGATTATTCCTTCCGTTCCTTCGCGGTACGCGATTCTGGAATAGACCTCGCGCGTGACGCGGAACCTCCGGCTTTCCGGAAAGGCGGCCGTCAGGCGGCGGCTTTCGTCGCCATCCCCGAGGATCTCGGGACAGAAGAACACGGAGTCCGGTTTGAATCCCGCAGAAAGGCAATGTCCGAGCTCGCGCCTGCCTTCGACCGTGAAAAGTCCCGTCCTGCGTCGCTCGGAAGGCTTCTGCTGCAGCTCGAGCAGTCCCCTTATCTTCGGGTTCCTCGCCGATGTTATAGTCTCAGCCGGCATTCTTTCCAAGCAATGAAAGCACTCTGTCGACTGTGGCCTGTCCTCTGATGTCTTTCTCGATTATGACTCCGTCGGGCCCTATCAGATAGGTGGTGGGGAAGTATGATATCCCGTATCTGCCCGTTATGTCGTTGGTGTCCTTGTCCGACATTATCTGAGGCCAGTCGATGCCGTAGTCGGAGATTATCTCCCTGATCTGGTCCTCCCGGCCCGGATAGATGATTCCTATGATTTCGAAATCCTCCCTGTCGGTGCTGTCGTGCAGCTGCCTGAGTACGGGAAACTCGTCGAGGCACGGAGGGCATCCCAGGGCCCAGAAATCCAGCAGGACATATCTGCCCCGCAGCCCTTCGAGCGAGACCTTCTGCCCGGAGGTGAATTCGCTGCCCTCGAAGGGATAGGCCTTGAAGCCCGGCAGGGCCGCATAGGTCTCGTCTGCGGAAAGTCCTGTCTTTTCGAGCAGCAGGGTGTTGTTTCCGGTGTCGACTCCCTTGATTCTCAGGATCTCTCCCTTTATGTTCATGACATCTCCGATCCTGAGTATCCTTGACGCCGCCACCTTGCCTGTCTGCGGGTCGGCGTCGCCGGTAAGCACGAGTTCGAGACCTGTCGAATATGTCAGATACTGTCTCGGCCTGACCGCGATCCCGACTCCGTTGTATTCCGTTTCAGAGTAGGTGGCGAAATTGGTGCACAGTGAGCCGCGCCTGCGGCTGTAGGCGACACTGACAGGGACGGTGATCTGTGTTATCTCGCCGTTGGAATAGCGTTCGGCGGACACTGTGACGACGTTGGCAAGGGCGACGGAATCCTTGTTGTCCGAAGCCCATATCGTATCTAAGTCGGCCGGAACGAACACTTTCTCGTCGTCAAGCTCCAGGTCGTTGTCGGTGTCGATTGCGGCTACGCTCTGTCCTGAAGCATCTTTCCCTATTGCAAAGGCTATAAGGGTCTTTACGGGAGCCTTGGAAAGCCGGGTGTTGTCGAGAGCCGCTGTGAGCAGCCCTGTCCACCTGTCGTACCATTCGGCGGATATGTCTCCGCTGCAGTAGCCCTGATATACCGTCTGGTAGAAGTCGGTCTCAATGGCCCCGTATTCCACATCGCTCATTCCGGAAGGCGCCGAGAGCGGATTGATCTGTATCTTGTACCATACATCTGTCTCGTCGTCTGTGTTGAGGCTCGCGAGCGCGAAACCGAATTCGAAGGGGCCGTATCCCTCCCGGGGTGTCAGCGGAAGCTCCACGATGCCGTCATCGCGGGAGCAGCCGGCAAGGATGGCCGCCGCGGTGGAAAGGATGAGCAATGCGGGATGCTTCATGATGATTGCAGCCTATTGTCCGTTTCCCTGGGTCTTGTCCGTCTTGAGCACTTTCTCTGGCTTCATCTGGGGGAAGAAGAGCACGTCCTGGATAGTGGTCTGGCCGGTCATGAACATGGTGAGGCGGTCGATTCCCATGCCCATGCCCGAGGTGGGCGGCATGCCGTATTCGAGGGCGCGCACGAAGTCCATGTCGATGTACATCGCCTCGTCGTCGCCCTTGCTCTTGAGCCTTGCCTGCTCCTCGAACCTCTGCAGCTGGTCTATGGGGTCGTTGAGCTCGGAGTAGGCGTTGGCCAGTTCCTTGCCGCATACGAACAGTTCGAAACGCTCCGTGAGTTCCGGGTTGCTGCGGTGGCGCTTGGTCAGCGGCGACATCTCTACGGGGTAGTCGGTGATGAAGGTGGGCTGGAGGAGCTTGTCTTCGCAGTATTCGCCGAATATCGCGTCTATGAGCTTGCCCTTGCCCATCGAGGGCTCGGTAGCCACGCCGAGCCTGCGGCATGTGTCGCGCAGCGCGTCTTCGTCCATGCCGCTTATGTCGACTCCCGCATATTCCTTGATTGCCTCGAGCATGGGCAGGCGCCTGTATTCGCCTCCGAAGTCGACTTCAGTGCCTCCTATCATGACCCTGGTCGTGCCGTTGACCGCCTGGCTGACCTTGCGGAGCATCTTCTCCACGAAATTCATCATCCAGTTGTAGTCCTTGTATGCGACATATATCTCCATGCAGGTGAACTCGGGATTGTGGGTCTTGTCCATGCCCTCGTTGCGGAAGTCCTTGGCGAACTCGTACACTCCGTTGAAGCCGCCGACTATCAGCCTCTTGAGGTAGAGCTCGTTGGCTATGCGCAGGTAGAGGGGGATGTCGAGGGCGTTGTGGTGGGTTATGAACGGCCTTGCCGTCGCACCACCCGGGATGCTCTGGAGTATCGGGGTCTCGACTTCGAGGCAGCCTGCCTCGTTGAAGTATTCGCGCATCGTGGCGATGATCTTCGCCCTCTTGACGAAGACTTCCTTGACCTGCGGGTTGACGATGAGGTCGACATATCTCTGGCGGTAGCGCAGCTCGGGGTCTGTGAACGCGTCGAATACCTGGCCGTTCTGCTCCTTGACTATGGGCAGAACCTTCAGGGACTTGCTCAGCAGGGTCAGCTCCTTGGCGTGGACGCTGAGCTGGCCGGTCTGGGTGATGAACGCGAATCCCTTTATGCCCACTATGTCGCCTATGTCGAGGAGCTTCTTCCAGACGGTGTTGTACATCGTCTTGTCCTCACCCGGGCATATCTCGTCGCGCTTTATGTATACCTGTATGCGTCCGGTCTCGTCCTGGAGCTCCGCGAACGACGCGGCTCCCATTATCCTGCGGCTCATTATCCTGCCGGCGATGCAGACATCCTGGAAGTTCTCCTTGTCGGGACTGTAGCCTTCGAGAATCTGCGCCGCGCTTGCGTTTACCGGATATTCGGCGGCGGGGTACGGCTCTATTCCGAGCTCCCTGAGCTTCGAGAGGGACTCCCGCCTTAAAAGTTCCTGTTCACTGTATTCCATATACTTGTCTCTAATCCGCGCAAAGGTAGTAATTTATTTGCTTTCCTGCCGGCTTTTGACTATATTTGTTTGAATATGCGGAAAGAATGCAAATGGAATCTGATGGACCCCGCCGACAGTGAACAGGTCGAGCGGCTGGCGGCGGAGATAGGCATAGACCGGGTCCTCGCCGAGCTGCTCGTCAAGAGGGGGGTCACCACTTTCCAGCAGGCCCGTTCGTTCTTCCGCCCGAGCCTGGACGATCTGCACGATCCGTTCCTGATGAAGGACATGGATGTCGCTGTAGAGCGTCTCCGCAGGGCTGTCACAGGTGAGGAGGGCATACTCGTATACGGAGACTACGATGTCGACGGCACGACTGCCGTCTCTCTGGTGTATTCCTTCCTGCGCAGGTTCACTTCCAGGGTGGATACCTATATCCCCGACCGTTACGACGAGGGCTACGGGGTGTCTTTCAAGGGTATCGACTGGGCTGCCGAGAACGGATTCACGCTGATAATAACCCTTGACTGCGGCATAAAGGCGGTCGACAAGGTGGAATACGCGTCTTCCAGGGGTATCGACGTGATAATATGCGACCACCACCTGCCCGACGAGGTGATTCCCGATGCCGTGGCCGTGCTCGACCCGAAGAGGGAGGACTGCAGCTATCCGTTCGACGACCTCTCCGGGTGCGGGGTAGGATTCAAGCTGGTGCAGGGTTATGCGGCGCGTTACGGCGTGCCTTTCGAGAGCCTCGTCCCGCTATTGGACCTTCTTGTCGTCAGCATAGCCTCCGACCTCGTGTCTATGGTGGGGGAGAACAGGGTGCTTGCATATTTCGGACTCAAGCAGCTCAACATGAACCCGTGCAAGGGCCTGCTCGCGATGATCAAGTTCTCCAACCTCGAGCAGGGACATGTCGGAATCGACGACATTGTGTTCAAGATAGGGCCGCGCATCAACGCCGCCGGCAGAATGGAGTCAGGCAGACTCGCCGTGCAGCTGCTGACATCGACCGACACGGCAAGGGCCATGGCGATAGGCGGGAAGATAAACGACAACAACAACGAGCGCAAGAACATCGACCGCGAGATTACCCGGGAGGCCCTTGAAATGGTCAGCGAGGGCAGATGCCTGAGCTGCCGCAACGCCACCATAGTCTACAATCCCGAATGGAACAAGGGCGTCGTGGGCATCGTGGCTTCCCGTCTCGTGGAAGCCTTCTACCGGCCTACCGTGGTGCTGACCAGGTCCAACGGATTCGTCACCGGTTCTGCCAGGAGCATAGCCGGATTCGACCTGTACGGTGCGATAGAGAGCTGTGCCGACCTTCTCGAGAACTTCGGCGGACATGTCTATGCCGCGGGACTTACCCTCAAGGAAAGCAATCTTGACGAGTTCGCGAGGCGCATGGACGAGTTCATATCGGACAAGATTACCGAGCAGATGCTCACGCCCGTCATAGATATAGACGCCAAGCTCGACTTCGCGCAGATTACTCCGAAGTTCTTCAGGATACTCAAGCAGTTCCAGCCCTTCGGCCCCGGCAACAACAACCCTATATTCCTGACGGAGAACGTGTACGACGCCGGAACAGGCCGTAAGGTGGGAGCCGAGGGGGTACATATGAAACTGGACCTCATACAGGAGGCCCAGCCGTATCACCAGATACCGGCCATAGCGTTCAACATGGCCGACTATTTCGACTATATCCACGAGGGGAATCCGATCGACATATGCTATGCGATAGTCGAGAACTACTATCGCGGAAACACCTCCATCCAGCTCCGTCTCAAGGACCTCAAGAAGAGGGAAGAGCTGATATAGCGGGCGCGGCTGTCTTCCGTCCCGCCCTTAGAACAGCGTCGGCTCTTCTATGTGCTCTTCCGCGTCTTCGGCGCTTTCAGGGCTGTCCGTTCCGTCCTGCAGGCTCTCCTGTTCCGCATAGTTTTCCGGACCGTAAGGGGCGTCCGCCTCATTTTCCGTCCTGTCTTCAGGTTCTTCTTCCGGCTTCTGTAGCGGCTCCACGAAACGTACCGACCTGACGTCTCCCTTCGCGGCGCATTTCTTGCCTTTGGCGCCGAGTCCCTTCTTCGCTATCCAGTCTGCCGCATCCACGGTCTCGGGCTGCTTGTCTTCGAGCCTCCAGCTTATCTCGTAGCGGGGATAGGCGTCGTCGCTGATGTCCACGAGGTACGACTTCGGGCTGTCGGAGATGAAGGATACCGGGGTGTTGTCGCTGACGGTAAACGAGAACCTCTTGACATAGAAGCTCTTGGACTCGCCGTCATAGTACAGGGCGGTAAAGGTCTTGCCCGGGTCGAACTTCTCTATGCGCAGCACGTCTCCCTGATAGCGGTTCACGAGCTCGAAAGAAGTCGTGTAGTAGCTTCCGTTGCCGAATACCGCCAGCACCTTGTCGCTGCCCTCGAACTTGCCAAGATACAGTCCGTGTCCTTCGTCGTTGAGCTTCTGTATGTCGGCGTCGTACCAGATGTCCTTGCCTTCGATAGTGCTGACGCCCCTGCTCTTGAGGGCTATCCTCTGTATCGCGTACTTGCTTACGAGGTTGCCCCTCGCCGACTTGTTCTTTATCGCGAGCGTCGAGAAGTCGTACTCGAAGCTGGTCTTCTTGAGCTTGGCCCTCGCGCGCAGCATCACCTTGACGGTCTCGGCCTCTCCGTTGTGGTTCGCGCTGAACCATTCTATGCGCGAGCCCGGGGTGCCGCCTGTGATGTCGTATTCCTTGTCTCTGGTCACGGAAGTCACCGCGAACCTCTTCGCATAGTATACGGAACTGGTGCCCTCGCGGTAGATGACATTGTATATCGTGCGCTCGTCTCCGCGGTTGAACACGTTGACATAGAGCAGGTCCTTGCCGAAGAACGCCTTGTCCTCGACCTTGGTTATCCTGTACTTGCCGTCCTTGCGTATCACTATTATCTCCGAGAGGTCGGAGCAGTCGCACACATATTCCCCTCCGTCGTCCTTCTTGAGGCCTATGCCGGCGAAGCCTTCGGAAAGGTTGGCGTACAGCTTGCAGTTGTTGTTCACCACCTTGGTGGCCGTAATCGTTTCGAAGTCGGTGAGTTCCGTCCTTCTCGGGAAGAACTGTCCGTATTTCTTCTTAAGCGAGCGGAACCATGCTATGGTGTAGCGTGTGATGTTGTCTATGTCGTCCTGCACCCTGGCCATCTCGCGTTCGACGCCGAGTATGTGTTCGTCCATGGCCTTGGTGTCGAACTTCGATATCTTCCTGACGGGTTTCTCGACGAGGCGCAGTATGTCGTCCCGCACTATCTCCTTGCGGAACATGTCCTGGAATTCCTTCATCTTTGCGAAGATGTCGGCTATCTGGCTGTCCCAGTCGTTCTGGTCCTGTTCCAGGAGCTTGTATATGCGCTGCTCGAAGAAGATCCTCTCGAGTGAGCTGTAGTGCCAGTCGCTCTCGAGCTCGTCCATTCTCACCCTGAGTTCCTGCAGCAGCAGGTTCCTGGTGTGGAAGGTGCTGTACTCCAGGATGTCGTCTACGGAAAGGAATTCGGGCTTGTTGTCCTTTATGACGCAGGCGTTGGGTGCGAGGCTGCACTCGCAGTCGGTGAATGCGTAGAGTGCGTCGATAGTCTTGTCGGGCGAGACGTCGTTGGGCAGGTGGATGATGATGTTCACCCTGTCGGTGGTCATATCCTCTATCTTCTTGATCTTTATCTTGCCCTTCTCCTTGGCCTTGAGTATCGACTCTATCAGGTCCTTGGTGTATCTGCCGTAAGGTACTTCCGTTACGGCGATAGTGTTCTTGTCTATCTTCTCTATCCTCGCCCTGACCTTGACCGTGCCGCCGCGCTTTCCTTTCATGTATTTGCTGCAGTCGGCGGAGCCTCCGGTGGGGAAGTCCGGATAGATTTCATATTCCCTGCCCTCGAGTATGGCGACGGAGGCGTCCAGCAGTTCGTTGAAGTTGTGCGGGAGTATCTTCGACGAGAGTCCTACTCCGATTCCTTCCGTGCCCTGGGCCAGGAGCAGCGGGAAGCGCACCGGAAGTTCCGTGGGCTCCTGGTTGCGTCCGTCGTATGAAGTCATCCAGTTGGTGACCTTGGGGTCGAAGAGCACCTCCTTCGCGAATTTCGACAGCCTTGCCTCGATGTATCGGGGAGCTGCGTTGGAGTCGCCGGTGAGTATGTTGCCCCAGTTTCCCTGGCAGTCGACCACGAAGCCTTTCTGCCCGAGCTGGACGAGCGCTCCGAGTATCGACGCGTCGCCGTGAGGGTGGTACTGCATCGCCTGTCCCACTATGTTGGCGACCTTGGTATATTTCCCGTCGTCCATCTTGAACATCGTGTGCAGGACCCTGCGCTGTACCGGCTTGAGCCCGTCGACGATATGCGGTACGGCCCGGTGCAGGATCACGTATGACGCGTAATCCAGATACCAGTCCTTGAACATCCCGGATAACTTGAACTTCTCCATAAGCTTAGTCTTCGTAACCGAATTTCCTCAGTTCCTTCCTGCTGTCCCTCCAGTCGGGGTCGACCTTCACATAGATGCTCAGGAAGACCTTCTTCTGGAAGAAGTCCTCCATTTCGAGCCTGGCCTGCGTGCCGACCCTCTTGAGCGCGGCGCCCTTCCTGCCTATCACTATGCCTTTCTGGGACTCGCGCATCACATATATCACAGCCCCTATGTCGTACCTTTCGGCACCTTCCTTGAACGACTCTATGCCGACTTCGCAGCAGTAGGGGATTTCCTCCTTGTAGCAGAGCAGTATCTTCTCGCGTATGATCTCGGACGCGAAGAACCGCAGGCTCCTGTCGGTGAAGGTGTCCTTGTCGTACCACGGCGGACATTCCGGCAGGGAGGATACCACGGCGTCGAGGATGCTCTCGAGATTGAAGCGCTCGGCTGCCGAGGCCGGGATCACCCTGGCCCTGGGGACCAGACTCTGCCAGCGCTCCATAAGCTCCACGACCTTGTCCTGGCTGCTCAGGTCGATCTTGTTGATGACTATTATCACCGGACATTCGAGGTCCGGGAGCCGGCTCACATAGTCGGAGTTCTTGTCGGAGGTCTCGACGGTGTCGGTCACATAGAGTATGACGTCAGCATCGCCTATGGCTCCGTCGACGAACTTCATCATGTTCTCCTGGAGGCGGTAGTTCGGTTTCAGGATGCCAGGCGTGTCGGAATACACTATCTGCCAGTCCTCCCCGTTCACTATGCCCATTATCCTGTGCCTGGTAGTCTGGGCCTTTGCCGTGACTATGGAGAGCTTCTCGCCCACGAGGGCGTTCATCAGGGTGGATTTCCCGACGTTGGGGTTGCCTATGATGTTAACGAATCCGGAGCGGTGCGCCATTATACGTATGCTCCTATCTTCAGAATGTTGACTTCAGCCTCAGTAAGGTAGCGCCATTCGCCTTTCTTGAGCCCCTTCTTGGTGAGACCGGCGAAGTAGACCCTGTCGAGAGCCTTGACGGTATATCCTATGGACTCGAAGATACGGCGTACGACCCTGTTCTTTCCGGAATGTATCTCGATTCCGAGCTTGCGCTTGTCGGATTCGTCTATGTATTCCAGCTCGTCGGCCTTGACTTCGCCGTCGCTGAGGGCGACGCCGGAGAGTATCTTGTCGTAATCTTCCTGACTCAGCTCCTTGTCCAGGGCCACCTGGTAGATCTTCTTCTTGTCATAGCTGGGGTGGGTGAGCCTCTCGGCTATCTCGCCGTCGTTGGTGAGCAGCAGTACGCCCGTGGTGTTCTTGTCGAGCCTGCCTACGGGGTAGACCCTTGCGGAGCAGCCCTTGAGCAGGTCGATGACCGTCCTTTCCGCGTGGGGGTCGCTCGCCGTCGTCACATAGCCCTTGGGCTTGTTCATGATTATGTATACCTTCTCTTCGCCCTTGAGCCTTTCGCCGTTGAAACGTATGTCGTCGTTGAAGATGTTGACCTTCGTTCCGAGTTCGGTGACCACTACTCCGTTGACGGTGACCACTCCGGCCTGGATCAGCGTGTCGGCCTCGCGGCGTGAGCATACGCCCGAGTTGGCTATGAACTTGTTGAGGCGTACCACATCCTGCGCCTTGGCCTCGAATTTCTGGTCGGATACGCTGCCGTTCACTATCGGACGGCGCTCTATCATGCGGGTTATGCCTTCGTTGGACTGCTTGTTGAACTTCGCGCCGGCCGGTTTGCCGGTGCGCCTGGCACCGAAGGGCTTCCTGCCTGCCGCGGGGCGGGCCTTGAACCTCGGTGCTCCGCTCTGGGCGGGCCTGCCCTCTCCGTAAGGGCGTCCTTCCCCGTAGGGGCTTCCCTCTCCGTAGGGACGGCTTTCTCCGTAAGGCTTGCGCTCTCCTGACTGCCTGTATGATGATGAGCCGTAGCCGTGGGGCTTGCGGCCTTCGCCGTAGCGGGATGCACCGCTGTAAGGATGTCTGTCTCCGGTCTGGCGGGGCTGTCCGTAGCCGCCGCGGGACCTGTATTCCCCGTCCTGGCGTGATCTGTGTTCTGATGAATAGGGACGGTCCTCCGGTCTGCGGTGATAGGGTCTGTCCTGTGCGGGGCGGGGCTGGTATTCCACCTTCTCCGCCGTCGTGCTTCTCTGCACTGTCTTCCTAGGTCTAAGTTTTCGGCCTTCCTTTGTAAACTGGTCCATTACTACTTGAGATTAAAATAATATGTAATCGTGCCCTGCTGCATTGCCGGTGCATCGGTGCTCTGGTTGAAGTGCGTCTCTAACGCCGCGCTGCGTGCCGCCGCCAGCAGGGTCTTGTCCATGACGGTGGTGCCTTCTCCTCCGGGTACGGCGCGTACTACCTTGCCGTAATTGTCGACCCAGATGTCTACAACGACTGTGCCGCTTTCCTGGACGTTGTATTCGGGCAGCTTGATGTAGCCGTCCACATGGCGTCCCTTGATGTGGGCGTTCGGCCTGCCGTCCGTACGGCCTCTGTCGGTGTTGCCGTTGCTCTGTCCTTCCCTGAACGTGTCTCCGGCCTCGCTCGCCGCATGTGCCGCGGTCAGCGTCGTATCCGCCTTGGCCATTCCGGGAAAGCTCGCCCTCGGGTCGAGGGCCGGCTCCTCGGGTTCGGGAGCGGGCAGTTCGACATCTCCGAAATCGTCGGGGGCGGTCTCAGGGGTCAGGTTGGGAGCATCGCTCTCGAACGGAGACTCGCTCCTCTGCGCAAGTTCCACAGGCCTGTCCAGGTCTACGGTCTCCGAGCGCGGGGCGGAACCGTAATACTGTTCCATTACGGAGATGTCGTCGCTGAAATCAATCAGCATCGACTGCTCTTCCGGCGGCGGGTAGATGTATTTCAATGACGAGAAAGACACGAGCGCCAGTGCGCACACGTGCAGCGTGACCGTCAGTATAACTCCGGTCAGCCGAGCCTTGCGCTCCCCTTGCGAGCCTGTCTTCCTTACGCTCATGGCAGTCAGTCTATTCCGGCTGTGTGGCCAGGATTACCTTGTAGTGGTTCCTCTTCGCTATGTTCATCACCTGCACGACCTGCCCTATCGGTACGCTCTCGTCGGAGTATATCGAGAAGGTGGGGTCCTCCTCCGACTGCAGCAGGCCTACCAGTTCGTCCTCGACCTGCTGGAAGGGGACGGGCATCTCGTCGCCGTTTATATGGTAGGTATACCTGTCTTCTCCCCAGTCCTTTATCGATACGCTCACCGTAGCCTTGGCGCCCACCTGCCCAGTGCTCTTTGGAAGCAGCAGCTTGAGGGCGTTCGGATTCACGAGGGTCGAAGTCACCAGGAAGAAGATGAGCAGGAGGAATACGATGTCCGTCATCGAGGACATCGACATGTTGGGATCCGCCTTTGTCGTTCTCTTCAGTGCCATTTCCTACTGCTCCTCTGATGATTCACCGGCTTTCGCGCCGCCGTCTTCCTGAATGCCCCCGGGCTCTCCGAGCGCGTCCATAAGCGCTATGGTGGCGCTTTCCATGCTGTATACCAGGGACGATACCCTGGCGGTCAGGTAGTTGTATCCGAAATATGCGAGTATGCCGACTATGAGTCCGCCTACGGTGGTTATCATGGCCGTGTAGATTCCGCTGGAAAGCAGGGTGATGTCGATGTTGTTGCCGGCGTTGGACATGTTGAAGAACGCCTGGACCATACCGAGCACCGTTCCGAGGAATCCTATCATGGGCGCGCCTCCGGCTATGGTCGCAAGGTAGGGAAGTCCCTTCTCGAGACGGGCCACCTCCACGTTGCCGACATTCTCGACGGCGGTCTGTATGTCTCCTAGCGGCTTGCCTATGCGTGCGAGTCCGGCCTCCACCATCCTCGCCACGGGCGTGTCATACTTCGAGCAGAGGGTCCTGGCGGACTTTATCTTGCCTTCGTGTATGTAGTCGCGGATGTCCATCATGAAGTCCTTGTCGATCTTGCCCGCCTGGCGGAATGCCCACCACTTGGCTCCGAATATGTATACGGCGAGGATCGACAGCGCGAGCAGCACCCACATGAGCGAGCCGCCCTTGGCAGCCATTTCGAATAGCGAATACGACATCTCCTGAGGCACGGGAACGGCCTCCGTCATGTCTGCTGCCTGAATAAGAGGGAAAAGCATACTTTCTTTATGATTTTTTGTTCTTGTCCTAACGAAAGGGGACTACTCCCCAACCTGCAAAGATATGTAAAAGAAGTCGAATTTCCTTGCTTTCCGCTTATAAAAGGACTATTCGTAGTCTATCCCGGAGAGGAAAAGGGCATGCCCGGGGACACTTTCTCCGGCGAGGCTGCGCAGCGTGCCCCTTTCCTCGGACGAGCCCGGTTCGAGGATGAGCGAGGCGAAGCCGTCGATGCTCCTCTTGCCCCGGCCCACTTCGACGAGCGTTCCCACGACGGCCCTTACCATGTTGCGAAGGAAGCGGTCTGCCCGGATGCGGAAGTACCAGTAGTCGGGAAGCGGAAGAGAGTCGGGCCCCCTGCGCCTGAATACGGGCAGACAGGGTTCGTAGCTGTGCCATTCCGCATAGCTTACGGTGCATATTGAAGTCTTGGAGTCTGCCCCGGTCTTTTCGAAGCAGCGGAAGTCGTGTGTCCCGAGCAGCATCGAGGCGGCGGCGTTCATTTTCCCGAAGTCCATTTCCGGGTATGCGCACAGGTATGAATGATGTTCCGCGAACGGGTCTTTGACCCTGTGCAGATAATATGTATATTCGCGCTGTAAGGCGTCGAACCTGGCGTGGAAGCCGTCCGCTGCCGGGACGATGCCGTGTACGGTTATCGAATGCGGAGTAATGGCATTTAATTTGCATTGTAGCAATGCCGTGTCCAGACCTTCTGCGGCATCGAAGTGTGCGACATACCCGATAGCGTTCACGCCCGTGTCGGTACGGCCCGCGCCGGTCAGGCTTACCGGGGCGCGCAGCAGTGTGGACAGGGCTTCCGCGAGAGTCTGCTGGACGCTGGATGCCGAGGGCTGGATCTGCCAGCCGTGGAAGCCGGCTCCGCAGTAGGACAGTGTGATTTTATACCGCATAACGACGCAAAAATATCAAAATATATGGAAAGTGTGAACATAAAAGAGCTCAACGAGCGCATACAGAAGGAAAGCGCGTTCGTCGATCTCCTTTCCCTCGAGATGGGCAAGGTGATAGTGGGGCAGAAGCATCTCGTGGAGAACCTGATGATTGCCATGCTTGCCGGAGGCCACATACTCCTGGAAGGTGTGCCCGGTCTGGCCAAGACCCTCGCGATCAGCACCCTCGCCCAGGCGGTCGACGCAAAGTTCAGCCGTATCCAGTTCACTCCCGACCTGCTGCCTGCCGATGTCACGGGTACGCTCATCTACTCTCAGAAGAAGGAGCAGTTCGAGGTTCACAAGGGCCCCGTATTCGCCAACTTCGTGCTCGCGGACGAAATCAACCGTGCCCCCGCCAAGGTGCAGTCGGCGCTGCTCGAAGCCATGCAGGAAAGGCAGGTCACGCTCGGCGACGAGACCTACCGCCTGCCCGATCCGTTCCTCGTCATGGCCACGCAGAACCCTATCGAGCAGGAAGGCACATATCCGCTTCCCGAGGCGCAGGTCGACCGTTTCATGCTCAAGGTTGTCGTGGGCTATCCCAAGAAGGACGAGGAGAAGCTCATCGTCAGGATGAACAACAGCGGGACTTTCCCCAGGGCTTCCAAGGTCGTAGGCCCCGAAGATATCATCAGGGCGCGCGAGGTCGTGCGCGAGGTCTATATGGACGAGAAGATAGAGAGATACATAGTCGACATCGTCTACGCCACCCGTACCCCTGAGGACTACGGTCTTGCATCGGTCAAGGACTTCATATCCTTCGGAGCGTCTCCGCGTGCGAGCATCAGCCTCTCCATGGCTGCCAAGGCTTACGCTTTCATAAAGCGCAGGGGCTATGTGATTCCTGAGGACGTGCGTGCCGTGTGCCCTGAGGTGCTCAGGCACAGGATAGGCCTGAGCTACGAGGCAGAGGCGGAGAATGTCGTACCCGAACAGATAATCGAACAGATAATCAATGCCGTCATCGTCCCGTAACAGTACTTCGGACCTGCTTTCCAAGGTCCGTAAGATCGAGATAAGGACGAAGGCCCTGTCCCGGCAGATCTTTGCGGGAGAGTACCATTCGGCCTTCAAGGGGCGTGGTATGACCTTCAGCGAAGTGCGGGAGTACAGGTGGGGCGACGACGTAAGGGCCATGGACTGGAATGTCACGGCCAGGCTGCGCGCTCCGTACATAAAGGTGTTCGAGGAGGAGAGGGAACTCACGGTGGTGCTGCTTGTGGATGTCAGCCGCTCGGGACAGTTCGGAACCCTCGTGCAGACCAAGCGCGAGTTGCTCGCGGAAATTGCCGCGGTACTCAGCTACAGTGCGATTCTCAACAACGACAAGGTAGGCGCCCTGTTCTTCTCCGACAAGGTGGAGAAGTTCATCCGCCCGGCGAAGGGACGGCAGCATCTGCTGCATATAATCCGCGAAATGCTCCAGCTCCGCCCGACATCCGACGGGACCGACATAGGCATGGCCCTGCGTTTCCTGTCGAATGCCGTCAAGAAGAAATGTACGGCCTTCTTGCTGAGCGACATGCTCGACGTCTCGCCTGACGGGGAGCCCCGCTATGAGGAGGCCCTCAAGGTCGCGGCCCTGAGGCACGACCTGAGCATCATAAAGGTGTGCGACCCGAGGGAGCGCGGGATCGTCCCCATGGGACTCGTGCATATCAAGGATAGCGAATCCGGAAAGTGCTCCTGGATCAATACCGACAGCCGGCGCGTACGCGAGGCCTACTCCCGCTGGTTTTCGGAACTCTGCTCGAAGGAGTCCGCGCTTTTCAACCGTTACAGGGTCGACAGCGTGGAGATTCCTACCGGTTCCGACTATGTGAAATCGCTGATGGCCCTATTCAACAGGAGATGAAGACCTTTTGTCTGATACTTTTAGCCGTTATGGCGGATGTGGTTCCTTCCGGCAAGGCCTATCTGAGGCCCCTGCAGGAAAGGGACTCCGTGCTTGTGGCCGACCAGTTCGAATACGGGTTCCGGCTCGACGGCGTGCAGGAAGGGACTGTCCTGGAACTCCAGGACCTCGAGTCGGTATACCGCAGCGACAGCATAGCCGTGGTGAGGGGCTGGCAGCTTGACACTCTCGGCGTGGACAGGAAGTCCGCCGCTGCCGACATACTCGGAACGGTGGTCGTCGCCCCCTTCGAGGAAGGAAGGTGCGTGCTGCCTCCGGTGGCCTTGCGCCGCATCCGTCCCGGCGGAGCGGTCGATACGCTGCTGTTCGACCCGGAGACGATCGAGGTCAGGGCCATGCCTGTGGATACGGCCACCTTTGTCGTCAACGACATAAAGGGGCAGATGCGCTATCCCCTGACTTTCAAGGAGCTGCTCCCGTACATGGGGGCCGTCCTGGCACTTGCCGCGATAGTCTGGGCCGCCGTGTGGCTCGTGCGGAGAAGGAGGGCTGGAGCCGGTGCGGAGGAAAAGACTCCCGAGTCGGCCTATATCGTGGCGCTGCGCACCCTCGACAAGTTCCGTTCGGACAGATACTGGGCTCCTGAGATGCAGAAGGCATACTATTCCGGCATAACGGACGCCCTGAAGCTCTATATTGAAGACCGTTTCGGGGTGGACGCCCCCGAGATGACGACCGACGAGCTGTTCTCGGCGCTGAAGGGCCGCGACGGCATACCGAAGCAGGTTTTCGACTCGTCCAGGGAGCTTTTCGAATGTGCCGACTATGTAAAGTTCGCCAAGCATGTCGCGGACCGCGACGAGGCTTCGTCCGCCCTCGGCACCGCAGTCGAGTTCGTGACGGCAACCTATAAGACCAGGCTTGAGGAGGAGCGCAAGGCCGATGTTCTTTGAGTATCCGGAACTCCTGTGGCTCCTTGCCGTGCCCCTGCTCCTCGTCGCGCACTACCTGTACCTCGAGCTCCGGGAGCGCGACCCGCACATGAGGGTGTCGATTGCCTTTCCGTGGACGGCAGGCGGGAAATCCGTGCTTTCGGTGCTCCGTCATCTGCCTTTCGTGCTCAGGATTGCCGCGCTCAGCCTGATAATAGTGTCGATCGCCCGTCCCAGGTCGTCCACCGAACTGGAGAGGGTGGATACGGAAGGAATAGACATAATATTCGCAATGGACGTGTCCACCACCATGCTTGCCAGGGACTTCACTCCCGACAGGGTCAGCGCGGCGAAGGACATTGCCATTGAATTCATCGCCCAGCGGCCTACGGACAGGATGGGCATAGTCGTCTTCGCAGGCGAAAGCTATACGCAGTGTCCCCTCACTACCGACAGGGCGACGCTGATAAACATGATGAAGGAGGTCCAGACGGATCTCATCGATGACGGAACGGCGATAGGCAACGGACTTGCGACTGCCGTGGCGCGCCTTTCGGAATCGGACGCCCTGAGCAAGGTCGTGATACTGCTCACCGACGGAGTGAACAACCGCGGTGAGATCGCGCCCCTGACCGCGGCGGAAATAGCCAGGACCTACGGAGTGAGGGTATATACGATAGGCGTCGGTGCCAACGGGGTCGCTCCGTATCCGGTCATGACGCCGTGGGGAGTCGAGGTCCAGAACGTTCGGGTGGAGCTGGACGAGGACCTTCTCAGACAGATCGCCGAGACTACCGGCGGCCGGTATTTCAGGGCTACCGACAACACCAAGCTCGCGGAGATATATTCCGAGATCAACCGCATGGAGACGTCTCGGACAACCGTGGACAGCTTCCCTGTGTATAAGGAGAAGTTCGGCCCGTTCGCCCTTGCCGCACTCGTGTGCCTGCTGCTCGAGCTGCTTGTCAAACTGTTGATAAGGAGGATGCCGTAATGCTGTATTTCGGAAATCCCATATTTCTGTACCTGTTGCTGCTGGTGCCCTTGATACCGGTGGTATACGCACTGATGAGGGCCGGCAGGCGCAGGCGCATGCGCCGCTTCGGCGACGAGGCTCTCGTCTCTGCCCTGATGCCTTCGTGGTCGTCTTCCAAGGGGTGGTGGCGTGTGGCGCTGTTCTGCCTCGGCTTCGCATGTTTCGTCATCGGACTTTCCAGGCCTGTGACCGGTGCGAAGCTGGCCCGGCACGAGACCAGCGGCGCCGAGATAATGATATGCCTGGACGTGTCCAATTCCATGCTTGCGAAGGACTATTCCCCCGACAGGCTTACGAGGGCCAAGCTTGCCATATCGAGGCTTGTGGACCGTCTGCAGGACGACAGGATAGGACTGGTGATCTTTGCCGGAAGCTCCTTCGTTCAGCTTCCGATTACCACGGACTATGTCTCGGCCAAGATGTTCCTCGACAACATAGACACGAGGTCTGTCCCTGTCCAGGGTACGGCGATAGGCGACGCCATAATCACCGCGGCCAGGAGTTTCAGCGTGCAGAGCGAAAGAAGCCGGGCCATAATAGTGATTACGGACGGCGAGAACCATGAGGACGACCCCGTGCAGGCCGCCAGGGATGTGGCCAAGACCGGCATAAGGGTCTACACCGTCGGAGTCGGCTCGCTGCGCGGACAGCCGTTGAGCGTCGACGGACAGCTGCTCAAGGACAGCAACGGAGAGATAGTAGTCTCGAAGCTCGACGAGCAGACCCTCAAGGACATAGCGTCCGCTGGCAACGGAATATACGTGCAGGCCGGCAACGAGGAGTTCGGCCTGAATCCCATAATAGAGCAGATTCGCAGCTTCGAGGACGAGAAGTTCAGCTCGATCGTCTTCGAAGAGTATGACGAGCAGTATATGTACTTTTTCGGCGCGGCTCTCGTCTTCTTCGTGATAGAGATACTCATAGGGCGCCGAAGGTTCATCAGGAGGCTGTTTTAGGAAATATGAGAAGCTTGTTGACCATAATATTGCTGCTGCTTCCGCTGCTGCCCTCGTCCGCACAGGATGACAGACGCGACGTGCGTAGGGGCAACAGACAGTTCCGCAAGGAGAACTACCGTGCCGCGGAAATCGACTACCGCAAGGCGGTCCTCAAGGATTCCACCTCGCTCAAGGCCCAGTATAACCTGGCGTCTGCGCTATACCGCGAGCAGGACTATGATTCCGCCGCCAAGGCTCTCGAGACCGTAGGGGAGGCGGGAGAAGGGAGCTCCGACTATCATTTCAACGCCGGAGACATAGCCCTTGCCCGGCAGGACTATCAGGCCGCCGTGGAATATTTCAGGCAGTCGCTGCTGCTGAACCCTTCCGACCTCGAGGCGAAGGAGAACTATACCTATGCGAAGAAGATGCTGGAAAACCGGCAGAACCAGGGTAGTGGTCAGCAGAATCAGAATCAGCAGGATCAACAGAATCAGCAGGACCAGCAGGATCAGCAGCAGAACCAACAGAACCAGGATCAGCAGGATCAGAATCAGGACCAGCGGCAGGATGGCGGGGACGGCCGGTCCCAGGACGCCCCTTCCGGAATATCCAGGCAGCAGGCCAGCCAGATGCTGAGGGCGATCCAGGCAAAGGAGGACGAGACCCAGGAGAAGGTCAAGCGTGAGAAGGCCCGTCTCCTCGAATCGAGTCAGAAAGAAAAAAATTGGTGATGATCAGGAAGTTATTGGCATTTCTGGCCTTTGCGGCCATTTCGGCTGTGGCTTTCGCGCAGCCCGAGATAAGGATTCAGGCGACGAATCTCGTAGGGGTCAACGAGCAGTTCAACATAACGTTCGTGATTTCCGGCGAGGACATTCCGTCGGGCTGCGAATGGGAGCCCGGCGAGGACTTCCAGCTCGTGTACGGCCCGAGCAGGCAGGTCTCGTCTTCCACTACCATAGTCTACGGCAAGCGTACGAAGACCACCCAGACATCGTACACCTATATACTGATGCCGAAAAAGACCGGAAATTTCAGCCTCCCCGCCGCAAGGATTACGGTTAACGGGAAAGTATATACTTCCGGCATCCCCCAGATCGAAGTCGTCAAGGACGACAGGCCTGCCGAGCAGCAGGGCGGAGGCAGCCCCGAGACGGGAACCATAGCTCCGGACGACCTTTTCATGACCCTTACGCTCAGCAAGCGCAGCGCGGTCGTGGGCGAGCGGCTCACGGCGACGCTCAAGCTCTACCAGAGGGTCAACATCGCAGGTTTCGAGAATGCCAAGTTCCCTGATTTCCACGGTTTCTGGAGCCAGGAATCCCCGGCGAGGCAGAACATAGAGTTCCAGCGCGAAAGCGTGGACGACAAGATATACAATTCCGCCGTCCTCAGCAGCTGGACCATAATCCCCCAGCAGGAAGGCACCCTGACGATCGATCCCGCCGAGCTGGTATGCCTTGTGAACGTCAGGGCTCCGAGCATATCTACCGGCAGCATCTTCGACAGTTTCTTCCAGGACGACTACCGCACCATAAGGCAGAGGGTGGTCTCCGAGCCGGTCAGCGTCAGGGTCAGTCCTCTGCCCCAGGGGGCTCCGGCATCGTTCAACGGAGCGGTCGGCAGTTTCAGCATGAGCGCCGCGCTCACCCGCGACAGCCTGGCTACCCACGAGGCCGCCTCGCTGAAGGTATCGGTTACCGGTACGGGCAACATAGCCCTGCTCGAGGCTCCGGCCCTGGAGTTCCCTCCCGATTTCGAACTGTATGACATCAAGAGCACCGACCTTCCTTCAGGCAGGGAATTCGAGTATCCCTTCATCCCGAGGAGCCACGGGGACTTTACGATAGGTCCCGTCGAATTCAGCTATTACGATGTGTCCTCCCGCAGGTATGTCACCCTGAAGAGCGAGCCTCTGGGGATACACGTGGTGCGTTCCGGCGAGTCAGAGCCTGCCGCTTCCGCGGGAGGTGCCGCTGCCGTTCCCGGAGTCGACCGCAGGAATGTCAAGGATCTCGGCAGCGACATAAGGTATATTGCGGTGACGGTTCCGGCCATGGCCGCTTCGGGCTCTTTCTTCATCGGCTCCGGTGCTTTCTGGCTCGTGACGGTGCTGCTCTTCGTGCTTGCCGCCGGTGCGTATGCCGCGATAACCGGCCTGCGCAGGCGCCGTGCCGACGTGGCGGGGCTCAAGACACGGAAGGCCACCAAAATGGCCCGCAAGCGGCTTGCCGAAGCGGGCGTGTTCCTGAAGAAGAACCTGTATACGGCATTCTACGAGGAACTCCACAGGGCCTTGCTCGGCTATGTCTCCGACAAGCTCAACCTTGATGCCGCGGAACTCAGCAAGGACAACATCGCCTCGCGCCTGGCAGGAGCCGGAGTGCCTGAGGGCACGGTATCGGAGTACATATCTCTGCTGGACGCCTGCGAGTATGCAAGGTATTCTCCCGATGCCGGTGTCGAGACCATGTCGGCCAATTATGAGAATGCCGTAAAAGTAATATCCGAAATAGACGCATCTATGGGCAGGAAACACAAGACTGCGGCCTCTGCCGGTACCCTGGCCGCGTTGCTGCTGCTTCTGTTCCCCTTTGCGGCAGGGGCGGCAGACAATACTCCGGCATCCGACTCTCTGTGGAACGCAGGCGTGCAGCATTATGCCTCCGGGAACTGGGACGGGGCCGTCCTCTGCTGGAACGGCATTCTCGACTCCGGGCTGGAGAGCGAACAGCTGTACTACAACCTCGGAAACGCCTACTTCAAGGACGGAGACCTTCCGAACGCCATACTCAACTATGAGAGGGCCCTGAAGCGCAACCCTTCCTATTCCGATGCCCGCTTCAACCTCGAATTCGCCAATTCGATGATCCAGGACAACATCGAGGCCGTTCCCGACTTCTTCCTGTCGGTATGGTTCTCCAGCCTTGCCTCGGCCATGTCCTCGAATTCATGGACGGCTGCCGCCCTCGTGGCCCTCGCCCTGTGCCTTGCAATGGCGGTGATGTTCTTCGCCGGTGAGAGCGGAGGCGTAAGGAAGACGGGATTCATCTGCGCTATCGTGGCGCTGATAATTTCGGTGGCCTGCTTCTGCTTCGCCGCGGGACAGCGCGCCGCATATTTCGATACCGACGAGGCCATAGTAATGAGTCCGGTGAGCGTCGTGAAAAGTGCACCGTCAGCCGATTCTGCCAAGGACCTTTTCGTGCTCCACGAGGGTACGAAGCTCAAGGTGCTGGAGACCGTGGGGCAGTGGCGCAACATCGAACTCTCCGACGGGCGTCAGGGTTGGATGCAGTCATCCGACCTCGAGATCATCTGATATCCCGGCCCTGTCATCTGACCCTCAGCGGGAACGGACAGCTGTCGTTGGCCCTGTAGTGCGGGGCGTAGCAGGACTCTGCCGTAGGCGCGCCGGAATGGAAGACCCCTTCCTGGCTTACATGGAATTCCTCCCTGAGCACCGTCTTGCCTTCAGGCAGCTCGTCGAACCAGTAATCTATGCGGCCGGCGCGTACTTCACGGTATGTGCCGTAGCTGTAGGAGGCCGGTCCGGACAGCTGGTCTACTGCCTGCAGCGCCGCCCAGTGGGGAAGTCCCGCCCTGACGAAACAGCGGCTCTCCTCGCTCCATATTTCGTATTCGGCCGTTATCCTGTCGCCTGTCTTAAGCAGCATGCCGTCTTCGAGGGGTTTCCCGTCGAGGCTGTAGCTTGCCTTGATGTTCATGCCGTTGCCGGCCTCTGAAATCTGTCCGAAAGGAAGCGCGTCCGTCAGGCTGAAGGTCAGGACCCTTGCCGAGAGCGTAGCCTCGCTGCCGTCCATTACCGACGAGACGGCCTTGAGGTAGGCGAAGTCGCTTTCGAAATGCTGAGTCTCTTTCTGCACCATTATCCATAGCCTGATGCCTTCGGCGATGTCGTCGTGCCCGTACTCCGAAAGCAGGTCGCACAGCATGCTGTGGGCGTACAGGCTGCCGTCGAACAGGCCTCTGCCCGGGATGGCCGCGTTCGGATAGCAGTATCCTCCCGATACATGCGGCTGAGAGTACTGCAGGAGTGATTCCAGGTCGGCTTCCAGCGAGCCGCGCAGCTCCGCTCCGGTGCGTATTCCGGCCGAACGGCAGAATGCCGCGCCGCTTCCGGCACGCAGCAGCGCACCCGAAGTCTGTATCCTCATCGCCTTCTGAATGATCCTCGATGTGAGGCCTCTGTCGCCGGTCGGCGTCAGATATTCTCCTATGCTGCCGCGGAAGGCGTCTGTCGCCTCCTTGCCGCAGTTCCCGAACTCTACGGGCCGGTCGGGATAGAGGCTTCTCGTATGCAGGTATCGGGCAAGGTCGAAGCCGCCTCTGCCATAGGGGGAGGAGGACGACAGGAATACCCTGTCGAGGTAGTCCACCGCATCGGGCAGTACGCCTTTCAGTCTCTTGGGGCAGTCGTCTCCCATGTCGGCGCACCATTCCAGCAGCACTGCGGTAATGCCGGGAGAAGACGGCAGTCCGTCGAACCAGCCGAATCCACCGTCGGCGTTGCGGCAGGAGAGGATCTTGTCTATGAGCGTCGCCTTCTCAGCGTCGTCCAGGCCTTCACGGGGAGCCGCTCCGGAAAGTTTCGAGAATGCCGGCATGGCCCTGAGCCGTGAGTCGAGACAGTCGGCATACAAGGCGCCGAGCAGGTCGGTCAGGTTGTCGCTTTCCGGAATGTACTTCCCCGGCAGGTCGCGCAGCAGCATCTGCATTATCGAGAGTTCAGACATCCGTGCGTCTGCCGGATTCCCGTTCTTGAAGGCTCGGAGCAGGGAGTCCGCTACATCCTTTCTGGACGCATCGTCCTTCAGCAGTGCCGAGTGTGCTTCCGTTACGGTCTGCACCGGCGTCCTCACGGGAATGGTGACGAATACTGCGTCGGAGTTCCCGTCTTCGGAAATGAAACTGGCAAGTATGCCGAGCGTCCTTATGTCGGGAACGGTGATCGACAGCGACCTTGCCGCGCCTCCCCTTGCGGGAACGCTGAGATCGACCGCGAGCGAATCCAGGATCTTTCCCTTATCGCCGTAGTCCTGTCCGTCTATGAACGATATGCTGAGCCGGCCGGGAGTATCGATCCCGCAGTTGCTTGTTACGGTGACGGAGGCCGAGTATATGTCGGAGGAATAGAGGAACTTCGGCTGGGCGATGTTCACCCTCACGGGCAGCGTGACGAGCAGCTCGTCCCTGAGGACGGCGTTGTCCATGTCGCGGTCGTGTGCGAACAGCTGGACCACATAGGTGGATATCCTGTCGGAAGTCTCGAAGCTGAAGCTGACGGTCCCGTCCTCACCGCTCCTGAGCAGAGGCTCCCACGCGAGCGTGCCCTCGAAGTCCGTGCGTATTTCAGGCAGGACTGCCTCTTGCGCCCCGGCACCGTAGTCTTCCGCAGAGGTGCTCTCCGTGAACGCTGCATCCGCCATTACGCTTCCGGCGACTTTGGGCACCGCGAGTCCGCGCAGGTTGATTCCGTTCAGCAGGAAATACCGGCCTGAGGAATCGTGGGTGCCTTCGGCCGTGATACAAATGAAATCGGGGTAATGCTGCGTCGTCGGGAAGATTTCTCTCCAGATGTTCGCGGCTATGCTTTCGGATGCCAGGTCGAAGACGCTTGCAGCGCATTCAACAGCGGGGTCTGTCTTTATGTTTACCGTGATTTCGGAAGACGGGGCCGCAGTGTCGGTGAACCTTTCGAGGGACAGCGGCAGGGCCGCAGGCTGCTCGGGAAGGGTGAAGGTGTCGGTGTAGCGGAACACTCCGGCGTGCTTGAAGAATATCGCGCCTATGCTCAGCCGTGAGGGCCATGCGGCGTCATGTCCGAAGTCCACTGTCGCGAGAGAACCTTCCTCGCCGGGGATTCCTTCGAGGTGGACTGTCCTGCTGTCCAGAAGGACATTGCCGTTGCCGTAGAGCTGTACGACAGCCCACAGTTCTCCCTGGCCGGAGCCTATCTGTATTACGGGCCTGTCCTCGGCCACGGAACGGAAGAAGCCGAGAACCGGCGCTCCGAGCACGGTGTCGTCTTCCGACATCAGTATGAACTGCATCTCGGCCTTGTCTTCGTATTCAGTGCCGTCGTCGGCGATTGCCGTGGCGCTGCACGTCAGCCTGTATAGTCCGGACGGGAGTCCTTCCAGGGCTATTTCCGTGCGCCCGGCACCGCCCTGCCCTGTGAGGACTTCGGTGCCGCGGCTGTCGGCTATGCTGTAGCCTACCGCAAGTTCGGGACGGCTGCCCCCTCCCTGGCGGAGGTGTCCGAGACTGAACTGCATGTCAAGCACGGAGCCGCAGATGATCGCGTCTTCCGCAGCCCTGTCCGGAGCGAGGCTGAAACTGCCCTCGGCCCGGTTCATGACAGCCATGCCGAGGTCGAGCCTTCCGGCGACGCTCACTCCCTTCTCGAACGACAGGCTCTCTCCGCTCTCGTCGCTTATGTCCAGCCTCACCGCGTACCATGCGCCGTAGCCGTCGTGATCCGTATCGAAGGCGAGCGAGAAGCGTCCGTCACGGTCGATTTCGAGCACCCCTCCGCAGACGGGCTTCCCGTATTTGAGAACCTCGTACCGCGCCTTCGAGGTGAGCAGTCCGTGCCCGCTGAAACTCCTTATCCGGCCGGAGACCGTCGGCGAATCGCCGCATAGGAAGAGCCTCGGGTCGTCGTCCCATTCCACTGTGAAGCTCGGCAGCGTGAATTCGTCCACCCTTATACTCTTCGAGGCCAGGGTGCGTCCGTCCTTTGATATCCTCACCGTGTACATGCCGCCGGTGCGTCCTTCTTCTATTTCGAAAGAACCGGCGACGGAACCGAAGCTGTTGGTGCGGAGCTCCAGCGAAGAGAATTCCTCGCCGCGCGCGTCGGTAACGGCTGCGCGCAGTCCGACGCCTTCTTCAGCTGCCCTGAGCCTTTCCGTCCCGCTGAAAAGCACGGCCTTGAAGTGGACGGTTTCGCCGGGGTTGAAGGCGCTGCGATCCGTGATTATCATGCATCTGTCGGGACTGTATGCCGAAGGAGCCGTGCCGGATCCTTCCTGGGGATAGCCGTACAGGGGGACTTCCGGCGACATCCTCGTCCTGCCGTCCCCGTCGGTAAGGCTTGCCTGCACGGTGTAGGTGTAGTCCCTCTCGCGTATGCCCGAGAGGAAGTCCTCCGGAACAGGCCTGAAGCCCTCGCCCGGAGCAAGCGTGCAGGATGCGGTCTCGACACCCGAATTCCGGAGTGTCAGGACCGCTTCTCCGCAGGGCTCTCCGCTCCAGTAGTCGCATATATATGCCTGCGCGCCCGCGGAATGTATGTTTATGGCTATCGAGAGGCTGAACTTGTCGTAGTGCAGGTTCCCGCTGATCCTGCCCTTGCGTGCCGTAATGGCATAGCTCCCGTCTTCCAGGCTCCCGAGGGGGACTTCCAGGGTGTCCGGGACGAAGAAGCTCCTTCCGGGGTTAGACAGCCTTGTCCTGAGCACGCTTTTCCCGTCGTGCCGGACTTCCACCTTCGCGGCCCCGAGGTTGACGAGCTGCACGAGGAGGGTGTCGTTCTCGACATCCAGCCTGATATGCCTGCCTGTAAGGATCTGTGTCAGGGTTTCGGGATATGTCGTGTGCGCCGCGATCAGCCTTTCGGCCCTGTCCCGCGACCTGGATGCGGCCTTGATCCTGCTCTGGAGACCTGCGCATTCCGTCAGCAGGGCGAGGTAGCCGTCTTCGTCGGAAGTGCCGCCGTCCTGCAAGGTGCGGAACCTGTTTTCCAGCAGCTTTGACTCGGCATACAGGGCTGCCGCCCTGCCCGGGTATGATTCTGCAAGCTCTCTATAGACCGAGTCGGCCGCTGCCGGACCGGATCCGTCCTGCACTTCCCGTCCGGCTTCGCACATGCGGTAGATGAAATCGAAGGGATACCTGCCCTCGACCCTCTCCGCCAGAATGTCCGAGACGCTGTCGGGCGAAGTCGAGTAGACGGCCCACAGGGCATAGTCGTAGTCGTTCTCCAGCAGGGAGCGGAGCGTCTCTGCGCATTCCAGGCGCTGCAGTCCGGAGTCCTCGCCGTAGAACCTGACATTAGCCCCCGACTCCAGCCCTGACCGTTCCCTCTCGATGAAGGCGAGGGCCTCGGCGGGGTCGGCGCTCCTGAACCTGTGAACGAAAGTCATTACGGGGCAGTCGAACTCCGCTATCTCCCTGTCGAGCGAGTCGAGCAGGGCATCTCTTTCCCTCCAGTCCTGCGAGACCGAGGTCTGCACATATTTCAGGCAGGCGTCGTAATAGTCCCAGGCGGACCTCTGCTCGGCTGCGAGCCGTTTTATCTGCTTAAGCACCGCCTTCTTGTCTTCCGGTCTGTCGGCGCGGTCGAACTGCTCGTATTCGTCCCACAGGCGCCCGAGCTCTCCGTGATCGTTGCCTCCTGCAAGCTGGAACATGGCCGTCAGGCCGAGAATTATCGAAATAAGGAATTTCATCTGGCTTCTGAGTCTTTTCTTATCGTGTCGATATTCAAGATGCATTCGGAGACGAGATAGTTGCTCCCTCCTATATAGACGAGGCTGTCCTCGATGTCCCTTGCCTGCCGCAGGGCCTCGGTGCATGCACTGGCTACGCTGCCGCAGCATACCGTATCGAAGCCGCTCATCCTGCCGGCGAGCTCCTCGGCCGGAAGGGCCCTCGGGATGTCTGGCGCGGCGATGAAGTATTTAGCCTCCTTCGGCATCAGGGGCAGTATCGAGCCGAGATCCTTGTCGGCCATTATGCCGTAAACGATAAACAGCGGCCTGCCGCTCTGCCTGAGGCGGTCGAAGTTGATTCTGAGCGCAGGCGGATTGTGCCCTATGTCGCAGATAGTCTCCGGCGAGTCGAAAAGTTTCTCCCATCTGCCTCTCAGCCCCGTGACGGCGGCCGCTCTGGAAATCGCTCCGCGGTCGGCCCCGATTCCGAGCAGGCCCAGCGCCGCAAGTGCCGTACGGAGGTTCTCCTGCTGGTACGGGCCGCGCAGGTCTGTCTCGAACAGCTCCTCGTCGAAGTCGCAGGCGTAATACAGGGGGCAGGGCAGCTGCCCTGCAGCATGCTCGAATACCGGGGATGTCTCCGCATCCCTGTCGGAGACCAGCGCGGGCACGCCTTTCTTGAATATGCCTGCCTTCTCGGCTGCAATCTTCGCCCTGGTGTCGCCGAGCAGCGCGCAGTGGTCGAGCCCTATGCTTGTGATTATGCTCAGGCGCGGAGTTATTATGTTGGTGCTGTCCAGGCGTCCTCCAAGCCCTGTCTCGATGACGGCGGCGTCGACTTTCTCGTCGGCGAACCAGCTGAAGGCCATGCCTGTGGTGATTTCGAAGAAAGACAGTCCGTCGAGAGCGTGGCCGTGGAGAAAATCCCAGACATACTCCCTCGAAGGCATCCGGAAAGTCCCGCCGTATATGGTCTTCATCCTCTCGCGGAAGTCTGCGAGGTGCGGCGAGGTGTACAGTCCCACCTTCATTCCCCCTGCCGACAGGGCCGCGGCCAGCATGGAACTGACGGAACCTTTGCCGTTGGTCCCCGCGACATGTATGCAGGGGTAGCCCTTCCACGGACTGCCCAGTGCCGCGTCGAAGCCTTTCATCCCGTCCAGTCCGGGTTTGTACGCACCTCCTCCGAATCCCACCTGCTGAACGCTCGGATGCTTGTCGAACAGCCCGGAGAGCATCAGGTCATATTTCTCGATATCCAGTTCCATAGTTCCGGTACTTATGTGAGAGCGCAAATATAGTCATCATAATTTGCAACTCATCCCGAAAATTCTTATTTTTACGAATCAGCATTTGAGATATGTCTCAAAAGGATTCAGCGTTGTATTCGCCTTACATCATCGACGGCGTCCTCCAGGAACTGACGCCGGCACGGATTCTTTCGGCCGTGACTGAAGATTCTTCGGAATGCACCCCGGACAGCTCTCTGCCGGCAGTCGTGGACGAGACTGTGGACGCTCCGGTAAGGACTGTGGACTACGATTCGCTGAGCATCCGGGACTGTCTCGACGCCGTGCGCGGCTGCGGACGGCCTTTCCCTTATTCCTCCCCCTGTTCTGCGGCCAGGTTCATGCTCGGCTCCGCGCTTGCCGACGCCCTGTGGCGCAAGGGACATTTCCGTCTCGCCAATCTGAGGCCGGAGGCCTTCTGGGAATGGAACGGGGCGCCTGTCGGCTCTATGGCCGCGTTCTACCGCAGCGTGGAGTCCGTCTCCTCGTATGTCGACGACCTCGGGCTCAAGCTGGCCGGCTACCATTTCCGTAAACTCGGCGAAGGCCCGTCGGGGCTGCATTTCACCCTGAGGCTTGCCGATGACGACGGCGCTGGCGCAGGCGACGACGACAGCTTCCCTCCCGAGCCTTTCTCCGTGGGCAACGCCAGCCTCCAGAAAGGCCGCATATGTCCCGGAACCCTGGTTCCTGACGTCTCGAGCTGGATAATATACATCCCATTCGACCCTTCCGACTTCAGGCTCGGAGGTTCGTGCCTCGCTTCGGCCCTGGGCCTTTCCGGTTCGGACCCGCGTATCGAGGATGCCGACTATTTTATCGACTGCTATGAGGTTGTAAGGGAGTTCGCCGAGGACTCCGTACTGCTTTCGGCCGTCTCTGTCGGCAAGGGAGGACTTGCCGCCGCCCTCGAGTCCATGTGCTCCGGCGGCACGGGCGCTGCCGTCGATGTCTCCGGAGTGATGAGGGCCTACGGGGAGAAAAGTGCCGTGCGCGTGCTCTTTTCCGAGATTCCCGGAGTGCTGATACAGATAAGGGATTCGGATTTCGACTATGTCGACGCCGAACTCCTGCTGCAGGATGTGGCATATTATCCTCTTGGGCATCCCGACCTCTCCGGAGCGGGACTCCGCTTCGATTTCGCGGAGAAGTCGGCGATACAGACCATTTTGGAATCCCTTTTGCTTAATGCCGGAGAAAAGACTGAATAGGCGTTGACTACTATTGTTATAACCACTATTATATAATAACCAATGGGCAGACAGAAGATATTCGTGCTCGACACCAACGTCATACTGCACGACCATAAGGCCATAAGGCATTTCCAGGACAACAATCTCGTCATTCCTGTCGCCGTGGCCGAGGAACTCGACAAGTTCAAGAAAGGCAACGACACCCTGGCCTACAACGCCAGGGCGTTCATGAGGGACATAGACCGCATAACCGAAGGCAGGAGCTTCGGCCGGGACGGGCTGCCGATAGGACCCGGCCTGGGCCGCATAAAGGTGGAGCCCAACCATCCTTTCAGCGGCGAATATGCGGACATGTTCAGGGACGACATACCCGACCACAGGATACTGTCGACCGCCATGTGGGTGCGGGACCACAACCCCGGCACCTTCGTGGCCCTGGTTACGAAGGACCTCAACCTCAGGCTCAAGGCCAAGGCTGTCGGAATGGAGGTCCAGGACTATCTGACCGACAAGATGGACGACGCGAAGATAGAGAACTCCCAGAAGGAGGTGCAGCAGTATCCGCTGCCGTCCGACAAGATGCAGGCGCTGTGCTACGGCCCCTCCACCCAGCTCGACTGGAAGGATGTCGTATCCGAGCGTCCCGCCCCGAACCAGCTCTACAAGTTCCGCTGGGAGTCCGGCGCCGAGGGAGGGGCATGTGCGCGCTATGATGCCGACAAGGACAAGATAGTGCTTGTCAAGACCCGCGAGGCCTACGGCATACGGCCGCGCAACGACGAACAGCTCATGGCACTCGACGCCCTGCTCAACCCCAGGATCGAACTTGTGGCCCTTACGGGAGGCGCGGGTACCGGCAAGACCCTGCTGGCCCTGGCAGCCGCCCTCGAACAGGAGAGGGATTACGAACAGATCGTGCTTTCACGCCCGGCGGTGATACTGGGCAATCAGGACCTCGGCTTCCTGCCGGGCGACCAGAAGGCCAAGATGGGACCCTTCCTCCAGCCGCTCATGGATAATTTCAATGTCATCAAGAGCCAGTTCAAGCCCGGTTCGCGCGAGGCCCAGAAGCTCGAGGGCATGCTTACGCAGGAGAAACTGCTCATAGAACCGCTGGCCTACATAAGGGGCAGGAGCCTGGGCAGGTGCTACTTCATAATCGACGAGGCGCAGAACCTCACGCCCCACGAGATAAAGACCATAATAACAAGGGCCGGAGAAGGCACCAAAATGGTCTTTACCGGCGATATATTCCAGATCGACCAGCCTTACCTCGACCAGTGGTCGAACGGTCTGACCCACCTGGAGGACAAACTTTCGGGGCAGAAGATATTCCAGCACATATTCCTGCGCAAGGGAGAACGCAGCCGGCTTTCGGAAATGGCGGCAAAATTGCTATAGTCGCAAATTTGCGTTAAATTTGCGTTCCTTTTGAGAATCGACATAATATTATATTGACAATAAATAATTTAATGAAGTTTTACCTATGTTTGAAGTGAAGAAACGCGTGTATTGCTTCGGAGGAAAGACTGCCGAAGGAGACGGTTCAATGCGTGAACTCCTCGGCGGCAAGGGTGCGAACCTCGCGGAGATGAGCAGGCTCGGAATGCCTGTGCCCGCCGGTTTTACCATTACGACCGAGTGCTGCGCAGAGTATTATGAACTCGGAGGAGGCTATACCGAGGACCTCAGGCTCGAGGTCAGCGGCGCAATGGCAGCCATGGAAAAGATTATGGGCAAGAAGTTCGGAGATCCCAAGGATCCCCTTCTCGTGAGCTGCCGTTCGGGTGCCAGGAGCTCCATGCCCGGCATGATGGACACCATACTCAACATCGGCCTCTGCTCCGAGACCATACCCGGAATGATCGAGAAGACGGGCAACCCCAGGTTCGTGTATGACGCATACCGCCGTCTGATCATGATGTATTCCGACGTAGTAATGGAGAAGGCCGAGGGCATAGAACCCGCCGACGGACAGGGCATACGCCAGCAGCTCGACCGCATGATGAACGAGGTCAAGGAGGCGAAGGGATATACTTCCGACACCGAACTTACCGTCGACGAGCTCAAGGATCTCTGCGACAGGTTCAAGCTCAAGATCAGGGAAGTGCTCGGCGTCGAGTTCCCCGACAGCGCGAAAGACCAGCTCTGGGGTTCTATCGGCGGCGTGTTCAAGTCCTGGAACGGAAAGAGGGCGATAGCCTACCGCCGCATCGAGAAGATTCCCGATGACTGGGGAACGGCCGTGAACGTGCAGGCCATGGTGTTCGGCAACATGGGCGACACCTCGGCGACCGGCGTGGCGTTCTCCCGCAATCCCGCCAACGGAGACAACAACTTCTACGGTGAGTGGCTCATCAATGCCCAGGGCGAGGATGTCGTTGCGGGTATCCGCACCCCGAACCCCCTGAACGAGGCTACCAAGACCGAGCATAACAAGAACCTCAAGTCGCTCGAGAAGGCCATGCCCGACGTCTACAGGGAGCTCGACGAGATACGCAAGAAGCTCGAGGCCCACTTCCACGACATGCAGGACATCGAGTTCACTATCCAGGAGGGCAAGCTCTGGATGCTCCAGTGCCGTATAGGCAAGCGTACCGGACTCGCCGCCCTCAAGATGGCCATGGACATGCTCTCCGAGGGCATGATCGACGAGAAGACCGCCGTGATGCGCGTCTCTCCCGCCCAGCTGGATGAAATCCTGCATCCCGTGCTCGATGCAAGTTCCGAGAAGAACGCGCATGTGGTCGGACGCGGCCTGCCTGCATCTCCCGGCGGAGCCGTGGGAACGCTCGTGTTCGATTCGCAGTCTGCCATGGATGCGGCCCAGGAGGGAAGGAAAGTCATCCTCGTGCGCGAGGAGACCTCTCCCGAGGACATCCAGGGCATGCGCGCTTCTGCCGGTATACTCACCCAGAGGGGAGGCATGACTTCCCACGCGGCGCTCGTCGCCCGCGGCTGGGGCAAGTGCTGCATCGTGGGATGCGAGGCGATGAAGATCAACCTCGAGCAGAAGACGGTGACCTTCGGCAAGGGCTCCAAGGTATACAAGGAGGGCGACTGGTTCTCCCTCAACGGAAGCAAGGGTCTCGTGTACGACTCCAAGATAGACACTATGGACGCCAGCGAGAATCCCGTCTTCATCCAGTTCATGAACATAGTCGACAAGTACCGCCGCCTCGGCATACGTACCAATGCGGATACTCCCGAGGACGCCCAGAGGGCACTCCAGTTCGGAGCCGAGGGTATAGGACTGTTCCGAATCGAGCACATGTTCTACGGGAAGAACTCTGAGGTTCCCCTCGCGAAGCTGCGCAAGATGATACTCTGCACCACCGACGAGGAGCGCAGGGCCGCGCTTTCCGAGCTCGAGCCCTTCATCAAGGCGTCTGTCAAGAGCACGCTCAAGATCATGGACGGCAAGCCCGTCGTGTTCCGTCTGCTCGACCCGCCCCTGCACGAGTTCGTGCCCAAGACCATAGACAAGGAGACCGAAGTCGCCAACGAACTCGGAATCGGAGTCGACGAGGTGATCAAGCGCGGAGAGAAGCTGCACGAGGTCAATCCTATGATGGGTCTGCGCGGCGTCCGCCTGCATGTGACCTATCCCCTCATAGCAGAGACCCAGTACAGGGCCATATTCACTGCCGTGGCAGAGCTCCAGAAGGACGGACTCCACCCTCAGGCGGAGATCATGATCCCCGTCACGGTATCTGCGCGCGAGCTCAGCTTCCAGAAGGCTATCTGCGACAGGATCAAGTGCGAGGTCGAGGCGCGTACCGAGCAGAGCATCGAGTATCACTTCGGAACCATGATAGAGATTCCCCGTGCCGCGCTCACCGGCGAGAGGATGGCGCGTACCGCAGAGTTCTTCTCGTTCGGTACCAACGACCTCACCCAGATGACCTTCGGCTTCTCGCGCGACGATGTCGGAACCTTCATGGGCGACTATCTCGGACATAAGATTCTCGACGCCGATCCGTTCCAGACCATAGACACCAAGGGTGTGGGCAAGCTTGTGGAGTACGGTATCCAGGCCGGACGCGGCAGGCGCGCCGATCTCAAGTGCGGCGTCTGCGGCGAGCACGGAGGAGACCCCGACTCGATCAAGTTCTTCAACAAGATCGGCATCGACTATGTCAGCTGTTCGCCCTACCGCGTGCCTATCGCACGTCTCTCTGCGGCGCAGGCTGCAATCGAGCAGGCATAGGTCTCTGACTGTCCCCTCGGACGGGACGGTATGATATAGGGGATTCGCCGGAAACGGCGGATCCCCTTTCTCGTATCATGCCCGGGAGGCTTGTCAGGGTTTGAACGGATAGAAGGCGCAGCGCAGCAGGCTGCCGTTCTCCTCTACCATGAAGACATAGCTCCTCGATGTCGATGCCCTGCTTGCAATCTCCCTGACGGTGGAGTCGTAGTCGGAAGTCCTGATGTATTTGTTCCCGGACCTGTCCTCGTAGATAGGGACGTCTCCTCTACCGTCTACGAGGAACCTGCCGCGCAATACCAGCATCCCTCCGCCGCCCGGCCTTGCCGTGGCGCGTGTATACGTCATCCTTCCTCTCGGGCGGAACAGCCCCAAGATAAGACGCAGTCCCAGGAGCAGGACTGCGAATACCATTATTATTACGAAGAAGAATATAGAGCCTAACAGACTGAACATGGGCAGGGGGAGTCTAGTATCTGTTCAACGGTACTCCGGCCGTCATCTGGTTGACCTTGCGCCTGACGGCGTCGAGCGTGGCGGCGTGCTCGGCGAGGCTCTTTTCCTGCTCTGCGCTGGGAGTCTCTCCCTTCTTGAGGCTGAGCGCCTCGATGTGCGCGTCGCAGGAGCAGAGGACTTCGTCTATCAGTGCCACGATCTCCGTCATCTCTTTCTCGACGAAGCCCCTGGATGTTATCGCGGGCGTGCCGACTCGTATTCCGGATGTCTGGAACGCGCTCCGGGTGTCGAACGGAACCATGTTCTTGTTCACCGTGATGCCCGCCCTCTCGAGCTGGGTCTCGGCCACGCGTCCGTTGAGGTTCTCGAACTTGCCCCTGAGGTCCACGAGCATCAGGTGGTTGTCTGTGCCTCCGCTGACTATCTTGTATCCGCGCTTGAGGAATTCGTCGCACATGGCCTTGGCGTTTGCGAGGACCTGCTTCTGATATGACACGAATTCCGGCTGCTGGGCTTCGAAGAAGGCCACGGCCTTGGCCGCGATAACATGCTCGAGGGGGCCGCCCTGCGTTCCGGGGAATACCGAAGAGTCGAGCACCTGGCTCATCTTCTTGACGGCGCCCTTGGGAGTCGTCCTGCCCTGGGGATCGTCGAAGTCCTTGCCTATGAGGATGATGCCTCCGCGGGGGCCGCGCAGCGTCTTGTGCGTGGTGGAGGTCACGATATGTGCGTATTTCACGGGGTTCCTGAGCAGGCCGGCCGCTATGATGCCTGCGGTGTGGGCCATGTCTATCCAGAGTATCGCCCCCACCTTGTCGGCTATGGCGCGCATGCGTTCGTAGTCCCATTCGCGCGAGTATGCCGACGCGCCTCCGATTATGAGCTTGGGCCTGCACTCGAGGGCTTTTGCCTCCATTGCGTCATAGTCTATCAGACCCGTCTCGGGATCGAGGCCGTAGGCGACTGCATGATACAGCATACCCGAAGCATTGACCGGCGAGCCGTGCGTCAGATGCCCTCCCTGGCTGAGGTCGAGTCCCATGAAGGTGTCTCCCGGTTTGAGTACGGCCATTGTGACGGCCATGTTCGCCTGGGCTCCCGAGTGGGGCTGCACATTTGCCCACTCTGCATCGTACAGGGCCTTGAGCCTGTCGATCGCGAGCTGCTCTATCTGGTCGATGATCTCGCATCCGCCGTAATAGCGCCTGCCGGGGTAGCCCTCTGCGTATTTGTTGGTGCAGATAGAGCCCATTGCGTTCAAGACTTCTTCCGTCACGTAGTTTTCCGAAGCGATGAGCTCGAGGCCGGACTCCTGGCGCTCCCTCTCCCTCTTTATCAGATCAATGATTTGGATGTCCTGTTTCATAAGGTTTTAAGTTGTTTTCAAGGACTACAAATATAGCAAACTGTTTTGAAATATCGGCAAAAAGTTGATTACCTTTGCGCCCGTGGAAAACAGGAAACTATCGAATATCGAACTCGGCCGTATCAGGCCTGACGAGTATGCGTCGCTCCCGGAGTCGGGAGTGGTCGTCGTGCTTGACAACGTGCGCAGCGCCTATAATGTAGGGAGCATCTTCCGCACCTGCGACGCCTTCAAGGTAGACAGGCTCTACCTGTGCGGAATATGTGCGTGCCCGCCTTCTGCAGAGATCCACAAGACCGCGCTCGGGGCGGAACTGAGCGTGCCGTGGGAGCATGTGCCGGACACGCTCGCGCTCGCGGAGAGGCTGAAGGCGCAGGGCTATATGTTATTAGGTGTGGAGCAGACCAGCTGCTCGCTGCCTTTGCAGGATTTCGTGCCGGAGCAGGGGAAGAAATACGCCCTTGTCTTCGGCAACGAGGTGGACGGGGTGCGTCAGGATGTCATCGACGCTGCCGACGCTACTCTGGAAATCCCGCAGTTCGGTTCCAAGCATTCCCTGAATGTCGCCGTTTCGGCAGGCGTGGTACTATGGCACATGACATTTTGTCATTGGCACGGACATTGATTATTATCCTGTCGCCGGCGTTGCCGGACATATAGGATTAATAATAATTTAAAGACAATAGCATTATGATTAGACCATTGGCAGACAGAGTCCTGATCGAGCCCAAGGAGGCGGAGACCAAGACGGCAGCAGGTATTTATATTCCCGACACGGCGAAGGAGAAGCCCCAGCAGGGCAAGGTTATCGCGGTAGGCCCGGGCAAGAAGGACGAGCCTATGGAAGTAAAGGTGGGCGATGAGGTGCTCTACGGCAAGTACGCCGGCACCGAGGTCAGCGTAGAGGACAAGAAATACCTCATTGTCAAGCAGTCAGACATTCTGGCAATTCTGTAATCAGTAGTGTAGAAGTTATAGAGAGGATTCAATTATGGCAAAGGAAATTAAATTTGACGCCGATGTCCGCGCGAAGATGAAGCTCGGCGCTGACTCACTCGCGGACGCAGTTAAGGTGACCCTTGGTCCCAAGGGACGCAATGTGGTTATAGATAAGAAGTTCGGAGCTCCTCAGGTAACCAAGGACGGTGTGACCGTCGCCAAGGAGATAGAGCTCGAGGACCGTTTCGAGAACATGGGTGCCCAGATGGTCAAGGAGGTCGCTTCCAAGACCAACGAGCAGGCCGGCGACGGAACCACCACGGCTACCGTGCTTGCACAGGCCATACTCAACGTTGGTATCAAGAACGTTACCGCCGGCGCGAATCCCATGGATCTCAAGAGGGGTATCGACAAGGCCGTCTCCGCTGTCGTGACGAGGCTCAAGGAGCAGAGCCAGGAGGTCGGCACTGACTACTCCAAGGTAGAGCAGGTCGGCACCGTCTCAGCCAACAACGACAGCTACATCGGCAAGCTCATCGCCGATGCCATGGCCAAGGTCGGCAAGGACGGAGTCATCACGGTCGAAGAGGCGAAGGGAACCGACACCGAGGTAAAGGTGGTAGAGGGCATGCAGTTCGACAGGGGCTATATCTCTGCCTATTTCATGACCAACTCTGATAAAATGGAGGCTGAGCTCAGCAATCCCTACATACTTGTCTGCGACAAGAAGATCTCTTCCATGAAAGACCTTCTCCCTATCCTCGAGCCTATCGCAAGGGAGGGCAAGGAACTCCTCATCATTGCCGAGGATGTCGACGGAGAGGCTCTTACTACTCTGGTGGTCAACAAGCTGCGCGGCGCGCTCAAGATCGCTGCCGTAAAGGCTCCCGGATTCGGCGACCGCCGCAAGGAGATGCTCCAGGACATCGCGACGCTGACAGGTGCCGTAGTCGTTTCGGAGGAGAGGGGCTTCACCCTCGAGAACACCACCCCCGACATGCTCGGAAAGGCCGAGAAGGTGACCATTACCAAGGACAACACCACTATCGTAGGCGGTGCCGGTGCAAAGGACGCTATCGCGGAGAGGGTGGAGTCTATCCGCAAGCAGATCGAGACCAGTACCTCCGACTATGACAAGGAGAAGCTCAAGGAGCGTCTCGGAAAGCTTTCCGGCGGCGTAGCCGTGCTCTATGTGGGCGCGACCACCGAAGTCGAGATGAAGGAGAAGAAGGACCGCGTGGAGGATGCGCTCAACGCAACCCGCGCAGCTGTCGAGGAGGGTTATCTGCCCGGAGGCGGAGTCGCCTATATCCGTGCAGCGTCCGCACTCGAAGACCTCAAGGGTGAGAACGACGACGAGACCACCGGTATCCATATCGTCGCCAAGGCGATCGAGGAGCCTCTGCGCCAGATTGCATCCAATGCCGGCGTCGACGGATCGGTAATCATCCAGAAGATCAAGGAGAGCGACGGAGACTTCGGCTACAACGCCCGCACAGGCGAGTTCGTACACATGTACGAGGCCGGTGTCATCGATCCTACCAAGGTTGCGCGCGTAGCCCTCGAGAACGCCGCTTCCGTAGCCGGAATGTTCCTTACCACCGAGTGCGGTATCGTGGACATCCCCGAACCGGCTCCCGCAGCAGGCGCAGGCATGCCCGCAGGCGGAATGATGTAGTCCGGCAGGCATATAAATAAAATAACAGGAATCGTCGGCCGTACGGCAGCCTATATGGCGTCCGTGCGGCCGGTTTCCGTTATGTTATTAAAATTTTTGCAAAAATAATTTGCAGGTTTGGAAATAATGACTACCTTTGCAGTCCCTTTCGGAAACGGGGGATTTCAAGTAGTTCTTTTGAATATCTGACGCAAGTTTTTCAAATAAAATTTTGCGGATTTCTAAAAAGTTTTTACCTTTGCAACCCCAATCGAAAGAGAGGGCAAGCAAGAGTTCTTACTTCAAGAAATTCTAAATTTTTTTCACGAAAATTTGTGAATTCAGAAAAAGTAGCTATCTTTGCAGTCCCGCTCGAAACGAACGAGAGGGTTTGGCATCAGCCGGAAAGCGGCTGGTTTTTTAACGCCAAAATTGAAAGATCATTGAAAAGACTGAAAGGAAAGTACAAGCAAGTACCGAGATACAATAAACGAGAGCGTCGATTCCGAGAGGAAAAGTAAGTCGGGTCAAGCTGAGAGAAAGAATATACAAAGAAGAGTTTGATCCTGGCTCAGGATGAACGCTAGCGGCAGGCTTAACACATGCAAGTCGAGGGGCAG
>MNQT01000012.1 GCA_001915575.1 Bacteroides sp. CAG:1060_57_27 | reverse complement strand
GTCGGGTCAAGCTGAGAGAAAGAATATACAAAGAAGAGTTTGATCCTGGCTCAGGATGAACGCTAGCGGCAGGCTTAACACATGCAAGTCGAGGGGCAGCGCGGGAGTGGCAACACTTCTGGCGGCGACCGGCGGAAGGGTGCGTAACACGTGAGCAACCTGCCCGCATCCGGGCAATAACCGGCGGAAACGCCGACTAATGGCCCGTAACACGGTGGTTCGCATGGACCGCTGTTGAAAGATTCGTCGGATGCGGATGGGCATGTCTAGGGGTTCTGAGAGGAAGGTCCCCCACACTGGAACTGAGACACGGTCCAGACTCCTACGGGAGGCAGCAGTGAGGAATATTGGTCAATGGGCGGAAGCCTGAACCAGCCATGCCGCGTGAAGGAATAAGGCCCTACGGGTCGTAAACTTCTTTTGTGGCGGAGCAATAAGGATCACGTGTGGTCCGATGAGATTACGTCACGAATAAGCATCGGCTAACTCCGTGCCAGCAGCCGCGGTAATACGGAGGATGCAAGCGTTATCCGGATTTATTGGGTTTAAAGGGTGCGTAGGCTGTCCGACAAGTCAGGGGTGAAAGGCCGGTGCTTAACGCCGGGAATGCCCTTGATACTGCCGGGCTGGAATGCGGATGCCGTGGGAGGAATGAGTAGTGTAGCGGTGAAATGCATAGATATTACTCAGAACACCGATTGCGAAGGCATCTCACGAATCCGCTATTGACGCTGAGGCACGAAAGCGTGGGGAGCGAACAGGATTAGATACCCTGGTAGTCCACGCAGTAAACGATGATGACTAACCGTCGGCGATACACTGTCGCGTTCGCAAGAATGAAACTCAAAGGAATTGACGGGGGCCCGCACAAGCGGAGGAACATGTGGTTTAATTCGATGATACGCGAGGAACCTTACCCGGGCTCGAACGGCCGTTGAACGACCCAGAGATGGGGAGGCCCCTTCGGGGGCGGCGGTCGAGGTGCTGCATGGTTGTCGTCAGCTCGTGTCGTGAGATGTTGGCTTAAGTGCCATAACGAGCGCAACCCCTTTCGACAGTTACCAACAGGTTAGGCTGGGGACTTTGTCGATACTGCCACCGCAAGGTGAGAGGAAGGCGGGGATGACGTCAAATCAGCACGGCCCTTACGTCCGGGGCGACACACGTGTTACAATGGCGGCTACAGAGGGAAGCCACCCGGCGACGGGGAGCGGATCTCGAAAAGCCGTCTCAGTTCGGATCGGATGAAGCTGGATTCGCTAGTAATCGCGCATCAGCCATGGCGCGGTGAATACGTTCCCGGGCCTTGTACACACCGCCCGTCAAGCCATGAAAGCCGGGGGTGCCTGAAGTCCGTGACCGGAAGGAGCGGCCTAGGGCAAAACTGGTAATTGGGGCTAAGTCGTAACAAGGTAGCCGTACCGGAAGGTGTGGCTGGAACACCTCCTTTTTGGAGCGAGACTCAGGCTTACGCAGGCGCTCAGTCGAGTGTGTCGAGGCATTTGGAGCAGAAATGCCTTGTACTTATCTTTCATTATTGATATAGGCTTGTAGCTCAGTTGGTTAGAGCGCCACACTGATAATGTGGAGGTCCGCGGTTCAACTCCGCGCAGGCCTACTTTACGGGGGTATAGCTCAGTTGGTAGAGCACCTGCTTTGCAAGCAGGGGGTCAAGAGTTCGAATCTCTTTATCTCCACGGTGATTTTCAGACAGTTGCAGATTTGCGGCTGTCTTTTTTCGTATAGGTGTTCTGCCTGTTTGTCGGTCTCTGACGCATTTGTGTTGGAGGCCTGACCGAAAAAAGGGGCATAATTTCCCAAAATGCTTGGTGAAACCTCTATAACTTGTTAAGATTCTGCAATATATAGAAATTAGATGAAACACGTTTCATCTAATGAGTAATAGGCAAGAATAAGGGGGCATCGGTGATGCCCGGAACGGGTGGGTATACCGTGCTCCCGAACAGTTGGATGCCATGCTTCCCGAATAAGCTGGGTACCATGTTGTCCGAATCGGGAGGTGTCGCGCTGCCCGAGCGGTGGGTGCATTCTGAGCTGTACCAAAAAAGTTGGACAAAGTCCAAAAGCAATGATAAAGAGCAACAGTTTACGAGTGCACCTGCTGGTGCTGCTGTACGATTCGTTCAAGTCGGGGCTGAGCCACGCGGAAAGCGCGCGTATCCACGGCGTAGGCGTCAGCACGTCGAGATATGCAGCCAAGTGGTACACCTCAGACCTGGGAACAGGCGTTTTAGGAAAATGTGCCACTGAGTGGCCTGTAAGGCCGTTTTTGCAAAACCCTCGGTTCCCAAGTTTTTACATGTTCTATCGACTGAGCCAGAGCATCTCTCTGGGAGTCAGAGCATCTCTTTGATAGTATCTGAATCCAGGTGCATCACTCTGCCGAGCTGCTTGTAGCTTGCGCCGAATCTGCTGCGCAGAAGTTTGCATACCTGAAGTTTCTGGGCGATAGTCAGCAGTCCGACGGACGCGGTGCCGAAACTCTCCAGGCAGATTCCGGAGGCTTCCCTGCGCAGTTCCGTGTCGCTTAGCCGGATCTCATGCCCCATTGTCAGGTTGACCTCTGCCTCCCTGGCCGACGAGAGGTAGTACAGGTATCTTTTGACGGAGCGGAAAAGCCCTTCGACCTTAGCCACTTCGGTGTAATTTTCCGGATATATCATGCCGTTGCCGTCTACTGTCCAGTGCCCGGGATATTCCGGGCCGTCTATGAAGTAGCGTTTTCTCTCTCTGCGTGGGAGTTCCTCGATCTTCCGGGGCATGCAGTTGCCTGCCACACTGCCAATAATGCCTCGCGCCGTACCACAGGCATCGTTTGCTGCCTCTCCGTCTATGTTGCAGCGCTTTCTGAAATAGGTCGGGGCGGAACTCCATTTGTAGTCTTGCGGCAGATAGTCGATGCCTGCCGCAACAGGGTTCCGCAGCACATAGGCAATGACGGTCAGCAGGCTGTCCGTGCTCTCGATTCCGACTATCCCGGGGACCGTTGTCTCGGGGATGTCCCTTTCCCGGCATTTCTTCAGAAAAGAGAACACGGTACGCTTGTAGTTTATTATGAATTGGTTGCAAGCGGCCCGGCATCCCTCGAGGACAAAGTGCACATGGTTGTCCATAAGGCAGAATGCAAGGAGCCTCGTGCCTGAGAGCTTCAGGTATCTGGGAATAATGTTCATCCCGTAGAGGAATTCGGCGTCGCCATAGAAGAGCAGGTCTTTTTCCAGACCCCTGGTGAATGCGTGGTAGTACTCCATAGTCCAAGTCTTACATTGGTCGGTTCGAGTGCAAAGGTGGCAAGAAAATTCCAGTTGTCAAAGCCTGTCGTCAAAGCCGGTAGCTAAAGCCGACTGTCAAAATTCATCAGCCGTACAGGAATAATCATTATATTTACATCCGTTTGACGACGATATTATATGAAAAGCCAATTGTTTCTATCTGCTGTTTGTGCCCTCCTGCTGGCTTTATCGGTCTCGTGCGGGAGAAGGCCCGGCTCCGGAGAGGGGCCTCTTGTCCTGGACATCGCTTCGGCGGTGGGTGCAGGCGAGGTGTGTGAGCCCGTCTGCGGTGACATGTTCGAGGTCGTGGGATGGACTACCATAGGGACGGAAGACTCGACGCTGCTGGCCTATCCGCAGATTTTCGGCTACAAGGACGGCGATATCTATCTTTACGACGGCATGTCGGAGACTTTCTTCCGTGTCCGCGAGCGTGACGGTAAGATTCTTTCCAGGTTCTGCCGGAAAGGCCGCGGCCCCGGAGAATATGTGTCGCTCGGTACGGCATGCCTCGACGGTGCCAGGGATATGATTCTGGCGTCAGATGTGAGCATGAATAGGATCCTGGCCTATACTCCCGAGGGGAGGTATCTCCCGGAATACTCGCGGGATTCGCTCATCGGAGCCGCCGTGCTCGCTGACGGAAACATACTGGCGCTGAATCCGATGGATCTCGATCTCCTGTATGCCGGAACTGGGCAGGCGGGGACCTGCTATGATATCTATGATGCGGAATGGAATCTGATAAGGCGCGGCACAGTCATGCAGAACGCCAAGAGGTCGTTCATGATAGGATATCCCGACCCTGTGAGGTCCATTGACGGTGAATGCTACTATCTGCCGTTTCGGAGCGATACGCTGTACAGGGTGACCGCCGATGCCGATATTCCCATGCTGGTGTTCGACAAGGGGCGCTACGCCATATCGGACGAGGCTTATATGAACCCTGAGATGATGGTTTCCGGCGGCCCCGGGATTTCGGATGTCAGTACGGAGATCATAGGCCCTTATGCGTTCTGCGATTTCTACATCACCTTGGACGGACTCTATTGCTCGCAGGTCTGGGACATGAGGGACGGAAAGCTCGTCTACGCTGCTTCTTCCGGGGACTCCAGGCCCGGATTCAGACTGAAGTCGGACGGTGTCGGGCTGTCGGTGTCGCCCTCCTTTGTCGTGGATGGCGAGATATTCTCGATCCTGGACTACGACGACGCGCTGAGGCTTGTGCCGGATCTGGATGCGGACGCCAATCCCGTGCTGCTGCATCTGCGCTATAAGGAATAAGGCCGGAAAGTCTGTCGTGACTCCCGGCCTTGCCTGTATTTTCCGGCACGGGCCGTATCCGATACGGTCCCGGCACGCGAAATATATCCCAGGACTTCCCTGCCTACAGCCCCTTTGCGAAGGTTTCCACTACATCTGCGGTGAGCCCTGTTGACGAGAATCCGCCGTCGTGGTAGAGGTTCTGCATCGTCACATGCCTGGTGAGGTCTGAGAACAGGCTTACTATGTAGTCCGCGCAGTCAGACGCCGATGCATTTCCGAGGGGCGACATCCTGTCGGCATAGGTGAACATGTCCTTCATGCCTGCGATACCGCTGCCTGCGGTGGTCAGGGTAGGCGACTGCGAGACGGTGTTGATGCGCACATGGCGTTTCTTGCCGTAGATGACTCCGAAGCTGCGCGTTATGCTCTCGAGCAGCGCCTTTGCGTCGGCCATGTCGTTGTATCCCTCGAAAGTCCTCTGTGCGGCGATGTAGGTGAGAGCCACCACGGAGCCCCAGTCGCTGAGCGCATCCTTCTTGTAGAGAGAGGCGAGCAGCTTGTGGAACGAGAGAGCCGATATGTCGAGTGTCTTGTTGAAGAAGTCGTAGCTGAGCGCCTCGTAGGGACGGCCCTTGCGGATATTCGGAGACATTCCTATGGAGTGCAGCACGAAATCGAACGGGCCGCCGAAGTGCTCCATTGCCTTGTCTACGAGCATGTCGAGATCCTCTACCGAGGTAGCGTCGGCAGGTATCACCACTGCGCCGCACTGCTGTGCGAGCTGGTCTATGGTGCCCAGCCTTATGGATACGGCCGTGTTTGTGAGTACTATGTCAGCGCCCTCCTCTTTGGCCTTGAGCGCGGCCTTCCAGGCGATCGACTGGTCGTTCAGCGCGCCAGTGATTATGCCTTTCTTGCCTTTGAGTAGTCCGTAAGCCATGCCTATTTATTATTAAGGTTCTTTGTAGGAACGAGCATGAAGGACAGCCTGCCCTTGCATGCCAGCTTGTCGTTGACCCTTGCTTCCGCCTCTACGACGACGAGAGGTCCCTTGTGGCCCAGTGTGCGGGCCTTCACGCATACGGTGTCTCCGGGGAATACCGAATTCTTGAACTTCACGTTGTCGAGTCCCGCGTACAGGGCGGTATTGCCCTTCAGGTCTTCCTCGGGGATGAGCAGGAAACTCGACTGGGCCATGATCTCGCACAGGATTACTCCGGGAACTATCGGAAATCCCGGGAAATGTCCCTGGGTGAAGAACTCGTTCTCCTTGATAGTGTATTTGGAGAGGACTTCTTCATCGCTGATCTTTTCCGACTCGTCGACGAGCAGCATGGGCTCGCGGTGCGGAAGGATGTTCTTGATTTCTTCTCTGTTCATATATGGTTTTAGATTTTAGTAGGAAAAGTTATTCGGCACGACGCAAAGATACGCAAACATTGTGACCTCCGAATCCCAGGGAGTTGGAAATCGCGATGTCGAGGTCGCGCTTCTCCGCCTTGAGGGGCGTGTAGTTCAGGTCGCACTCGGGGTCGGGCTGCTCGAGTCCTATCGTGGGAGGCACTACGGAATCCTTGAGGGCGTAGGCCGATGCGATGAGCTCTGCGGCTCCTGTGGCTCCGATCATGTGGCCGGTCATCGACTTGGTCGAACTGATGGATGCGCGGCGGGCTTCGTCTTCGCCCAGCGCGAGCTTCAGGGCCTTGGTCTCGGTGGTGTCGTTCAGGTGCGTTCCGGTGCCGTGGGCGTTGACATAGAGGTTCTCTCCCGCCTTGTATCCGGCCTCGTCCAGGGCTTCCTTGATGGCCCTTGCCGCAGGAACGCCGTCAGGACGCGGTGCCGTGTAGTGGTGGGCGTCGCAGGTGCAGCCGTATCCGCATACCTCGGCTATGATGTTCGCACCCCTGCGTACGGCATGCTCGTATTCCTCGAGCATCATCAGCGCCGCTCCTTCCGCCATGACGAATCCGCCGCGGCGGGCATCGAACGGCAGGCTGGCGGCCTTGGGGTCTTCAGCTGTGGTGAGCGCCTTGCTGTTGGAGAATCCTCCTATGGCGAGCGGGGTTATCGCCGCCTCGGCGCCACCCGCGAGGATGACGTCCGCGCGTCCGTACTTGATTGCGAGATAGGCCTCTCCTATCGAATTGGTGCTCGTCGCGCATGCAGACACATGCGTCAGGCAGGGGCCGAGGGCCTGGTACTTGATAGCGACGTTGCCGCCCGCGATGTTGGGTATCATCATAGGGATGAACAGGGGAGATATCCTGTCCGCGCCTTCGTCGAAAAGCACCTTGGTCTGTACGATGAAGGTGTTGATTCCTCCGATGCCGGAACCGAGGTATACGCCGAACCTCTCGGGCTCCACATTCTCCCCGGACACGATTCCGCTCGTCTCCATGGCCTCCTTGGCTGCGGCGAGCGCGAACTGGCTGTAGAGATCGTTGCGGCGCTTTTCCGCGGCGGTGAGTCCGAACTGCAGCGGGTCGAAGTCCTTGACACGCCCGGCTACATGGACGGGAAGCTTGTATTCGTCGAAGCCTTCGAGCCGCGAGATGCCGCATATGCCAGACTTCAGGTTCTCCCAGAATGTCCTGGTGTCGTTGCCGACGGGCGAGATTACTCCCGTGCCGGTGATGACCACTCTTCTGATGTTCTTATCCATAAGCAAATCCTTTATTGTCTATTCGTACATGAATCTTCTGATGCTGCCCTTCGGAGTCTTCACGAACGGCTCGTAGCGCAGTTCGTAGGAGCTGACCTGCGAGTATGCGGGGAGCTTTCCGTTGAGGGTCTCGAGATTGGCGTCCATGAGGCTCTTCAGCCCTGCGGCGTCGATGTTCTCGGCGAGGTCGGTGTTGGGGACTATGAGGGCCACGAGCTTGTCGTGCCTCGATACTACGAGGGACTCGGCCACATAGGGGAGGGAATTGAGGATGACCTCGATCTCCTCTGGGAAGATGTTCTGCCCGTTGGTGGAGAGTATCATGTTCTTGCAGCGGCCCACGATGAACAGGCTGTGCTCCTTGTCCATGGTCGCGAGGTCGCCGGTGCGGAACCAGCCGTCGGGCGTGAACGCGGCCTTCGTGGCCTCGGGGTTCTTGTAGTATCCCTGGAACACGATATGTCCCTTGACGAGAATCTCTCCGGGAATCTTTTCCGGTTCGGGGGAGTCTATCCTGAGGTCTACGCCCTCCTCTATCCATTCTCCGCACTCCTTGAGCTTGTAGTGGCCCACATGGCCGATGCTGATTACGGGGGCGGTCTCCGTCATACCGTAGCCGGTTATGAAAGGAAGCTTGAGCTTCTTGACGAGCAGGGTCTCGAAATGTTCCGGAATCGCCGCGCCGCCGGTGGCGAACATTTCTATGTTGCCGCCAATGGCATGCTGGAATATGATTCTGAGCGCATCGCAGAAGTCAGGGTTGTTCTCGTGGTCTTCGAGCTTGGCCGCTCCTCCCTTCGTGTGGATGAACTCTCCGAGAGTCTCCTCGATAAGCTTGGTGAGAATCAGGGGCACGCTGAAGAACACGTGCGGCTTGTACTCGCGCAGCGCAGGCTTGAGGTTCGCCGGTACCGGCGGAACGACGAGCACCACGAGGTGCATTCCTATGCACAGGGGAGCGACCATGTCGACGGTCATTCCGAATATGTGCGCGTAGGGGAGCACGCTCACGTAGTTCTCTCCCCTCCTGAACGGAACATGGATGGGGAGGAAGTATACGTTCATGCTGAGGTTCCTGTTGGAAAGCATCACGCCCTTGGGGTTGCCGGTGGAGCCGGAGGTATACATGATCGCCGCCGTGTCGTCGAGGTCTACGGGAGAGAAGCTGACGTCGCCTGCGGAATATCCGGCCGGGTGGGCTTCGTTGAAGAGCGCGTCCGCTCCGGCATGATATTTCTCGAATCCGTCCCTGGAGGCCAGGAGCTCGTCCGTCCTGGTGTCGATCGCAGCCAGCAGTCCCGGCATCTTCGCGAAGTCCATTTTCTCGAAGATAGGCTTCTCGGTGTACAGGATGCGCGAGTCGGAATGGTTGACGAGGTTCGCGGTGTCGTCCGGAGTGAACGCGTTGAATATCTGGACGGCGACGAAGCCTCCGGCCTGTGCCGCGAAGAAGAGCTTCGCCCATTCGGCGCTGCTCTTGGCGTTGATCGCTATCTTGTCACCTCTCTTGAGCCCTGCGGCCTTCCAGACGAGGTTGAGTTTCTCTATTTCTCTTGCCAGCTCTCCGTAAGTGAGGACAGGCCCCTTGTAGTTGTTGAGCGCGGGCTTGTCCCAGCAGTCTCTGACGGTCTGTTCGAACTTCAGAACGAAGTTGTCGGTAGGTTTGATATCGTACATCTTGATCGAATTAATATTTCGGCGCAAATTTACTTCTTTAAAGTGTCTTTGCACAAAATAACTTTACCATTTGTGGCGAAATGACTGTCTGTGGGGCAGGATTTCAGGTCCGTGGGGTGAAATTCAGAGGTAGAAATCCCTTGTCAGAGAGGCGTATTCCGCTGTCTTCGACCCGTTTTCGAGCAGGGTTATGCCCTCGTGCAGGCACTCCGCCCCGCTGTGCGAAAATTCGGCCACGACCCTTGACGGAGGCTTCGCCGCGGTAGTGCGGACCTCCATGATACGGAACGGCAGTAGCCCGAACGAGGCCGCGGTCCTCCTGAACTGCTTCATGCAGTCCGCGGGAATGATTACCGAAAGGCGCCCGTCTTCTGAAAGACGTTCCGCCGCAAACGAGCACAGAGCCGCAAAGTCCAGCTTGTCCGTATGGCGTGCGGCGGCCTTCCTCGCGTCAGGATTCCGCAGCGACGAATCGTAGTACGGAGGATTGGAGACTATCAGGTCGGGCGCCGTGTCGGGGACGAAGTCCGAGAGAGGGACGCAGACGGCCCCGAGCCTGCCGCTCCACGGCGAGAGGGAGAAGTTGAGGGCGGCCTCGTCTGCGGACGGACGGTCTATGTCGATTCCCGTCACGCGGCACGACGGAGAGCGCTGCGCGATCATAAGGGCTATTACGCCGCAGCCCGTGCCTATGTCGACGGCATACCTGTCGCTCTCCCTGACCGTGGCGGCGGCGCCGAGCAGCACCGCGTCCGTCCCGACCTTGAGGGCGGAGCGGCCGTGCCGGACTTCGAACTTCCTGAACCTAAACGAACTCTCCATCCTTCATCTTCAGGCAGCGGTCGCACAGTGCCGCGAGCGCGGGGTCGTGCGTGACTATTATGCAGGTCTGGCCCGTGGTGTCGCGCAGGTCGAAGAAGACTTTCTGCACTTCCTGCTTCGTCGCCGAGTCGAGGTTTCCGGTGGGCTCGTCCGCGAGCAGTATCGCCGGCCCGTTCACCACGGCCCTCGCGATTGCCACCCTCTGCTGCTCTCCTCCCGAGAGTTCCGAAGGCTTGTGCGACGCCCTGTCAGCAAGGCCCAGGAGACCGAGCAGCCCGGCGGCCTTCTGCGCCGCCTGCCTGCGGCTGCATCCGGCTATCATCGCGGGAATCATCACGTTCTCTTCCGCCGTGAACTCCGGGAGCAGGTGGTGGGCCTGGAACACGAAGCCTATCTTCCTGCCGCGGAAGTCGGCGAGGGCGTCCCTTCCGAGGCGCAGCACGTCGGTGCCGTCTATCTCGAGCGAGCCTCCGTCGGGAGTCGACAGAGTGCCGAGTATCTGCAGGAGGGTGGACTTTCCCGCGCCGGACGCCCCGACTATCGACACCACCTCGCCCTTGTCCGCGCAGAAATCTATGCCCTTCAGCACCTCCAGGCTGCCGAAGCTCTTGCGTATGTTTTCAGCCTTTATTATCATGATCCAAATATATTGTTTTTTCAGCAAATCACCTCTATCTTTGCGCCCTGACGATATGAGCGGGGTGTGGCGCAGTTGGCAGCGCATCTGGTTTGGGACCAGAGGGTCCTGTGTTCGAGTCACAGTACCCCGACTTTCTTTTGATGCAGGATGCGGTCAGGAGTCAAGATACTATGTGCGTTTGCAAGGCTTTTCCTGCGCCTGAAGGTGTCCGGGAAGGAGCACCTGCTTCCCGACAGGTATCCTTCGGTTTTCGTGTGCAACCACGGTTTCATTTACGGTCCCGTATCGGGTGTGGCCTATCTTCCGGTCGATTTCCGCCCGTGGATACACGATGTGATGCTCGATCCCGCCCTGGCGGAAAGGGAGCTGCGCAAGTCCCTGCGCTTCATCCTCAGGATATTCGGCGACCGCCTCGGAGGAAAGATGCTGCATTCGCTTACGCGCCTCGTGTGCCGTACACTGAACTCGTTCGACCCCGTCCCGGTGGTCAGGGGCGCCTCGCGGAATCTGATGAACACCTTCCGGACCAGTCTGGAGGCGCTTATGGACGGCGACAACATACTGATCTTCCCCGAGAAACCGAGAGAGCTCGCGACCAATATCGACCCCGACGCCGAATACGACCCGTACAATCTCAGGAGCTTCTATACCGGTTTCGCGCATATCGGCAGGATGTATTTCGACGCCACGGGAAAGAACCTGCTGTTCTATCCGCTGTATTCCGACAAGAAGCGGAGGCGTTTCATGATAGGGAAGCCGGTGGAGTACGACTCGTCCCTGGATCCGAGGGAAAGCAGGAAAAGACTTTCGGCATGCCTGCAGGAAAGGATAGAGGAGATGTCGCGTCCGTAAGGCTCCTGCATGTATCCTGAAGGACCGGGGCGTTTTCAGAACAGGCCAACGAGCAGGGTCCAGACAAGGAAGCGGGCCGCCTTTCCGACGAGCAGCAGGAGTATGGTCCAGACCGCCTTGGTGCGGTAGAATCCGAGAGCGATAACGAACACGTCGCCTATGAACGGCACCCATGCTATCAGTGCGAGCCATACGCCGTACCTGTCGACTTTCTCTTTCTGTCTCCGGAGAGTCTCCCGCTTGACGTGGAACCACCTTTCGAGCCATTCCCAGCGCGCAAGCCGTCCCATGAAGTAGGTGATCACGCTCCCTATCCAGTTGCCTGCCGTCGCGACGACGAAGCATGCGACGGGCTCGCCCATGGCCGCAAGCACGGCGATATACAGGGCGTCGGAGCTGAAAGGGACTATCGTTGCGGCGAGGATGTTGCCGAGAAACAGGCCGAGCAGGCCCCAGTTTTCGAGCCCGAACATCAGGAGTCGAGCTTCAGCACGGCCATGAACGCGCTCTGGGGAACCTGCACGGTACCTATCTGGCGCATGCGCTTCTTGCCCTCCTTCTGCTTCTCGAGCAGCTTGCGCTTACGGGTCACGTCGCCTCCGTAGCACTTTGCGGTCACGTCCTTGCGCACCTGCTTCACAGTCTCGCGGGCTATTATCTTGGCCCCTATTGCCGCCTGAATCGGGATGTCGAACTGCTGTCTCGGGATGAGCTCCTTGAGCTTCACGCACATCTTGCGTCCGAGCTCATAGGCGTTGTCTTCGTGTATGAGCGTCGAGAGCGCGTCCGCAGGCTCTCCGTTGAGCAGTATGTCGAGCTTTACGAGCCTTGCGGGCCGGTAGTCAGTGATATGGTAGTCGAACGATGCGTAGCCCTTCGAGATTGTCTTGAGCCTGTCGTAAAAGTCGAACACTATCTCCGAAAGGGGCATGTCGTAGTTCAGCTCGACCCTCTCGGCGGTGATGTAGTGCTGCCCCACGAGCGTCCCCCTGCGGTCGAGGCAGAGCTTCATTATGGGGCCGAAGAACTCCGACTTGGAGATTATCTGCGCCCGGATGTAGGGCTCCTCGATATGGTCGATGAGGGTCGCGGCGGGCAGCCCGGAAGGATTGTGCACGTCCATTACCGCTCCCTGGGTGGTGTAGACCTTGTACGATACGTTCGGCACCGTCGTGATCACGTCCATGTCGAATTCGCGGAAGAGCCTCTCCTGCACGATCTCGAGGTGCAGCAGGCCGAGGAATCCGCAGCGGAATCCCGATCCGAGCGCGAGCGAGCTCTCCGGCTCGTAGACGAAGGAGGCGTCGTTGAGCTGGAACTTCTCGAGCACCGAGCGCAGCTCCTCGAACTTGTCCGCCTGCACGGGATACATTCCGGCGAAAACCATGGGCTTGACCTCCTCGAACCCGGCTATCGCCGCGCTGCACGGGCGGGCGACCTGGGTTATCGTGTCGCCGACCTTCACCTCCGCGGCGCTCTTGATGCCGGTGATCACATATCCTACGTCACCGCAGCATATTTCGCCGGAGGGTATCAGCTTCATCTTCAGCAGTCCCACCTCCTCGACCTCGTATTCCTTGCCGGTCGCGAAGAACTTCACCCTGTCGCCCTTGCGTATGCTGCCGTTCTTTATCTTGACATAGGCTATGACTCCCCTGAAGGAGTTGAACACCGAGTCGAATATCAGGGCCTGCAGCGGCGCCCCGGGGTCGCCTTCGGGGGCGGGAATCCTGTCCACTATGGCGTCGAGTATCGGCGCGACGCCCTCTCCGGTGCGTGCCGACACCTTGAACACATCTTCCGGAGAGCATCCCAGCAGGTCGCACACCTCGTCGGTGACGACGTCGACCTGGGCCGAGTCCATATCTATCTTGTTGAGCACGGGGATGATCTCCAGCCCGTGGTCTATCGCCATGTAGAGGTTCGATATGGTCTGCGCCTGCACTCCCTGCGAGGCGTCCACCACGAGCAGCGCTCCCTCGCACGAGGCGATGGAGCGGGACACCTCGTAGGAGAAGTCCACGTGACCCGGAGTGTCGATGAGGTTCAGCCTGTACTGCTGCCCGTCACGCCTGTAGACCATTTGTATCGCATGGCTCTTTATGGTGATTCCCTTCTCCTTTTCGAGGTCCATGTCGTCGAGGACCTGGTTCTCCATGTCCCTCGCTCCGAGGGTGTCGGTAAGTTCCAGAAGCCTGTCGGCAAGGGTGCTCTTGCCGTGGTCGATATGTGCGATGATGCAAAAGTTGCGAATGTTCTTCATTTCCATAACCGAGCGCAAAAATACGCAATTTTTTCACTATATTTGCACGTTATTAAAGACTTATACATAACCAATAAAATATGGCAACAATCGAAGAACTCAAGAAGATTTCCTCCCAGGTGCGCAGGGACATCGTCAGGATGGTCACTGCCGCCAAATCGGGCCATCCGGGGGGATCTCTGGGCATCACCGACGTGATGACAACCCTCTATTTCAACGAGATGAAGCACGATCCCGCCACCTGGACGCGCAGCGGCAAGGGTCAGGACGTGTTCATCCTTTCGGCCGGACACCTCGCGCCGGTATACTATTCCGTACTCGCACGCTCGGGCTACTTCCCCGTAAGCGAGCTCGGAACCCTGCGCAAGTTCGGCAGCCGTCTCCAGGGACACCCCTGCGTGACCGACCACCTTCCCGGCGTGTTCAAGCCCTCCGGCTCGCTCGGACAGGGCCTTTCCGTTGCCGCCGGCATAGCCCTCGGCAAGAAGCTCGACTCTGACGCCACCCGCGTATACTGCCTTTGCGGAGACGGCGAGAGCGAGGAGGGACAGATCTGGGAGGCCGGAATGTGGGCCGCACACCACAATGTGGACAACCTCGTGGCCTTCACCGACTGGAACGGACAGCAGATCGACGGAACCACCAGCGCTGTCGCCGGAGTAGGCGACCTCGGCGAGAAGTGGCGCTCGTTCGGCTGGGAGGTCATCGTGGCCGACGGACACGACTACCAGAGCATACTCGACGCCTTCGCGGCGGCACACGAGCAGAACGGCAAGCCCAAGATGCTCCTCTTCAAGACCGAGATGGGCCACGGCGTCGACTTTATGGCCGGCACTCACGAGTGGCACGGCAAGGCGCCTTCAGCGGAGCAGTGCGAGGCGGCATTGAAGCAGTTACCCGAAACATTAGGAGATTTTTAGTATGAAAAAGTACACAGATACAGGAAAAGTCGATACCCGCAGCGGTTTCGGTGAGGGACTTGCAATCGCCGGACGCGCGGACGAGAGGGTTCTCGCCCTTACCGCCGACCTCAAGGGCTCCCTCAAGATGGGAACCTTCGCAAAGGAGTTCCCCGAAAGATTCATCCAGTGCGGTATCGCCGAAGCCAACATGGTCGGAGTCGCTGCCGGTCTTGCAATCACCGGAAAGGTGCCTTTCATCGGCTCTTTCGCCGAGTTCGTGACAGGCCGCGTATATGACCAGCTCCGCCAGGAGGTGGCATACGGACATACGAACGTCAAGATCGCGTCATCCCACGCGGGAATCACTCTCGGTGAAGACGGTGCGACCCACCAGACCATGGAGGACGTGGCCCTGATGAGGGCCCTCCCCGGAATGACGGTGATCGTCCCCTGCGACTACAATCAGACGAAGAACGCCACCGTTGCCGCCGCAAAGCTCGACGGCCCCGTGTACCTGCGTTTCGGCCGTCCCTCGGTGCCTAACTTCACCCCGTCCGACGAGCCTTTCGAGATCGGAAAGGTCTATAACCTCAACGAGGGTACGGATGTGACCATAATCACCTACGGCCACCTAGTATGGGAGGCCCTGCTCGCCGCAGAGGCCCTCGAGGGCGAAGGCATCAGCGCCGAAGTCCTCAATGTCGCTACCGTGAAGCCCCTTGACACCAAGGCCATACTCGAGTCGGTGGGCAAGACCGGCTGCGCCGTAGTCGCCGAGGAGCACAACATGGCAGGCGGACTCGGAGAGGAGATCGCCGGCGTACTCGCCGCGAACGCTCCCGCACCGCTCGTGTTCGTCAACGGAGAGGACCGCTTCGGACAGTCCGGCACTCCTGCCGAGCTGATGAAGGCCTACGGTCTCGATGCAGCCCACCTCGCGGAGGCCGCAAAGAAGGCGATAGCACGCAAGAAATAATCCGGGCCCGTCCCTGTGACGTCCTATGGAACAGGATCATATCCGCTGCCTCCCCACGGGTGGCAGCGGATTATTCTTTTGAAGCTGAGCCAGAATCCTTTCAGCGGCCCGTACTTGCGGAACGCCTCGAGGGCGTACTGAGAGCATGTGGGGGTAAAACGGCAGGTCGGCGGCTTGAGGGGCGAAATGCAGAGCTGGTAGAACTTTATCAGCAGTATGAACGGGAACGAGAGCACCTTGCGCACGGCGTTCCTGAAGCTGGCGGCGCGGCTGCTCATCTTACGCTGTCGTTCTGCTGCCCGGACCCGCGCTGCCTTGCGGCCTTGCCGATACGCGTAAGGGCCGCCGCCACTTCGTCGCGCACGGTCAGCCAGTCGCCGCACTCCTTGGACGACCATGCGAGCATGAAGTCGACGCCGTCGCATCCCAGGAGGGCTTTCTGCGTGCGATATGCCTCGCGCATGCGGCGCTTGAGCAGGTTGCGCCTGACGGCCCGCTTGAAATATCTCTTCGGTACGGAGACGAGCATGCGGCTGGGCTGCCCGTCCTCACGGTATAGCCAGCAGTACCTCAGATGTGCGGTCCCGCCCCATTTCCCTCCGGAAACGAGTGCGGAAACGGCAGCCTTTCCGCAGAGCCTTTCCTCCTTTGAGAAGGTTTCAGCCGCGGCGGAGCCCATATCAGGAGTTTTCTGCAAGATAGAGTTCGATAGCCTTGCCTACCGAGGGAGCCTCGGGCGTAGGTGCCTTGGCGTTCACGGTGAAACCGGCCTCTTCCATTGCGGGAACCACGGACCTGCCGAAAGACATGAGCCTGGTGTCCCCCTGGCTGTAGTCGGGGAAGTTTTCCTTCAGCGATATCACGTCGGAAGGGTTGAACATCACGATGAGGTTGTATGACTTGATGTCCAGGGAACGAAGGTCCTGGGGCACGGCCTTTACGAGGGTTCCGAGAGTGTAGTCCAGCCCGGCGCTGTCGAAGCGGGAGGTCAGGGCATCCATGTTGGAGCCTACCGACGAGGCGATGAGGAACTTCTCCCCCTTGTGCTTGGACCCGATCTGGGCGACTATGGATTCCGGTGTGCCGTTGCCGAAGAAAATCTTGCGCTTGCGGTAGACTATGTGCTTCTGCAGGTACATCGCCACGGCCTCCGTCGAACAGAAGTATTTCATGGTTTCGGGCACTTTGAAGCGCATCTCGTCGCAGAGCCTGAAGTAAGCGTCGATTACGAGCCTCGAAGAGAACACGACTGCGCTGTAGTCGGGCAGGTTTATCTTCTCTGCGCGGAATTCCTTTGCCGAAAGGGGCTCGGTCACATAGAACGGATGAAATTCCAGACTTGCGCCGTATTTGCTCTCTATTGCCTCGAAGGGCGCAAAATTGGAAGGAACCTGTTGAGAAACGAGTATTTTCATCTTTTATAACACTACTGCGCTCAGCACCAACAAGGTTGCCGGCATAAGTTCAAGTCCGCAAAGATACAAAAAAGCGGCCAAACCATTGCAATGCTGTGCTAAAATTTGCGCGGACCGCACTCCCGACATCAGGAAAGACAGCCCGATGACGGTCAAAAGGACAAGCCTTGCCGCACGGGCTGAAATGCCTCCGGTGATGCTGAATATGCCGACGAGGATGAGCATCGCGAAGGTCAGGAGTATGAAGAACGAATAGGCGCATCTCCTTGCGGCTGAAGAGGTCTCCTTTCCGAAGCGCCTGTTTACCATGATCAGATAGCACAGGGCCCTGAATGCCGTGAAGCCGAGGAAGACGGCAATGACGGCGGCCGACTGCCACTGGGGAGGGACCTTCTGCATGAAGTCCGGAGCGTAGAGGCCGTAGCGGGAGCAGATAAGGGCGAAGGGCAGCAGGCAGACGAGGGCGATGTGGTTGCGCATCGCGCTGAGTCCGAGATTGTATTCCAGTCCGGCGCTACCCCTGGGTCGTCCGACGCTGTAGAGCAGCGGGGGCAGCAGCCTGAAGGCCTGTCCGGCAAAGAGTATCATCAGTATCACGGCCAGCACGACGAGCAGCTTGTTGGAGAGCACCTCGTCCCATACCGGAAGGGCCGGCATGTCCTGCAGCGGAAGCCGCGACATCTCCAGATGTCCGGGTATGATGCTGTCCGGCGGCATCAGTTGCCTCTCTTTGCGTTGTACCCCATGGATGTCAGCAGGGCGACCACCTTGTCCCTGAGGTCTCCCTGGACCGTGATCTCTCCGTCCTTGGCCGTGCCTCCGACGCCGCAGCGGGTCTTCAGCGTCTTGGCCAGTGCCGCGAGGTCGTCGTCAGTGCCCACGAACCCTTCGACGAGCGTGACCTGCTTTCCGGCCCGCTGCCTGCGGTCTATCCTCACGGTGAGCCTTTGCTTTCCGGCCGGCAGGGTCTGTCGCTGCGGGGCCGCGTCGTCCATGGTATATTCGAAGTCCGGGTCGGTGGAATACACGACTCCGAGACGTTTTTTCCAGTTGTCTCTCTCCATTGAGTACATTTTTTGCAAAGATAGCGATTCTTGATGTATCTTTGCGGTCTTACTTGTCTGTTGTTATGAATCAGAGAAAGTTCACCCTTTTCCACAGGATATGCGCGCTTGCCGCGTTTGCGGTCTCGGCAGTGGTATATCTTCTGACTATAGAGCCTTCGGCATCGTTCTGGGACTGCGGCGAGTTCATCGCCTCGTCCTACAAGCTGGAAGTCGGCCACCCTCCCGGAAACCCGATGTTCCAGCTCATATCGCGTATATTCACCCTTTTCGGCGACAACATGCACGCCGCCATACTGGTGAACGCCGGGAGCGCCCTGTGCTCCGCCCTTACCATAATGCTGCTGTACCTTACGGTAGTATGGTTCGTGCGGCGCATGATACTCCCCGCCCCGGACGGCAGCTACAGCTCCGCGCAGGCCGTGGCGATAATGGGTTCCGGCCTCGTGGGCGCGCTTGCCTACTGTTTCTCCGACACTTTCTGGTTCTCCGCGGTCGAAGGAGAGGTGTATGCGATGTCCTCGCTGTTCACCGCGCTGGTGTTCTGGGCGATGACCATGTGGTACGACCGTGCCGACAGGCCGCATGCAGACAAGTGGATAGTGCTGATAGCCTTCCTCATGGGAATGAGCATCGGGGTGCACCTGCTCAACCTGCTGACCATCCCCGCGCTCGTGTTCATGTACTACTACCGCAAGATGGGCGACCGCAGGCTGAACTTCTGGGGCTGGCTCAAGATATTCGCCGTCGGCGTATTCATACTGGCACTGATACTGTTCGTGATAATCCCCGTGCTGCCCAAGCTCGCCGCATATACCGACCTGCTGTTCGTGAACGTGCTCGGCCTGCCGTACAACAGCGGCGCCGTGTTCTTCATGGCGGTGCTGCTCGCTCTGTGCTTCTGGGGGATATTCGCCACGCTGCGCAGGGGCAAGGTGTTCTGGAACACCTCGCTGCTCTGCCTCACGACTATAATAATAGGCTTCTCGGTATTCAGCATAGACATCATACGCTCCTGCGCGAAGACCCCTACCAACGAATACCAGCCCGACAACGCCTTCACCCTGGTGCGCTACCTCTCCCGCGAGCAGTACGGTTCGACACCACTGCTGTACGGGCAGTACTTCGGGGCTCCGTACGACATCAAGTCCGACAGCTACTGGGCACCCCTCGACGGCAAGTACGTGAAGGCCGAGGCACCCCTCGACGCCGAATACCTTCCCGAGGGCAAGATGCTCTTCCCCCGCATGTGGGCGACCAGCCCCGACGGCCGCTACGAAGAGTTCTACCTCTCGTACATGAAGGACGGCGAAGGGAAGAAAGTCCCCGGAGCGAGCTACCGCAAGCCGACTATGGGCGCGAACCTGCGCTTCTTCTTCGACTACCAGATGAACTGGATGTACTGGCGCTACTTCATGTGGAACTTCGTCGGACGCCAGAACCAGATTCACGCCCCAGTGCCCGGGGACATCTTCCACGGCAACTGGGAGAGCGGGATCAAGTTCATAGACGACATACGCCTCGGCGACCAGAGCGGTGCGCCTGCGACGCTCTCGCAGGACAAGGGCAAGAACCACTACTTCTTCCTGCCGCTGATACTCGGCCTGCTCGGACTGTTCGCGCAGTTCGACAAGGACAGGCGCGGGTGCTGGCTCAATTTCCTGATGTTCTTCATGACGGGCATAGCGATAGTGCTGTACCTCAACCAGCAGCCCTACCAGGTGCGTGAGAGGGACTATGCCTACGCGGGTTCGTTCTACTTCTTCGGCGCATGGATAGGAATGGGCGTCGCGGGGCTGTACATGCTCGTGCAGAAGCTTCTCAAGGGCCGCGGACAGCTTGCCTCTGCGGCCGGTCTGAGCGTGGCCTGCCTGTTCGTGCCCGTCCTTATGGGCGCACAGAACTGGGACGACCATGACCGCTCCAACAGGCGCACCGCCGTGGAAATGGCCAGGAACTACCTCAACTCCGTAGGCCCCGACGGCATACTCATCACCCACGGCGACAACGACACCTTCCCCCTGTGGTACGCCCAGGAGGTGGAGGACGTGCGCACCGACGTCAGGATATGCAACACCTCGCTGCTCGGCACCGACTGGCACATCGACCAGATGAAATGGGCTGTCAACGAGTCGGCCCCGCTGCCCCTGACGGTAGGTCAGGATCAGTATCTGTACGGAACCAACGAGTGGATACCCATACTCGACCTGCGCGAGGAGGTTATGGACATACGTGACGTGATGACCCTGTTCAAGCATCCCCAGGTCAAGGCTCCGATGTCGAGCGGCCGCAAGGTGGACTATATAGCCTCGCGCAAGATTTCTGTGCCCGTCAACAGGGAGAACGTCATAAAGAGCGGAATCCTCGACGAGAAGTACGCCTCGCAGATTCCCGACTCGATAATCCTCACGATTCCTCAGGACAAGGACTATATCTCCAAGCCCGAACTCTTCATGCTCGACCTGCTCTCGGGATACGAGTGGGACAGGCCCATAAACCTGCTCAGCATGGGCGGCGACCTCAACATAGGCATCAAGGAATATCTCGAGTACCAGGGCTATTCGTTCAAGTTCGTGCCCATAAAGAACAAGACCACCACCACTCAGGCAGGATTTGTCGATACGGACGAGCTCTACCGCCTGATGACCGAGGTGTACAGCTTCGACGCGGTGTCTGCGGGCGACTACTTCATCGACTATCAGAACCACTACACGCATCTCGGCGTCATGTCGCTGCGCACGCTGTTCGTGACTTCCGCCGAAGCCTTTATGCGGGCGGGCGAGAACGACCGTGCCCTCGAGATGCTCGACCGCTGCGAACAGGTGATGGCGCACTATCCGATAGAGGCGATTCCCCTCGGCTTCTCCGGCAACGACTACATGGTCGTCAGCGCCGTCCAGGACTACTACAGGCTCGGACAGCCCGAGAAGGCGCGCGCCCTTGCAGACAGGCTGGCGCCGGAGCTGCTCCATACCGCATCCTTCTACCTCGACTTCTATGACTGGGGCGTCAGCGAGTTCGAAATGGCGGGAAGCTATATCTACATGCTCTCGGACGTGCTGCGCTCGAACGGCGAGGCCGAAAGCGCGGACGCCTTGATAGACGAGTTTGCCGATATGATAGAGACTTCGACCGGACAGAGGCCGTCGTGACGGCAGTGCGCCGCGGCGTTGTGCCGGCCGGTTTCACGCCGGAGGCTCAGCGCTTCAGCCGGAGTACCACCGATAACGGGAGGGACTTGCCGAAACTGTCGGAGAGGGCGAGCTCTCCCGTCTGCATTTCGCAGTCCCGAGCGTCTGTGCCCAGACCGAACGCCTGCCTGACCACGGTCTCTCCCATAAGAGGGGAGAAGCCGTTGGAGTAGAGGTTGAGCACGAGGAACGAGTCCCTGCGGGAGAGGATGCCGTTTATGGAGAGCATCATGTCGAACAGGCACTCATCCAGTTTCCACTTCTCGCCGTCGGGGCCGTGGCCGTATGCCGGCGGGTCCATTATTATGCCGTCGTAGACATTGCCCCTGCGCTGCTCGCGCCGGACGAACTTCATCGCGTCCTCGACCACCCAGCGTATGCCGTCGAGCCCTGAGCGTTCCATGTTGCCCCTTGCCCAGGTGACCACCTGCCTTACCGAGTCGAGGTGTGTCACGTCGGCTCCTGCGGCCTTAGCCGCGAGCGATGCCGCTCCGGTGTATGCGAACAGGTTGAGCACCCTGGGAGCACGGCCGAGCCGGGCGGAGAGATCGCGGGTGCTGCGGTAGATGTAGTCCCAGTTGGGCGCCTGCTCGGGGAAGACTCCCACATGCTTGAACGAGGTCAGACCCAGCCTCAGCGAGAACTCCGGCCCGCCTTCCGAGCCGCCGTAGCGTATGTACCACTGGTCTTCGCTGCGTCTGAGACGCTCCCAGGTGCCGCTCTCCTCCTTTCCGGCCTTGCCGAAGCCTGCTCCGGGACGGAAGCGCGTGTGCGCCGTCCTGAGCCACTCGGAGCCGTCCATGGATTTAGCCCACAGGGCCTTGGGCTCGGGCCGTATGATGCGGTAGGGGCCGAACCTCTCGAGCTTCTCCCCGTCGCCGGAGTCGACAAGCTCGTAATCTTTCCAAAATGCACCGGGAAATTCTGTCATGGCTGCAAAGATATTGATAAAATTGCTAACTTTGCCTTTCGGACAAACAATTATACTCTATATCATTATGCAGCAACACATAGACACTTACGATTTCGCGGGCAAGAAAGCCATCGTCCGCGTAGACTTCAACGTCCCCCTCAACGACAAGTTCGAGATTACGGACGACACCCGTATCCGTGCGGCTATCCCCACCCTCAAGAAGGTGCTTGCCGGAGGCGGCTCCCTCATCATCATGTCTCATCTCGGACGTCCCAAGGGAGTGACCGACAAATACTCCCTCAAGCACATCGTGGCCCATGTCTCCGAGTGTCTCGGAGTGCCTGTGAAGTTTGCTCCCGACTGCCAGAAGGCACAGGACGAGGTTGCAGCCCTCAAGCCCGGCGAGGCTCTGCTGCTCGAGAACCTCCGCTTCTACGCCGAGGAGGAAGGCAAGCCCCGCGGACTCGCAGAGGATGCCACCGACGAGGAGAAGAAGGCCGCCAAGGCTGCCGTCAAGGAGAGCCAGAAGGAGTTCACCAAGACCCTCGCATCCTACGCGGACTGCTACATCAACGACGCGTTCGGCACCGCTCACCGCGCACACGCATCGACCGCTCTCATAGCCAAGTACTTCCCCAACGACAAGATGTTCGGCTACCTTATGGAGGGCGAGATCAAGGCTATCGACAACGTGCTCAAGAACGCCAGCCATCCCTTCACCGCAGTGATCGGAGGCTCCAAGGTGTCTTCCAAGCTCGCGGTGCTCGAGAACATGCTCGAGAAGGTCGACAACCTCATCATCGGCGGCGGTATGGGATATACCTTCGTAAAGGCCCAGGGCGGCAAGATAGGCAAGTCGCTGCATGAGGACGACCTGATGCCCCAGGCCCTCGAGATTCTCGAGAAGGCAAAGCAGAAGGGCGTGAACATCTACCTTCCCACCCAGTCCGTAGTTGCCGACGACTTCAGCAACGATGCCGCTACCAAGGTCGTTCCCACCAACGACATCCCCGAGGGCTGGGAGGGAATGGACGTCGCACAGGCTTCGCTCGACGTATGGAAGGATGTCATCCTCTCTTCCAAGACCGTGCTCTGGAACGGCCCCGTGGGCGTGTTCGAGATGCCGACCTTCGCAAAGGGAACCCTCCAGATTGCCGAGGACCTCGCCCAGGCTACCGAGAAGGGAGCATACACCCTCGTAGGCGGCGGCGACTCCGTTGCGGCCGTTACCCAGATGGGCTATGCCAAGAAAGTGAGCTATGTATCCACCGGCGGCGGCGCGATGCTCGAGGCTCTCGAGGGCAAGGATCTGCCCGGCATCGCGGCTATACGCGAGTAATTTGCGGCGTCCCCTGCGGACACCGACCGATACCAGAAGACGGCTGCGCACCTGCGCGGCCGTCTTTCGTTTCAAGGAATAAATGCGTATTTTTGTCTGTCAGTCGGTAGTCAGGCAGCCTCATGAGAAGAACAGCATTTCTATTCGTCACCGTAATACTCCTTTCCCTCGCCGCAAGCTCGTGCGACAGAGGTACATACAGGGAGCTCGAGGATATCGGGACCTATGCCGCCGAGCGTCCCGACAGCGCGCTGCAGGCTCTCGGGAAGATAGACTCCCGCAGGATCCGCAGGGCGAAAGTCAGGGCCGGGTACTGCCTGCTGAAGTCGATGGCCCTGGACAAGAACTACATAGACGTTACGGACGACAGCCTGACCCTCGAGGCCGTCAGGTGGTACAGGGATCACGGCACCGACGCCGAACGGGCAAGGGCATACTACTATCACGGCAGGGTCCAGCAGAACGACAAGGACTACGTCAACGCTATAATAGCCTTCACCAATGCTGAGAAATATGCCGGAGCAGACGAAGACTGGCTCTACCTCGGCTTGATTTACAGGGGAATGGCTGAGATATACGGCCAAAATTACAATTTTGCTGACGAATATAAATATGCGCAGCTGTCATGTGACTGTTTCCATATGGCAGAGAACGAGAATTTTTATAACTATGGTCTGTTGGATATTGCTGCAAGTCTGAATAACCAGCACAAATATGCCCAAAGCGATAGCATCTGTCAGAAGATAATCAAGATAGCGAAAGGCAACCACGATATAGAACTTTATAGACAAGGTCTCAGGATGATTGCACTTACGGCAATCAAATCAGATACTCCGGAACCGGAAAAGACCATAGAAATCTTCTCTTACCTTATTGATTCCTTAGACTATGTACCGACAATCAGCGATTATTCGGATTTGGCGCATGCATATTCATTGGACGGCAACTATGAATATGCCGATTCGATAATAGAGAATATAGAGGCATTGGTAGGATACGACAAGATATCACAGGCGACAATCTCTTTGACGGATTATGTGATTGAGCGGAACAGGAAGAATTATAAAGAAGCATTGTTCAGAATTGAAGATGCAATACAGATACAGGATTCTCTCCTGTATATGACCCTTAACCAGTCGGTCTTGTCTGCGCAGAAGGATTATTTCCAGAGACAGGCCGAGTATGACGAATACAGGCTTAGCTCGCACCGTATAATTGCCGGGCTCGTCATCTCCGTCCTCGCGCTGGCCGTCGTGTCCGTCGCGGTGTCGGCATACCGCAAGATAAGGGAGAAGCAGGTAGAGGCCGAACGCTACATGGGACAGGTTAGCGATATGGTCGAGCAGATGAAGGCGGCGGAGAGCGAGAACAGGAGGGCGCTGGACGAAAAGGACAGGCGGATAGATTCGCTGTCGAGGGATATCCGCGAAGGGAACGGCGAGGCGATTTCCGAGTTCAGGCGGCAGATAGGCGACCTGTACCGGCTCAAGTTCAACTTCCTCGACGAAATATGCAGGCAGTATTACTCCTACGGCCTTACCGCCGCAAAGCAGAGGAAAATACTCAAGGCCGTGGAGGGTAGCATCTCGGAGCTTTCCGGCGACAGGGATTTCAGCGCGCTGGAGTCCATCGTCAACACGTTCAAGGATGACGTGATGAGGAAACTGCGCGAAGAGTTCCCGCATTTCAAGGAGGAGGAGTTCCGCCTGATGTGCTACTGGTATGCCGGTTTCTCGTCTTCCGCCATGTCGCTGCTGCTGAAAGAGGAAGATGTGAACGCAGTCTATAAGAAACGTTCCAGGCTAAAGGGCAAGATAGAGAAATCCGGCTCTCCGCACAAAGAATTTTTTATTAAAAGATTATCCAAGTAATTGATTCAGAGCCTTTTGACTTTTACCCCCCCCCCGGAGATTGAATTTAATATTTTGAAATTCAATATATTATGTTCAAAACGGCAGGTTCGCACACCTGCCGTTTTTAATTTAATTTGCTAATAACCATATATTTAGCATAAAGACGACTGAGCAGAAAACGGCAAACGAATTTCTTTCTGAAATTTGGCGAGTTCATCTTAGTCCACTTAACTTTACATAGTCTTAAATCAAAAATTAATATGAAACGTACATTAATTGCATTTTTAATTATCCTGAGCGGAATTTCTGCCTATGCGACGGATGTTATAACTAACATTATAATTACAAAGACTTCTACTACGACAATAAAAAAGCCAAGGTCTATTCCGATTCAATGTACTTATTGGGGATTGGAAAATTCAATACATATTGATTTTATAGAGGATATAGGAGACGTCGCTGTGGAAGTCACCAATACGACAACAGGTGAGAGCTACTATGAGGATGTCGTTTCTGCCGATGGTCAGGCTGTAATCACTATCGCAGGAACCGAGGGAGAATACCTTCTGCAGATGACTACCGAGGACGGAGACCTCTATGAGGGCGTGTTCCGTATAGAATAAAAACATTAACCCGGATACCCGATGAGACTACCTGCCAAGTTATCCTGCGCGCTCCTCGCATGCATGTGCGCGATTTGCGGACTCTCCGCCCAGACCCCGGAGGGTCCCTCGGGGCGCGTGGTGGACGAGAACGGAGAGGCTGTCGCAGGGGCCTACCTGATAGCCGTGGATCCCGGAACTTCCGAGGTGCTCGCCGCGACGGCATCGGACGCCGAGGGTGAATATACGCTGCCGACCCTTTCCGGAGACTTCATACTCAATGTCTCATGCATAGGCTACGAGAGCCTGGACATCCCTGTGGAGGGTGGCACCCAAGGTCTCGAGGCCGTCGGCACGATACGCATGCAGTCCGTGGCGACGCGCATCGACGAGGCCGTCGTGACGGCCGACGCCCCGAAGATCGAGCGGGAGCTGGGGAGGTTCGTGATGCGGGACGTCTCGGCGTCACCGCTGGCGAAGGGCAGCAGCACCTACAACTTCCTAAAGTTCATGCCCATGGTCAACATCAGGCCGGAGGGCGGTGTGACCGTGCTCAACAGGGACGCGAACATACGCATAAACGGGCGAGGGATCGGAGGAATGGCGGAGCAGATGATAAAGGGCATCCCGGCGGACGAGATAGAGCGCATCGAGATAACCCCCACGAGGAAGAGCTCGCAGTCGGCGCAGAGTCAAAAGGCGACGATAAACATAGTCCTGAAGCAGCGGCCCGACGAGGGCGTGCGTGTGGTGGCGACGGCGGAGGACAGCCAGAAGGGGCCGGAGAACTCCCCGAGCGGCACGCTCTTCATGAACTACGCGGGCAGGCGCCTCGCCGTGACCTCGGGCGTGTCGGCCTCGTACTACCGGTCGCGCTTCGAGTCCGACGAGGCATACGACTACTACGGGTCTGGTCTCTCCACGCGCCTCGAGTCCATAAGGACGGGAGCCTCGTTCAGAGCGAACGGATACATTAACATGGACTACCGCATAGCCGAGCGCCACCGCATAGGCGCGCAGCTGCGTATCGGCGGGTACGTGAGCCGCGACGGCGCGAGTTCCGTGACGTCCTACGGCAGGGTGGGGAGCGCCGGTGCGGTGGACTCGGTCTACAACGCCAGCTCGCGGACGGAGTCCCCGTGGCCCTCGCCGAACTGGAGCGCGAACCTCAACTATGTCTTCGACACGGACGGGAAGGGCTCGCGTCTGAGCGTCGACCTCGGCTACTGGAACTCCAGGCGCACCAGCAGCATCTACAGCCTCTACAGCAAGGACTCCGACGGCAGCTCCGTAGTGACGGACGACTTCCTCCAGCGGACGGCGAGGCGCACCTCGGCATACGCCGCGCGGGCCGACTACAGGCACATCTTCGACGCCGACAACACGCTTGAGGCGGGCCTTAGCGCCAACGCGGGGCGCGTGGACTACGACTACTTCTACGGCCTGCGCTCCGCTGACGGCTACGAGAGCGACCCTGGACGGACGAACCGCTTCGTCTACGACGACCTGAACCTTGCGGGGTATGCCAGCTACAGCCGCGCGTGGTCGGACAAGTTCGAGAGCGAGGTGGGCGCGAGGGTGGAGCTGTACCGGGCCCGGGGCACTCAGCTGACGGACTATGGGACGGTGGACAGGAACGATTTCGGGGTCTACCCGACGCTCTCGCTGCTCTACATGCCCTCGGACGCGCACGAGCTCTCGCTCGACCTCTCCACCTTCATAGCCAGACCGAGCTACCTGATGCTCAACCCGTTCATAACCTATACCTCGCCCACGACCTGCACACAGTTCAACCCCGACCTGAAAGCCTCCAGAGACCTGGACCTGATGTTCTGCTACGTCCTGCTGGACGACTACATGCTGACGGTGGATTACTGGTACTGCTCCAACATATGGACGGAGTTCACTCTGGCGGACGGCGACATGACGCGCAACTTCACGGCCAACTACGGCAACAGCCACGACCTGTATGCCTCGCTGATCGTATCCAAGAGCCTGTTCAAGGGCCGCTGGAACCTTTCGGCAGAAGCGGAACTGGACTACTCGTATGAATTCGGCGGGATAGAGGGACGGCCCATAGACAACCACAACCTCAACTGGGATATAACCCTAAAGAACAACGTGGCGCTCTCGAGGAGGCACAACTGGTACCTCGACGTGAAATACCAGTACCACAGTGCGAGCAGCTGGGTGGCCTATGACTTTCCTGCCAGGCAGGAAATGGAGGCCTACCTTATGAAGGAGTTCGACAGGGCCTCGCTCTCGATAGGAGTGTACGGTTACCTGATGCCGGAGCTCGCCAGGAGCAAGACCTACGGCGACTACGCCTTCACGATAAATGACAGGAGATATATCACGGGCGTGGTGACCTTCTCCTACACCTTCGGCAACAAGCGCGCCCGCAGGGTCGCGGCGCACAGCAACCAGGACATCGAGAGCCGCATGCAATAGACCCGGCCGAGCGGAACCCGAAAAGCTCATTCAATTCAAATAGAGTAGGGACAACTAAAAATTTAAATCACTATGACACAGAACCAGAATGAAAAGATGCGGGATTTCATAGTATCCCTCGAGAACAATCAGTTCAGCAAGGACCAGGAAGCCATGCTGCTTGTCGGCAATGCCGAAAACCTACAAGCAGGGAAAAATGCAAGTTGCGAAAACAAGGCTGATTCGTGTAATGGGAGCATTAATTCCAGGAGGTGTACAAATGTTTCAGAGAAAGGTTGTGAGGGATCATTCAATAATCATAATTGTACAATAATGGATGACATTGAGGAATCCGAAGGCCAAAAAGGCTTCGAAGATTAAGGTAAGCAACTAACATAAAGAGGTGGAAGCGGGTAATTCCTATCCGCTTCCGCTCTTTTCAGGGGTTTTTTAGTCTGAATCATGAAGTACAGCATCTACAACACCATATTGCCGCTGAGTGAAAGACTCGGGCTGGTCTATTGCGGGGCGGGCGACCGCTTCGTGGTCTACCGTAGTGAACTTACACCGTTGCTCGAATCTCTACCGGCCGACCGTCTGGCAGACGAAGCGCCCGGCCTCTATGCCGAGCTCGTCAAGGGAGGAGGCATCGTTCCGGACGGGGAGGACGAGTTCGGAAAGCTAAGGCGCCTCGCCGCCGAGGTGGAACGTTCTCCGAAGTCATACCGCCTGATTGTCAATCCTACGGTCGACTGCAATTTCAGATGCTGGTACTGCTATGAGAACCATATCGCAGGCTCGAAGATGAGTCCCGAGACGCTCCGCCGGGTCCTACTGCTGATTTCAGATGTCGTGGAGCATCAGGCAGGGCTGGAAACTTTCAACCTGTCGTTTTTCGGAGGAGAGCCTCTGCTCTATTATGACGATATCGTGCGTCCCGTGCTCGAGCATTGCCGCAGGGAATGTCGGCGATGCGGCGTGAATCTGTTTGTGGGCTTTACATCCAACGGCTATCTTGTCAATGACGCCATAATCGCCCACCTTACGGAGGATGACGAGCAAAAGAGTTTCCAGATTACGCTGGACGGGAACCGCGAAAGGCACGACAAGACCCGCTTCCCGACACGGGGCGAAGGCTCATACGACACGATTCTCTCCAATATACGGCGGCTGCTCGGCTGCGGGATAGAGGTAATCCTGAGAATCAACTACACTGCCGCCAACATACTGTCGGTCAGGGAAATACTGGAAGATATCGACACAATCGGCGAGCAGGAACGCAAGCTGCTGAGCATAAGTTTCCACCGCGTATGGCAGGACCGCAGGATGAGCAGTCTGCCCGACTCGGTAGTCGATGAGACGGTCGAGATGTTCCGCAAGGAGTTCCGCAATGTCAGCGCCGCTTTCTCGATAGACAACCTGCGCTATCCCTGCTATGCCGACATGTTGAACGAGGCGGTCGTCAACTTCGACGGCAATGTGTTCAAGTGTACGGCCCGCGATTTCTCCGACGGGAACCGCTGCGGAGTGCTCGCCGAAGACGGCAGCATTGTCTGGAACGAAGGGGTGGATTCGCGCGACGAGGCCAAGCTGGGGCGGCCTGTGTGCCGCAGCTGCCGCCTGCTTCCCCTCTGCGGCGGCAGCTGCTCGCAGAAAGCCGTAGAAGCCGAGGGAATGAATGTCTGCATAGAGGGCTATGACAGTAAAGAAATGGACAAGGCGGTGATGCAGCGCTTCTACGACTGCTTTGTAAGGTAGCGTCCATGCGTGTCCCTCTCTACCGCCAGCTGGAGTCGAGCGACTGCGGGCCAGTCTGCATAAGGATGATTTCGGCCGCTTACGGCAAGGATTACAGTCTGAAGACGCTCAAGGCGCTCTGTCATCAGACTCGTGTCGGCATATCTGTACGCGACGTGGTCGACTGCCTTGAGGGCATAGGTTTCGAAGCTGCCTGCGCCAATGTAGGCCGCAATGAGGTCCGCAGGATGCCGCTGCCGGCGATTCTCTATCTGAAGCACGGCCACTTCGTCGTGCTCGAGAAGTTGCGTGCGGGAAAGTCTGGACTCCGCTACACGCTGCTCGACCCTTCCTACGGCAAGGTGTGCCTCTCGGAAGAGAAACTGGAGGAGAAATGGCTGATTGCCGGGAAAGGGGTGGCGGTAGTCATGTCTCCGAAACCGGATTTTCTAAAAATCAACCCCGAGCGCGGGGAAAAGGAGAGCCGGAGCGGAATAATCGGTGTCATCAGGGAGGTAATCCGCAGGTATCGCAGGAACTTCTTCTGGATTGTCCTGCTGACTTTCGTAGTGTTGTGTACAAGCTGGGCCATGCCGCTGCTGCTCGGCAAGACCATTGACGACGGTATCATGCAGAAGGATATCCATGCCGTATGGACTCTGCTGCTCGCCCAGTTCGTCTTCTTCATAAGCTACATGATTTCGGACAACATCATCGACCTGGTCACGGCCAAGACAAGCATACGGATACGCATGGACTTCATATCCCGCTACCTGAAGAAGGTAATCCGGCTGCCGATGGCATTCTTCGACACGACCTTCCGCTCCGACCTTATCCAGCGCCTGCGTGACCAGGAGAGGGTCAACACCTTCATCACCGACAACATCATCGGAATGCTTTTCATCGTCCTCAACATCGTTGTCTTCTCGGTGATGCTGCTGGTGCTCGACGTGAAGATTTTCCTGCTGTTCCTGCTGTTCAGCGTCGCATCGGTAGTCTACAACCTGTTTTTCCTGCGCAAGCGGAAATACCTCGACTACTCTATGTTCACCGCAGGCTCCGAAAGGCGCAACGTGATTTACGAGATGGTCATGGGGATGCAGGAGATAAAGGTCAACAATGCCCAGCAGACCCGTATCGCGGAATGGGAAAAGAAGGAAAACCGTGTCAACGAACTGCGGCTCGAATCGATATACCTGAACTACTATATGTCCAACGGCTCGAATTTCATAGACCGCCTGAAGGATATCGTCCTCACCGGCCTGTGTGCGTTCTATGTAATCGGCGACCAGATCACCCTCGGAGGGATGATGACGATAAGCTATGTGCTGGGACAGCTCTCCGGCCCCGTCGGCGAGCTCGTCAAGTTCAGCCGGATCATGCAGGACGCGAACCTTTCCGACAGGAGGCTCGCCGACATCTACGAGAAGCCTGACGAGAACAACTTCCTGATGGTCAGTCTGGAGGGTCACCGTTTCATGCACGGCATCCGTCTTGACGGCGTGAGCTTCCGCTACGAGGGCGGCCACAATGGATATGTGCTACGTGATATCGACCTCGAAGTGCCGCTCGGCAAGACTACGGCCATCGTGGGTGCAAGCGGCAGTGGCAAGTCGACGCTTATAAAGCTCATGCTGGGCTTCTATTATCCCACCGAAGGATGCGTGTATGTCGATACGGAGGATATACGCAATGTGAATCTCGACTCGTGGAGGGCAAAGTGCGGCGTAGTCATGCAGGACGGGTATATTTTCAGCGGGTCGGTAGCCGACAACATCGCCCTCTCGGACGAGCACCCGACATTGGAGCATCTGGAATACGCCGCGCGTCTGGCCAGGATTTCAGACCGCATCGAGGCGCTGCCTATGGGATATCATACGCAGCTTGGCGAGACGGGACTCGAGCTGAGCGGAGGCGAGAAGCAGCGCATCCATATCGCGCGGGCCGTCTACCGAAATCCCGATTTCCTGTTTTTTGACGAGGCGACCTCTTCGCTCGACGCGAACAACGAGCGGGAGATTATCGTCAATCTGGAGCAGTTCTGCCGCGACAAGACCGTAGTAATCGTCGCCCACCGGTTGAGCACGGTGAAAAACGCAGACAACATCATCGTGCTGGACGAAGGCAGAATCGTGGAGCAAGGGACGCACGAAACGCTTACGGCCAGACGGGGCCGTTACTACGAACTCGTCAGAAACCAGCTCGAACTGGGGAACTGAACGGCAAGGCGGTTTTGTATACCGCAGGCTCGCCGGAGCCGGGGTCTTCGGTAAGCGTGTACAGCGTGCCGTCGTCCGGCGTCACCACGAAATCGTAGAAAGGGGTGTCGGTCGCGAAGCATCCGACAAACTTCCCGTTCCAGTCACATACTTCGATTTCATCGGCGCAGTACCACGGATAGCCCTTGTAAGGCTCGTACTCGGGATTGTAAGGATTCAGTGAGACATATATGAAGCGGTCTGTCGTATATGCATCGATTCCCCGGTAGCTTGTCCCGAGAGGCTTGAAGTTCAGTCCGTCAGGCGTAGCCTCGTATGCTGGAGGGATAGAATATATGCTTGTCTCGTGCGACAGCGTGAAGTCTTTCCCAAGGCGCAGGATTTCAAGGTACCTTCCCTCGCCCGAAGCATAGAGCAGCCTGTCCCCGTTTATGAATATGTCGGCGTTGCCGGTGTAGATGCTCTGCTTGGGGATTACCGGGCCTGTGTAGTTGTCGTCTATCCAGTAGTTCATTCCCCTGACAGTCCGCTCGGATATATTTATTACGTTGAGCAGGTTCTCCTTTCCGAATTCCTCTCCTATGAGAATGAAGTCCTGACCTCCGGCCGGAACGAAGCCCATGCCCAGCAGCATTGACCCTATCCATTGCAGGTCGTACTCCTTCCATTTGTCATATCCTGAACCGTTCCTGAGATCTTCGACGGTTGCGCATACTATCTTGGGCAGTTCTCCGGACAGGCTCGCATCGAGCATATACAGACTGTCCTGCCTGAGGTAGAATGAAGGATATGTGAACTCGAACGGCCCCCTTCCCTTTATTCCGAAAGAGCCGTCGCGCTTCAGGGAATCTCCGGCAATGTCGTATATTACAGCAACGGTATCGGGGTAGAAAGACCGCATAATCAGGCTGTTTCCGGATATGCAGATGAATTCGCGTCCCATAAGGGCATCGGTACGGAGTCTTGTACCTTCGATTACGGCAGAGGGGCTTTTCTTGTCATGCTGCTCTCCGGCGCATCCCGAAAGGAGGAGAATGATAGACAGTATCGAGAGTATCGATGGTTTGCGGTAGAATGTCGTTATGTTCATATTCGCTGAGCATTGTTTATAAGGATACGTCTGCATAGTATGCATTCATCAAGCATTCTGATCCGACCCTATAAATGCAATCAACCTCTAAATCAGCCTCACCACTGGCAAGAGCTTCGACATTCTCTGAGAAATAATACCCGCCTGTGATATGGTTCTTGCTTGAGAGATTAAGGGTAACGAAAAGTGACGCAGCTATAGATAATATGCCGATAGCTGTAATAAGATAAAATAGATTCTTCTTCATGGTTAGTTGTTTTTCTCAAAGGTATCATATTTTTTGAAATACAATAGTTTATACATCAGATAAAATGATTTGGGAAAGTACGGGCTGTTGTTTTGCCCATATAGATGAAAGAAATTCGGGGCGGCAGGTTGCACAAAAACGGCCTTGGAAGTTACGGATATTCCCGACTCCTTCTTTTGCAATCCACCTTCCACGCTGGAGGCCGTTGTGGCCGCTCCGGAGGCATGTGACCGTTGCCGGTGTAGCCAAATTGGGAGTATCTTCCACACCGGACGGCCTTTCAAGCACCTGGGAGCCAGATTGATGTGGAAGGTGTTTTGCAGTAGGGAGCAGCACTCAGGCACTTGCAAGGCATGCCGGTGCGGCGGAGTGTGGCGGAGTGCGGCCCGAGTGCGGTCGGGAGCGCCCCGGGTGTGCCCTGCAAAATCCCCGGCCGGGTATCATAATGCAAAAATTGCTATCTTTGCAGTCTTGAAACTTATGCGCCTATGTTCGCTCAACTTGTGGTATATTGGAATGCCGACCCGGTGATGCTCCAGCTGGGGGGTCTGTCCCTTAGATGGTACGGCCTGCTCTTCGCGCTGGGCTTCGTGCTGGGCTGGTTCCTTTTCAAGTGGTTCTTCAAGACTGAGAAGCTCGACCAGAACCTGCTCGACCCGCTGTTCGTGACGGTGCTCGTCGCTACGGTGGTGGGCGCCAGGCTCGGGCACTGCATATTCTACCAGCCGGACTACTACTTCGGCTCGTGGAGCGGCTTCTGGGAGATTTTCATGCCGTGGAAGGGCGGGCTCGCCTCGCACGGCGGCGCTATCGCCCTGCTGATAGGCATCTGGTGGTTCGCGCGCAAGTACGGCCGCAAGGAGGGAATAGACTTCTTTTGGCTGATCGACAAGCTCTGCATCGCGGTGGCCTTCGCGGGCTGCCTGATAAGGCTCGGGAACCTGTTCAACTCCGAGATATACGGAGATGCCACCGACCTGCCGTGGGGCTTCGTGTTCGAGCGCAACGGCGAGACCGTGCCCAAGCATCCTACCCAGCTGTACGAGGCGCTGACCTACTTGATTCTCGGGCTCGTGATGCTCTGGATATACAGATACAGGCCGGGCAAGGTCTACAGGGGTTTCTATTTCGGCTTCTTCCTCGTAGGCTGCTTCGGCATGAGGTTCCTCATCGAGTTCATCAAGGAGCCGCAGGTGGGTTTCGAGGAGAACATGGTGCTGAACATGGGCCAGCTGCTCTCTATACCGTTCGTCCTGCTCGGAATCGCGGCGCTCGTCTTCTCCTTTTCGAAGAAGATGCCGTCGCGCATAGCCCGGCAGCGCTGACAAATGGCATAATATTTGTCTGACGGTGCGCGGATATTTTGACGCCGCTTAATGATTGTCGCTGCGTTTCGCGGAAGTGCTTTTGTTCCGCGTGCAGGCTGCAGCGTTTATTATATTAGTGTATGAAGAAAACAGTAATTTTGTTGGTTGCTGTCTCGTCCGTTTTCTGCATTGGGGCGCACGCCCAGGACGTTGTACAGCAGGTCGATACGGCCTCAGCGCCCAAATCGATCACTCTCGAGCAGGCGCTTCAGATCGCACTGAGCGAAAATGCATCCGTCAAGGTGGCGGACATGGAGATAGAGAGGACGGGATATGCCCGCAAGGGTACTTATGCCTCTCTTTTTCCGCAGATAGACGGTAACGCTTCCTACCAGCGCACTATCGAGAAGCAGGTGATGTATATGGACTTCGACATGGGCGGAGGTGCGTCCGGAGGCTCGTCGGAAGGTTCCGGTTCGTCGGCCGGGTCGTCGGCCGCTTCGAGCGGAGGCGGAATCGAGGTGGGACGCTGGAACACATGGTCTGCCGGAATCACGGCTTCCATGCCTCTGGTGAATGCCCAGCTCTGGAAGAGCCTGAAGATTTCCGACCAGGACGTGGAGCTGGCGGTCGAGGCCGCGAGGAGTTCGCGTCTCGAAATGGTCAACCAGGTGAAGCAGGCATATTTCGCCTGCCTGCTCGCGAAGGAGGCCTTCGAGGTGTACAAGTCGGTCTACGAGAACGCTCTCGAGAACTACAAGCTCACAGAGATGAAGTACAACGCCAAGAGGGCGTCGGAACTCGAGCTCACGAGGGCAAAGACCACCCTTGCGAACGCTATCCCGGACGTATATAATGCCGAAAGTTCAGTGATACTGTCACTCTGGCAGCTCAAGGCTGTGATGGGAGTCGACCTCGACGAGAACATCGACGTGGCCGAGACTCTTGATAAATACGCCGACAGCATGCTCGGCGACCTGGCCGCTTCCGGCGACTCGCTCTCGCTCGAGAACAACAGCACGATGAGGCAGCTCGCCATCCAGGCCGAGCAGCTCGCCAATACTGTCAAGCTGCAGCAGTACGCCAACATCCCGACGCTTTCACTCGCGTTCTCCTACAACTTCAACGCGATGACCAACGACTTCAACTTCAGCGAGTACAGGTGGTCGCCCTACTCTTATGTGGGAGTGACGCTCTCGATTCCTATCTTCGCCGGCGGAAAGAGGCACAGCGCGATACGCCAGGCAAAGGTGCAGGCCGCCGAACTTAACGTGCAGCGTGCCGACACCGAGCGCCAGCTCAAGATAGCCATACGCCAGAACCTCAACCAGATGGAGACGGCCATGAAGAGCTACGGGGCGTCGCAGACGGCACTGGTATCCGCCCAGAAGGCATACGACATCACTGCCAGGTCCTACGAGGTCGGAAGCAGTACCCTGACCGACCTCAACGACGCGCAGCTCGCGCTCACCCAGTCCCAGCTTGCCGTGTCGCAGGCGATATATGATTTCGTAATCGCGAAGTCCAGCCTCGAGAGCACCGTGGGTGCGGATTTCATCGATGCTGACGGAAATGTCCAACTGAATAATACATACGAAAATGAATAGAAGCTTGATTTTAGCAGCGGCTGCGCTGGCCGTCGTTCTGTCCAGCTGCGCCGGAAATAAGAAAGACGAAGGACAGGCCGTGGCCGCGGAGCAGGTACGCAACGTGACCGTGACCGTGACGGCAAGGCAGCAGGTTCCCCAGACGGGAGTATATTCTTCCACGGTCCAGGCGAACGTGGTCAACAACATAGCGTCGCAGACAGCCGGGCGTATACGCACGCTCAATGTCGAGGTCGGCGACTTCGTGGAGAAGGGACAGGTGCTTGCCGAGATGGACAGGACCCAGCTCGACCAGGCGGCCCTCACGCTGAAGAACAACGAGACGGAGTTCGAGCGCATCAAGGCTCTCTTCGAGGAGGGCGGCGTGTCGCAGTCCGACTATGAGACCGCGGAACTCAGCTACAACGTTTCCAAGAGCTCGTACGACAACCTTCTCGAGAACACCGTGCTTCTCGCTCCCGTCAGCGGCGTGATAACCGCACGCAACTACGACGTGGGCGACATGTACGCCATGTCCTCTCCTATCTACACCCTGCAGCAGATCACTCCCGTGAAGCTGCTCGTGCCCGTGTCCGAAATGGACTACACCAACGTGCACCAGGGCGACAAGGTCAGCCTCACCGTGGACGCCATTCCCGGCAGGACCTTTACCGGCTCGGTGGTCAGGGTATATCCCGTGATCGACCCCACTTCGCATACCTTCAATGTCGAAGTGCATGTGCCCAATACCGACAGGGCCATACGTCCCGGCATGTATGCCCGGGTGACCGTGACCTTCGGGGTGAACAACAGCATTGTGCTGCCCGATACTGCCGTACTCAAGCAGCAGGGATCCGGCGTGCGCACCGTGTTCGTGCTTGCTGACGACAGCACGGTCGAGGCCAGGATAGTTACCCTCGGCCTGCATTTCGACGGCAAGTACGAGATTCTCTCCGGTCTGGAAGAAGGTGAAACAGTAGTCGTCACGGGCAACTCGAGCCTTAACGGCGGCGATAAAGTGGAGGTGGTAGAATGAGTATAATCCGCTCGGCGGTCAACAAGCCGGTAACTACGACCCTTGTCTTCGTCGCATTTGCGATTCTGGGAGTGTTCTCCCTCGTGAAGACATCGATCGCCCAGTTCCCGGAATTTGACTCAAACGTTATAATGGTAATGTCTTCATATCCCGGCGCCAATGCCGAGGATATCGAGACGAACCTCACGAAGATACTCGAGAACGCCCTGAACGGCGTGGAAGACCTCAAGGATCTTACTTCCCAGTCCAAGGAGAACATCTCCCTGCTTACTCTCGAATTCGAATACGGCGTAGACATCGAGGAGGCGACGAACAACGTCCGCGACAAGCTGGATCTCGTCAACTCCAACCTCCCGGACGGCTGTACCGTGCCCGTGATATTCAAGTTCAGCGCCGACGACATGCCTATCATGATGCTTTCCGCTACCGCGGACGTCAGCCTGGCCGGTCTCGACAAGATACTTGACGACAAGGTCACGACCCCTCTGGCGCGTGTGAACGGCGTGGGTACCGTCTCCGTGGCCGGCGCACCGACCCGTGAGATACAGGTCTATTGCGACCCCAACAAGCTGGAGGCCTACGGCTTGAGTATCAGCGGAATATCTTCCGTGCTCGCGGCAGAGAACAGGAACCTGCCTTCGGGATATATCGACATAGGCTCCGAAACCTACACGCTCCGCGTCCAGAAGGAGTTCACAGACCCTTCGGAGATGCTCGACGTGGTTGTCGGCACCTATGACGGCAAGGCCGTATACCTGCGCGACGTGGCTACCGTCAACGACGGTCAGGAAGAGCGCGAGCAGGAGTCGTACACCAACGGAGAGCGTTCGGCGCGAATCATTATCCAGAAACAGTCCGGCGCCAACACCGTGAACGTGATCAGGGGCGTCAAGGAGAAGCTTGCGGAAATCGAGGAGACCCTTCCTTCCGACATCGAGATTTCTACGGTATATGACGGTTCCACGGAGATTATCGACTCCATAAACACCTTGGTGGAGACCATCATAATCACCTTCCTGATAGTTACGCTCGTGGTATTCGTATTCCTCGGCAACTGGAAGTCGACGGTAATCATCATCCTGTCGATACCCCTTGCGCTGCTGGCGTCCCTCATCTATCTGTTCGCGACCGGCAATACGCTGAACATAATCTCGATGTCGGCGCTCTCCATCGCGATCGGTATGGTCGTGGACGACTCGATAGTGGTGCTCGAGAACATCACCACGCACCTGTCTCGAGGAGAGAAGCCCAAGGAGGCCGCCGTGCACGGAACTTCCGAGGTGGGTATCTCCGTGATGGCTTCGACGCTTACCATGCTCTGCGTGTTCCTGCCTCTGACCATGATCAGCGGTATGGCCGGAATCATGTTCCAGCAGCTCGGATGGATAGTCAGCATCATCATGATAATATCCGTGGCCGCGGCGCTTACATTCGTGCCCATGCTCTGTGCGCACTGGCTCAAGGCCGACGTGACCCACGGCAAGGCGTACAGGATATTCTTCGCTCCTATCAACGCCTTCCTCGACTGGATTTCGAGGGGATATGCGCACGTCATACGCTGGGCTACCAAGCGCAGGAAGATAGTCGTGCTGACTTTCGCGGGAGTGTTCGTCGTGGCGATGGTGATATTCATCCCGAGGCTGACGACCGAGTACTTCCCCCATCAGGACTCCGACCGTATCTCTGCGACCATCGAACTTCCCATGGGTACCGCCCAGGATGTCACCCGCGAGTTTGCGGCCCGTCTGAACGACGATATCACGGCGGCCGTTCCCGAGACCCAGATTATCAACTATACCTTCGGACAGGCTGATTCCGACAATACCTTCGCGAGCATGCAGGACAACGGTACCCAGCTGATATCGTTCACCGTGAACATCGGTTCCAGCGGCGAGCGCGAGCGTACGTCGGCCGAGATAGCCGACGTGGTCAGGGGAATAGTGTCGCAGTATCCCGAGATCCGCAGGGCCACCGTCACAGAGGGCGGCGGCGGAATGGGAGGTGCCTCTACCGTTGACGTGGAAGTCTACGGCTACAGTTTCGACGAGACCGACCGTATCGCACGCGCCCTGCAGGAGAAGATGCTCGAGAGCCCTACATACACCCAGGTTACGCTCAGCCGTGACGAGTACACCCCCGAGCTCCAGATGGACTTCGACCGCACCAAGCTCGCCCTCAACGGGCTCAACTCATCTACCGCGGGTGCCGCGTTCAGCGCAGCGATGAGCGGTTCGATGGAGTCCTATTACCGCGAGGACGGCGAGGAGTACGATATCCGTGTGCGCTACTCTCCCGAGTACCGTACGAGGGTCGAGGATCTCGAGAACATCCTCGTGACTAACGGCTACGGCCAGCAGGTGAGGATGAAGGACCTCGGAAACGTGGTCGAGACCCTCGTGCCTCCTACTATAGAGCGTAAGGACAGGGAGCGTCTGGTGACCGTCAGCGGTATAGTTGCCAACGGAGCCGCGCTCAGCGAGGCCGTCGCTGCCGCGGAGGCCGCGATAAGCAGCACGGAAATCCCGACCGAACTGTCTGTAGTCATTGCCGGTGACTATGAAGACCAGCAGGACATGTTCGGCGACCTGCTTGTGCTCGTCGTGCTGATGATAGTGCTCGTGTACATGGTGATGGCGTCGCAGTTCGAAGCCTTGATGGCTCCTTTCGTGATAATGTTCTCGCTGCCGTTCGCGCTCGTCGGAGTGTTCCTCGGCCTCGAACTTGCCGGTGAGGCGCTCGGAGTCATGGCCCTCATAGGTATAATAATGCTGATCGGTATAGTGGTGAAGAACGGTATCGTGCTCATCGACTACACGATACTCTGCCGCGAGAGGGGAATGAACATACGCGACGCGTCCACTACGGCTGCCCGCAGCCGACTGCGTCCTATCCTCATGACCACTCTCACCACCGTGCTCGGTATGCTCCCTCTGGCCGTCAGCCAGGGCGAAGGCGCCGAGATGTGGAGGCCTCTCGGAATCACGGTATGCTGGGGTCTGACGATTTCGACCCTCATCACCCTCGTGCTGATTCCTACGCTGTACTGCTCACTGTCTTATAGAATGGAAAGGAGGAAGAAGAAATGAAAGCAATGTTCATAGCATATAACCAGGCGTTCAACGAGGAGATAGTCCAGACTCTGCAGGAGTGCGGCCAGAAGGGCTTCACGCGCTGGCAGGACATCGAGGGCAGGGGACATTTCAACGGACAGCCCCGTCTCGGAAGCCACGCCTGGCCCGAACTCAACCAGGGGGTGCTCGCCGTGATGCCCGACGAGGTGGTCGACAATGTGCTCGCCGCCCTGAAGGCCAAGGACGAGGCCGCTCCCGAACTCGGGCTGCGCGCTTTCGTCTGGAATGTGGAGAAGTATTATTAATTCTCTTATTATTTGCTATATTTGCACCTGCCGCCGGGCGTCCGGCGACAGGTGTTTTTTAAAATCGATATATTATGGCACAAGTTGTAACGAATGCGAATATCGCAGAGATACTGTCATCTTCAAAACCTGTGGTGATTGACTTCTGGGCCACCTGGTGCGGCCCCTGCCGCGTGCTCGGCCCTACCGTCGAGGAGGTTGCCGGAGAGTACGAGGGCCGTGCGGTCGTTGCCAAATGCAACGTCGACGACTGCGAGGACATCTCTATGAAGTACGGCATCCGCAACATTCCCACGCTGCTGTTCTTCAAGGACGGACAGGTGGTGGACAGGACCGTCGGAGTCGTATCGAAACAGGAAATAACATCCAGAATTGACAAATTGATTTAGTTCGACATGAAAAAACTTATCGCAGCAGCAGCCGCTGTATTCTGCATGGCAGTCAGCGCGCACGCCCAGATCGGTATCACCGCGGGCCTTACTTCGACCTCTTCCACGCTCAAGGATGCCAAAGTGTCCTTCGAGAGCGGCAACGTGAACCAGTACCATGTAGGCCTTGTCTACAAGATCGGACTGGGCAACATCCTCGCAATCCAGCCCGGACTCGTCTATAATGTCAAGGGAAGCAGCTTCGACATAAGCAACATCGGGAGCACCTCGGTAGACTTCAAGACCGGGTTCCTCGAGATTCCCGTACAGGTCCAGGCCGGACTCGGCATAGGCAAGATAGCCAGGGTATATGCCCTTGCGGAGCCTTTCGTCGGAGTCGCCGTTTCCAACAAGGTGACTGTCAAGTCCGCCGTCGAGGCAGTCTCCGGCACGCAGAAGACCTGGGACAATGTCAAGAGCCGTATGGAGTACGGTATAGGACTCGGTGCCGGCGTGGAGCTGTTCAGGCATGTCCAGGCCAGCGTCAAGTATTTCTGGAACTTCGGCAACCTCTACGGCCAGAATACCGATAATCCCGACCTTGATTCTGTCGTGAACGACATCCTGCATGTCGACAAGAACAATGTCGGAGGTATCGCCGCCACCGTGACCGTCCTTTTCTAAAAGAACCGTATGGCAGACAAGTCGGCGGTAATATTCTGTTCCGCCAGCGACGATATAGACCCTATCTACAACCAGGCTGCACGGGAAGTTGTCCGTGCGGCTTGTTTGTGTGGATATGACATAGTGTCGGGAGGTACCGTGAAGGGCACCATGAGGCATGTGTGCGACGAGGCGGCGGCCTGCGGCGTCAAGGTCAGGGGAGTGATTCCCCGCTTCATGAAGGGGTTGGAGCATCCCGCGCTGACCGAATGCGTGTGGACGGACAGGATGTCCCAGCGCAAGGACGGCATGCGCGAAGGTACATGCCTCGCGATAGCCCTCCCCGGAGGGATAGGCACCATGGACGAACTTGCCGAGACCTACTGCCTGGCCAAGATGCGGCTCTATCCTGGACGGGTGGTCGCATTCGACATGGACGGCTTCTACGAGCCTTTCAAGGCCCAGCTCGACCTCTATGTGAGGAAAGGCATGCTGGACGCGGAATCCCGCGCTCTGATCGCCTTTCCCGAAACCCTCTCCGAACTCAAGGAACTTCTGTGACAAGGGAAGATATCATATCGTATCTGGAACCTTTCTGGGGCCGGACGCTTTCTTTCATGAAGGAGGCGCTCAGGAGCGACGTGCCGCTGCTCGATTCGGTCAACGAGTCCGTGGCCGGAGCTTCCGGCAAGATGCTCCGCCCCATGATGAGCCTGCTCGTGGCCAGGGCGATAGGGACTCCTAACGACGACAGCTGCCGCTACGCCTCGGCCTGCGAACTGCTGCACAATGCCACGCTTATGCACGACGACGTGGCCGACGAGAGTTCCAGGCGCCGCGGAAGGCCTACGGTGTCGGCCCTGCTGGGTCCGTCGGCTGCGGTGCTGGTAGGGGATTTCTGGCTCTCCAAGGCCGTCGAGCTGGCCGCGAACTCGCAGCACTTCGTCAAGGTGGTCAAGATCTTCTCTAAGAGCCTCACGGACCTCGCGGAGGGCGAGATGTTCCAAATGGAGAAGGCGGACAGCTGCGACACCGACGAGGAAGACTATTACCGCATAATAAAATGCAAGACGGCGTCGCTCTTCGAGGCGGCGGGCGTCTCCGGAGCCTGCTCGGTCGATGCAGGCGAGGCCGAGGTCGAGGCTGTGCGCAATTTCAGCGTACTTTACGGCATGGCCTTCCAGATAAAGGACGACATACTGGACTATACCGGTACCGACGAACTCGGCAAGCCTCTCGGAGTCGACCTCCGGGAGAAGAAGATCACCCTGCCGCTGCTCGGTGCGCTGAGAAACCTTCCCGAGAGCGAACGGGCGAGGGTCAGGCGCATGATATGCGAGGCCGACAAGCGTCCGGAATACTGCCGGCAGCTCAGGGAGCTTACCCTTTCTTCCGGAGGAATAGAGTATGCGCTAGCCAGGCTCGACGAGTTCGTGGGCCGTGCGATAGAGGCTCTCGGCGCATTCGCCGACACTCCGGCCAGGGAATGCCTGGTGTACATAGCAAGGCAGAACGCACACAGGAGGATATGAATTTTTCGCAGGTGAAAGGGAACCGTGAGGTGGTCAGGACCCTCGTCTCCATGGTGGATTCCGGCAGGATTCCCCACGCCGTCATGTTCCACGAGGAGGACGGCGGAGAGGCGTTCCCGCTGTGCCTTGCGCTGCTCAGCTATCTCTACTGCCGCAATCGCGCGCATTCCGACAGCTGCTCGCAGTGCCCGTCCTGCAACCGTATAGACAAGCTCATACATCCCGACGTGCATTTCATCTTCCCTACCGCGTCGTCTGCCCTGACCGGGCAGTATATGGCGCAGCTGCGCGGACTGGTTTCGGAGAAGCTGCCCTTTACCGAAGACGACGTGTGCTCGGCGTTCGGCATAGAGGGGAAGAGGCAGATCATTGCGGTGGGCGAGGCCAGGCACCTGCTCGATTCCCTGTCGGTGACTGCCCTGGAGGGAGGATACCGCTCCGTGGTGATATACCTTCCGGAGAAGATGAACGCCGAGGCGGCCAACAGACTGCTCAAGATAGTGGAGGAACCGCCGCAGCTGACCCTGTTCCTGATGATAACCCACCACCCCGAGCAGGTGCTCCAGACCATATCCTCACGCTGCCTGCACATACAGGTGGAGCGTGCGGGAACCGTCGGTCCGGCCGTGACCTTCCAGTCTCCCGAACTCTTCGACGCACTGATGGACGCGCTCTGCTCGCGCGACCTGCTCTCTTGCCACGAGGCGGCCGACAGACTTTCTGCGCTTCCCTCGCGCGAGGATGCCAAAGCTTTTTGTAAATTTGCAGCATATAGGCTGCGCCATATCTTCCTTGCCCAGCAGGGGCTGCCCCTTCCTCCGGATGCGGGCGCGCAGGTTGCCCGCTGGGCTCCGCTCTGCAGGAAAAGCTTCCCGCGCAACGCGCTCGGGGTGCTCGACAGGGCCTCGCGGATGCTCGACCTCAACGTGAACGTCAAGATCCTGTTCGCGGATATGGCGGATAAACTGTTTTTGTATATATGAACAACGAATCGATACAATACGATTGTTCCAGGGGCTGCGTCGTGACCCACGACAGGCATACGGGCGAGACCAGCTGCACCTATCGTGCGGGATGCTGCAAGCTCGGCGACTACAACTGGCTCAAGGATGCTGCCGACGGCTCCTACAAGGACCTTTTCGAGGTGCGCTTCAAGAACACGCGGAAGGGGATATATGTCAACGACTCCTCCCAGAACATCAGGATAGGGGACATGGTCATGGTCGAGGCCGCGACGGGGCTCGACCTCGGAATAGTGACCCTCGAAGGCCCTATCGTCGGGCGGCAGATGAAGTCTAAGGGCATAGACCCCGGGACGGCCGCGTTCAGGAAGATATACCGCAAGGCGCGCCAGTCCGACATCGAACGCTGGCAGAACGCCATAGCCAGGGAGCAGGAGACCATGATCAAGGCCCGCAGCATCGCAGCCGAAATGGGTCTCGAGATGAAGATAGGCGACGTCGAGTTCCAGGGCGACGGGACCAAGGCCATATTCTACTATATCGCCGACGGCAGGGTGGACTTCCGCCAGCTGATCAAGGCGTTCGCGGAGGAGTTCCGCATACGCATAGAGATGAAGCAGATAGGCGCGCGCCAGGAGGCCGGGCTCATCGGAGGCCTGGGAATCTGCGGCCGCGAGCTCTGCTGCGCCAACTATATCTCCTCGTTCCAGAGCATCTCGACTTCCGCCGCCCGCGTCCAGGACCTGTCGCTCAACCCCCAGAAGCTCGCGGGGCAGTGCGGAAAGCTCAAGTGCTGCCTGAATTACGAGGTCCCGGCATATCTCGACGCCCAGTCGCGCATCCCCAGGCTGTCCGGCCCGCTGGAGCTCGAGGACGGCCCGGCCTACCTGCGGAAGACCGACATCCTGTCCGAGACGATGTACTTCTCGTACGACAGGACTTCCGATGCCAACCTCTATCCTCTCCCTGCCTCCAGGGTCAGGGAAATACTTAAGATGAACCAGGCGGGCGAGAAGCCAGAGTCGCTGCAGGGCGCTCCCAAGCGCCAGGCGTCTCCGGAGTTCGTCACCGCCGTTGGAGACGACAGTATCAGCCGTTTCGACACGCCCAAGCGCAGGAAACCGCGCGGAGGGAAGGGCAGGCAGGCCCAGTCCAAGGGAGGCGCTCCCCGCCGCGGGCCTCGGCAGAAGGCCCAGGCCAAGGAGAAATGACATCCTTTTTCCGCAGTTGGATACTCTTTCCGGCCTGCGTGCTGACGCTTGTCGCCGGAGCCTGCGCGAAACCGTCGGTGCAGGAGCAGTTCGTCCGTTCCGACGAGGCCCGCATGGGGGTGTATGCCTTCGAGCTTGACCTCGACTCATCTTCCCGGAGCTACGACATATATCTGTATTCCTCGACCGTCCTTGACACGCGGCTCGACGAGATGCGGCTGGACGTGCAGTGGATATCGCCTTCCGGCGAGGCCGCCTCGGAGACGGTGTATCTCCGCGATGTCGGCAAGCGTGGCGTGAAGGAGCTGTACCGCAGCGGCGTGGAGCCTGAGGAGAGAGGAGTATGGCGGTTGAGGGTCAAGGTGTATGATCCGGGCGGTGACCTGACGGGGCTCGGAATAATATGTGAATCCTATGGGACACGACAAACTTAGGAAATTCGCCGAGAACGAGACTTTCGGATGCCTTGTGCAGGCGTCCTCCGCCGAGCTGCTCGTGGACGGATACGAGAATCTCAGGGACCACCCGATGAAAGGCAGGTGGAGGGAGCGCATGTTCCCCATGCAGGGCCCCGACGCCCCGCTCGTGCTTGAACTCGGCTGCGGCAAGGGCGAGTACACCATAGACCTTGCGCAGAGGTTCCCGGACTCCGATTTCATAGGCGTGGATATCAAAGGGGCGAGACTGTGGAAAGGTGCGAAGCATGTGCACACCCACGGGGTGCCCAACGCAGCGTTCCTGCGCGCCAGGATAGAGTTCATAAAGGCGTTCTTCGCTCCTGGAGAGGTGTCGGAACTGTGGCTGACATTTTCCGACCCCCAGTTCCGCAGCGAGAACTCCCGCCTGACTTCCCCGATGTTCCTCGAACGTTACCGCTCTTTCATGAAGACGGGCGGTGTCGTGCATCTGAAGACGGACTCCCGCTTCCTGCACGAGTATACGAAGGCCGTGTGCAGGGTCAACGGCCTCGAAGTGCTTGCCTGCACCGACGACCTGTATTCGGAGCGTTCCCGGGCGGCACTTGCGGGAAAGGCCGGCGCGGAACTCTACGAAGTGCAGACCTTCTACGAGAAGATGTTCCTCGCCCAGGGCTACAGGATCACGTACCTGAGCTTCGTCATCGACCATGAGGGGGACTATCTGTATCCTCGCAGGCCGGAGGACTTCGATCCGGACTACTGGCGCAGCGTGGAGGGACCCCGCCTGCTCTTCGGCCGGGACTCCGCGGAGACCCGCCGGCAGAAGATGAAGGGATAGGGATACTACTGGAGAAATTTTACTATCTTTGCCGTCCAAACCAAGCGAGGAGAGATTTGACTGCTTGCAACCTCGCACAAAAAAATGCTAAAATATGAACTATCTCTTTACGTCGGAGTCAGTCTCCGAAGGTCATCCCGACAAGGTCGCCGACCAGATTTCAGATGCGATTCTCGATGAGTTCCTCCGCCAGGATCCCGAATCCAAGGTAGCCTGCGAGACCTTCTGCACCGCAGGGCTCGTAGTCGTGGGCGGAGAAGTACGCTCGGACCATGCCTATGTGGACATTCCCGCCGTGGCGCGCCGCGTCATAGGCAGGATAGGCTACAACAAGGCCGAATACGGATTCGACGCCTCCTCGTGCGGGGTGATCTCCACTATCCACGAGCAGAGCGCCGACATAAACAGGGGCGTCGTGCGCAGCCTCCCCGAAGAGCAGGGTGCGGGCGACCAGGGCATGATGTTCGGATATGCCGTGATCGATACTGACGAATACATGCCGCTCGCGTTGTCGGTCTCCCACAAGCTGCTGCAGGTGCTCGCCGACATACGGCACAACGAGCCTGCACTTATGCCCTACCTCAGGCCCGACGCCAAGGCGCAGGTGACCGTCGAGTTCTCGCGCAAGCACTGCCCCGTCAGGATACACACCATAGTCGTCAGCACGCAGCATGACGAGTTCGATACGGACGAGGCCATGCACGGCCGCATAGAAGACGACATCCGCACCATAGTAATCCCGAGGCTCATATCGTCCCTGCCCTCAAGGACCGCGGCCCTGTTCGACGACAGGTTCATACTGCATGTCAACCCCACGGGCAAGTTCGTCATAGGCGGCCCCGCGGGCGACACCGGGCTTACCGGACGCAAGATAATCGTGGACACCTACGGCGGACGCGGGGCACACGGCGGCGGAGCGTTCTCCGGCAAGGACCCCTCCAAGGTCGACCGTTCTGCGGCATACGCGGCAAGGCATATCGCCAAGAACCTCGTCGCGGCGGGCGCTGCCAAGGAGTGCCTGGTGCAGGTGGCGTATGCGATCGGGGTCGCGGAGCCCGTCAGCATCTTCGTCGACACCTACGGCACGGCCTCCGTTCCCGGATACGAGGGGCAGCAGGCCGACGCGTATATCGCCTCCAGGATAGGGAAGCTGTTCGACATGCGTCCGGCTGCGATAATCGAACGCTTCGCCCTCAAGAATCCCATTTACGAGCCCTGTGCCTCCTACGGCCACATGGGACGCGAGCCCTATGTCAGGGACGGGATGCAGTTCTTCGGCTGGGAGAAGCTCGATGCCGTGGAACGCATCAGGGAAGAGTTCCGCCTGTAAGGGAAAACCGCTATCTTTGACGGAGCCATGGCAAGGGAAAAACAGCGCAGGGTGCAGATAAACAACAAGAAGGCCGCGTTCGAATACGAGTTCCTCGAAGAGTACGACGCCGGCATAGTCCTCGTGGGCACGGAGATCAAGTCTATCCGCGCCGGCAAGGCCTCGCTCCAGGATGCCTACTGCTATTTCTCGGGCGGGGAGCTGTATGTGCGCGGAATGAATGTCGCCACCTACTTCTGGGCTTCGGCGTGGAGCAGCCACGAGCCGATGCGCGACCGCAAGCTGCTGCTCACAAGGCGCGAGCTCAGGCATCTCGCGCAGGCCGTCAAGACCAAGGGACTCACGATAGTCGCCACGCGCCTCTACATCTCGGCAGAAGGCTACGCCAAGCTGCACATCGCCCTCGCGAAAGGCAAGAAGGAGTACGACAAGCGGGCCAGCATAAAGGAGAAGGACATACGCCGCGAGCTGGAGCGCGGGTAGACGGGCATCATCTTATACTCGACGGAATGCCAGAGAGGAAATCCATACCGGCAGAACTCCCCGCGCCCGAAGTCATCGACATCGGGGCTCTGGGGCGGGACTACGGCTGCGGCCGTGTCGACCTCATAGTCGTGCTCGGCCCCACGGCCTCCGGGAAGACGCGCTATGCCGTGAGCCTCGCGAAGGCGCTCGGAGCCGCGCCCGGCACCCCGGACGGACAGTGCCGCGGAGCCGAAATCATCTCCGCCGACTCGCGCCAGGTCTACCGCGGCATGGACATAGGCACGGGCAAGGATCTCTGCGAATACGAGGACATCCCCTATCACCTGATAGACATCGCCGATCCCGGCGACGGATACAATGTCTACCGCTTCGTGGAGGATTTCAAGCGGGCCTATGCGCAGATACGCTCGCGCGGCGCCGTGCCCATACTCTGCGGCGGCACCGGCCTCTACATCAATGCCGTCACCGCAGGCTACGACTTCAGGGAGCGCACCCCTCTCAGCGCGGAGAGGCGTCCCGGCCGTACTGTGGCCGACGGGCTTCCGTCGAAGCCCTATTTCATAGGGACGCTCGTGAGCCGCGAAGTGCGCAACGCAAGGATAGACCGCAGGCTCGACGCCAGGCTCGATGAAGGCATGGTGGACGAGATACGCGGCCTGCTCGAAGGCGGCGTGCCGGCCGAGACGCTGATTTCCTACGGACTTGAATACAAGTTCGTGACCCTCTACCTCACCGGCCGGCTCGGCTACGGACAGATGCGCGAGAAACTCGCCACCGCTATCCACCAGTTCGCCAAGCGGCAGATGACCTGGTTCCGCGGCATGGAGCGCTCCGGCGCGGTCATCCACTGGACGGAAGTGCGGTAAAGACAGAAATTGATAATTTATAGGAAAAGGCATCCTCTGGGTAAATTCATTAAAATTTAACATCCGATTGGTTGCTTGATAGAAAGGAAAACGCTACCTTTGCCGCCGAAAATCTAGTTTAGTAGGCAGTGTATTTGAATTCTGAGAAAATACCCTATCTTTGCGCTGGGCAATTTAGTTTTCTAATTATAAAAACAGTATGAAAAAAACCATCAAAAGTCTATTGCTGTCTTTAGCGGCGATGCTTTTCGTTGTCTCTGCTTCCGCACAGGTAACGACCTCCGCGCTGAACGGTAGGATCGCCGACGAGAACGGAGAGACGATTCCGGGAGCGACCGTAATCGCCACCCACACGCCTTCAGGCACCCAGTACTATGCTGTGGCCAATGCCGAAGGCCGTTTCTTTATCAACGGTATGCGTTCCGGCGGCCCCTACACCGTGGAGGTCAGCTGCCTCGGCTACCAGACCGTTACCTATACCGACATCACCCTCCAGCTCGCGGAGTCATACAACCTCTCCGCCGACCTGGCTATAGACAACGAGATGCTGAGCGAGGCTATCGTGGTCTATACGGCTGCGTCAAGGCTCTCCGTAGAGAAGACCGGTGCCGCCACCAACATCTCCAACGACCAGATTACCGCCCTCCCTACCGTAACGAGGAGCATCGAGGACGTGACCAGGCTCTCTCCCTACGGAGGAAACGGAATGACCTTCGCCGGAGCTGACGGACGTACCGCCAACTTCACCGTCGACGGTGCCAACTTCAACAACAACTTCGGTCTCAACGACGGCCTTCCCGGAGGCGGCAACCCTATCTCTCTCGACGCAATCGAGGAGCTCCAGGTCGTGATCTCTCCCTATGACGTCCGCCAGACCAACTTCATCGGAGGCGGTGTGAACGCTATCACCAAGTCAGGTACCAACACCTTCAAGGGTAGCGCCTATGTATACCACCGCAACGAGAACCTCCGCGGCGATACTATCGCAGGCGAGCAGATCGACGGTGCGCGTGCGGTAGACCGCAACACCACCTACGGCTTCACCCTCGGCGGTCCTATCGTGAAGAACAAGCTGTTCTTCTTCGTGAACGCCGAATATGTGAAGATCCCTACCATTGCCAACAGGTGGAGGGCATCCACCGACGGAGTCGCCGTGCCTAACAGCTATATTTCCCGCACTACCGTGGCCGACCTCCAGAAGGTTTCCAACTTCGTCAAGGAGAAATACGGCTACGATACCGGTTCATACACCGACTTCCCCGCAGACGAGAGCAACCTCAAGCTGCTCGGCCGTATCGACTGGAACATCAACGACAACCACAAGCTCGCGCTGAGATACAACTACACCCTCAACAGGTACTGGCAGTCGCCCAACGCGACTTCCATGGACGGCGGTACCCGTGCGGTAAACGCCAGAATGTCACAGGCCAGCATGAGCTACGCCAATTCGATGTATTCGATGGACAATGTCGTAAGCACCGTATCGCTCGACCTCAACAGCCGTCTTTCCGACAGGCTCTCCAACCAGCTGCTCGTGACCTACTCCAAGCTTGACGACGTGCGCGGCAGCACCTCTGACGAGTTCCCGTTCATCGACATCCTCAAGGACGGTGACAACTACATATCTCTCGGCTACGAGCTGTTCACCTGGAACAACGCCGTCCACAACACCCACTTCAGCGTCAAGGACGACCTCACCTACTTCAGCGGCGACCACAAGATTACCGGTGGCCTCAACTTCGAGTACCAGATGGCCGACAACATCTATATGAGGAACGGTACCGGTTACTACCGCTATTCAAGTCTCGACGACTTCCTCAACGGAAGGACTCCGGAGATTGTCAACCTCACCTACGGATATGACGGCGAGACCGCTCCTGCGGCAAGGGTACAGTTCTACAAGGCCGGTATCTACGCCCAGGACGAGTGGCAGGCTGCCGACAACTTCATGCTCACCTACGGCCTGCGTGTCGACGGACTGTTCTTCAACAACGCAGACCTTATGACCAACAAGGCTATCTACGACCTCGAGTATCCCGACGAGAACGGCAATATCCGCCATATCGATACCGGCAAGTGGCCTACCTCGAACATCACCCTGTCTCCCCGCGTGGGCTTCACCTGGGACATACTCGGTGACAACTCGCTCACTTTCCGCGGCGGTACCGGACTCTTCTCAGGCCGTCTGCCTCTCGTGTTCTTCACCAACATGCCTACCAACGGCGGTATGGTGCAGTTCCAGGCACAGCTCAACCAGGACAGCCTGACCGAGTTCCTCGAGAAGCAGGGTCAGACCGTTACCGGCAATCCTATGGATAATTTCGCCGGCGGTCTCGTTACCGACGAGAACGGCAAGGCTACCGCACAGGCTCTGCTCGACAAGCTCGCAAGCCTCGGCTATCCTACGACTATCAAGCCCGAGGACGGTGAACTCCCTTCTTCTATCTCTGCGGTAGATCCCCACTTCAAGATGCCTCAGGTATGGAAGACCTCTGTCGCCCTCGACTACGCGTTCCCCACTTCGTTCCCCTTCTCTCTCACCGGTGAGTTCATCTACAACAAGACTATCAACGGTGTGACCATTTCCGACTGGAGCATCATGCCTGTCGGCGGATTCGCAAGGCTCAACGGCGTGGACAACCGCGCGATCTATCCCGATGTGTACCGTACCGGCACCAAGGCATTCGTGCTCGAGAACACCAACAAGGGTTACGGATACTCTGCGAGCGTATCGCTCAACATGAGCCCTATAGAGGGTCTCGACATCATGGCTGCATATACCCACACCATGAGCAAGGAACTCACCGGCATGCCCGGTTCCAACGCCGAGTCTGCATTCACCTATGTTCCTACCGTCGAGGGTCCCAACAACATCAGGCTCCACAACTCCCAGTATGTGACTCCCGACCGTGTGGTAGCATCCCTCACCCACAGCGACAAGAGCGGCAACCACTACAGCTTCATCTACGAGGCGTTTAGGGGCGGTTACAACTACTCTTACATGACTACCAACGACATGAACGGCGACGGCTATAACTACGATGCCATCTTCATCCCTACGGACGAGCAGGTTGCCAACAACGAGTTCAGGTTCGCTTCCGAGGACGATGCCGCCCGCTTCATGGACTTCGTGCACAACGATCCCTACCTGAGCAAGCATCAGGGCCAGTATGCCGAGGCATACAGCGTATACTCTCCCTGGGTCCACAGGCTCGACTTCAGCTATAAGCACGACTTCAAGGTGAACATCGGAAACACCACCAACGTGCTCCAGCTCAGCCTCGACATCAAGAACCTGCTCAACCTCTTCAACTCCAACTGGGGTGTGATGAAGCAGCTCAATCCCGATGCTATCGGCTCGGATGCGCGCATCCTTAACTATGACGGAGTGGACGCCGACGGTTACGCAGTCTTCTCTACCCCTTCCGGCATCAACGCCAACACCCAGACCTTCGTTCCCTACCACGGAATCGGACAGTGCTGGTATGCGTCTATCGGAATCAAATACCTGTTCAACTAATTTGACTGATTCTTATGAAACTCAAAGTATTATTCGCTTCCTTAATTGCAGGCGCACTTCTTCTCAGCTCATGCGAGCAGAAATTCACGCCTACATATCTTGACGATATCAAGGTCAGCCAGTCCTATGTCGCTATCGACATGACGGGAGGCTCCGTAGATATTACTCTCACTGCGGAAGACGCATGGAATGTGTCATTCATCGGAACAGGTTACGGTACCAACAAGCAGGCTGCCGTCGACTGGGTTACGGTAAGCCCCATGTCGGGTAGCGCCGCCGAAGATCAGGTGCTGACCTTCGAGGCTGCCGAGACCCTGAACGGAAGGAACTGCGTCGTGCTTATCGAATGCGGCAGCGGTGACAGCAAGGTAACCCAGTATATCAATGTCATCCAGGGCCTTCCCGTCACCGAGGAGGTCAGCTGCGAGGAAGTCATCGAGAACGGAATCGACGGCAAGAGCTACCGCGTCACCGGTATATGCACCGCCATCTCCAATACCGAATATGGCAACTGGTATCTTAACGACGGCACCGGAGAGCTCTATATCTACGGTACCAAGATAGATAACAAGTATCCCAGTGAGACTGACGGCGGCTGGGAGGCATTCGGAATCGAAGTCGGCGACGAAGTTACCGTCGAGGGCCCCAGGCTTACCTACGGCAGCACAATAGAACTCGAGGATGCCACGCTTATCAGTGTCAACAAGTCTCTGATCTCGGTAGAGTCAGTCGATCCCGAGGATGCTTCGTTCCCTCTTGAGGGAGGCAACATCAGCGTGACCCTCAACTGCAAGGGTGACGGCATCGGAGTCGAGATTCCCGCGGAGGCCCAGGAGTGGCTCTCGATAGCTTCTATCGGAGGAACTGCTTCCGCTCCCGTAGTGACCTTCCAGGCTGCATACAACAATCTCGGCGACCGCAATGTGACCGTTACCTTCACTACCAAGGACGATGACGGCAAGGAGTACACCACCGAGCAGTCGTTCTTCCAGAAGGGCTCTATCATCGACGCGACCGCTGCCGAGATCAACGCGGCTGCCGACGGCGATACCCAGTACCGTCTGACCGGCTACATCAGGGAGGTCGCCAATGACCTTTACGGCAACCTCTACGTAACTGACTTCTCGGGTGAGGTATATGTCTACGGAGTCCTCGACGAGAACGGCGAGAGCAAGCAGTGGGCCAACATGGGTATCGACGAGGGCGACATAATCACCGTCGTAGGTCCCAAGAGTTCGTTCAAGGGCGATCCCCAGATGGTTGATGTCAGCGTCGAGGACCACAAGGCCGTTACCGATGCTACCCTTTCAGAGTTCATCGCCGCCGAGAAGGCCGATGACGTATGGTACCGCCTGACCGGAACCGTCAACGACATCTACAATACCACCTACGGCAACTTCCACCTGCTTGACGGCGAGGGCAACGATGTGACCGTATACGGCCTCGTTGCAGGCTGGGGCGGCCCCGACAAGGAGTTCGCATCCCTCGGCATCGAGGAAGGTGATGTCGTTACTATCGTGGGCGTACGAGACGAGTACAACGGCACCGTACAGGTAGGCGACGCGTTCTTCGTATCGAAGGCCGAATAAACACGGCTTCAGGATATATTCCAGGGAGGAAGGTTATGGCTTTCCTCCCTTTTTTTGCGGACGGGCGTCAAAAAAGGGATGTCCGGAATCTCCCTTCTCCCGAAGGGTCCGAAGCGGATGAAGTGATTGATTATTTGATTATATTTGCCTGATAAAAGCAAATCGGTATCGCGATGAAACATAAAGTCATATTCTGGGCTGCGGCATCGGTACTCGCCGTCCTCGCAGCATGCAACAAGCCTTCCGGGCTCGAACCTCAGATAAGCATCAGCGCCAAGGATCCGGTCGAAGCGCCTGCTACGGAGTACAGCTACAGCTTCAAGCTGACGGCTACCGTCGACTGGGAAATCCGCGGCCTCGACGAGGACGAGAAGTCATGGCTCGAGGTCAGCCCCGTTTCCGGCGCGAGTTCGTCCTCTCCCCAGACTGTCACAGTCGATATCAAGGCCAACACTTCGGCCGCAGAACGCAGCGCCACATTCGAGTTCTACGGCTCCGGCCTGAGCGCGCCCCTGACCATAGTCCAGGCCGGCACCACCGAGACCGAGATATATTCCGTGTCTTTCCTCGACGGACAGGGCGGTTTCACGGTCGAGGACAAGGACAAGCCTGCCGCGATAGACGAAATCTGGAAGCACGACCCGAAGTACGGCATGGTGGCCACGGCATACAAGTCCGACACGCAGGAGAACCTTGCATCCGAGAGCTGGCTCGTGTCGCCCGTGATCGACCTCACTTCCGAGAGCGCGGCATATCTCAGCTTCAAGCATGCCGTGAATTTCTTCAAGGACGCTTCCGTGCTCCCCGACGAGGCTGCGGTCTGGGCAAGGGAGGAGAACGGCACATGGGAGCGTCTCGAGGGCGTCTACTATCCCCCGACCATGAGCTGGACTTTCATGGATTCGGGTTCGCTCGACCTCGGCGCCTATGTCGGCAGGAAGATGCAGTTCGCCTTCGTATACAGCAGCACCGCCGAGAAGGCCGGCACCTGGGAGATCCAGGAAGTGTCCGTCACGAGGAATGATACGGGCCTTCCCGAGGAACTGACTCCCGACACTCCCGGCCTGTGGCTCGAGCTGCCCGCGCTTGACGATGCCGGCTCCGGCCTCTGCTTCATAAGCCACGACATGCCCCTTGGAGGAAAGGACGTTCGCAACTACTCATACTGCTACAGCACCGGCGACAGGCTCGCCCTCTGGGTGGCATACCCCCTCAACGACGGCCTCAGGGGCAACGGCGGCAGGAGCGACGAATGGAGCCTCGACCCCAAGATGCCCCGCAAGTACCAGCCCATACTCTACCGGTCATACACCGACAGGGATGAGAACGACGAGAACATATACAACCGCGGACATCAGATTCCCTCTGCCGACAGGCTCGACGCGGAGGCCAACCTGAAGACTTTCTACTTTACCAACAGCGCTCCCCAGAGCGGCAGCTTCAACAGCGGCGTATGGGCGGACCTCGAGAACATGGTGCGCGACTGGTCTTCCGACATGGATACGCTCTATGTCGTGACCGGTGTCGACATCGCGGGCGCCACCGAAGTCGCCCATGACAACGAGGGCAACGAGGTCACGGTTCCGACAGGCTTCTACAAGGCCCTGCTCGGATATGACAAGGACGCCTCGTTCGGCGCGGAGACTGGCGGATACATAGGAATCGCCTTCTACTTCGAGCACAGGGATTATTCCGGCGGCAGCTCTGCCGTCATGGAGCAGTCCATGAGCATCGACGCTCTCGAGGACATGCTCGGCTACGACTTCTTCGCGAACCTTCCCGCAAAGATAGGGGAGGACGGGGCGGCCGCGGTAGAGTCTGCGGTGGATTCATGGTGGAACTGACGCCTGGGCGGCAAATCTGTCTGACGATATGAGAAAGTCGGTTTTTACGGCCCTGCTTGCTGTCGTGCTGCTGTGCAGCTGCGGCAGGACGCAGAAATATGTGGTGGGGTTCTACAACCTCGAGAACTTGTTCGACACGGTGGACGACCCTGCGGTGAACGACGAGGAGTTCCTCCCCGAGGGCAGGAACCACTGGACGCAGGACAAGTACGAAGTCAAGCTCCGCAACATCGCCAGCGTCATCGAGGCGATGAAGGAGGAGAACGGTGTGTTCCATACCGTTCTCGGCGTGAGCGAGGTGGAGAACGCGGGCGTGCTCGAAGACCTTGTGGCCGAGCCGGGAATCGCCCCTGCCGGATATGAGATAGTCCATTACGACAGCCCCGACCGTCGCGGAATCGATGTCGCGCTGCTCTACAGGCCCGACCAGTTCGAACTGCTCGACAGCGAGGCCATTCCGTTCTCGTTCGATGACACGGAAGTGGACATCACCCTCTCGCCCGAGGAACAGGCCGACTTCCGCACCCGCGACATCCTTATGGCGCGCGGACTCCTCGGGGGCGAGCAGTTCGCATTCTATGTGGCGCACCTGCCCTCGCGCGTAGGCGGGAAGGGCGGCGACCTGCGCTCCCTCGGCGCGGAGATAATCTACAACCATTCCCAGGCCCTCATGCAGGAGTTCCCGGGCATCAAGATTGTAGTTATGGGCGACATGAACGACAACCCCACCGACGTGAGCATGACGGAGTGGATGCATGCAGAGGAGGATATAGATGAAGTGGATTCCAGGGCCGGATATTTCAGCCCGTTCACGCAACTGCTCGAGGACGGCTACGGTTCGCTGGAATACAGGGGAGAGTGGAATATCTACGACATCATCCTCGTGAACTACGACCTCGCTGCGGCACCTGACGGTGGCCTGCACATCCTCGAGACCGGGGACGAAGGCTATTACGGCTGCGTGTTCAGCAGGCCGTTCATGGTGCAGCAGAGCGGACGCTTCGCAGGCACCCCGTTCCGTTCGTTCTCGTACGGGGAGTTCATCGGAGGGTACTCAGACCACTATCCGACATATATAGTAATCGGCAGATAGTCCGTACAACAATATCAGTTATTAGTGTATGAAGAAGTTATTTTCATTATTGGCAATCGCAACCGTTATGACAGCCTGCGGCGAAAAGAATCCCTTCCTCGCCGAGTGGGACACCCCTTACGGTATCCCTCCCTACGACGAGATTGAAATCGAAGACTATATACCGGCGATAAAGGCCGGAATCGAACAGCAGAACGCCCAGATCGAGGAAATCACCTCCAATCCCGACGCTCCTACCTTCGAGAACACCATAGTGCCCCTCGAGCTTTCGGGCGAGATACTCGACAAGGTGCTCGGCGTGCTCTACAATGTCAGCGAGACCGACCGCAGCGATTCCCTCGATGCGGTGATGACGGAGGCAATCCCCATGCTCAGCGAGCACTCCGACAACATCTCGTTCAACAGGGACCTCTACGAAAGGATAGCCGCGGTCTACAACGGCGACCAGAGCGGCCTCACGCGCGAGCAGCAGGTCGTGCTGAAAAAGCGTTTCGAGAGCTTCGAACGCGAGGGCATAGGCCTTGACGAACAGAAGCAGGCCGAGCTCCGCACAATCAACGGCCGTATTGCGGAACTCACCCAGAAGATAGGCAACAATATCCTCGCCGAGTCCAACGCCTTCGCCGAGAAGTTCGGCTTCAGCGTTTCGGAGTACCCCGCCAGGATGACGACAACCGAAGACCGCGAACTCCGCCGCCAGTATAACGAGGCCTACCAGATGCGCGGCCACAACGGCAACGAATACGACAACTCCGACCTGATACTCGAGCTCGTGGACCAGCGCCTGCGCAAGGCGAACATACTCGGCTATGAGACTTCCGCGGCCTACACGCTTTCAGATAAGATGGCGGCGGATCCCGAGACCGTGGACTCCTTCCTCGAGGGCATAATGCAGGCCGCCGTGGCCAAGGCCAGGCTCGAGCTTGCCGACATGCAGGCCCTTATGGACGAGGATATAAAAGAGGGGAAGCTTCCCGAGGGCTCGAAGATAGAGCAGTGGGACTGGTGGTACTATGCCGAGAAGGTGCGCAAGGCGAAGTACGACCTCGACGAGTCGCAGACCAGGCCCTACTTCAGGATAGACAATGTGGTGGACGGTGTGTTCCGTGCGGCCGAGACCCTCTACGGCGTGAATGCCGAGAAGCTGGAGGGTGTCCCCGCCTACAATCCCGAAGTCACCACCTATAAGATAACCGCCGACGACGGCTCCCTGATAGGCATATTCATGACGGACTACTTCCCCCGCGACAGCAAGAGGGGAGGCGCCTGGATGAACAACGTGCGCAACCAGTATGTGGATGCCGAGGGCAACGACGTGCGCCCTATCATAGTCAATGTCGCGAATCTTCCCGAATATCTCGGCATCGACGAGGTGCTCACCGTGTTCCACGAGTTCGGGCACGCCCTGCACGGGCTGCTGTCGAAGTGCACCTATCCTTCGGTGAGCGGCACTTCCGTGACCCGCGACTTCGTCGAGATGTTCTCGCAGTTCAATGAGAACTGGGCGTTCCAGCCCGAGCTCCTCGCGCTCTATGCCAAGAACGAGGCCGGCGAGGTGATTCCCGACGAGCTCGTGAAGAAGATAAACGCTTCGCTGAAGTTCAACCAGGGCTTCATGACGACCGAGCTCTGCGCCGCATCCATGCTCGACATGGCATGGCATGAGCTCGAGAGCGTGGAAGGCGTCGAGGTAGACGAGTTCGAGGCTGCCGTGGCCGAGAGGATAGGCCTGATACCCGAGATAACCTTCCGCTACCGCAGCACCTACTTCAACCATATCTTCGGCGGCAGCGGCTACAACTCCGGCTATTACGGCTACCTCTGGGCGGAGGTGCTCGACAAGGACGCGTTCAGCGTGTTCCAGAACTCTCCTAACGGAATCTGGGATCTCGCCCTTGCCGACAAGTTCAAGAAGACTTTCCTCGAGAAGGGCGGCTCCGAGGAGCCTATGGTGCTCTACAAGGAGTTCGTAGGACGCGAGCCCGACTCCAGGGCTATGCTGCTCGGCCGCGGACTCATAGAGGAGGACGATGCGGAATAATGCCGGAGAGATGCTCCGGAACAGCAATGTATAGAAACGGATAAAAAAACACTGAAATATGAACAGAAAAGTACTACTGATGATTCTGGACGGTTGGGGTGAAGGAAAGCACGACCATTCCAATGCGATCTATACGCAGGGCGCGCCTTTCATCGACAGCCTCCGCGCGAAATATCCCATGTCTCACCTGCAGGCCTGCGGCGAATATGTGGGCCTGCCCGACGGCCAGATGGGCAACTCCGAGGTAGGACACATGAACCTCGGTGCCGGCAGGGTCGTATATCAGGACCTCGTGAAGATAAACATGGCCTGCCGCGACCACAAGCTCCTCGAGAACAAGGAGATACGCGCTGCGTACGACTATGTGAAGACCAGCGGCGGCAAGCTCCACTTCATGGGCCTCTGCTCGCACGGCGGAGTACACTCCAGCCTCGACCACCTCTATGAGTTCCTGCGCGTCGCGAAGCAGGAGGGACTCGACAAGGTGTATGTGCACTGCTTCATGGACGGCCGCGACACCGACCCCCACAGCGGTTACGGCTTCGTCGAGGAGCTCGAGAAGAAGATGTCGGAAAGCGTGGGAAAGGTCGCCACTGTCTGCGGAAGGTTCTATGCAATGGACCGCGACAAGCGCTGGGGCCGCGTCAAGGAGGCCTACGACATGCTCGTCGAGGGAAAGGGTGCCGAGTACACTTCGGCTCTCGAGGCGATCAAGGCTTCGTATGACGCCGACGTCACCGACGAGTTCATCAAGCCCGTGGTAATCACTGAGGGAGGAAAGCCTGTCGCCAGGGTGGAGAAGGGCGATGCGGTGATATTCTTCAACTTCCGCAACGACCGCGCCCGCGAGCTCACCTCGGTGCTCACCCAGCACGACATGCCCGAGGAGGGAATGCATACCCTGCCGCTCTACTACTGCTGCCTCACTCCCTATGACGCATCGTTCACGGGAGTGCACATACTCTTCGACAAGGAGGAGGTCACCGACACTCTCGGAGAGACCGTGGCCAAGGCCGGAAAGCGTCAGTTGCGTATCGCGGAGACCGAGAAGTACGCACATGTGACCTTCTTCTTCAACGGCGGACGAGAGACCCCGTTCGAGAACGAGGACCGCATACTCGTGAACTCACCCAAGGTGGCCACCTACGATCTGCAGCCCGAGATGAGCGCGATCGAGGTCACCGACAAGCTCTGCGCCGCGCTGCGCGAGGAGAAGGAGGATATGGTGATACTGAACTTCGCCAACGGCGACATGGTGGGCCATACCGGAGTCTATGACGCGATACGCAATGCGGTGGGATGCATAGACGGCTGCGTGGAGGCTGTGGTGACCACGGCTCTCGCCCACGGCTATGTAGTGCTGCTGACCGCCGACCACGGCAACGCCGACCATGCGGTCAACGAGGACGGCACGCCTAACACCGCCCATTCGCTCAATCCCGTGCAGTTCATAGTGATAGGTGCCGGCGACGAGGTCAAGTCCGTCAAGGACGGCGCCCTCTGCAACGTTGCGCCTACTATCCTCAAGCTGATGGGAATCCCCCAGCCCGCCGCAATGACGGCCGAGCCGCTGATATAGACCGGACTGCCGGACACGGGAACAGCCGTTCGGCACTGTTCCTGTCCGCTCCGAAAAATCTGCAAGTATGTCCCCGGAAGGCTAATCAACAGGGAAAACGCCTCCCGGGGACATACTTTGCAGATTATGGCAATGGCAGGGACGGGAGATGTTCCCGCGGTCCCGGCAGCTCAGAACACCCACTTCACTCCGGCACAGGGGCGGCATCTGAAGCCCCTGACGGTGCCGAAGTCATAGGACAGCTCCACTTCGCCTCCGACATTCAGGTTGTCGCAGCGGAAGTGGCGCCCTACATTATACCACAGCTGCGGCTCCGTGATGAATATGCAGTGCGAGGTCTCGGGCAGGATGTCTCCGTAGCGGTCGCTCAGCAGCGTGTGCTCCTCCCACCATAAGTCGGCGAAGCCGGTGAACGTCAGCCCCGCGAGGCCGAAGAGGTCCTTCATCGTCCATGCGGCGGTGAACTGCAGCGGAAGCCTGCTGCGCGTGCCGGCATCGGTATATGTGATGTATTTGTAGAGGACTTTGAGGTTGAGGGTGTTGCGGAAGTCTGCGCTGTGCAGGAACCAGTCCGCACCCGCGAGGAAGGCGTTGTTTATGGTGTAGCCCCTGTACACGCCTCCGTCGTATTCGACATGCACGCTCAGAGGTGCGAGCGCCGTGCCCTGCCAGAAGTTCAGGCAGCGGGAGATCTCGAGATATGTTCCGCCGGGGGCTATCACGCCGCCCCGGGGGCCTCTCTCGCTGAAGTCGTGGTCAACGAAAAAGAAGGTGTTGCCCCAGTTGTCGGAATAGAAGCCTTCCAGCGTCGTGGTCACATGGCGGCGGTCGGAGCCGAAGTCGTACTGGATCTGGAGGTTGGTCTGTGCGGCTGCCTGCCTCGTGCAGAGGAGCGATGCCGCCGCGGCAATGAAAACTATGATTTTCTTCATTTCTGTCGACAAATAACTCTAACTAACGCCGCAAATTTAGGAATAATATGCAAGATTTGCGTAAATTTGCCAAAATTCAAGGTAATATGCGTAAAAGTTCGAAGAAGTTCAGGCAGCACCGCAAGAAAGTCTATCCCCAGGTCGAGGGAAGGGTGCAGATGACCCGCGAGGGCTATATTTTCGTGATAGTGGAAGGAGAGGACGAGGATGTGTTCGTCAAGGCGTCCAAGACGAGGCACGCCCTTGACGGCGACATAGTGAAGGTCGCGGTAACCAAGCAGAGCAACAAGGAGAAGGGCAGGAGGAAGGAAGGCGAGGTGGTGGAGGTAGTCCGCCGCTCGGGAAAGCCCTTCGTCGGAATATACCACAGCATAGGCGACCAGGCATGGGTGCTGATGCAGAGCAAGTCCATGCCCTACGACATAGAGGTGGATCCGAAGGCCGCCGAGGAGGCGGGAGCCCGGAGCGGAATGAAGGTGGCCGTCGTAGTCGACGGCTGGGAGCGTAAGGCGACCACTCCGCGCGGGCATCTTACCGATGTGCTCGGAGAGCCCGGAAAGAACGACACCGAGATGCATGCGATACTCGCCGAGTTCAACCTGCCCTACCGCTTCGAGCCCGAGGTCGAGAACGCTGCCGACAAGATTTCGGACGAGATTACGCCCGAAGACCTCAAGGGGCGCAAGGATTTCAGGGATGTGCTGACATTCACCATAGACCCCGCCGACGCGAAGGACTTCGACGACGCCCTGTCGTTCCGCAGGCTGCCCGACGGCAACTACGAGGTGGGCGTGCATATCGCCGATGTCTCGCATTATGTAAGGCCGGGCAGCATAGTCGACAAGGAGGCCCGCATGCGCGGAACCTCGGTATACCTTGTCGACCGCACCGTGCCCATGCTTCCCGAGAAGCTCTGCAACAAGCTCTGCTCGCTGCGTCCCGACGAAGACAAGCTCGTGTTCTCCGCCGTATTCGAGATGACTCCCGAAGCCAGGGTTCTCTCGAGCTGGATAGGCCGCGCCGTGATCAGGTCCGACCGCAGGCTGGACTACGACGGGGCGCAGAAGATCATCGAGGCTCCAGAAGTGCCGGAGTCCGACGCCCTTGCGTCGGCCATACGCGAGCTCAACCGCCTCGCGGGCCTCATGAAGGCCGAGGAGAGGAAGGCCGGGGCGATAGACTTCGACCGTCCGGAGATGAAGGTCGAGGTGGATCCGGAAGGAAAGCCCGTAAGGGTCTACGAGAAGATATCGAAGGAGGCCAACTGGTTGATTGAGGAGTTCATGCTGCTTGCCAACAGGACTGTGGCGGAATACGCCGCTACCGGCGGCAGGATGAACGGTGTCGCGGCCAAGTCTCCCAAGACCTTCGTCTACCGTATCCACGGAGAGCCCAACGAGGTCAAGCTCGAAGGGCTGCGCGTGTTCGCGAAGGGCTTCGGATACAGGGTCGAGAACGCGAAGGGGCGCGACATTGCCGCCGAGCTCAACCGCCTGCTCGACTCCGCCAAGGGCAAGCCCGAATATGCCGCCCTCGAGAACCTCGCACTGCGCTCTATGGCGAAGGCCGTCTACAGCACCGACAACATCGGCCATTTCGGCCTTGCGTTCAGGTTCTACACGCACTTCACCTCGCCCATACGCCGTTATCCCGACCTCATGGTCCACCGCCTGCTGGCAAAGTACCTCGCCGGCGGCGCCTCGGAGGACAAGGACTACTACGAGCAGGAGTGCCAGTACGCTTCCGAGAGGGAAATGATAGCCGCCGATGCGGAGCGCACTTCGGTGAAATACAAGCTGGTCGAGTTTATGCAGGACAAGATCGGGCAGGAGTTCGACGGAACGGTGTCGGGTCTTACCGAGTGGGGCATGTATGTCGAGATAGAGCCTACCAAGATAGAGGGTATGGTCGCCCTAAGGGAGATAAAGTCCGACTTCTTCGAGTTCGACGAGCCTCGCTACAGGCTGATAGGACGCAGGACGCGCAAGGTGTTCCGTCTCGGCGACAGCGTGCGCATCAGGGTCAAGGAGGCCAATCTCGAGCAGCGCCTGCTCGACTACGAGCTCGTGGAGGAGGAGACCGCCGCCTGAGCGTCGTGGCCTATCTGAATTTCCTGTCTTCCTCGAGCATCCCGAGATAGGAGTTGTACCTTTCGGGGCTTATCTCGCCCCTGTCTACGGCGTCCTTGACGGCGCAGCCGGGTTCGTGGGTATGCGTGCACGGGATGAAGCGGCATCCGTCCGACACCCTCAGCATTTCGGGGAAATATTTCGATATCTCCTCCTTCTCGAGGTCGACGAGTCCGAAGCCCCTTATCCCGGGGCTGTCTATCAGGAAGCCTCCGCCGCAAAGGCGGTACATCTCGTATAGCGAGGTCGTGTGACGGCCCTGCAGGTGTGAGGCCGATATCCTGCCTATCTTGGGGTCGAGGGAGGGGTCTATGGACTTTATGAGGCTCGACTTTCCGACGCCCGATTCTCCGGAGAACAGGCTCAGGCGGCCTTTGCACAGTTCCTTGAGCGTGTCTATGCCTTCTCCTGTCACCGTAGAGGACGGTATCACGCGGTATCCGGCACCTTCATAGGTGTGTATGAAGCGCTCCACCTCCTGCGGAGCCTCTGCGCCGTAGAGGTCGATCTTGTTGAGGACTATCACCGCCGGGATTCCGTAGACCTCGCAGGTCACGAGTATGCGGTCGAGCAGCGGCAGCTTCAGTTCCGGGAAGAACAGGCTGACGGCTATTACGGCCTGGTCGATATTGGCGGCTATGATGTGCGACTGCCTCGAGAGGTTCGTGGACTTGCGTATCAGGTAGTTGCTTCTCGGGAGGACTTCTGTTATCACGGCCGGATCCCGGGCGGAGATGTGTTCCGGTGCCGTGAAACGCACCCTGTCGCCTACCGCCACGGGGTTGGTCGCGTCGCTCATGGAGAGCCGCACCCTGCCCCTCAGTACGGCGGGGAACAGATCCCATTCGGGCAGCCGGCTCAGCAGATAGTGGCTTCCGGCGTTCTTGACTACAGTAGCCGTGCCTTCCGTCATCTCGTCCTGCCTACAAGATTGTCGGCAAACCGCCTGAGAGCTTCCAGGGCACCCTCCTGGAGTCCGACGCCCTGCACGGCTTCCAGGGCCTCGCGGGTGAAGCGGTCGATCTCGTCCTTTGCGTCAGTGTCGACGCCGCCCCGTACATAGGCGTTGCGCACTGCCGCGATCTTGCCCGCCTTGAGCGCCTTGCTCTCCGCCTTGCGGGTGAATATGTCGAGGAAGGCGTCCCTGTCGTCCGTCTTCTCGAGGGTGCGCACCGTGAGCCAGCTCTTCTTGCCGTTGACTATGTCGCCGCCTATGGGTTTGCCGAACACCTTCTCGTCTCCGAAGGTGTCGAGGTAGTCGTCGGCAATCTGGAACGCCATGCCGAGCTTGTAGCCGTATTCGTAGAGAGCCTTGCACTGCTGCCCGGACGCGCCTCCTATTATTGCGCCCATTTCCGCGGAGCAGGCTATCAGGACGGCCGTCTTGAGGCCTATCATCTGGTTGTAGGCGGCCATGCTCACCTCCCGCATGTCTTCGAACTCCATGTCGTACTGCTGTCCCTCGCATACCTGCGAGGCTGTCTTGGAAAACAGGTCCATGATCCTGTCCAGCACCTTGTGCGGAGCCTTGGCTACTCTCCTGTAGGCGTCGATGAGCATCACGTCGCCGGAAAGGATTGCCGTGTCCTCGTTCCACTTCTTCCACACGGCGGGCATCCCGCGCCTCATCGGGGAGCGGTCCATTATGTCGTCGTGCATCAGGGTGAACGAGTGGAACACCTCGAGCGCGGCGGCGGGGGAGAGGATGTGCTCGCCGAAGTCGTCGGAGAAGAACGAGTATGCGGTGACGCACAGTTTCGGACGGACTCTCTTGCCGCCTATCTCTATCATGTATCTGAGAGGCCCGTAGAGCCCTTCCGGCTCCGCGGCGAAGCGTATGTCCTCGAACATCCCGCGTATGATCCCGTCTATCCTTTCTTCTGTAATCATCTCTCTGCTTGTCTGTTTTACGGCGAATCTACGATTATTTCGCCGAAATAGCAACAATGCCAGTCTGCAAAGCACCGCCACGCATACACGCTTGTCATTTTACATATCCCCTGTGCTATGTATCGCAGCTTCCGTGTATGCCTCCTGCAGCAGCGTTTACCCCCGTTGATTAGCTGCCGCAGGAGGCATACACGGAGCACATGCAACGGGAATGAACAGGACAGCGGCGCTTTGCGGACTGGCATTGTTGCAGATGACGCCGGGGAGCGCTATCTTTACGCGAAACAGGAAGTATTATCATGAGACTTATCTTTGCGACGGGCAATGCCGGGAAACTGCGCGAGGCGCGGGAGATACTCGGGCAGGATGTGGAGGTGCTTTCGCAGGCGGAGGCCGGAATAGACGAGGATGTCGTGGAGGACGGGACGACGCTCGAACAGAATTCGCTGATAAAGGCGGGGAGGATACACGAACTGTCGGGCGCCGACTGCTTCGCCGACGACACAGGGCTCGAGGTGGATGCCCTCGGAGGTGCGCCCGGAGTGCTTTCGGCACGCTATGCCGCCAGTCTCGAGGGCTCGGGGGCGGAAAGCCATGACGCCCTCGCCAACATGCGCCGCCTGCTTTCCGAACTCTCGGCGCTCGGCTCCGGGGTGTCCCGCCGGGCGCGTTTCCGCACCGTGGTGACGCTCTGCCTCGGCGGCGAGTACTTCAGCTTCGAGGGCGAGGTCGCGGGAAGCATAGGCTATGGGATGAAGGGGGACGGGGGCTTCGGCTACGACCCTGTATTCATACCGGACGGCTTCGGAGGCAGGACCATGGCCGAGATAAGCGAGGAGGAGAAGAACTCCGTATCGCACAGGGGCAGGGCCCTGAGGGCTATGGCCGCTTTTCTTGCCAGATATAGATCTTGTCGCCCCGGCGGAGCTTCCCCTGCGGGCAGATAGACGGGTCTACCGCTACCGAGCATCTGACGCCCTTGGACGCCATATCTGTCTTCTCGAGGTTTACCCTGAGGTCGTCGACCCTGAATTCGACGACTCCGGTGGTGGAGCCTATGGCCATGGCCCTGTCGCCGACATGCAGCGCTTCCGACTCTATGGAGATCTCGGCCACCGCTATCCTGTCGAACCAGTTGGTCACCTTGCCGCAGTAGACTTTCTTCATCGTGGCCTGCGAGCCGTACACTTCGCTCCACTGTCCGAGGCGTGCGCCCTGGTAGTATCCGTCCCAGAATCCGCGGTTGAACACTTCCGAGAGTTCTTTGCGCAGTCCTGCGGCCAGCTCGGGAGTATATGTGCCGTCGCATACCGCGTCGGCGGCCCTGCGGTAGCACGAGGCGCAGCGCTTCACATATTCGGCGGACCTCGCGCGGCCCTCTATCTTGAACACCTTGACGCCGCTTTCGACTATGCGGTCCATGAAGTCTATCGTGCAGAGGTCCTTGGGCGACATTATGTACTTGTTGTCTATGTCCAGCCTGTTGCCGGTCTCCAGGTCGGTGACTTCATATCCCCTGCGGCAGACCTGGTAGCATTCCCCGCGGTTGGCCGACGCGCCGTAGCTGTGCAGCGACAGGTAGCACTTGCCGCTTATGGCCATGCAGAGCGCGCCGTGGGCGAACATCTCTATCCTTACCTTCTTCCCCGAAGGGCCGCAGATGTCCTCGCGTTCTATCGTGTCGTATATTTCCCTGACCTGTCCGAGGTTGAGTTCCCGCGCCAGCACCACCACATCGGCGAACGACGCATAGAAGCGCAGCGCCTCGGCGTTGGAAATGGACAGCTGGGTGGATATGTGCACCTCGAGGCCTATGCTGCGGCAGTACGAGATCGCCGCCATGTCGGAGGCTATCACCGCGTCCACCCCCGCATCGCGCGCCGCGTCGAGCGTCTGCCGCATCGGGCCGAGGTCTTCTGGATACAGGACTATGTTGAGCGTCAGGTAGCTCCTGACTCCCGCCTCCCGGCAGATGCGGACTATTTCGGGAAGGTCTTCCGGCCTGAAGTTGTTTGCGGAGTGGCTGCGCATGTTGAGGTGTCCGACGCCGAAATATACGGAATCGGCGCCACCCTGTATGGCCGCGTGCAGGCATTCGAAATTGCCGGCCGGAGCCATTATTTCCAGTTCTGACTTCTGCATGGGGCAAAGTTAGCCAATAAATTCGAACAATTCCGTCAGCACGGGCAGGGAGCGTATGTTGAGCGGGTAGTCGAGGTGGAAGCCCAGATACCTTATGAGGCCCTCGGCGATTGTGCCGCGTGTCCTGCCGTTGAGGGGCAGGAGCATCGACGACGCGAAGTCGAGCCTGAGCAGGGCTTCGACCTGCGGAGAGCAGTCGCCGACGAAGGGTCTGAGGTCGGCTGCCTCGGGCGAGAATCCGAGACAGACGGCAAGTTCCAGCAGGAAGCGCAGGTGGTAGTTGCTGAACTCGGAGTCGAGCGCGTCGAGGGTGAGTATGGACTTGCGGCACCAGTCGTAGAGCCCGTCGCCCTCCGTGCCTTCGCGTACCGCGCGGTAGAGCACTTCGCTCATGAACAGGCAGATAGAGTTCTTTGCAAGGCTCGAGCGGAGCCCGTCGAGCGGGTAGACAGTGCCCGCGCCCCTGAGGCGCCACAGCTCGCTCCTCCTGTTCTCCACCACCTCTGCCTCGAGTATGTTGAGCGGGAGGTACAGGGCCGGGGCGCGCCTTGCCACGCCCGTTATGAAACTCCTGCGTCCGTATTCCCTGCTCAGGGCGTGTATTACCAGCGAACTGTCGGCCGTCTTGGTGGTGTTGAGGACTATCAGCTCCATTATACTGCTATCCTCTCGCTGGCGAGTGCCTGCCTCAGGGCGTCGTCGTAGCGCAGGCGCACGATGACTCCTGCGGGCTGGAAGTAGTACCTCACTACTATCTCCTCCTCTATCAGGGGCACTATCTCGTCTTTCTTGAGCCTGAGGAACTCTTCCTTCTCCATGTCGAGGGACTCCTCAAGGGCCTCTATCTGGGGTGCCATGGCGTCCTTGAGCCCGTCCTTCTCGAGTTCGGTGCACATTATGTCGAAGTAGGTCTTGGCCGTGGAGCGGTAGTCGAACTCCTTGTCCCTGGCGAAGGCTATGAAATCCTCGTAGTCCGCGTCCGTGAGGCGGAACTCCTCTGCGGGCGCTATGGTCTCGTGGCGTCTTACATAGTCCAGCACGAACTCCTCTATGACGCCGTAGGCGACGAGCGAGTAGGACAGCCGGCTGTAGCTGTGGGGCTCGATAGTGACGTCGGGGGTGATTCCGCCGCCGTCACGCACTATCCTTCCGGCAGCCGTCCTGAACTCGTTGGTCAGGGAGTCGGGAATCTGGCTGACGCTGCCGTCCTCGTTCCTGTGCGAGTAGTCGATAGCCTGCACGCAGCGTCCCGAGGGGGTGTAGTATTTTGCGGTGGTCACCTTCAGCTCTCCTCCGTATGGCAGGCTCCTTATGGACTGCACGAGACCCTTGCCGAAGGTCCTGGTGCCCATTATCGTGGCCCTGTCCATGTCCTGCAGGGCTCCGGCCACTATTTCCGAGGACGATGCCGATCCGGAGTCTACCATGACAATCAGGTCGAGCTTCGTGTCTACCGGCTCCCGGGTTGTCCTGACCACATAGTTGGCGTCCTTCTCCCTGCCCCTGGCGGTCACGACGAGCGAACCCTTCGGCACGAATATCGACACTATCTCCGCAGCCTCGGAGAGCAGTCCGCCTCCGTTGCCGCGCAGGTCGAGCACCAGCGTGCGCATGCCCTGCTTCTTGAGGCTCACGACTTCGTCGCGGACTTCCCCGGAGACCCCCTCGGAGAATCCCGTCAGCAGTATGTACCCGGTGGTGTCGTCGACCATGCCTGCGTACTGCATGTCCGGCAGGTGGATTTTCTCGCGGGTCACCTCGAGGTCGACGATCTCGCCGGTGTAGACTTTCTTCACCTTGAACCTGACCTTGGTGCCGGGTTCTCCCTTCATCCTCTCGCTGCACTGCTGGGAGTTCAGGCCTATGACGGATGTCGTGTCGATCTGCATTATCTCGTCACCGCAGCGCAGCCCGTACTTGTGGGCGGGGGAGCCTTCGTAGGGCTCGTTGATTATCACGTTGCCGTTGACGTCGGGCTTGTAGATGACCGCACCTATTCCGCCGTAGGTGTTGCTTATCATCAGCTGCAGGTCCTCGTTCTCCTCGGCGGGGATGTAGACGGTATAGGGGTCGAGTCCGGAGAGCATCGCGTCCACTCCGCGGCGTTCGATGGCGTCGACGGGCAGCGAGTCTACATAGGAGGTGCTGAGTTCCTTGAGTATCGCGGTGTGGATCTCGGTCCACTTGCCGAGCCTGAAGTTCCGCGACTGTGCGCTGCAGACCACCGTACACAGGCCTGCGGTGAGCGATATGAGAATTATTCTTGCCTTCATCGTCATGTTATATATATATAGTGTCTGAAGATTCTATGATGCGGAGAGCAGCAGGGTCAGTCCTGCAAGCAATATGCCTAAGTCGACCGCCTTGTCGCGTATGTTGTGCTCCCTGAACAGCAGCGCCCCGCCCAGGAACGTTATCACTACCGAGCTCCTGCGTATCATGGATACCACCGACAGCAGCGCGTCGTCCTGCTTCACGGCGAAGAAGTACAGCGCGTCCGAAACCGTTATCAGCACCGCTATCAGCACTATCGTCCAGTCCCAGCGGAACTTCCCGGCCGTGCCCCTGCCCGACAGGTGCCGCACGAGCATTACTGCGGCGAGCACCGCGGTGATGTAGAGGTTGGCCCAGCTCTGCACGAACATCGGCTCCATGGTCTGGAGTATGTACTTGTCGTACAGGGCGCTTGCCGAGCCTGTCAGGATCGACAGCAGCATCCATGCCACGCCCCTGCTGCGGCTGAACCTTATTCCGTCCTTCTTGCTGGAGCGTCCCAGCAGGTAGAGGGCTCCTATCACCAGCACGACTCCCGCCCACTGCCAGATGTTGAGCCTCTCTCCGAAAAGTATTATGGAGAAGATGACGACGAACATCGGCCGGGACGCCTTCAGCGTGCTTGCCGTAGTGAGCGGAAGCAGTTTCATCGCCTCCAGTCCCGAAATCCATGACGAGGACACCAGCAGGGCCTTGACTACCAGCCTGAGGTGGTCTCCTGCCGACCCGCCGCTGAGGAAAGGACATAGGAACAGCGTCGTCAGGGCGGTAGAGAACAGAAGTATCCACAGTACACCGTTGCGTTTCAGCGCCTGTTTCTTTGCGATGTCATAGCATCCGAGCAGCAGGGCCGAGCCCACAGTCATCCAAAGCCACATAAATTTTCGTTCTGTACGGGCTCCAAAGATAGTCAAAAGCTGAGAAAATTTGTGCATCTTTGCCTGAATGATTGACAACGACGACATAATACGCATACGGGGTGCGCGCGCCCACAACCTCAAGGATGTGGATGTCGACATCCCCCGGCGGAAGTTCGTGGTGATAAGCGGACTGAGCGGCAGCGGAAAGTCTTCGCTCGCCTTCGACACCATATATGCCGAGGGGCAGAGGAGGTACATGAACACCCTGTCGCCGTATGCCAAGCATTTCATGGGCATACTCGAGAAGCCGGCCGTGGAGAGCATCACCGGCCTGAGCCCTATCATAGCCATAGAGCAGAAGACCACGGGCAACAATCCCCGCTCGACGGTCGGCACCATAACCGAGATCTCCGATTTCCTGCGCCTGCTGTTCGCCAAGGCCTCCACCGCCTATTCTCCCGTGAGCGGGAAGGAAATGGTGCGCTACACCGACTCGCAGATAGTCGAGCTCGTCATGGATGTGTACCGCGGCCGCAGGTGCCTGCTGCTCGCCCCTCTGGTCAACGGGCGCAAGGGCAGCTACAAGGAGCTCTTCGAGCAGCTCCGCAAGAAGGGCTACACCCAGGTCCGCGTGGACTCGTTGCTTGTCGACCTCTCGGAACTCGACTCGCTCGACCGCTACAAGGCCCATTTCATAGAGCTGGTTGTGGACAAGCTCAAGCCGGGCGCCGGCGACGAGGGTAGGATAAGGGAGTCTGTCGCGGCGGCGCTCACTCTCGGCAAGGGGTCGGTGGCCGTGCTCGATGCCGAGACTTCTGTCCTGCGCCACTATTCCAAGCATCTCGTCGATCCCGAGAGCGGTGTCTCGCTCAAGGAGCCTGCGCCGCATTCGTTCTCGTTCAATTCGCCCGAGGGCTACTGTCCGCACTGCAAGGGCCTGGGTGTGGTGCCTGACGTGAATTTCGATACCATTGTCCCGGACCGCAGCCTGAGCATCGCCGACGGGGCCATACTGCCTCTGGGGCCTCTGAGGAGCAGCCGCAAGTCCGAAACCGTACGCGCCATAGCCCGCAAGCACGGTTTCTCGGTATACGAACCCGTGTCGGAACTGCCTGACGGGGAACTTTCTCTGCTGATATTCGGCTCCGACGAGTTCTTCCGCATCGGAGAAGGTTCCCAGGCCGAAATGGTGACCTGGGACGGGCTCGTGGACGACATCGAAGACAAGATAGTCTGTCCGGTCTGCCACGGGACGCGCCTCAACGCCGAGGCCTCTTATTTCCGCATTGACGGCAAGGATATCTCGCAGGTGGGGGCCATGGAGATTTCGGAACTCGCCCTCTGGCTGAAGGAACTTCCCGGAAAGCTTTCCGCCAAGGCTGGAGCGATAGCCCGCGACATACTGCGCGAGCTCGACGACAGGGTCAGGTTCCTGCTCGACGTCGGGCTCGACTACCTCACCCTCGACCGTCCGGCATCCAGCCTTTCGGGCGGAGAGGGGCAGCGCATACGCCTCGCCACCCAGATAGGCTCGAAGCTCGTGAACGTGATTTACATACTGGACGAGCCCAGCATAGGCCTGCATCCGAGGGACAACCGCAAGCTCATAAATTCCCTGAAGCACCTGCGCGACGAGGGCAATACCGTGATAGTCGTGGAGCACGACGAGGAGACGATACGCAGCGCCGACTGGATAGTGGACGTAGGCCCCGGGGCAGGGGAGAACGGCGGCAGGATATGCTACAGCGGCCCGGCGAGGCCCTATGTGAACCCCGTACCGTCGCCTTCGCTGCGCAGGCAGGGGAACGGAAAGAGCCTCGTGATACGCGGCGCGCGCGGCAACAACCTCAAGGGCATAGACGTCCGCTTCCCGCTCGGGATGCTGATCGGCATAAGCGGCGTCAGCGGTTCGGGGAAGTCCAGCCTCATAAACCAGACCCTGATGCCCGCTCTCAAGTCGCATTTCTATAATTTCAAGGCCCGCCCGCTGCCTTTCGACGGTATCGACGGGCTCGAGAACATCGACAAGGTCATAGAGATAGACCAGAGTCCGATAGGACGCACCCCGCGTTCGAATCCGGCCACCTTCACCGGGGTGTTCAACGACATACGGGCGCTTTTCGAGGATACGCCCGACGCCAAGGTGCGCGGCTTCAAGGCGGGGCGGTTCTCGTTCAATGTCGAGGGCGGCCGCTGCGAGGCCTGCAAGGGCGCGGGGATAAAGGTCATAGAGATGAATTTCCTGCCTTCCGTCAATGTGGTCTGCGACGCCTGCGGCGGACGGCGCTACAAGGAAGACACGCTTGCGGTGCGGTACAAGGGCAAGAACATAGGCGAAGTGCTCGAGATGCCGGTAAGCGAGGCCTACGAGTTCTTCAAGAGCCACCCCCGCATAGCCCCTAAGCTGAAGGCCATGCTGGACGTGGGTCTGGGGTATGTGCATCTCGGGCAGTCTGCGGTCACGCTCTCCGGAGGCGAATGCCAGAGGATGAAGCTCGCCGCGGAACTCTTCCGCAAAGCGACGGGAAAGACCCTCTATATGCTCGACGAGCCTACGACCGGCCTGCATGCCGAGGATGTCAGGGTGCTTATGGACGTGCTCGAGAAGCTCGTCGACCAGGGCAACACCGTGATAGTCATCGAACACAACCTCGACGTGCTCAAGAGGGCGGACTATCTCATAGACATGGGCCCCGGGGGAGGCGCCGCGGGCGGCAGGATTATTGCAAGCGGAACTCCGGAGCAGGTGTGTGCAGACCCTGCGTCCGTTACAGGCGAATATCTGAAAAATTTTCTGACTATATGACAAAGATTCAGGCGGCAAGGCAGGAATATACGAACTGGTGCCGCGCCATAGGGCTGGACAGCCTCGACAAGGTCAACGACGCCCTCCAGGCAGGCGAGGGCATCGAACTTATCAACCTGTCGGAAGCCCGACAGGAGAGGAAGTATGCCGAGGTGGCGGACCAGATATCATGGAACCGCAAGACCAGGCGCATAGTGATGATGTCCGGGCCGTCTTCGAGCGGCAAGACGAGCTCCTCGCTGCGCATAGCCCAGCAGGCCCGCGTGCTCGGCCTCAACCCGAGGGTGATAGAGCTCGACAACTATTTCGTGGACAGGGAGCAGACCCCGCGCGACAAGGACGGCAACTACGACTTCGAGGCCCTGGAGGCCATGGACATAAAGCTGCTCGGCGAGCAGCTGTCGACCCTGCTCTCGGGCGGGGAGGTGGAGATTCCGAAGTTCAACTTCGTCAAGGGCTGCCGCGAGAGCTCGGGCGTGGTGATGAAGCTCGCGCCCAACGACATCCTTTTCATGGAGGGCATACACGCGCTCAACCCCGCGCTTACGCCCGACCTCGACCAGAAGCACATATTCCGCGTATATATCTCGGCCCTGTCGTCCCTTCCCGAGGGCAGGAAGTACCACAGTTCCACCACCGACAAGCGCCTGCTGCGCAGGATAGTGCGCGACAACCGCACGAGGGGCATATCTCCCGAGGAGAACATACTCCGCTGGCCGTCCGTGCGCAGGGGGGAGAACAAGAACATCTTCCCCTTCGAGGAGAATGCCGACATAGTGTTCAACTCGTCGACGCTGTACGACATCCCCTTGCTGAAATATTACGCGGAGCCTCTGCTCTGCGGCATAAGCGTCTCCTCGCCCGCGTACTCCAAGGCCCAGGAACTGCTCAGGTTCATGGAAAAGGTCGTGTGCCTGAAGCCTTCGGAGATAGCGGCCATACCGCCTACCTCGATAATGAGGGAGTTCATCGGCGGACAGACGCTCTGACGAGAATGTCCAACCCTTAAATGAAGTCAGTCATGGATAAAGGCAAATTCTACAGCGGCCTGGCTATAATGCTCGGCCTCATCGTGCTCGGACTTATGATTCCGAAGGCGGTCAGGGAGTTCCGTTCCTTCGACCGTACCGTCAATGTCAAGGGCCTCTGCGAAAGGGAGGTCGAGGCCGACAAGGTGATCTGGCCCGTGGTCTACAAGGTCATGGACAACGACCTCGGGAACATATATTCCGTCACCGACCGCAACAACGCTGCGATAGTGGAGTTCCTCAAGTCGGGAGGGCTGCAGGACTCCGAGATCACGGTTTCGGTGCCGTCCATTTCCGACAAGTACGCCAACGAGTACGGCAACAACGACCGCACCTACCGCTATATCGCTACGAATATCGTGACAGTATGCACCGACAAGGTCGACGATGTGCTCGCGCTGATGTCGCGTCAGTCGGAGCTGCTGCGCAAGGGCATAGTCACGGCCGGCAACGACTGGGAGAATCCCGTGGAGTTCCGCTACGAGTCGCTGAACGACATCAAGCCCGAGATGATAGAGGAGGCCACGAAGAACGCCCGCGAGGCCGCGCAGAAGTTCGCCACCGACTCCGGAAGCTCTCTGGGTAAGATAAAGACCGCCAGCCAGGGGACTTTCACGATTTCCGACAGGGACAGCAACACCCCCTACATCAAGAAGGTGAGGGTGGTCACTTCCGTCACCTATTATCTCAAGAACTAAGCGCCCCGGGGACTATCTGCCCGCAGGACCGGGTCCTCTGATTATTACCGGCTCCGCATCGGGGCCGGTTTCTTCTTCCGGCTCGTTGAACGGCTCGAGGAAGGGGTTGCCCGTGCGTTCCCTGCCTATGGTCGTCGCGGGGCCGTGCCCCGGGTATACCGCCGTGGCCGGGTCGAGGACTATGAGCTTCTCCATTATGGAGCGTATCTCGTCGTCGTATTCGCCGTAGGGGAGGTCGGTGCGTCCGATCGCCCCGGCGAAGAGCGTGTCTCCGCTGAAAAGCATGTCCCCTCCGTCGTCGTGCAGCAGATAGCTCATGCCTCCCGGAGTGTGTCCCGGGGTGGCTATGGGCTCGAAGCGCAGGCCGTATACTTCTATCGCAGCGCCTTCGGACACTTCGTCATGCCTGAAACTGCAGTCCGGTACAGGCAGGCCGAACCTGCCGCACATCTCGGGAAGAATCTCCAGTACGGGGATGTCTGCGGAATTCATATATACCGGGATGCCGGGGAACCTCTCCAGCAGGGGCGCGACTCCGTAGATATGGTCGAAATGTGCGTGGGTCAGCAGTATCGCCGCCGGAACGAGCTGCCTGGATCCGAGTGCTCCGAGGAAGGCGCCGGCCTCCCGTCCCGCGCGGAATCCCGGGTCTATCACCGCGCACCGTCCGTCCGCCGCGGTGACTGTATATGTCTTTTCCTGGAAAGGGTTGAATGTGAAGTCCAGTATTTCGTGCATGGCTATTTATTCCTGTTACGGCCGTAAAATTACAAAACTTGTGTTAATTTTGTAGGATTTCAGTTCAAGACGTACTATGCACATAGGAATCGCGGGAAATATAGGCAGCGGCAAGACAACGCTCACGAGGATGCTTGCGGAAAGGTACGGCTGGACTCCGAAGTACGAGTCCGTGACCTACAATCCCTATCTGGAGGACTATTACGGCGACATCCCGAGGTGGTCGTACAACCTCGAGACATATTTCCTTGCGCAGAGGTTCCGCGACCTGCTCGACATATCCCGCTCGGACAATGTGATAATCCAGGACAGGACGATACTTGAGGGCGTGCACATATTCGTGCGCAACAACTACGAGCTGGGCAACCTCTCGCAGCGCGACTACGACACCTACATGATGCTTTTCAACCTGATGATGTCTCTGGTGCACCTCCCCGACCTGCTGATCTACCTCAAGTCTTCGGTGCCGCAGCTCGTGGCCCGGATACAGAAGCGCGGGCGCGGCTACGAGCAGAGCATGAGCCTGGAGTATCTCGAGGGGCTCAACCGCCGCTACGACGAGTGGATAGGCTCGTATGAGGGCAGGCTGCTCGTTGTGGACACCGACAGGCTCGACTTCGAGTCAGACCCCGCCGCCTTCGAGTCCATAACCGACAGGATAGACGCCCAGCTGTACGGACTTTTCAAATGAGCGGAATCTTTCTAAATTTGCAAGGCTTATAACTTTTCAGGATATGCATATAGCGATTGCCGGAAACATAGGTAGCGGAAAGACGACCCTGACGAGGATGCTCGTCTCCCGCTACGGCTGGACCCCGAAGTACGAGTCCGTCGACTTCAACCCGTATCTTGCCGATTTCTACGAGGATATGGCCAGGTGGTCGTTCAACCTCCAGATATATTTCCTCAACAAGCGGTTCAAGGATGTGGTGGAGATAGCGAAAATGGACGACGTCGTGGTGCAGGACAGGACCATATTCGAGGATGCCAGGATATTCGCCCCCAACCTCCACGACATGGGGCTTATGAGCACCAGGGATTTCGAGAACTACACCGACCTCTTCGACCTGATGATGTCGCTCGTGGGCTATCCCGACCTGCTGATATACCTGCGCTCGTCCATTCCCAACCTGATAGCGCAGATACAGAGGCGCGGCCGCGACTACGAGAAGAGCATACGCATCGACTACCTTACAGGTCTCAACGAGAAATACGAGGCCTGGATCAGGGACTATCCCGGAAGGCTTCTGATAATAGACGCCGACAACATCAAGTTCGGCAACGACCCCGCCGCCTTCGAGAAGGTGACCGACATGATAGACGCCGAGCTCTACGGCCTCTTCTCCCAGCCCCAGGACGACAAACAACGCTAAAACCAGTATACCTATGGCAGATACAAGACCTACTATCATCGATTTCGTAAAGAAGTACACCGCCCTCTATTCGGACCATACCTTCCTCAGGGAGAAGGTGGGCGGAGAATGGACCGAGACATCCTTCGCGCGTACGCACGAGGAAGGCCGCATACTGGCCGCCGGCTTCATGGCAATGGGCCTGAAGAAGGGTGAGAAGGTCGCCCTGATCTCTGAAGGGCGCAACCAGTGGATATTCTCCGAACTCGGCATACTGTATGCCGGAGGGGTGAACGTGCCGCTGTCGTTCAAGCTCGAGTCGGACGCCGACCTCACCTTCCGCATAAACCATTCCGATTCGCGCTTCCTTGTGGCGTCCCAGACCCAGATAGACAAGATACGCAGGGTCATCGACAGGTGCCCGTCGGTGGAGAAAGTCATCGTCATGGATGATATAGAGCTGCGCGACGCCGAGATGTCTCTCTCGGAGCTGCACCGCATGGGAGAGGAGTTCCTGAAGACCCGCTGCGGCGAGCTGGAGGAGAGAATGGCCTCCGTCGGCCCCGACGACTACGCCAACATAAGCTATACCTCCGGAACCACGGCCGACCCCAAGGGCATACTGCTCACCCACCGCAACTATACGGCCAACGTAGAGCAGGCGCGCTCCGTGATAGGCGTGCCGGAAGGCTCCGTAATGCTGATAATACTGCCTCTCGACCATTGCTTCGCGCATGTCGCGGGCTTCTATGTCATGATGAGCTACGGCGGAAGCGTGGCCACCGTCCCCTGCGGCAAGAGCACGGTTACGCTGCTTAAGAATATCCCGGTGGCGATACGCGAGGTGCGTCCCCACGTGATGCTGTCTGTGCCTACGCTTTCGAAGAACTTCAAGAAGAACTTCGAGAGCGCGATAAAGAAGAACGGCGCCTTCGTCGAGAAGCTCTACGAGTTCGGGCTCAGGAACGCCATAGCCTACAACAGGGACTACTACAACGCAGGACGGCCATGGTGGAAGTTGTGGTGGAGAAAGCCGCTGAACAGCCTGATAGACAAGCTGGTGTTCTCGAAGATCCGCGAGGGCTTCGGCGGACGCATGATGTTCTTCGTAGGAGGAGGCGCGCTGCTCGACATAGAGCTGCAGAGATATTTCTGCGCCATAGGCATGCCCATTTTCCAGGGCTACGGCCTTTCCGAGGCCACTCCCGTCATCTGCGCGAATTCCCCGGGCCATGCGAGGTTCGGCTCGTCCGGACGCGTCGTCCAGCCTATGGACATCAAGATATGCGACGAGGAGGGCAACTCCCTCCCTGCCGGACAGACGGGCGAGATAGTGATACGCGGAGAGAATGTCATGGCCGGCTACTGGAAGAATCCCGAGGCTACGGCGAAGACCATAGTCGACGGCTGGCTGCATACCGGCGACCGCGGCTATCTCTGTAAGGACGATCCCCGCTTCCTGTATGTGACGGGACGCTTCAAGAGCCTGCTGATCGCGGCCGACGGCGAGAAATATTCTCCCGAAGGATATGAGGACAGCCTTGCCGACGGCTCGAAGTACATCGAGGCATCGGTGCTCTACAACAACCAGAGCCCCTATACCGTGGTGCTGGTCATCCCCAACAAGGCCGCTCTCTCCGAGGAGGTCAGGAAGTCCGGCCTGGATCCTTCGAGTCTCGAGGGCAGGAAGGCCCAGCTCGAAATCATCCGGAAGGAAGTCGACGCCTACCGTCCCGGAGGACGCAAGGCGGGACTCTTCCCCGACAGGTGGCTCCCGACAGCGATAATCGTCGGCGACACGCCTTTCACCGAGCAGAACGGCATGCTGAACACGACCATGAAAATGGTCCGCGGCAAGGTGGAGAAGTTCTATGCCGCGCGCATTGACTATGCGATGACCCCGGAGGGCAGGCAGCTGTTCAACGAAAAGAACCTGGAATCCCTGCTGTAGGCCTGCTGACATGGAAGGGACGGAAAGCAGATATGTGGCCGGCATAGATGTCGGCGGACAGACATCCAAGATAGGAATAGTCGGCCCCGGAGGAGACATACTCGCCCGCAGGGTGATCCGCTCCGACTGCTACGGCTCCGATTTCGGCGCCTACATCTCCGCGCTGTCTTCCGCCGTTTCCGAAACCGTGTCCGAAGCCGGCATAGACGGTGTGGCCGCTGTCGGTGCTGGCGCTCCCAACGCCAACCACTACAGCGGCATGATATGTTCGGCTCCCAACCTGGAGTGGGCTGCCGGCCGTCGTGTGGATTTCGTCCACGCCCTGTCTTCCTCGCTTGGAGGAATCCCTGTGTCGGTTACCAACGATGCCAACGCGGCCGCCCTCGGCGAGAGGAGGTACGGCGTCGCGGCCGGCATGGACGATTTCATAATGATTACCCTCGGTACCGGTGTAGGCAGCGGCATCGTGGCAGGCGGCCGCCTGCTCTACGGCCATGACTCTCTTGCCGGAGAGCTTGGACACACATGCGCCGTCCGTGAAGGAGGGCGGCCCTGCGGCTGCGGAAAGACAGGATGTCTGGAGACATACTGTTCCGCCACCGGAGTGGCGAGGACCGCACGCGAGTGGCTTGGCTCGAGCGCCGAACCGTCTCTGCTGCGCAGCGTGCAGACGCTGGATTCCAAGGCGGTGTATGAAGCCGCAAGGCAGGGCGATCCGCTGGCGCTGCGTATATTCGAATATACAGGCACGATTCTTGGACGCTCACTGGCCGATTTCGTGGCTTTCAGCTCTCCGGAGGCCATAGTGCTTTTCGGCGGGCTCGCGAGGGCGCGGGAGTTCCTGCAGGAACCGGTGAAGACAGCTATGGACGACAACCTCCTGCCGGTCTGGAAGGGCAGGATAAAGTTACTTTTCTCCACGCTCAGGGAGTCCGATGCCGCGATACTCGGGGCTGCGGCGCTCGCGTGGGAAGATGCTTGAAGACAATGAACCAAAAATATCTGAAATGAAAAGGAATTCTGTTGTTATGGCCCTGTTGGCGGGCCTGGCAGCCGTAGCTTGCAACAATACGGCTGCCGACAAGGGAACGGCCGCAGAAGGTGCCGCCCCTGAAACCATGACTGCCGAGGACTACATCCCCTCGAAGGCAGAAGTCGACTCGGTAAGCTACCTTATGGGTGTGAACTTCGGTATCTTCATGAAGTCTTACGGCTTCACCGGGCTCAACTACTCCAAGATCGTCGGCGGAATCAAGGACTGCATGGAGGCCGAGGGCGATCCCCGCTCGGAGGAGTTCTACTCCCAGCTCAAGTATTCTCCCGAGTCTATCAACAACGCTTTCAACGCCTATCTCGAGAAGAAGAACAACTACGAGGCTCTCGTGAACAAGGAGGCTTCCGAGAAGTTCCTCGAGGAGAACGCGTCCAGGGCAGGCGTGACGAAGACGGAGTCAGGTCTCCAGTATGAGATACTCGAGCCCGGCAACGACGTGAAGGCTACGCTGCGCGACACCGTCTATGTCCACTATACCGGAACCCTTATCGACGGCACCGTGTTCGACCAGACGCTCGAGGAGAACGACGCCGTGGCCATTCCCCTGTCGAATGTGATCCGCGGCTGGCAGGAGGGGCTTCCCCTTGTCGGAGAAGGCGGCCACATAAAGCTCTATGTGCCTTCGGAACTCGGCTACGGCAGCCAGGGCAATCCTGTCATCAAGCCCAATTCGGCCCTTGTCTTCGATGTGAAGGTCGAGAAGGTGGGCAAGGCTCCTGAGGCGGAGAGCGGGGAGTAGTTCCGCCTGTCTCGGTATTATTTGCCATAACCTCAGCATATGTCTCCAGGGAGGCTAATCAATAAGGGTAAACGCCTCCCTGGAGACATATGCTGAGGTATAATATAGTAAAAACAGTAATCGGAGCCGGCGCTTTGGCGGATGGAATTACCTGATCCTGCGGCTGCATGTGCCGGACCGCCCTACCTGTTCACCTGGAACCTGGTGCAGCCGTCCTTGAAGAACGATACTATCTGGCGTGCAGCTGCGAGTCCGGCGTTGAGGTTGGCTTCGGCGGTCTGCGCTCCCATTTTCTTGGGAGTGGCGAACACGCGCAGGCCGAACTTCTCCCTGAGGGCGTCGATGTTGCCGGGAGCCACATCGGTGGCATACTTCAGGTCGCCCCTCTCTTCCAGGGCCTTCATGAGTCCGTCTTCGTCGATAACCTCCTTCCTGGCCGTGTTGACAAGCGTGGCGCCCTTCGGCATGCTGCTGATGAGATCGTAGCCTATCGACTTTACGGTCTGCGGCGTCGCGGGAATATGCACGCTGACGAAGTCGCATGACGAATACAGGTCTTCTGCCCTTTCGACGGGCTCCGCTCCGGCTTCCGCTATCTTTTCCGCCGGCAGGAAGGGATCCGTGGCCCAGACCTTCATCCCGAGGGCGGACGCCTTGGCCGCGACGAGCCTGCCCACGTTGCCGAAAGCCTGTATGCCCAGGGTCTTTCCCTGTATCTCGCTTCCGGTCGCAGGGGTGAACTGTCCCCTTGACATGTAGATCATCATCGCAATCGCAAGCTCGGCCACGGCGTTGGAGTTCTGCCCGGGAGTGTTCATCACGACTATGCCTCTCGCGCTGCAGGCTTCGAGGTCTACGTTGTCGTATCCGGCTCCGGCCCTGACCACGATTTTCAGCTTCGGGGCGGCGGCCACGATTTCGGCCGTGACCTTGTCGGATCTTATTATCAGCGCGTCGGCGTCTCTGACAGCTTCGGCGAGTTCGTCCTGGGAGCCGTATTTCTCGAGGACTGCCGTCTCGAGCCCGCCTTCGCGGAGTATGTCTTCGATGCCCGCCACGGCTGCCGCGGCGAAGGGCTTCTGGGTTGCTATCAGTGCTTTCATCACTTGTGGAGCCTTTCGAATTCCTGCATTGCGGATGTGAGCGCCTCCACGTCTTCCAGCGTGCAGGCGTTATAGAGAGATGCCCTGAATCCGCCGACGGAGCGGTGTCCCTTGATGCCTACTATGCCCCTGTCCTTCGAGAATGACAGGAACTCGTCCTGCAGGCTTTCGTAGCCCGGAGCCATTACGAAGCAGACGTTCATTATCGAGCGGTCGCACTTCTCTGCCGTACCGGTGAACAGGGCGTTGCGGTCTATCTCGGCGTAGAGGGCGGCGGCCTTCTTCTCGTCGAGCGCGTGCATGGCCTCGACTCCTCCCATTGACTTGAGCCACTTGAGGGTCTCGTTCATCACGAATATCGCGAATACGGGGGGAGTATTGAACATCGAGCCCTTGTCGATGTGCACGCGGTAGTCGAGCATCGTGGGGATGCGGCGGCTGACCTTGCCGAGGGAATCCTTGCGCACTATGGCGAAGGCTACGCCGGCGGGACCCGCGTTCTTCTGCGCTCCGCCGTAGATCAGAGCGTACTTGCCGACATCGACCTTGCGCGAGAGTATATCGGACGACATGTCGGCCACGAGGGGTACGGGGCTGTCGATGTCCTCCTTGATTTCCGTGCCGTAGATGGTGTTGTTCGTGGTGATGTGGAAATAGTCCAGGTCGGAGGGGATCTCGTATCCCTTGGGAATGTAGGAGAAGTTCCTGTCGGCCGAGGAGGCTACTGCGACGGCGTCTCCCAGCCCCTGGGCTTCCTTCAGAGCCTTGCGGGCCCAAACGCCGGTCTCGAGGTATCCGGCCCTGTGCTCGAGATAGTTCATTGCCACGCAGAGGAATTCCAGGCTTGCTCCGCCTCCGAGGAATATGACCTCGTGCGTGTCGGGAATGTCCAGGAGTTCTTTCCAGAGAGAACGGCACTCGTCCATGACCTCTCCCCATTCCTTGCTGCGGTGGGAGACGGAGAGCAGTGAGATACCGGTTCCGTTGAAGTCCTTCAGGGCTTCGGCCGTGCTGTCTATGGCCGCCTGCGGAAGCAGGCAGGGCCCTGCGTTGAATACGTGCAATTTACCCATAACTTTTTATTTTAAGTGGTCGATAAAGGTATCAATTTTTCTCAATCTTTCCAACAGGGTGTCTTCGAGGGAGAGCCTGGCGAACGCCTCCAGCGAGCATTCTGTCGAGAACGACTGCCTGCGCTGGGGGATGTCCATGTCCTTGAGGACCTTCATTACGGCGGGAAGGCTGCCGTAGCCGAAAGACAGCCTCAGCCACTCTCCGGCGGTCTTCTCGCATTTCTGCGCGGACTGCAGCGCATCGGCCGTGGAGGTTCTGTAGGCCCGTATGAGCCCGGGTATGCCGAGCTTTATGCCTCCGAAATACCTGACCACCACGACGAGCACGTCGCTCAGGGACGCGGAGTCTATCTGCCCGAGTATGGGCCTGCCCGCCGAACCCGCCGGCTCGCCGTCGTCGCCGGCCTTCCATACGGTGCCGCCGAGTCCGATGCGGTATGCGTAGCAGTGGTGGCGGGCGTCGTGGTATTCCTTGCGCACGCTGCAGAGTATCTCCCTGACCTCGCTCTCGTCCTCCACCGGGTAGGCAAGTGCTATGAAGCGGCTGCCGTTGTCCTTGTAGAGGCCTTCGGAAGGGCCGCTGATGCTGAGGTATGTATCTTTTGCGCCCATGGCAGAGTCAAAATTAAGCATAATTTAGTATCTTCGCAATATGGTTTACAGATACAGGATAACTCTCGCAGGCATCAAAGGCTTCTTCAGAGTATATGCCGTGAATGCCAGGAATTCGCTATATACCTTTCATAAACAGTTGTGTTCGGACCTCGAGTTCCAGCTTGACCAGCCCGTGCTGTTCAAGGCCTTGGACGGGGACGGCACCGTGATTGCCAGGTATGCCCTCGTGGATATAGGCTACGGGACAATAGACGACATCACCTTTGCCGATGCCGTGAAGGCCGGTGCGGCGTGTTTCCAGTATTTCTATGACGTACGCTCCAGGAAGAGCGTGATTGTCACTCTCGAAGGGCAGGATACGGGCGATGCCGTGCAGCAGCCCGTGCTGCTCGAGTCGAAGGGCCCCGTGCCCGCCGAGTTCGACAACGGCTATGTGGCGTTCGAAGACCTTCCCGCCGAGAAACGCAGGCTGCCCGGGTCCGGCAGCGGTGATGAAGATGACGAAGACGATCTGGACGACGACGGGCCGGACGAGGACGAGCGCGAAGAAGAGGAGCTCGTGTATGACGAAGATGAAGACCGCCCTTGAGCGGTCTTCTTGCTTTTTTGATATTTAATGGCTATCTTGGGTAACATATTACTGATAACTGATGTCTTGAAGTATGGTACGAGTCAAGCCTTTCGCGGCGTTACGCCCTCCAAGGAGCATGGTCACGCAGGTCGCGGCCCCTCCGTATGATGTGCTCAATTCGCAGGAAGCGAAGGATATGGCGTCGGAGAAGTCCCTTCTCCATATCACGAGGCCCGAAATAGATTTCGACCCCATGCCCGGCGAACATGACGATGCCGTGTATGCCAGGGCGGTCGAGAATTTCCGCGCCTGGCAGGAGCGCGGCTGGCTCGTGCGCGATCCCAAGCCCTGCTACTATATCTACGCCCAGACCATGGACGGGCGGACGCAGTACGGCCTGGTGTTCTGCGCCCACATAGACGACTATGCCTCCGGCGCCATCAAGAGGCACGAGCTCACGAGGCGCGACAAGGAGGACGACCGCATGAGGCACGTGCGCATCCAGAACGCCAACATCGAGCCGGTATTCTTTTCCTACAAGGACGACGCCGGACTCGCCTCCGTCGTTGAATCCTATGTGATGCGCGAACCCGAATACGACTTCACCGACGAACACGGGTTCGGACACAGGTTCTGGGTGATAGACGACGATGACGACATAGCCCGTGTCACCTCCGCCTTCGAGACGCGTGTCGACGCCCTCTACATAGCCGACGGACATCACCGTACCGCCGCGGCGGCAAGGGTCGGGGAAGAGAAGAAGGCTGCCGATCCGGGCCATACCGGAGACGAGGAGTACAACTACTTCATGGCAGTCGGCTTCCCCGCGAGCCAGCTCAGGATCCTGGACTACAACAGGGTGGTCAGGGACCTTGCCGGAATGGACGCGGAGACTTTCCTCTCCAGGCTTTCGGAGGACTTCACGGTCGAGCCTGAGGGCAGCAGCCCCTACCGCCCCGCGGCCCTGCACAACTTCTCCATGTATCTCGACGGATGCTGGTATTCGCTTACGGCAAAGGACGGCACCTACGACGACTCCGACCCTATCGGCGTGCTGGACGTCACGGTGCTCTCGACCCTTGTTCTCGACAAGCTCCTCGGAATCAAGGACCTCCGTACCGACAGGCGCATAGACTTCGTCGGAGGGATCAGAGGCCTCGAAGCCCTGTCTTCGAGGGTCGACAGCGGCGAGATGAAGGTCGCCTTCGCGCTGTATCCCGTCTCCATGAAGCAGCTTACGGACATTGCGGACAGCGGCATGATAATGCCGCCCAAGACCACGTGGTTCGAGCCGAAGCTGCGTTCGGGACTTGCCATACATACTTTGGACGACTGAATCGACGGCTTTATGGATAGGGCGCTGGTACGCAGGAAACTCAAGGAATTCTTCGGTTACGACACCTTCAAGGGCGAGCAGGAAGAGATAATCAACCACCTGATAGGCGGGGGAGACTGCTTCGTGCTGATGCCGACCGGAGGAGGAAAGTCGTTGTGCTATCAGCTTCCGGCCCTTCTCATGGAGGGTACGGCGATAGTGATCTCGCCTCTCATCGCACTGATGAAGAACCAGGTCGACCTGCTCAGGGGTTTCGAGTGCGGTTCGGGCAGCATAGCCCATTTCCTGAACTCTTCGCTTTCCCGCCAGCAGGTGGAGGAGGTGCGCGAAGACCTCCTCGCCGGGAAGACCAGGCTCCTGTATGTGGCTCCGGAATCCCTGACGAAGGAGGAGAACATCGCCCTGATGAAGGAGGTGAAGATCTCGTTCTATGCCGTGGACGAGGCGCATTGCATCTCGGAGTGGGGACATGACTTCCGGCCGGAGTACAGGCGCATACGCTCGTCGGTGGAGCAGATCGGAAGGGCGCCGATAATCGCCCTCACCGCCACTGCGACGCCGAAGGTGCAGAACGACATAATCAAGAACCTGGGCATACAGGATGCGAGGGTGTTCAAGTCCTCCTTCAACAGACCCAACCTCTACTACGAGGTAAGGGACAAGGTCGACACGGAGAAGGACATAATCAAGTTCATCCGCCAGAATCCCGGCAAGTCCGGCATAATATACTGCCTGAGCCGCAAGAAGGTGGAGGAGCTCGCGCAGCTGCTGTGCATCAACGGCATCAAGGCCCTGCCGTACCATGCGGGACTGGACGCGAAGACCCGGGCCGAGAACCAGGACAGGTTCCTTTCCGAAGAAGTGGACGTGATCGTGGCCACGATTGCCTTCGGTATGGGAATAGACAAGCCTGACGTGCGCTTCGTGATCCACTACGACATCCCCAAGAGCATAGAGAGCTACTACCAGGAGACCGGCCGTGCCGGACGCGACGGCATGGAGGGCGTGTGTATAGTCTACTACAGCTACAAGGACATACGGAAGCTCGAGAAGTTCATGCAGGGCAAGCCCGTCGCGGAGCAGGAGATAAACCGCCAACTGCTTTCCGAGGTCATGGCCTACGCGGAGTCGAGCCAGTGCCGCAGAAAGCTCCTCCTTAACTATTTCGGTGAGGACTACGGCCAGGACAACTGCCACTGCTGCGACAACTGCCTGCACCCCAAGCCGACCTTCGACGGCAGGGAGGAGATGAGCCTGGTGATACGGCTTGTCGACTCGCTCCACGAGCATTTCAAGATAGACCACCTCGCCAATATACTCGCCGGGACCGGCAACTCCATTATCAAGTCGTACAGGCACGACGAACTGGAATTCTTCGGCGCAGGAGCCCCCCGCTCCGAGAAGTTCTGGTGTACCGTGATACACCAGGGGCTTATCGCCAGGCTGCTCGGCAAGGAGATAGAGAGCTACGGACTGATATATGTTACGGATCTCGGACGGAAGTTCCTCGAGGATCCGTGGAAGCTCGACCTGGTGGAAGACAGGGCCTTCTCCACCGGACAGGACGACGAGGACGACGAGGAGGCCGGAGCCGCCGCGGCCGCGCTGCGTTCCGGAGGCGGTGCAGGCGACCCCGTGCTGCTCTCGCTGCTCAAGGACCTGCGCAAGGACCTTTCGCGCAGGCTCAAGCTGCAGCCGTGGATAATATTCGGCGATCCGTCGCTGGAAGACATGGCCACGCTCTATCCGGTCACCCTCGCGGAACTCAAGAACTGCCAGGGCGTGGGCGAGGGCAAGGCGGCGAAGTTCGGCACGGAGTTCGTCGATCTGATACGCAAATATGTCGACGAGAACGAGATAGACCGTCCGGACGACTTCGTGGTCAAGACTTCTCCGAACAAGTCGGCCGAGAAGGTGTTCATAATCCAGAGCATAGACCGCAGGATGTCGCTCGAGGACATAGCCCGGGCACGGAACCTCGACATGGACGAGCTGCTTTCGGAGATCGAGGCCATAGTGTCCAGCGGCACCAGGCTGGACCTCGACTACTACATAGACGACAACCTTGATCCGGAGATAGTGTCGGACATATATGCATACTTCCGCGAGGAAGCCGCGTCCGACGACCTGCAGGCCGCCATAGATGCGCTCGGCCCCGACTATTACGAGAACGAGGTGCGCCTGGTACGTATAAAGTTCCTTTGCGAAATGGCGTTATAACGGGAGAGGGAGGATGATACCGAGGGAGACAGTGAGCCTTATTCTGGATACTGCCAGGATAGAGGAGGTGGTGAGCGACTATGTGACCCTGAAGCGCCGCGGGGCCAATTTCGTCGCGTGCTGCCCGTTCCACAACGAGAAGACGCCCTCTTTCTATGTCTCCCCGTCCAAAGGCATATTCAAGTGCTTCGGCTGCGGCAAGTCAGGCTCGGCCGTCGGCTTCGTCATGGAAGAGGAGCACTGCTCGTATGCCGACGCGCTGCGCTACCTTGCACGCAAGTACAACATAGAGATACACGAGAAGGAGGAGACGGCCGAGGACATCGCACGCCGCCAGCGCAGCGAGAGCCTGCTGCTGGTATCCGAGTTCGCCCAGAAGTTCTTCGTGTCGCAGCTTTCCACCCGCGAGGGTGCCGCCTGTGGCGGAGAATACTTCAAGTCGAGAGGCATAGAGCCAGCGACCATTGCGAAGTTCGGGCTCGGCTGGGCGCCGGCTGCGAAGTCGTCCCTCGTCGATGCCGCCCTTGCCGCGGGCTACAAGGCCGAATATCTCCTGGATGCCGGCGTGGCCGTGCAGAGGGAGGACGGCAGCCTCGCCGACAAGTTCCGCGAGAGGGTGATGTTCCCTGTCCACTCGGTAAGCGGCAGGGTCATAGCGTTCAGCGGGCGTACACTGCGCTCCGACAACCCGGCCAAATATGTCAACTCCCCGGAGACGGAGATCTATGTCAAGAGCCGTAACCTGCTGGGCATATATTTCGCCAAGTCGGAGATTTCAAGGCTGGACAAGTGCATACTCGTCGAGGGCAACATAGACATGGTGATGATGCATCAGCTCGGCATACGCAATGTCGTGGCCTCGTGCGGCACTTCGCTCACGGTGGAGCAGATAAGGCTGATACACAAGTTCACCGACAACATAAGCATAATGTACGACGGCGATTCTGCCGGCGTGCATGCGGCGATAAGGGGGCTGTCGATGATCCTCTCGGAGGGGATGAACGTGAAGGTCGTGCTGCTGCCCGAGAACGAGGATCCGGATTCGTTCTCGCGCAAGCATACCCTCCAGGAGGTGCAGGCCTATATCGAAGGGGGCGAGAAGGATTTCATCACCTTCAAGACCGACCTGCTGCTCGAGCAGGCTGAGGGCGACCCGCTCAAGAAGGCCGAACTGATAAACGATATCGCCGACACCATAGCCGTCATACCCGATCCCATCAAGCGCTCTACCTATGTGGACGAGACGGCAAGGAGGTTCGGGGTGGAGAGCGCGATACTGTTCCAGCGCATAAGCGGGGTGCGGCGCAGCGGTGCCGCAGGAATGCAGGCCCAGTCCCGGACCGAACCAGAGGAGCCTGCACCGGTGCAGGAATGGACCGAGGAGAACCGCCTGCTCGCCCCGTCCGAGAAGGACCTGCTGTCGTTCCTTCTGACCCACGGCTGCGACGAGCTGGATTTTCCGAGCGATTCCGAGTATTACGGCGGCGACGAGGACTTCAAGCCGTCTGTCGCGGACTTCATCAGGGACGCCCTCGAGGCCGACGGCACGAAAATGGCAAACTCCGCCTATGCTGCGGTCTATGACGCCTACATGGCGCTGTATGACGAGGGACTCGCGCAGGACGACATAGTCAAGCGCCTGCTCGATTCGCCAGACAGGACGGTCGCCTCGGTGGCGGCGCAGCTTTCGACGCACAAGTACATGATTACGGTGAAGGCGTTCGAGAACGCCCTTACTACCGTGCCCTCGTGGCTTGCCGCACAAGTGCCCAGGGCCATAATGTGCTATGCCGACTGCCGCATAAGCGACAGGCTCGAGCAGCTCCGTAGGACCCTTTCGGAAGAGCTTTCGCCCGAAGTGCAGACCGCCTCCATGCAGGAGATGGTGAAACTACAGGCGGCCCGCAAGCGTATAAGAAAAATGATAGGAAGAGAGAAAAACACAGTTTAAGCAATAATGGACAAGAGATTCAAAAGGACACTCGTTACCTGTGCGCTGCCGTATGCCAACGGCCCCGTGCATATAGGACATCTGGCCGGCGTATATGTCCCGGCCGACATATATGTCAGATACCTCCGCCTGAAGGGCGAGGACGTGCTGTATGTCTGCGGCTCTGACGAGCACGGAGTCCCGATCACGATCAAGGCGCGCGAGCAGCACTGCTCTCCGCAGGACATAGTCGACAGGTATCACGGCATAATCAAGTCGTCTTTCGAGGGACTCGGGATAAATTTCGACATCTACGGCAGGACGACTTCGAAGGTGCACGAAAAGAACGCCTCCGAGTTCTTCAGGAAGCTGTATGACGGGGGCAAGTTCATCACGCGCGAGAGCGAGCAGTACTACGATCCCGAGGCCGGGACCTTCCTTGCCGACCGCTACATAGTCGGGACCTGTCCCAGGTGCGGCGCGGAGGGAGCCTACGGCGACCAGTGCGAGAAGTGCGGAAGCACGCTCAGCCCCGAGGAACTCATCAATCCCAAGAGCAAACTCAGCGGCGCCCAGCCTGTAAAGAAGAAGACGACCCACTGGTATCTGCCGCTCCAGGACTACGAGTCCTGGCTGCGCGAATGGATACTTGACGGCCACAAGGAGTGGAGGAGCAACGTGTACGGGCAGGTCAAGAGCTGGCTGGACGGCGGCCTTCAGCCCAGGGCCGTGACCCGCGACCTGGACTGGGGTGTGCCCGTGCCCGTAGAGGGTGCCGAGGGCAAGGTGCTGTATGTATGGTTCGACGCCCCGATAGGATACATCTCCAATACCCGGGAACTGCTGCCCGACGACTGGGAGAGGTGGTGGAAATCGTCCGACACGAAGCTCGTGCATTTCATTGGCAAGGACAACATAGTGTTCCACTGCATAGTGTTCCCGTCCATGCTCAAGGCCTACGGCGACGGATACATACTGCCGGAGAACGTGCCTGCGAACGAGTTCCTGAATCTCGAGGGAGACAAGATATCCACCTCGAGGGGCTGGGCCGTGTGGGCGCACGAGTATCTGCACGACTTTCCCGGCAAGGAGGACGTGCTGCGCTACGTGCTTACGGCGAACGCCCCCGAGACCAAGGACAACGACTTCAGCTGGAAGGACTTCCAGCAGCGCAACAACAGCGAGCTCGTGGCCGTGTTCGGCAATTTCGTGAACAGGGCCGTCGTGCTGACGCACAAGTACTTCGCCGGCAAGGTTCCCCCGTGCGGCACGCTCGAGGAAGTGGACAAGGAGCTGCTCTCGCAGATTCCCGTGCTCAAGGCTTCCATGGAGAGGAATCTTGACGGATACCATTTCCGCGAGGCCCTGAAGGATGCGATGTCGATCGCGCGTGCCGGCAACAAGTACATCTCCGACACCGAGCCCTGGAAAGTGGCCAAGACCGATATGGACCGCACTGCAACGATACTCAACCTCTCGCTGCAGGTGTGCGCCGACCTTGCCGTTGCGTTCGAGCCCTTTACTCCCTTCGCCGCCGAGAGGCTGCGCAGGATGCTCGGGGTTTCCCTTAAGGCGGGCCGGGACTATCGCAGGGACGCCGCAGGCAGCGCCCGTCATACCCTCAGCCGTTTCGATGCGGCGCAGCAGCCCGGCGACAGCGGACTGTGTCTGGACTGGAACGGGCTCGGACATCCGCAGCTGCTCCCTTCCGGCCACAGGCTGGGACAGGCCGAGCTGCTGTTCTCCAAGATAGAGGACAGCGAGATAGATGCCCAGATATCCCGGCTCGGGCGCATACGCGCCGAGAAGGAGGCTGCGGCGAAGGCCGAGGCCGCGAAGAAGGTCTCTCCCCAGAAGGAGGAGTGCAGCTTCGAGGACTTCGACAGGATGGACATCAGGACCGCGACGGTGCTGGAGGCGGAGCGCGTGCCCAAGACGGACAAGCTCCTGAAACTTACCATAGATACGGGCATCGACCGCAGGGTGATAGTGTCGGGGATAGCCGAATACTATTCTCCCGAGGATATGCTCGGAAAGCAGATATGCATACTTGCCAATCTCAAGCCGCGCGTGATCAAGGGCATAGAGAGCAGGGGCATGATACTTATGGCAAGGCAGGGCGACGGCAAGATGCGTTTCATAACACCCGCGGAGGCTCTCGCCGACGGGGCTCAGATCGGATAGGAGACAGATTATGAAGATTCTTATAGTTGACGACGAAAGGGCTATCAGGAATTCCCTGCGGGAGGTCCTCATGGACGAGGGCTACGATGCGGAGTGCGCCGAGGACGGACCCTCCGCCCTCGCAATGATCGACAAGGAGAAGTTCGACGTGATTTTCTGCGACATCAAGATGCCCGGCATGGACGGCGTCGAGGTACTGGAGAAGATAGTCGCGTCAGACGGCGACTCGGCAGTGGTGATGATCTCGGGACATGCCGACATCGCCACCGCGGTGGACTGCATAAAGAAGGGTGCATTCGACTTCGTCGAGAAGCCTCTCGACCTCAACCGCGTGCTCATAACCATAAAGAACGCTTCCGAGAGGGTGCATCTGACAACGCAGAACAAGGCTCTGAAGAAGAAGGTGTACGGTGCCGACATGATAGGCGATTCCGCTCCCATGCGCCGTATACGGGAAATCATCGCCAAGGTCGCCCCGACCGATGCGAGGGTGCTGATAACCGGACCGAACGGTTCCGGAAAGGAGCTTGTGGCGCGCAACCTGCACCAGCTCAGCCGGCGCAGCGCCATGCCCCTCGTGGAGGTGAACTGCGCCGCAATACCGTCGGAGCTTATCGAAAGCGAGCTTTTCGGTCATGAGAAGGGTTCCTTCACCTCCGCGATAAAGCAGCACAAGGGCAAGTTCGAGCAGGCCGACGGGGGGACCCTGTTCCTCGACGAGGTGGGCGACATGAGCCTTGCCGCGCAGGCCAAGGTCCTCCGCGTGCTCCAGGAGAAGAAACTCTCGCGGGTCGGCTCGGACAAGGACATAAGCGTCGACGTGAGGGTGATCGCCGCCACGAACAAGAACCTTGAGAAGGAGATCGCCGAAGGAAACTTCCGCGAAGACCTGTACCACCGCCTCAACGTGATACCTGTCCGCGTACCCTCGCTCGACGAGAGGAAGGACGACATCCCCATGCTCATAGACTATTTCCTCAAGAAATACACCGAGGGCGGACGCTCGCGCAGCTTCTCTCCCGAGGCCGTGGAACTGCTCGTGCAGAAGAGTTGGCCGGGAAATATCAGGGAGCTCGACAATGTGGTGGACCGCCTGCTGATTCTCGGCGACGACGAAATCAGCGCAAAGAACGTAAGGGAGTTCGTGAACCTGTAGGTCTCTTTTCCGGGACTATTTCTTGCGGACTATCGTCAGGCCGTCGCGTATGGGCAGTATCACCGACTCTACGCGGCGGTCTTCCGCTACTGTGTCGTTGAATGCCGCAAGCCCGCGTGTCTGCGCGTCCGTCGGGAGGGGATCTGCGTAGACCTTTCCGTCCCACAGGGTGTCGTCGGCGACCAGCAGTCCTCCGGGACGCAGCAGCGGCAGGCACAGTTCGTAATATGTCAGGTACTGCCGTTTGTTCGCGTCCATGAACACCATGTCGTAGGGGCCTTCGAGCGTGGGGAGTATCTGCTGCGCATCGCCCAGATGCAGCCTGATGCGTTTCTCGACCCCTGCCCTGCGCCAGCCTTCGCGCATCAGGTCCTCCAGCTCGTCGTTGATTTCCAGGGCGTCGATTACCCCGTCTTCCGGGAGTCCCAGCGCCATGCAGGTGCTGGAGTAGCCGGTGAACGAACCTATCTCGATTATCCTGCGGGCTCCGCTGAGCCCGACGAGGAGCTTCAGGAACTCTCCCTGCACCTGGCCTGAGAGCATCTGCGGATAGTTGGTCCGTATGTTGGTCTGCTTCTCTATCCACCTGAGCTCTTCCGAAGGAAGGCTGCAGTGGCCGAGCAGGTATCTATTCAGTGACGATTCCATTCCTTCTGCCGAATTTCTTTATCTCGCTGTCGCCGAACGCAGCGTCTTCCGGCCCCCTGTACCTCGCCTGGTCGAAATAGTACAGCTCGTTGGTGTCGGCGGCTATCAGCATCTTGAAACATCTTTTCCCTTCTTCCGGAGAGTGCGGCGCTACGCATACGCCTATGAGGGCGTCCTGCTCCCCGCGCGTATAGGCCGAGTCGGCCTCGTCGGGATCCAGATATATTGTCTTTCCCTTCAGGCTCCTGCCGTTGTACCACTTGAGCCCGAAATAGGCGGCCTGCTCCGATACCATTGCGTCCTCGACGAATGCCTGCATTATGTCTATCGCGGCTCCTATCAGCATCAGCTCCCTCCCGCTGGGACTGCTCGAACTGGAGATAGGGATCCTCGCCACCTCGAAAGGCTTCTTAAGGTTCTCGTCCTCGTCCTCCTCGCCTCCCTTGTAGAGCACGAGGTAGCTGATGCCTTCTTCGTGCCCGATATAGAGGAAATACAGCGAATTGTCGGAATTCAGTGCTCCGAATTCCTCCGGGGTGCAGAACTCGAAGGGCGAGATGCGCCACCTCGTGGCGACCTCCTCCTTGAACGCCAGGTCGAGCAGGCTCCCGGAAGAGGTGACGACTTTCGTGGTGCGCGTGGGGAAGTCTTCCAGCTTGGCCTTGCGCGTGTACAGCCTGCCCTGTGCGAGGGCATCTGCGGATATAGACAGCAGCAACAGCGCCGTCAGGATTTTCAAGAACTTTCTCATGCTTTCAAAGTTACGAATTTATCGTTACATTTGCATCCTATGTCAGACTATATAGTATCGGCCCGTAAATACCGTCCGGACAGCTTCGGTTCGCTGATCGGGCAGGACAACATAGCGAGGACGCTGAAGAATTCCATAGCAAGGGGTCAGCTCGCGCATGCCTATCTGTTCTGCGGCCCGAGGGGCGTCGGCAAGACAAGTGCGGCGCGCATCTTCGCCAAGACAATCAACTGTTCGAATCCCGGCCCGGACTTCGAGCCCTGCGGGGAGTGCGAGTCGTGCCGTTCGTTCCAGGAAGGCAGGTCGTACTGCATCCACGAGCTCGACGCCGCCTCGAACAACGGCGTCGAAGACATAAAGACGTTGATGGACCAGGTGCAGATACCTCCCCAGACGGGCAGGTATTCGGTGTTCATAATAGACGAGGTGCACATGCTCTCGGCGTCGGCGTTCAACGCGTTCCTCAAGACCCTCGAGGAACCGCCTTCCCACGCCATATTCATACTCGCCACTACGGAGAAGCACAAGATACTCCCGACTATACTCAGCCGTTGCCAGATATATGACTTCAGCCGCATAAGCATACCCGACATAGTCGGGAACCTCAGGAGGGTAGCCTCGGCAGAGAATGTCTCGGTCGACGACGAGTCGCTGCACATAATAGCCTCCAAGGCCGACGGGGCCATGCGCGACGCCCTGACGATATTCGACCAGGTCGTGGCGTTCTGCGGCAACGCCGTGCAGTACGGCGACGTGATGCGCAACCTCAACGTGCTCGACTACGAGTACTGCTTCCGTCTTGTGGACAGCTTCCTTTCCGGAGACTATGCCACCGCGCTGCTGATTTTCGACGAAGTCCTTTCTAAGGGCTTCAATCCGCAGTATTTCATATCCGCGCTCGGCTCGCATCTGCGCGACCTGCTTGTCTGTGGAACCGGCGGCCTGGAGTCGCTCGTGGACTTTCCCGACTCGCTGCGCCGCCGCTATGGGGAGCAGGCGTCCAGATGTCCGGTGAAGTTCCTCTACGAGGCCCTATCGGCAAGTTCCCAGTGCGAGGCGGGATACAGGTCTGCGGTTAACCAGAGGCTCCATATCGAGTTCGCCCTGATGAAGATGTCCTTCATCATGAAGGCTCCCGGCGCCGCCCCGGCAGTTTCTGTCGCCGCCTGCGCTGCACCTGCTGCCGCTCCGGCACCCGCGGCCGCAGCGCCCGAGGCAGCACCGGCTGACGCACGGACGGCTCCTGCCGTACTGCTCCGGGAAACGGTGGCTCCGGTCAGTCAGACCGCTCCTGCCGTCCCTGCTGCTGCCTTACCCGCACCTTCCGCTTCCGCCGTCCCTGCCGCTCCCGACGGTCATGCCGCGCAGGCCGGGCCTTCGGCTCAGGAAGCGGCCGGAAGCCCGGCGCCCGTAGCGGCTCCGCCTGCCGCACGCCGCCGTCCGGCACGGACCGCCGCATCCCTCTCCCTGGGCTCCCTGATGTCCGGAGACGATCCGGCAGCCGGGGAAACTGACGATACTCCCGGGAAAGATGCGGCTGCGGCACCCTTGGAGCTTCCTGACGACGAAGCCGTGCACGGCGCATGGGCCCGGCTCTCGGAGTCCTATTCGGACAAGCCGAGGCTCGCGAACGCCCTGAACAATGCCGGGCTGGAGATATCGAGAGAGGACGGCAGGCTGACGGTCGTGTTCTCCGTCACGAACGAGGCCCAGAAGAAATGGATAGAGGAGAGGATGCTCAGGGAGCTCGAGTCCCGCTTCGGTTCCATGCTGCACTGCTCACGCCTGAGGCTGGAGGCCGCCGTGTCTCCGGAGGGCGAACAGCCCGAGGTCAAATATCTGCCTTCCGAGAAGGCCGAAGACCTCATGAGGCAGAACGACGAGGTGAAGAACCTCGTCAAGGATCTTTCGTTGGACGTTAACTTATGACCCTATGAAGCTGCGCTGCGAGAACCTTGTCAAGAAATATGGTCTCAGAACCGTCGTCAAAGGCGTCTCCATGGAGGTCTGCCAGGGAGAGATAGTAGGATTCCTGGGCCCCAACGGAGCTGGCAAGACGACAAGTTTCTATATGATAACCGGCCAGATAGTCCCCAACGAGGGGAAGGTGTTCCTGGACGACGAGGAAATAACCGGGCTGCCTATGTACAAGAGGGCCCAGAAAGGTATCGGCTACCTGCCGCAGGATGCATCCGTGTTCAGGAAACTCTCGGTGGAGGACAACATACTGTCCGTAATGGAGATGAAGGGCATGTCGCGCGACGCGAGGATGGAGAGGATGGAGTCCCTGATCAGCGAGTTCAACCTTTCCAAGGTGCGCAAGTCGCTCGGAATACAGCTTTCCGGAGGCGAGAGGCGCCGCTGCGAGATAGCGCGTGCGCTGGCGATAGACCCTAAGTTCATACTGCTCGACGAGCCGTTCGCGGGTGTGGACCCCATAGCCGTCGAGGACATCCAGTACATCATAGCCAAGCTGAAGTACCGCAACATCGGAGTCATAATCACCGACCACAATGTCGGCGAGACGCTTGCGATCACCGACCGTGCATATCTGCTGTACGAGGGTACGATACTCCAGGAGGGCACCCCCGACCAGCTCGCCTCCGACGAGGATGTGCGTACCAAATATCTCGGCTCCGGCTTCATCCTCAAGCGTTCGGTGTCCGTGGAGAGGGCGAAGGCCGAATATGAATCCGGAAAGCGATGAAGATACCTGACATCACGATAGCGGTCGACGGCTATTCGTCGACAGGCAAGAGCAGTTTCGCCAGGCTCGTGGCCCGGCAGTTCGGATTCCTGTACCTCGACTCCGGGGCTGTCTACAGGGGAGTGACACTGTTCGCGTCCGAACATGGATACATATCCGGAGACGGTCGTGTATCCGATGCCCTGAAGGACGCCCTTGCCGGTCTCGACCTGCGTTTCTCTAAGGACGGCAAGACCTGTATCGGCGACAGATGCGTCGAGGAGGATATACGTTCCATGGCCGTATCTTCACTGGTCAGCCCGGTGGCGGCTGTGCCGTATGTAAGGGACTTCGTCGATGCCAGGCTGCATGAACTCGCTTCCGGCGGCAGAGTTGTAATGGACGGACGTGACATAGGCACGACCGTATTCCCTGACGCCGAGCTCAAGATATTCATGACCGCCAGGGTAGAGGTCAGGGCGCGGCGCCGCTATGACGAGATGCTGTCCAAGGGCGGCAGTCCCGACTATGACGAGGTGCTCGAAAACCTCAGGCAGCGGGACTATATAGACTCCCACCGGTCTGCTTCTCCGCTCAGGAAGGCAGCCGACGCCTTCGAGCTCGACAATTCGGACATGACTATGGAGGAGGAACTCGCGTGGGTGAGGGGTCTTGTGCAGGGCAAGTTCGGCATATTATGCTGAAAGTAGAGATAGACAGCCATTCCGGTTTCTGCGGAGGCGTCATCCGTGCGATAGGCACGGCCGAAAAGTATCTCTCGGAGCACCACGGCAGGCTCTGTTCCCTTGGGGCGATAGTACACAACGATGAGGAGCTCTCCAGGCTCCGCTCCCTCGGCCTTGTCACGGTCGGCAGCCTCGAGGAGGCGGTCCGCGAGAGTCCTGACGGGACGCCGGTGCTCATACGCGCGCACGGAGAGCCTCCCGAGGTGTACCGCCGCGCCGCGCAGGCCGGCATCAGCCTGATCGACTGCACCTGTCCGGTGGTGCTGAGGCTCCAGAAGGCCATAAAGGAAGCCTATTCCAGGGTCAGTCCCCGCGGCGGTTCGATAGTCATCTTCGGAAAGACGGGACATCCCGAAGTCCTGGGCCTTGTAGGACAGGTGCCGGACAGCGTATATGTGGTGCCCGATCTCGAAAGTACGGTGCGGCTTGTGGAGTCGGGCTCCATTGCCCCCGGTTCTCCGGTGGAGCTGTTCTCGCAGACTACGATGAGCCCGACCGGATATGGACAGGTGGCCGGGTACCTCCGTTCCGTGGTATCGGACGGGGAGCTGCTCGTGCACTCGTCGATCTGCTCGCAGGTGGAAGGGCGGCACAGGCAGCTCGCCGAATTCGCGTCGGGGCACGACGTGATAGTGTTTGTCGCGGGAAGCACCAGCTCCAACGGCAAGGTGCTCTCCGACCTGTGCCGGAGTGTCAATCCTGCGACCTACCGTGTCGGCTCGGCCTCCGACCTTGATCCTGCATGGTTCCCTCCCGGGTGCAGCGTGGGAGTGTGCGGTGCGACCTCCACTCCGAAATGGCTGCTGGAGAATGTCGCGCATGCCATAGAAAATTTGCAATAATTCAGACGATTGACTAAATTTGCGGCGTTTTCCCGGAACAATCTAAAGAATAGTATATATGGCAACAACAGCTGATTTCAAGAACGGTCTTTACCTCAAGTACAACGACAAGCCCTGCCAGATAGTCTGGTTCCAGCATGTGAAGCCCGGAAAGGGTCCCGCATTCGTCAAGACTAAGTTGCGTAACCTTGAGAACGGCCGTATCCTCGATAATACCTTCACCGCCGGCGCGAAGATCGAGACTATCGACGTGGAACGCCGCCCCTACCAGTTCCTCTATGAGGAGGAGGACGGGTTCAACTTCATGCACGAGGAGACCTACGAGCAGATCCTCCTTCCCAAGGAGGTCGTCGCGAACTCCGACCTCATGAAGGAGGGTCAGCATGTGGAGATGATGTTCGTCGTAGGCGAAGAGAAGTGCCTTACCTGCGAGCTCCCTACCTATGTCACCCTCGAGGTTACATATTCCGAGCCTGCCGTCAAGGGCAACACCGCCTCCACCTCCGCCCTCAAGGAGGTGACCCTCGAGACCGGAGCCAAGATCATGGTTCCCCTGTTCATCGAGACCGGCGACAAGATCACGGTCAACACGACCGACCGTTCATACGGACAGAGGGTGTAAGTCTTCCGACCTACCCTAACGGATACTGAAAGGGCCGTCCTGCAATCGCCGGGCGGCTCTTCTTACATCTTCTCTATCTTGAACTGCTGGATCTTGTAACCGTCTCCCTTGGTGGTGATGAATATCGTTACGGTGAAATTCTCGCCTCCGGCCGACAGGTTCCCGAGGGCGTATTTCATGTTGGCCTTCTCGGCCGTGTGGGTTATCGTGAAGTCCCTGGGAGTGTAGCTCGAGAAGAAGGCCTTGATTATCCTCTTGGCCTGGTTGCGGCTCGCGTTGCCTTCCTGGGCTATGACCGACAGGTCGAGGTTCTCGTCGAACCATGCCGACAGGCATTCGGCGTCGCCGCTTACTATGTACTTGCTGATAGGGGTGAACACGTCGAGCCTCTCCGGATTCTGAGACTGGGCGGAAAGGCGGCCGCACACAAGGAGCGGCAGGAGCAGACATGTTATTTTCAGAAAATTGTACACGCTCCGTAAAGATGCAAATATCAAGCCATTTGTTTTTAGTATATTTGTGAACAAAGTTCTGCCGGATGAGGATTACGTTGCTTACAGTAGGGAAGACGGATGTCGCGTGGGTCAGGAGCGGACTCGACCTGTATGTGTCGAGGCTGAGGCATTATGTGCCTTTCGACCTTGTGGAGATACCCGAGCTCAAGAATGTCTCGGCCCTTTCCAGGGAGCAGATAAGGGAGAAGGAGGGAGAGCTTGTCCTCGGCCGGCTGAAAGGCTCTGATTTCGTGACGCTGCTTGACGAGAAGGGCAGGCAGCTGCGCTCCCTCGAGTTCGCCTCCGACCTAGAACGGAAGATGACGCGGGGCGGGCGCGACCTGGTATATGTGGTCGGAGGAGCGTACGGATTCTCCCCCGGGGTCTACGGCAGGGCCGATGCCTTGCTCTCCCTCTCGAAGATGACCTTCTCGCACCAGATGGTTAGAACGATTTTTGCAGAGCAGCTGTACCGTGCGTTTACTATAATCAGGGGAGAACCCTATCATCACGAATGAAGTTATCCGGCAGCAAATACGATCTGATGTCTGCGCTTTTCATCCTTGCCGGCGCAGTGATGTTCTTTCTGGCCATAGGGCAGTCGCACGGTTCTGACAACATCCAGAGGACGGCGTCGACGATGTCCAGGGTCCTTGACGGCAGGCTGGACCTGCTCGAGGAATATATGGACAGGGCGCTCGCGTCGGATCCCGGCGAGTGGCTCGACATAGGGGAGGTTCCCGGCGACATGGTGATATACCGCTATCGTGCGGACACGCTCCAGTCGTGGGTGAACGAATTCCCCATATCGAACGACGACATACGCACGCAGATGTATGTGCCCGTGCTCGCGAATCCTCGCGCATACCTTGTCTCGCCCCTGTCGGAAGTCGGAGATACCGCGGAATTTGTCAACATGGGCTACCGCTGGTATCTGGTGAAGTCCGTGGAGGAGGACGACGTCAGGGTGTTCGGCGGCATAGAGATATTGAGGACCCGCGGCGCCGGGGCTACGGCCAACCGCATACTGCACCTCAAGCAGGGCTATGAGATCAGCGAGCTGTCCGAAGGCAGCGGCGTCCCCGTCTGTGTGGACGGACGGCCCCAGTTCCAGCTTGTGCGCACATCGGCCTCGAGCCCTTCGGAACGCAGCTCCTCCCTGGTATGGGCTGCGCTGGGGCTGCTGATATGTTCGGGCTTCGCATTCCTGTTCGGCAGGCGCAGCATAAGGAGGCTGCATGTGACCCTTGCGGTGCTTGTGGCCGCTATGTCGCTTTTCTATTTCTGGGGACGCTCCATGCAGGGGCGGTTCATGGTATTCTCTCCACTGCTCTATGCCGGCGGCGAGATGCTGTACTCGCTCGGTGCCGTGCTCATCATCAATCTTGCTGTCCTCCTGTCGTCACTGTGCCTGTACATCACCAGAGACGAGATCGCCCGGCGCCTTGAGAAGACTTCCCGTCCCGTGGCGGGACTTGTCGCGGTAGGCGTGGCCGTAATAGGCATACTGGCCTATACCAGTTCAGTGCTTGCCAGCATAGTGGAGAATTCCGGCATCACGCTGGAACTCTACAAGATATCCGAGATAGACTTCTTCTCGCTGCTCGTGTACGGTTCGATTATCACGATGCTCGTGAGCATCCCTTTCATAGTGCAGACCTACAGACCGCTGGCGCAGAGGGTCTTCGGGGTGAAGCTGGATGCGTTTTCCCGTGGCAGCCGCCTGCTGTATGCAGTGCTGGTGGCCGTATACCTCGTGGCAGCCTCCTCGTCTCTGGGCTTTCGCAAGGAGCAGAGCACCATGGAGATGCTGGCGGGCAGGCTGTCGTTCGACAGGGACATACTGCTCGAGCTGAGGCTGCGCAGCGTCGAGTCGGAGATAGCCGACGATATGATTATCCCGGCCCTGTCAGTGTTCAACAATACCGCGTCTTCGATACAGAGCCGCATAGTCGAGGCCTATCTTTCCAGCGTTGACAGAGACTACAACGTGTCTGTCTATGTGTTCAACAACGAGAACAACACCCGTGCGGCACTTGACCTGTACAACAGCATACTCCGCGACGCCGTCCCCATAGCGCCGCGCTCGAGGTTCATGTATGTCGAAAGGGACGGGGAGCGTCCGTACTATGTGGGCCTGTTCATGTATATGATAGAGGGCAGCGGCATCTCCAGGGTCCTGGTGTGCCTCGACGCGAAGGAGGTCAGCGGAAGCAGGGGATACGCCGGCATATTCGGAATCACGCCGTCCGGAAGGGTCACCCTGCCGACCGGAACCTCCTACGCCAGGTATGAGGGTGCGAACCTGAAGTCCAGCCACGGCAGCTATCCGTATCCGACGCGGCTGCAGCCCGAACTGAGGGAGAGGATATACGCGCGGCAGGAGAAGACCATGACCATTGACGGCTATACGCATTTCATAACGGTGATAGCCGACAACGAGGTGGTGGTCCTGTCCAGGACGCAGACCACTTTCATGGTCTATGCGCTTACTGCAGTGTTCCTCGCCATAATAATGTTCGTGCTGTGCAGCCTGCCGTGCTTCAGGCACGGAACCTTCCGGCAGTTCATGAGCAGCTACTACCGCTCGCGCATACTTGGGGTGATGATGGGGTCCCTGCTGCTGACCCTGGTTGCCATGGCTTCGGTGAGCGTGTACTATGTGAACTCGCGCAACGAGGGCAACCTCTATACGATGATGTCGGACAAGATAAATTCGATATCCGCGATGATGGAGGCCGGAGTGGAGGGAATCCACAGTACCGACGAGCTGGACATGGTGCAGGTGCACAGGCTTCTGGCTCAGGTGGGAGGTGACACTGACTCCGATGTCACGCTCTATACCTGCGACGGCAGGCTGATGATGTCGACGACTCCGATAGTGTTCGAGCGCCAGTTTATCGGCGAGCGCATAGACGGAAAGGCGTACGAGCAGATAGTCTACAGCCACAAGCGCTACTATATCCAGAGGGAGGAGGCGGCCGGCAGGGACTTCTACAGCATGTATGCTCCTGTCATAGGGGCAGGCGGGAACATGCTCGCCATAGTAAGCTCTCCCTATAACGAGGAGAACTACGATTTCGAGAAGGACGCGGTCACGCATACCATGACTATCGTGGCCCTGTTCGTGCTGTTCCTGGCCGTGGCGCTGTTCATGGTGTCGCGTATCGTGGACACGATGTTCCGTCCGCTGGACGAGATGAGCGGCAAGATGAGCAAGATGGACCTCGAGTCGCCGGAATACATAGACTACGACCGCGACGACGAGATATCGAGCATAGTCCAGTCTTACAACAGGATGGTGAAGAAGCTCTCGGACAGTTCGCGCAGGCTCGCCGATGCCGAGAGGGACAAGGCGTGGAACGAGATGGCAAGGCAGGTCGCCCACGAGATCAAGAACCCCCTGACGCCGATGATGCTCCTGATACAGAAGATGATGCGCCGCAAGCAGAAGGGCGACCCGTCATGGGCGGACAATTTCGACCAGGTCAGCGAGCAGCTGATCTACCATATCAATGTCCTCGCCTCTACGGCTAACGATTTCTCTACCTTCGCGAAGCTGTATACCGAGAAGTTCACCGAGATTCCACTCGATGCCGTACTCGGGCAGGAGACGGCCATGTTCGAGGGCAAGGAGAACATCACTTTCACCTATATGGGATTCGAGGGGGCGAAGGTGCTCGGCCCCAGACCCCAGCTCACGCGCGTGTTCGTCAACCTGCTGGTCAATGCGATGCAGGCCATAGGGGACGAGCCGGACGGGCATGTGGTGGTGTCCGTGCGTAATTCTGTGCAGGACGGGTACTATGACATAGTGTTCGAGGACGACGGCCCCGGCGTATCCGACGAGGATATACCCAAGCTGTTCACTCCCAAGTTCACCACCAAGAGCGGAGGTTCCGGCCTCGGTCTGGCGATGTGCCGGAGCGTGCTCGACACCTGCGGTGCGACCATATCGTACCAGCGCTCGTTCTCTCTGGGAGGAGCGTGCTTCACGATATGCTATCCGAAACCGCCGGCCGTGGAGGCTACTTCTGACGGCAGTATATCTGGACAGGACAGCCGCTGAGGTCGAAATTCCTGCGCAGCTGGTTCTCGAGGAAGCGTTTGTAGGGTTCCTTGATGTACTGCGGCAGGTTGCAGAAGAACGCGAACGCGGGGAAGCGCGTGGGAAGCTGGGTTATGTATTTCACCTTGACATACTTTCCCTTCCATGCGGGAGGAGGTGTCTCCTCTATGACGGGCAGCAGGGCCTCGTTCAGCCTCGCGGTGGGAATCTTCCTCGTGTAGTTGGCGAACACCCGGGTCGCGGCGTTGAGCACGTCCTGGATGCGCTGCTTCCTTACCACCGAAGTGAAGACTATCGGGATGTCGTTGAACGGGGCGAGCCTTTCCTTGAGGGCGCTTTCATATTCCCTCATCGTGTTGGAGTCCTTGATGAAGAGGTCCCACTTGTTCACCACGACGACGCATCCCTTGCGGTTTCGGGCTATCAGGTTGAAGATGTTCATGTCCTGGGCCTCCATTCCGGCGGTGGCGTCGATCATCAGTATGCAGATGTCGGAATGCTCTATGGCCCTTATGGAGCGCATTACGGAATAGAATTCCAGGTCTTCGCGGACTTTCGCCTTGCGCCGTATGCCTGCGGTGTCCACGAGCATGAATTCGTAGCCGAACTTGTTGTAGTATGTCTCGATAGAGTCCCTCGTCGTGCCTGCGACCGGCGTCACGATGTTCCTCTCCTCTCCGAGCAGGGCGTTGGTCAGCGAGGACTTGCCGACATTGGGCTTGCCCACTATCGCGATCCTCGGAAGGCCGCTCCTGCTGTCTTCGGCCTCGCTCTCCTGCGGAAGTGCGGCTACCACCGCGTCGAGCAGGTCGCCGGTGCCGCTGCCGTTTGCGGCGGAGATGCTGTATATCTCCCCGAGTCCGAGGGAGTAGAACTGGTAGCTGTCGAACATCTTCTCGCCCGAGTCGACCTTGTTCACGCAGAGCAGCACGGGCTTTTTCGACCGGCGGAGTATGTCGGCTATCTCGGCGTCGTAGTCGGTTATGCCAGTGCCGGCCTCTACCATGAACAGCACGGCGTCAGCTTCCTCTATGGCTATCTGCACCTGCGAGCGTATGGCCGTCTCGAACACGTCGTCCGAATTGGTCGTGTATCCTCCGGTGTCGACTACCGAAAATTCCCTGCCGCACCAGTCGCAGCGCCCGTAATGGCGGTCGCGCGTAACTCCGGAGGTGTCGTCGACTATTGCCTGCCTCATTCCCACGAGGCGGTTGAACAGGGTAGACTTGCCTACGTTAGGCCTGCCTACGATTGCTACCAGACTCATATAACTTGCATTCTTTGCAGGCATCGCTGTAGTTGCCTGAACATTTCCTACTGTGCAGCGCGGCGTCTTCGTCCTTGTAGCAGCGTATGCCCAGCTTGCGCATCTCCTCGTTGGAGCCCACGTCGTAATGGGGGAAGTCCTTCTTGCGGACTATGATGTTGAAACACAGTCCGAGCACGCATAGCGCCACGACGGCGACACTGAGGAGGATCACTTTCATATCGTACGGAAGCGGAGGGTCAGAAGACGAAATCGCTGCTGATCGATTCGTAGTTGTATACCTTGTGGATTATGTCGGCGAAGACTCCCGTCATGCTGACTATCCTTATCTTGGGGTCGTTCTCGAGCTCCGGGTGGGGGACGGTGTCGGTGATGAACACCTCCTCCATCACGGAGTCGTGGATGCGTTCGAGCGCGTCGCCCGACAGCAGTCCGTGGGTGGCGCAGGCCCTGACGCTGAGCGCACCCTTGTTGATGAGCAGCTCGGCGGCCTTGCAGAGGGTGCCGGCCGTGTCTATCATGTCGTCGACGATGATTATGTTCTTGCCTTCGACCTCGCCGATTGCCGTAATGGAGCCTACGACATTGGCCCTCTCCCTGGTCTTGTGGCAGATAATGACGGATGCGTCGAGCTCCTTGGCGTAGGCGTTGGCCCTCTTGGCCCCGCCCATGTCGGGAGCGGCTATCGCGAGCCTGTCGATGCCGCGGCTCTTGATGTAGGGGATGAACACCTTGCTGGCGTAGATGTGGTCGAGCGGGATGTCGAAGAAGCCCTGTATCTGGTCGGCGTGGAGGTCGCAGGCCATGATCCTGTCGGCTCCGGCGGCGTGCAGCAGGTTCGCCACGAGCTTCGCGCCTATCGACACGCGCGGCTTGTCCTTGCGGTCCTGGCGTGCCCAGCCGAAATAGGGTATGACGGCTATCACCTTGTCGGCCGAGGCCCTCTTTGCCGCATCGATTGTCAGAAGGAGTTCCATGAGGTTTTCTGCAGGCGGTATAGTGGACTGCAGGATATAGACGGATGCTCCGCGTACGCTTTCCGTGAAGTGGGGCTGGAACTCTCCATCACTGAAGGGAGTGACTTCGATCTTTCCAAGATGGAGTTCCGGCTCGTCGGCGTTCCTGCGCCCGTTGAGGTGGGCAATCACCTTGCGTGCGAAATCTTCCGAGGCGCGGCACGCGAACAATTCCAGTCTGTGGGAGTGTAACATAGCGATTATATTGTTTTGAGGATCTTGTCTATATAGTCCAGGATCTCGTCCCTGCCCCGTCCGTCGGCGGCAGAGCTGCACAGCACATCCGGCATTTCTTCCCACTGCTGCAGGATGAGCCGCTCGTTCTCCTGCATTGTCGCGGACAGGGCGTTCGGACCCTGCTTGTCGCACTTCGTAAGTATTATGGCGAACGGGATGCCGTGCTCTCCCAGTTCTGCGATGAAATCGATGTCGATGCGTCCTATGGGGCGGCGCGAGTCCACCAGCACGAAAAGTATAGCGAGCTCTTCCGAGTTGAGTATATAGTCCTTTATGACGGAGGCTATCTCGTTCCTCGTGTCATGGGAGGCCTTGGCGTATCCGTACCCGGGCAGGTCGACCAGATACCAGCTGCCGTTTATCAGGAAACGGTTGATCAGCCTTGTCTTTCCCGGGGTGGAGGAGGTCATCGCGAGCTTCCTGCTCCCGCAGAGCATGTTGATCAGGGACGATTTGCCGACGTTGGACCTTCCGATGAGGGCGAATTCGGGAAGGGCCCTTCCGGGCTTTCCCGCCACACGTGTGCTGCTGCCCACGAACTGTGCCTCCTTGATTACCATAGCCCGTCCGCCAACATTCTCCGGGCGCAAATATACAAAGTTTTTACCATTTTTTGTAAATTTGTAGGTGGCGTTATGGTAAAGGATTATATCGGTCTGGCAGAACTGCTGAGGCAGGTGAGGGAGGGTGTCGAAAGCCTTTTCCCGGACAGGTTGTGGGTCCGGGCCGAGGTGGCTTCCGTGCAGGTGAAGGCCGGCGGCCACTGCTATGTCGACCTCTGCCAGAACGAGGGCGGCCGCAGCATCGCCAAGGCCAAGGCCGTGATATGGCGCAGCCGCTATCCGGTGCTTGCGGCATATTTCAGGGAGGCGTCGGGAGGAGGCCTGGAACCTGGAATGGAGATACTTGTCCGGGTGTACCTTTCCTACAGCGAACTCTACGGCATGACCCTGTCAATCGAGGAGATAGAACCCCTGTATACCATAGGCGCGGCCGAGCTGCAGCGCAGGCATACGATACAGACTCTGGAGTCGGAGGGCATGATGGATGCCCAGAAGAGGCTCTCGCTGCCGTCCCTGCCCCGCCGCCTTGCGGTGATTTCGGCGGCGAATGCCGCGGGTTACGGCGACTTCTGCCGTCATCTCGAGGGCAACGACTGCGGCTTCGCGTTCTCGGTGACCCTTTTCGAAGCCGTGATGCAGGGCTCCGATGCTCCCGCATCGATATCGGATGCGCTCGCAAGGGCTGAGTCGGCCGGAGGACGCTTCGACGCCGTGCTTATAATACGCGGCGGCGGTTCCGCGCTCGACCTCTCCTGCTTCGACGACTACGGTCTCTGCCTCGCGATAGCTTCCTGCGGTGTGCCCGTCCTTACGGCCATAGGCCATGAGAGGGACTATCATGTGGCCGACATGGTGGCCTTCTCCCATGTCAAGACGCCTACCGCCCTCGCGGACTTCTTCATAGACATCATGTCTGCGGAAGACCAGCAGTTAGGCGCTTTCGCTCAGAGGCTGAGACTGGCGTTCTCGGCAAGGCTCGCGCGGGAGGAGGCCGCCCTGGAGCTGCTGCATTCCAGGATCCGTTCGGCCGATCCGCGCAGCATACTTTCCCGCGGATACAGCCTGGTCGCCGACAGCTCCGGCCATGTGCTCAAGTCCGCCTCGTCGCTCCGTCCCGGCGACGGCATAAGGGTGCTCTTCGCAGACGGGACCGTAAACGCCAAGGTCGTTTGACAGAAACGGAAAAGGTATGGAAGAACTGGACTATAACAAGGCTCTTGAAGAACTCGAGAAGATAGCCGCCGCCGTGGAAGACCCGTCCACCGCGCTCGGAGACATAGACAGGTACATCAGGCGGGCCGACGAACTGGTCGCCGCCTGCAGGGAATACCTGAGGACTTTGGAAACCAATGCCGACCACATATCATGACAAAGAAAATCTACGACATCGACCCCTGGCTCAGACCATACCGGGAGGCGGTCGATGCCAGGCACGCGCGTATCCTCGCGGACAGGAGGAAACTCGCCGGTGACGGCCCCCTGGGCGCAGCCGTCAACAACCATATCTACTATCCCCTGCACAGGGAGGACGGCCGCTGGGTCATACGCGAATGGGCGCCCAACGCGTCGCGCATCTTCCTTGTCGGCGACTTCAACAACTGGAAGCGCACCGAGGCGTATTCGTTCAGGCCTGTCGGTGCCGGCAACTGGGAACTCTCCCTGCCCGAGATGTTCCTGCGCCACGGAGAGCTCTACAAGCTGTGGATAGAGTGGCCCGGCGGCGGAGGGGAGAGGCTCCCGGCGTATGTGACGAGGGTCGTGCAGGATCCGGTGACCAAGGTCTTCAGCGCCCAGGTGTGGGATCCGGAGCCCTATGAATGGAAATACCGCAGGCCCGGAAGGCGCCCTCATCCCCTGATCTACGAATGCCACATAGGCATGAGTTCCGAGAAGGAGAAGGTGAGCACTTTCGACGAATTCCGGCGCGACGTGCTCCCGAGGGTCAGGCGCCTGGGGTACAACGTGCTCCAGATAATGGCGCTGCAGGAGCATCCGTACTACGGCTCGTTCGGCTACCAGGTGTCCAACTTCTTCGCGCTCAGCTCCCGTTTCGGCACTCCCGAGGAGTTCAAGGCCCTGGTGGACGAGGCGCACCGCATGGGCATAGCCGTAATAATGGACATAGTGCATTCTCATGCCGTGTCGAACGAGGCCGAGGGGCTCGGACGGCTCGACGGCAGGGATGACCTGTATTTCTACCAGGGGGCGGCGGGACATCATCCCGCCTGGGGCTCCCGGTGCTTCGACTACGGCAAGGACGAGGTGAAGTATTTCCTGCTGTCGAACTGCAAGTTCTGGTTGGAGGAGTATCATCTCGACGGTTTCCGTTTCGACGGAGTGACCAGTATGGTCTACTGGAACCACGGACTGGGCAAGGACTTCGGCGACTATTCGCTGTATTTCGATTCCGGCGTGGACGAGAATGCGGTCAGCTATCTCGCGCTCGCCAATATGCTTGTCCACGAGATCAACCCGGCCGCGATAACCATTGCCGAGGATGTCAGCGGTATGGCAGGGCTCGCGGCGCCGTTCGAGGCGGGCGGAGTCGGATTCGACTTCCGTATGGCCATGGGCATAGCGGACCACTGGATCAAGTGGATAAAGGAGCTGCACGACGAGCAGTGGAGCATGGGTGAGATGTGGTGGGAGCTGACCAACAAGCGCGTGGACGAGAAGACCGTCTCCTATGCCGAGTGCCACGACCAGGCTCTCGTGGGCGACAAGACCATAATGTTCCGCCTGGCGGACAAGGACATGTACACTTCCATGAGCAAGAGCACGCCGAGCCTGACGATAGACCGCGCCGTGGCCCTGCACAAGATGATAAGGCTCGCCACCCTCGGCACCTGCGGCGGAGGCTACCTCAATTTCATGGGCAACGAGTTCGGGCATCCCGAGTGGATAGACTTCCCGCGCGAAGGCAACGGCTGGTCGTACAAGTACGCCCGCAGGCAGTGGTCGCTCGCCGACAGGGAGGACCTCCGCTATGCCGGACTGGAGGTGTTCGATGCAAGGATGATATCGTATGTCAAGAAAGAAAGGGTGCTTGATTCCCGTCCGGTGCAATTATATGTCGACGAGAGTGCGAAAATCTTGATATTCAGGCGTGGAAATAGTATATTTGCATTCAATTTCAATCCTTGTGAGTCATACTCCGGCTACGGCTTCCCGGCTCCGGACGGCGAGTATGAGATGGCGTTCAATTCGGACGAGGCGGAATTCGGGGGATTCGCCAGGCTCCAGCCGGGCGAGACTCACATGACGGTGGACGGAAGGCTCTCGCTTTATCTGCCGAGCCGTGTCGCCATCGTGCTTAGGAAAAGGTCGTAACGTTATAGTTATATTATGGCATTTATAAAATTCAACAAATCCGAGCTTGTCAACCTGGCATACTCTCTCAAGAAGGAGATCCTGTGCGCCAACAAGTCCGGAGCGTACTGCAATACGTCTATCCTGACCTGCAATACGCGCCGTTACCACGGACTGCTGGCCGTCACCCTCGACCGTTTCGGTGGCGACAGGTATCTTCTGCTCTCCGGAGTAGACGAGAGCCTTGTCATCAAGGGCAAGCAGTTTAACCTCGGCATTCACTGCTACGGCGACATCTATGAGCCCAGGGGGCACAAATATATCGTCGATTTCAGCGCCGACCCCATCCCTCAGATCACCTACAAGGTGGGCGACGTCGTGTTCCGCAAGAGCCTTCTGCTGGCGCAGGACAGGGACCAGATCATGATAAAGTATGAACTGGTCGAGTCCCCCTCGCCGGTGAAGCTCATACTCAAGCCTTTCCTCGCGTTCCGCAACATCCACAGCCTCACGCACCAGAATCCTGAGGCGAATACTTCGGGCGTGGCTGTCGACGGCGGAATGTCTTTCAGGATGTATTCCAACTTCCCCGACCTCAACCTGCAGATGAGCGACCAGAAGGCGAAGTTCACTGCCTCGCCCCACTGGAACAACAACATCACCTATTCCGACGAGGCACGCCGCGGCTTCGACTGTCTCGAAGACCTGCTCGTGCCCGGCTCGTTCGAATGCACGGTAAAGCCCGGGGGAAATGTCATACTCTCGGCATCCGTAAGGCAGGGGACCCCGTCGGAGTTCAAGAGGAGGTTTACCGCCGGCGTGAAGGCCATGGGCGAGATCACCGGATACCGCGACCAGCTCCGCCGCTGCGCCGACACGCTCATAATCGACCATAACAACCGCAAGAGGATAACCGCTGGCCTTACCTGGCTGTATACCGGACTGCTCAGGGAGTCGCTCCTGGCCCTGCCGGGGCTTGCTCTCTACGGGCTGGACAACCCGAAACTGTTCGAGGAGATACTTGACAATATAATAGGCGACGAGCAGCAGAGGCTCTTCCACAGGACCACCCAGGTGGAGGCTCCGCTCGTAATGGCGTCGATACTCCAGGACTACATATCCTACGGAGCCGACCCCAAGGCCGTGTGGAAGAAGTACGGAGCTACCGTATGCGGCATCGTCGAGAGCTACCTTCCCGGCGAGCGCGCCGAAATAGCCATGCATCCCAACGGCCTGCTGTGGGCCCAGAAGTACCGCACGGCCCTTTCGTGGATGAATGCCTATGTCGACGGAATCCCCGTCACGGAGCGGGCCGGCTACCAGGTCGAGACCAACGCCCTGTGGTACAACGCTATCTGCTTCGCGGTCGATATGGAGGCGAATTACGGTTCGAAGAAAAATCCCTTCATCGCGAAATGGAGCCGCATACGCGACCTCGTCAGGGAGAACTACCAGAAGACCTTCTGGAACCCTTCCTACGGCTGCCTTGCAGACTATGTGGACAACGCCGGCCAGAATATGGACATAAGGCCCAACCAGCTGTGTCCTCTCGCCTGCGACTATTCCCCTATAGACGATGAACTCGTGCCCTCGATCCTGAGGGTCATAGACAACGAGCTCGTCACCTCGAGGGGCATAAGGACCCTCTCTCCCCGCGATCCCAAGTACAAGGGAGTCTATGAAGGGACCCAGAGGGACAGGGATCTCGCCTATCACCAGGGATGTGCGAGGCCCAGCCTGCTGGAGCCGTATGTGAAGATAGCCTTGAAAGTCAAGGGCCCTTCTTTCGTGAAGAGGGCCGAATGGCTGACGGAAGGATTCTACGAGGATCTCGGCCAGCACGGAATAGGTGCGTTCTCCGAACTCTATGACGGAGATCCCCCGCACGCTCCCCACGGCGCGATCTCGTCTGCGCTGAGCACGGCTTCGCTGCTTTCTGTCGAAAGAATGTTGGACAAATACAGGAGTAAAGAGAAATGAGAGTCCTGATGTTCGGTTGGGAGTTCCCGCCTCACATTGCAGGCGGACTCGGTACGGCCTGTGAAGGTATCGTCAAGGGCTTGGCCCATAACGGAGTCGAAGTGCTCTTCGTGATGCCTTCGGCTTCCGGCGACGAAGACCAGAGCTGCGCCAGGATAATCAACGCCAGCGACGTTGCGGTGAGCAATGTCAGCGACAGCGTTGAGGAGTTCATAGATAAGGTCAAGTTCATCAACGTGGACTCCAGCCTTGTCCCCTATGTAGACCCTTCGGAATACTACGAGGCGATCGAGAAGATGAAGAAGGAGCATGTGCACGAGACCTCGGTGGGCTTCGGACAGAAGTTCAAGTTCTCCGGGAAATACGGCGCCAACCTGCTCGAGGAGGTGTCCCGTTACGCCCAGGTGGGCGGGACTATCGCGATGCAGAACGAGTTCGACGTCATCCATGCTCACGACTGGCTTACCTACCTTGCCGGAATCGCCGCGAAGGAGCTTACGGGAAAGCCCCTTGTGGTGCATGTGCATGCGACCTCCTTCGACCGCGGCTCCGACGACATGGTCGATTCCAGGGTATATGCCATCGAGAAAAGGGGAATGGAGGCCGCCGACTGCGTGGTTACGGTCAGCGACCTTACGAGGAACATAGTCATAAACAGGTACGGCATCGATCCTGCCAAGGTCGTTACCGTGCATAACGCCGTGGATTTCAGCGGACGCGACGACATCAAGGTCAAACGCGCGGTAAGCGACAAGATTGTGACCTTCCTCGGCAGGATTACTTTCCAGAAGGGCCCCGAATACTTCATCGAGGCTGCCGCCAAGGTGCTCAAGCGGACTCCGCACGTGCGTTTCGTCATGGCCGGAAGCGGAGACATGATGAACAAGGCCATACGCCAGGTGGCGCGTCTTGGCATCTCTGACCGTTTCCATTTCACGGGCTTCCTGCGCGGAAAGGAGGTGCAGAAGATGTTCGCCCTCTCGGACGTGTACATAATGCCCTCGGTATCGGAGCCTTTCGGAATATCGCCCCTCGAGGCCATGCGCTCCAATGTCCCTGCCATAATCTCGCACCAGTCCGGAGCGGCCGAAGTGCTCAAATACGCGCTCAAGGTGGATTTCTGGGATGTCGATGCCATGGCGGACGACATCTATGCCCTCCTGCAGTATCCTGCGCTCGCAAGGTTTGCGACGAAGCAGGGATATGACGAAGTTAACGAGCTCAAGTGGAACGGTGCCACCGCCAAGCTCAAGAAAGTTTATGAATCAGTAGTCAAGCAATAATATGAAAAAGTCAGTATGCCTGTATTTTCAGGTCCATCAGCCTTCGAGACTCCGTCTGTACCGCTTTTTCGATATAGGTAAGGATTCTCACTACTATGACGATTTTGCCAACAGGACAATCCTGAAAAGGGTGGCGCAGAAGTGCTACCTGCCTATGAACCAGCTGCTCCTCGAGCAGATCACGAAGAGCAAGGGCAAGCTCAAGCTTGCGTTCTCGATTTCCGGCTCCGCGCTCGAACAGTTCGACCGCTATGCTCCGGAGGTCGTGGAGAGTTTCAGGAAACTTGCCGATACCGGCAAGGTCGAGTTCCTCTGCGAGACCTACAACCATTCGCTCTCGTCCCTCGCTTCCGGACAGGAATTCGAGAACCAGGTCCGCAGGCACAAGGAAGCCATAGAGAAATATTTCGGCGTGACGCCCAAGACTTTCCGCAACACGGAGCTCATCTATTCCGACAGCATAGGCAAGGAGGTCTACAATCTCGGCTTCAAGACCATGCTTACGGAAGGTGCGCGCCACATCATGGGCTGGAGAAGTCCCAACTATCTGTATAACAACGAGTACAAGAGCGGACTCAAGGTGCTCCTGCGCAACTATTCCCTCAGCGACGACATAGCCTTCCGCTTCTCCGACAGGGGCTGGGGCGAATGGCCCCTGACCGCCGAGAAGTATCTCGGCTGGATCAAGGCTTCCGAGGGGGAGATAGTCAACCTCTTCATGGATTACGAGACGTTCGGAGAGCATCAGGGCGCGGAGTGCGGAATCTTCGACTTCATGAGGGCGTTCACCGACCTCGTGGCAAAGGATCCCGAGCTCGAGTTCGTCACCCCTTCGAGGGCTGCGGCCAAGCACCATTCCGTAGGGGAGATTTCCGTTCCCGAGGCCATTTCGTGGGCCGACGAGGAGAGGGACCTGTCCGCATGGCTCGGCAACGAACTGCAGCAGGACGCGTTCCACAAGCTCTACGAGCTTGAGGAGAAGCTTTCGCTTGCGGACGACGAGGCTCTCTGGACCGACTACGGACACCTCCAGGAGAGCGACCACTTCTATTATATGTGCACGAAATTCTTCTCTGACGGTGAGATACACAGCAGGTTCAATCCCTATGCTACGCCCTATGAGGCGTTCATAAACTATATGAACGTCCTGAGCGACTTCAGCATAAGGCTGGACAACGCTATCGCGGAGAAGAAGTAGAGAATAAACAACGAAAGATGAACAGAAACGAAATCGGAGCGCCGTCGTGGAAGAGCATAATGGTGACCAGACACCTGCCTGAGAAGCTCCTGGGTCTCGAGACCCTCTGCAAGAACCTCTGGTGGTGCTGGAATGATAACGCAAAGGCGCTTTTCAAGAGCGTGGACGCCCGCCTGTGGCACAAGTCCGGACACAATCCAATGGAGATACTGGACAAGGTCAGCATAAAGAGATACCAGGAACTCGCGGAGGACGAGGAGTTCGTAGGACGTCTGGACAATGTCATGAGGGAGTTCGACTCCTATATGGAGCAGAAGTCTAAGAGGACGGAACCTTCCGTCGCATATTTCTGCATGGAGTACGGACTCGACACCTCGCTCAGAATCTATTCCGGTGGCCTCGGAATACTCGCCGGAGACTATCTCAAGGAGACCAGCGACATGAATGTCAACCTGGTTGCTGTAGGCCTGCTGTACAAGTACGGCTATTTCACCCAGCGTATCACGCCCCAAGGCAACCAGGTGGCGGAGTATACGGCACAGGACTTCATGAAGATTCCGGCCGAACCCGTGTTCGACGGAAACGGCGCCTGGATGAAGGTCAGGGTTCCCATGCCCGGACGCGAGCTCAGCGCCCGTATATGGAAGGTGGCCGTGGGCCGTACCGACCTCTATCTCCTCGATACTGACTTCGAGGACAATATCCCGGAGGACAAGCAGGTTACGTACCAGCTCTACGGTGGGGACTGGGAGAACAGGCTCAAGCAGGAACTGCTCCTCGGCATAGGAGGAGTCAGGGCCCTGCGCGCCCTGGGGCTCAATCCCACTATCTACCATTATAACGAGGGACATGCGGCGTTCGCGGGCCTGGAGAGGCTGCGCGAGTGCATACAGGACGGACACCACAGCTTCAGCGAGTCTATGGAGCTCATCAGGACTTCCGGACTCTTCACGACCCACACTCCCGTTCCCGCGGGACACGACGCGTTCAGCGAGGAGCTCATAGGAAAGTATCTCGGATACTATCCCCAGAGCGTCGGCATCGACTGGAGGACTCTTATGAGCCTCGGAAAGATCAACCCCGACGATCATCAGGAGAAGTTCTCCATGAGCTATCTTGCCGCGAACATGTCGCAGAATGTCAACGGAGTGTCCATGCTCCACGGCAAGGTGAGCCGCGAGATCTTCGCGGACATGTATCCCGGATACCTGCCCGAAGAACTCTACATAAGTTATGTGACCAACGGCGTGCACTATCCGACCTGGACCGCCAAGAAGTGGAAGCAGATACACGCGAAGGTGTTCGGTGCGGATTTCCAGAACCACCACTATGACAAGAGGTGTTTCGAAGGCATATATTCGGTGCCCGACAAGGAACTCTGGGAGACACGTAAGCTGATGAAGCGCGACCTTATCGATACGGTCAGGGAGAGGTTCTCCATTCCCCAGCTCTGCGCGCACTATACGCCCAGCCAGATCGTGACGATCAAGGAGAGGCTGCGCGACGACGTGCTGACCATAGGCTTCGCCCGCCGTTTCGCGACCTACAAGAGGGCCACGCTGCTGTTCTCCGACCTCGACAGGCTCGACGCGATAGTCAACAATCCCGAGCATCCCGTGCAGTTCATATTCGCCGGCAAGGCACATCCTGCCGACGGAGCGGGACAGGACCTCATAAAGCAGATCATAGACATCTCCAAGCAGGACCGCTTCCTCGGCAGGATAATCTTTGTCGCCGACTACGACATAACCCTCGCCAAGAGGCTCGTGCAGGGAGTGGACGTATGGCTCAACAACCCCGCCCGTCCCCTTGAGGCATCGGGAACATCGGGAGAGAAGGCCGCCATGAACGGAGTGATGCATTTCTCCGTGCTGGACGGCTGGTGGGTGGAAGGATACCAGCCCGGAGCCGGCTGGGCCCTGCCTCTCGAGAAGACCTACGACGACCCCAACTACCAGAACGAGCTTGATGCGGCCACTATCTATTCTACGATAGAGAACGAGATAGCCCCCGACTACTATGACGTCAATCCCGAGACGGGACTGTCGGAGAAGTGGCTCGGATACATCAAGAACACCGTCGCGAAGGTCGCCTGCGAGTTCACTACCAACCGTATGCTTACCGACTACTGCAACCAGTACTACATACCCCAGAGCAGGCGTTTCGAGGAACTGAACGCTGAAGGAGGAAAGGTTGCGGCTGAAATCGCCGCCTGGAAGCAGCTGGTTATGGACGAGTGGAGCAACATCCGCGTCATTTCCTACACCCAGACTGTCGACTCATATTCGCTTTCGGCGGACAACACCCTCAATGCGGAGGTCGTGCTCGACCTGGGCCGACTCAAACCCGAGGATATCGGCGTGGAAATGGTGTTCACCTTCGCCGACGAGAGCGGCAAGCGCCACCTGCAGAACATAAGCGAGTTCAATATGGTTTCGTACCAGGACGGCAAGGCTACCTACCAGGTCGCCGTCTTCCCCGAGAGGACGGGCATGTATATGGTCGGAACCCGCTACTATCCGAAGAATCCGCGTCTTCCGCACAGGCAGGATTTCCCTCTCGTGAAATGGCTGTAGTATCTACAGGTTTCTTTGACGGCGTCCACCTCGGACACCGTGAAGTTATAAGGACTCTCGTCTCTTCCGCCCGCAGCAAGGGGGAAGAGGCGATTGTCGTAACTTTCCGGCACCACCCCCGGGCCGTGCTCCAGCAGGATGCGCGGACGCTCAGGCTGCTCTCTACCAATGAGGAGAAGACCGCGATGCTGCGCTCCCTCGGAGTTGACAGGGTAGAGATGCTGGACTTCACCAGAGAGTTCGCCTCTATGGATGCGGGGAGCTATATAAGGGATGTGCTTGTCGGGAAGTACGGGGCTACCGGCCTTGTCATCGGGTACGACAACCGCGTGGGCAGCGACATGCTCGGCGCGGACGGCATAGCCGCGCTCTGCGGATCGCTGGGCCTGGAATGCAGGACGGTCCGCCCGCTGACCCTGGAAACGGATGCACCGCTTCCAGGATGTCCTGCTGGAATGACCGGGATTACCGTCAGTTCCACCAAGATAAGGGAGGCCCTGTCGCTCGGACATGTGGAACTTGCCGCCCGGATGCTCGGATACGGGTATTCGATAGGGGGTGTCGTAGTAGGTGGAAAGCAGCTCGGGCGTACCCTGGGCTTTCCTACAGCAAACATGCAGATGTGCGACCCCCTTAAGATACTGCCGGCGGAAGGGGTCTATTTTACCGGAGTGGAGACTCTCGGCAGGAAGTTCTACGGCATGACTAATGTCTCCGGCGTGGTGGAGACCAACATATTCGGCTTCGACGAGGACATATACGGACTCGATATCCGCATAGAATTCAAAAAGCGCCTCCGTGACATGAGGCGCTTCGATTCGATTGATGCTCTCAAGGCCCAGCTTAACGCCGACCGAGAGTCCTGCCGAGCACTCTTCTGAGATCGTCCTCTCCCTTTATGTCGCTGTCGGTCGCGAGCTCGCCGTCCACTATGAGCACGGAGTTCGGGAGCGACGTGACATTATAGAGGCTTACCGCCGGAGATGCGGCTCCGAGCGCGTCGCAGACATTGACCCACGGGAGTTTCTGCGCGTTTACGACAGCTCCCCATGAAGCCTTGTCGGTAGTCAGGCAGACTGCGTATATCTCGAATCCCAGATCGTGGAAGTCATTGTATATCGGGAGCAGCACATCCAGGTTCATCATCTTCTGGGCAGCATCTGCGCAGTCCCAGAAATGTACCAGAACGGCCCTCGCGTCGATGTCGCTTATGGCCTTCTGCCCGCCGTCGATGTCGGGCATCTTGAGGTCGGGATAGGAGATCTCCCCGGCGGCACGGAGTTGTCCGTCGAGTTCGAGCAGCTTCATCCTGCGCTCCGCTTCTCTCCGGAGGGCCTTTACATAGCGTGAGTCGGGATATACGGTTTCGAGCGAGTCTGCCGCGTTACGGAAGAATATGGCGTCGGTAGGCTGGTTGAAAATCGGGGTGGCGCCTCCCATCTGCTCGTACAGCACCGGGATTACGGTGAGCGAGTAGGGGTTCTCGAGGATATATCTCACGCCTGCCCTGTAGTGTTCGAGATATATCCTGGCCATCTCGGGGCCGTTGTCCGAGGCTGCGCTCATCTCGGATGCGAACCTGGTGGAAGCCTTCTCAATCTCTGAGAGCTTGGCGGAGCCCTCGGAGCCGCTCACGCTGTAGTTGCCGAGGGTGTCGGCCTCTACGGAAGCCTTCTCGCCGCTCTCGAGCAGCAGTGCCGCCAGCCTCCTGTCGCCCTTGAAGATATAGATGAACTCGGGATTGCCCTTGTCTACCCTTACCTTATAGCTGAACGAGCCGCCGCCGTCGGTCTTTATGGTGTCGAGCACGGCGAACCTGTTGACGTCGAGCTGCTTTATTATGAGTTCGGAGTCTGCGGCGCCGTCTATCTTTCCGCTGATGACCGACCTGTCCGAGCAGGCCGCCAATGCAAGGGCCGCCGCCGAAAGCGCGAGGAGCCTAACTGTTGTTCTTCTCATATTCTGCAAGGATTGCGGCCGCAGTCCCGGCCATCTGTTCTTCGGTGAATTCCGGACGCTGCCTGCGGAAATCCATGTCCCCTTCGCTCTGCAGGGGAACAAGGTGGATGTGGGTGTGCGGGACTTCCATGCCGAGCACCGCGACGCCCACCCTCTTGCAGGGCACGGCCGCCTTCAGGGCCACGGCGACCTTGCGGGCGAAAGCCCACAGGCCGGCGTAGGTCTCGGGATCCAGGTGGAAGATATAGTCGTCCTCCGTATGCTTCGGTATTACCAGCGTGTGCCCCAGGGAGAGCGGGCTGATGTCGAGGAAAGCGTAGAAGTCTTCGCTCTCCGCGACCTTGTACGACGGGATCTCGCCCTTCGCGATTTTGGTGAAGATAGTGGCCATGTCCTAAATGGAGATTTCGAGGATTTTGAACTTGATTATTCCCGAAGGCGCCTTGGCGTCGACGGTCTCGCCTACGCCGTGTCCGAGCAGGGCCTTGGCGATAGGAGTGGTGGCGGCGAGCTTGCCCTTCGAGAAGTCGGCCTCGCTCTCGCCTACGATCGTGAACTCCATTATGCGCTTGTTGCCCAGGTTCTCGACCTTCACCTTGTTGAGCATCTGGACCTTGTCCGTGCCGAGCTGGGAGCTGTCGAGCACTTTGGCGTTGATTATCATGTTCTGCAGGTTGGCGATCCTGAGCTCGAGCAGCCCCTGCGCCTCGCGCGCCGATTCGTATTCGGCGTTTTCGGAGAGGTCGCCCTTCTCGCGGGCCTCGGCTATGGCCGCCGATATCACGGGTCTCTGGGCCAGGGCTTCCGCCAGTTCCTTCTTGATCTTATCGAGCCCTTCCTGGCTCATATAGTGTACTTCACTCATGTTTTGTTGGATATGGTTAATTAAAAAGGAGTCCTGCCTTTTGCGGCAGAACCCTCGGTGTTTTTGCAAATATAGGCAAAATCGCGCTATCGGTCAAATTTCGGCTTGAGTATTTCCGAATAAATGATCAATTTCCTCTTCTCTTCATCGCTGCCGAGGTCGACCGCGGGATGCTGCTCCCCTGTAGATGCGGCGGCCTGTCCCGAAGCTCTTCCTGCTGCGGCCGGTGTTGCCGTTCTTGCTGTTGCGGCAGCCGGAGCCTTTGCGGCAGGCTTCCCGGGAGCTTTCGCTGCGGGCCTCGCCGCCGTGTCCGCCGTCGGCCGCACGGGTGCTTCCTGCGGTGCCGTCGCCGTCGGCGTGGGGCGGTCGTATGCCTCTACGGGACCGCTCACCGGGACGGGCTCGTACTCCTGTGCGGATGCGTCTTCCTGCGGTGCCTGCGCCTTGTCGTCGGGAAATTCCAGCTTCTCTACCTTGACCTGCGCGGATTTCCCCTTGCTGACCGAGACGACTATGACTGCGAACACGCAGACCATGAATATGAATGCGAATGCCATGTTCAGAAAAGTTTCTTCTTGCTTGTCGTTGCCATGAACTGCTTGAGGTAGAAGGGCTCGAAGTAGGCGCAGTCTTCAAACCTGCCTTCGGAAAACAGCCTCTCGGCCTGCGGTGCCATGGCCGAGGCGTGCGGGTATGTCTGGACGAAGCGTGCGGCAGGGGATGCGACGACCTCCCGGCACTTGTCGGCGGCGTCTCCGATGAATACGGTCTCTCCCTCGGAAAGCTCGCGCCCGAAGCTGCCGGCTTCAACTACCAGCGGTGCGACATCGGTCTGCCTGTGCCCTGCGGCGTCGTAGGTCGCCGTGTAGACTTCCATGCGCCTGGCGTCTATCATCGGGACTATGTGCCTGCATTCACCTGATACATGCCCGTCGCGTACCGCCTGCGCCGCAAGTATGTCGAGGGTGCATATCGACAGCAGGGGCAGTCCGGCGGCGAAGCAGATCCCTTTCGCGGTGGATACGCCCACTCTGAGCCCGGTATACGACCCCGGCCCTGCGCTCACGCATACGGCGTCGCATCCGCCGGCCGCGAGTCCGGCCTCGCCGAGCACCTCCCTGACGAAGACCGCCGTCAGCGACGCATGGGCTTTCGGCGTGCCGCTCTCCCTGCTGCATACGGCCTTGCCGTCCACCGCGAGGGCGACGGAACAGAGCGTGGTAGAGGTTTCTATCAATATTATCTTAGCCATCGATTCCTGTTATGAATGTCTTGAGGTAGGGGAATACATGTTCGGCTATCCCCTTGAGCTTCTGGTAGACCACCGCACCGTCGAGCTCTTCCGCGTCTACCAGGCCGAGCGAGGAGTTGAGGGCCTCGAATGCCATGATGAGCAGCCCGAGTATCACGGCGACCTTTATTATTCCGAACAGCAGTCCGAGCAGGCCGTTTATCCAGCCGAGCGAGACTATGTTTATGAATTTGGTGACAAGGATCCCCGCGAGGCTCAGCAGCAGCGAGACTATGACCACGATCAGCACGAAGCATATTATGTGCAGCACGAGCTTGTCCAGCTCTATGTACTGCGCGAGCCATGTGCTTGCGAGGGACGAGAAGTGGAACGCCGCCCAGGCTCCGACCAGTATCGCGACCAGTTCCGCGGCCTGTCTTATGAAGCCTTTGGTGATGCCGCTGACTATCGCCGGCACGAAGCAGAGAAGCAGTACTATATCCAGGATGGCCATACGCTCAGATTGTATAATAAAGCAGAATTTCTTAACTTTGCGAAATTGTATTGCGCCGGAAATCCGGCAGACGCAAAATTACGAAAAAAGTATGAGATTCAAAGAGTACGGCGGACTTGATTTGGTAGGGACGGCACGGGACGTCCTTGAAACGTGGAAGAAGGAGGATGCTTTCGGAACCTCTCTCAGGCTTAGGGAGGGCGCGCCGGAGTTCATCTTCTTCGAGGGGCCGCCGTCCGCCAACGGCATGCCGGGCATACACCATGTGATGGCCCGCTCCATAAAGGACGCGGTATGCCGCTACAAGACCCAGTCCGGATACAAGGTGCGCCGCCGCGCGGGATGGGACACCCACGGACTGCCCGTCGAGCTGGGAGTGGAGAAGAAGCTCGGCATCACCAAGGAAGACATAGGACGGAAGATAAGCGTCGAGGACTACAACCGCACCTGCCGCGAGGAGGTGATGAAATATACGGCCGAGTGGCGTACCCTTACCGAGCGCATCGGCTATTGGGTCGACATGGACGACCCCTACATCACCTACGACAACCGCTACATCGAGACGCTCTGGTGGCTCCTGAAGCAGATATACTCGAAGGGGCTGCTCTACAAGGGCAAGTCCATACAGCCTTATTCTCCTGCCGCAGGTACCGGACTCAGCAGCCACGAGCTCAACCAGCCGGGCTGCTACCGCGATGTCAAGGACACTACCTGCATAGCGCAGTTCAAGGTCACAGGCGTTGACGGGCTGTATTTCCTCGCATGGACGACCACTCCCTGGACACTCCCGTCCAATACCGCCCTCTGCGTAGGGCCCCGTATCGATTATGTGAAGGTGCGTTCCGCCAATCCTTACAGCGGCGAGGAATGCACATATATAGTTGCCAAGGATCTTGTGGAGAGCGTGTTCTCCGGCAAGACGCCCTACGAGGTGCTGCCCGGCGTCATGAAGGGCACGGAACTCGAGGGCATGCGCTACGAACAGCTGATACCCTGGTTCCGTCCTGACGAAGGCGCGTTCAGGGTAATCCTCGGAGACTATGTCTCAACCGAGGAAGGTACAGGCGTCGTGCATATAGCTCCCACTTTCGGTGCCGACGACGCCAAGGTGGCCAGGGATGCCGGAGTGCCCGCCCTGACCGTCATGGACGCGAACGGCGACTCCCAGGCCCAGGTGGACTACAAGGGCCGCTTCTGCCGTATCGAAGACCTCGACCCGGACTATGTCAGGGAAAGGGTCGACGCCTCCTACCGCGAGTGGTCCGGAAGGTATGTGAAGAACGCCTACGACGATTCCCTTCCCGCCGATGCTCCCACGCTCGACATCGACCTGTGCGTGATGCTCAAGAAGGAGGGCAAGGCCTTCAAGATAGAGAAGCATGTGCACAGCTATCCGCACTGCTGGCGCACCGACAAGCCGGTGATCTACTATCCGCTCAACAGCTGGTTCATAAGGACTACCGCCGTGCGCGACGAGATGATACGGCTCAACGACCAGATAGTCTGGAAGCCCGAGTCCACAGGAACCGGCAGGTTCGGAAAGTGGCTCGAGAACATCCAGGACTGGAACCTCAGCCGCAGCCGCTACTGGGGCACGCCGCTTCCCGTATGGCGTACCGAAGACGGACGCGAGGAGCTGTGCATCGGCTCGCTGAAGGAGCTGTATGCCGAGATAGACAAGGCCGTGGCGGCCGGATTCATGAAATCGAATCCTCTGAGGGACAAGGGCTTCGACCCCGACGACATGGGCAAGGAGAACTACGGCAGGATAGACCTGCACCGTCCCTATGTCGACGAGATATTCCTCGTAAGCCCGTCCGGGAAGAAGATGACCCGCGAAACGGACCTGATAGACGTATGGTTCGATTCCGGTTCCATGCCGTATGCGCAGACCGGTCTCAGGGGTAAGGACACTCCCGATTTCGGCTGTACGGCCGACTTCATCGCCGAGGGCGTCGACCAGACGCGCGGCTGGTTCTATACCCTGCACGCGATACATACCATGGTGAGCGGCACTCCCGCTTTCAGGAGGGTGATATCCAACGGACTCGTGCTCGACAGGAAGGGCGAGAAGATGAGCAAGCGCCTCGGCAACGCCGTCGACCCGTTCAAGGCCCTCGACAGCTACGGTCCCGACGCGCTGCGCTGGTATATGCTTACCAACGCCCAGCCCTGGGACAACCTGAAGTTCGACGAGGCCGGGGTGGAGGAAGTGCGCCGCAAGTTCTTCGGAACCCTGTACAACTCGTATTCCGTGTTCGCGCTGTATGCCAACATCGACGGGTTCGACCCGGCTGCCGCCCAGGTGCCCTACGCACGCAGGCCTCTTTTCGACAGGTGGCTGATAAGCCGTCTCAACACCCTTGTCGATGCGGTAGTGCGCTCCTACGAGGACTATGACATTACGGCTGCCGGCCGCATGATACAGGATTTCGTGTGCGACGACCTGAGCAACTGGTATATTAGGCTCAACAAGAAGCGTCTCTGGGGACACGGGCTCGGAGAGGACAAGCTCTCCGCCTACCAGACTCTTTACGAGGCACTTTCGAGCATAGCCCTGCTGGGTGCGCCTATCGCTCCGTTCTTCATGGAGAGGCTGTGGCTCGACCTCATGCCCGGCGAGAGTTCCGTGCACTTCCACGCGATGCCCGCATACCATGCCGGACTGGTCGATTCCGACCTCGAGCAGAGCATGGCCTTTGCGCAGAAGGCTTCTTCAATGGTGCTTGCCCTGCGCAAGAAGGTCGGCATCAACGTGCGCAAGCCTCTCGCGAGAGTGCTCGTGCCCGTGCTCGACGACACGGTGAAGGCACATATAGAGAAAGTAAGGGACATATTCCTCACGGAGGTGAATGTCAAGGAAATAGAGTTCCTGCATGATACGACTGGCATAATCACCAAGAAGATAAAGCCTAACTTCAAGACCCTCGGAAAGCTCTACGGCAAGAGGATGAAGGAAATAGCGGCCGCGTTCGCACTCCTCTCGCAGGAGGAGATCTCCGCGATCGAGCGCGCCGAGGGCGAATATGTGCTGGCCCTGCCAGGCGGAGACGTAAGGCTGTGCAAGGGCGACTATGAGATAAGTTCGGAGGACATGCCCGGCTGGCTCGTTGCAACCGATGGCTCGCTCACTCTTGCGCTCGACATAGTGCAGACGCCACAGCTCATACGCGAGGGAATAGCCCGCGAACTTATACATCCTATCCAGAACCTGCGCAAGGAAAGCGGCTTCGAGGTGACGGACAGGATAGACACCACCGTCTATGCCGACGGCAAGGCGTATGAGGCGATAAAGGACGCCCTGTCGGAATATTCCGGCTATGTGGCCGCCCAGACGCTCTCTCTCTCATTGGAACTCCTTCCCTCTCCGGGCCCCGTCTCCGGCGCGTCCGAGATAGAGTGGGAGGACGGACATATAAGTATAAAAGTAGAAAAGCACTGATCCTTAAAACCAACCAACAAAGCTATGGCAGAAGAAACAAAGGCTCCCGTAACGGAAAAGAACCGCTACTCGGATGCGGAACTCGCCGAATTCAAGGCGATCATCGAAGAGAAGCTCGCACACGCGAAAGCCGAATACGATACCCTGCGCGAAGTGATAATCCACAACGGAACGAACGACATAGAGGATACCTCCCCTTCGTTCAAGACCGCTGAGGACGGCGACGCCAACCAGCTCTCCAAGGAGGAGGCGAGCCAGATGGCGCAGAGGCAGTACAAGTTCATCAAGAACCTCGAGGCCGCCCTCGTGCGCATCGAGAACAAGACCTACGGCGTCTGCCGCGCCACGGGCAAGCTCATCCCCAAGGAGAGACTCAAGAGGGTGCCTCATGCCACCCTCACGGTAGAGGCCAAGGAAATGCTCGCAAAGCACGGCAAAAACTAGGGTATGAAGTTCTCCAAGGGAGGCAGGCTGATACTGCTTGCTCTGCTGCTCGTCGTCATCGATCAGGTCATAAAGGTCCTGGTCAAGACGAACATGGAACTCGGCGAACAGATAATGCTCATAGGGCAGTGGTGCCGCCTGTGCTTCATCGAGAACGAGGGTATGGCTTTCGGAATGGCTTTCGGCGGCGATGTCGGAAAACTGCTGCTGTCGCTGTTCCGCATAGTCCTCAGCGGACTGCTGATATGGTGGATCTCCCGCCTGCTCAGGAAGGACGATACCCCGACCGGAGTCGTGGTGGGGCTGACCCTAATCACCGCCGGAGCGATAGGCAATGTCATCGACTGCATGTTCTACGGGCTGATATGGGACTATGCCCCGTTCATGTTCGGCAAGGTGGTTGATATGTTCTATTTTCCTATCATCCGCACGGCCGAGCGTGTCATATTCTTCAGCCCCGTGTTCAACTTCGCCGATTCGTGCGTGACGATAGGGGCGTTCTATCTGCTGCTTTTCCAGTGGAAGTTCTTCTCGCACGAAGAGAACCGCCGCGAGGAGAGACAGTCCGGAAGGTAGCGTCAGCTGGAGAGATTTCCTGGCTGTCTTGACTGTGCCGTGCTTCTGTCGGCTTCAGCCGATTCCGGCAGGCCGTGGTCGTGCCCGTTTTGGATTCCCGCAGACCTCTGCCGCTTATTGCCGGTCGCTGCCGCCTCCGGTCGGTTATTGCCGTCTCTGGTCGGTCGCTGCTGCCTCCGGTCAGGTAGCAACTGCTTCCGGAAAAACATCTTCCACGGTCGTGCCTTTCTGAGTTGCGTGTAAGGCCTGCCGGTGTTGAAGATATACTCAAATTGGCGTTATCAGCATCAGTTGCCGGGATTTCAGGTATCTGGAAGGCATGCCGGTGCGGCGGATGTTTTGCTGGAAACTGCCTGCCGGCAAGCGACCAAGGTTTGTCGTTACTTCTTTTGCCTGATGTATGTGCCTGCGGGAGACTGTTCTCCAGGGTTTATGTCTCCCGCAGGCACATACATCAGGCAGTGAGATTGAACAATACCGATACCGATATTTATTGAAAAATTTGCTAAGTCTGTAAAATTTGTATAAATTTGCAATCCCTTTAAGGGAAGGAGGGTTGGCCGAGTGGTTGATGGCGGCAGTCTTGAAAACTGTTGACCTTAACGGGTTCGGGGGTTCGAATCCCTCACCCTCCGCAAAGCGGAAATGAATGACAGCCTGTCGCAAAGCGGCAGGCCGTTTTCGTATTCTCCCCGCCGTGAGCTGTGCGCGTAAAGACAGGTATTTTTCGGTATAATTGCCAAAAATGGTTGGTAAAACCTTTATAACTTGTTAAAATTCTGCAATATATAGAAATTAGATGAAACGCGTTTCATCTAATGAGT
>MNQT01000008.1 GCA_001915575.1 Bacteroides sp. CAG:1060_57_27 | reverse complement strand
CTGCATCATCTCCAAAGACGCCGACATCACGGTGGCTTTTGAGGTGGAACTGCCGGAGCTTTACACCGTGACGGGCGCAGAGTACGAGGCGATACACGGCTGCTGGTGCAAGGCTATCAAGGTGCTGCCGTACTTCTGCGTCGTGCATAAGCAGGATTGGTTCATCAAGGAGAAATATATGCCGGAGTTACAGAAGGACGACATGAGTTTCTTGAGCCGTTCCTTTGAACGCCACTTCAACGAGCGTCCGTACCTGAAACACTCCTGCTATCTCTACTTGACCAAGACGACGAAAGAACGTAACCGTATGCAGAGCAACTTCAGTACGCTGTGCCGGGGACATATCATCCCGAAGGAGCTGGACAAGGAAACCGCCGGGAAGTTCATGGAGGCCGCCGAACAGTTCGAGCGCATCATGAACGACAGCGGCTTTGTGAGGCTGCGCCGCCTCTCCACCGACGAGATTGTCGGGACGGAGAAGTCCGCCGGGCTGATAGAGCGTTACTTCTCGCTCATGCCCGAAGGCGACACGACCTTGCAGGACATCGACCTCTCGGCAAAAGAAATGCGTATCGGTGACAACCGCCTGTGCCTGCACACCCTCTCCGACGCGGAGGATATGCCCGGAAAGGTGGCTACCGACATCCGCTACGAGAAACTCTCCACCGACCGCTCGGACTGTCGCCTCTCCTTCGCCTCCCCCGTGGGGCTGCTGCTTTCCTGCAACCACATCTATAACCAGTATGTGATTATCGACAACAGCGAGGAAAATTTGCAGAAGTTCGAGAAGTCCGCAAGGAATATGCAGTCGCTATCCCGATACAGCCGGAGCAACAGCATCAACCGCGAGTGGATAGACCAGTACCTGAACGAAGCCCATTCCTACGGGCTGACCTCGGTACGGGCGCACTTCAACGTCATGGCGTGGAGCGATGACGCGGAGGAACTGAAGCATATCAAGAACGACGTGGGCAGCCAGCTGGCAAGCATGGAGTGCGTACCCCGCCACAACACCATCGACTGCCCGACACTCTACTGGGCGGCGATGCCCGGCAATGCGGCGGACTTCCCGGCGGAAGAGAGTTTCCACACCTTCATCGAGCAGGCGGTATGCCTCTTCACGGAGGAAACCAACTACCGCAGCTCGCTCTCGCCCTTCGGCATCAAGATGGTGGACAGGCTCACTGGAAAACCGTTGCACCTTGACATCTCCGACCTGCCGATGAAGCGGGGCATCACGACCAACCGCAACAAGTTCGTGTTGGGTCCTTCGGGCAGCGGCAAGTCGTTTTTCATGAACCACCTCGTAAGGCAATACTACGAGCAGGGTACGCACGTGGTGCTGGTGGACACGGGAAATTCCTATCAGGGCTTGTGCGAGATGATCCGGCGCAAGACAAATGGGGCGGACGGCGTGTACTTCACCTACACGGAGGAGAAACCGATTTCATTCAACCCGTTCTATACCGATGATTACGTGTTCGACGTGGAGAAGAAGGACAGCATCAAGACGCTGCTGCTGACGCTCTGGAAGTCGGAGGACGACAAAGTAACGAAGACGGAGAGCGGCGAACTGGGCAGTGCGGTGAACGCCTACATCAAGCGTATCAGGGCTGACAGGAGTATCGTCCCCTCGTTCAACACCTTCTATGAGTATATGCGCGACGACTACCGCCGCGAACTGGCGGAGCGTGAGATAAAGGTGGAGAAGTCCGACTTCAACATTGATAATATGCTCACCACCATGCGGCAGTATTACCGGGGAGGACGCTATGACTTCCTGCTCAACTCCACGGAGAACATCGACCTGCTCGGCAAGCGGTTCATCGTCTTCGAGATTGACAGTATAAAGGAAAATCGCGAGCTTTTCCCTATCGTGACCATCATCATCATGGAAGCCTTCATCAACAAGATGCGCCGTCTGAAAGGCGTGCGCAAACAGCTGATAGTGGAAGAGGCTTGGAAGGCTCTATCTTCGGCGAACATGGCTGAGTACCTGCGCTATATGTACAAAACCGTGCGCAAGTATTACGGTGAGGCGATCGTGGTGACGCAGGAGGTGGACGACATCATTTCCTCGCCCGTCGTCAAGGAGAGTATCATCAACAACTCCGACTGCAAGATACTCCTCGACCAGCGGAAGTACATGAACAAGTTTGATGCCATACAATCCCTGTTGGGTCTGACGGAGAAGGAGAAGTCGCAGATACTCTCCATCAACATGGCAAACAACCCGTCAAGGCTCTACAAAGAGGTATGGATTGGGCTGGGCGGCACGCAGTCGGCGGTCTATGCCACCGAAGTTAGTGCTGAAGAGTATCTGGTGCGCCCGTAAGGGGATTTGACAAATGTCGCTGTGGCAAGCGACTGGGCGTGAGTTTATAGGCCCATTAACAACCGACTTATCTGAAAGGGAAACCGG
>MNQT01000020.1 GCA_001915575.1 Bacteroides sp. CAG:1060_57_27 | reverse complement strand
GGCCAAGGGAAAAACTCAATTTCTCAACCCCGAAAGACGAGTTCTTTAAACTTTTGTTGTAATTTTACTTCTTGTTGCACTTGCTCGTTGACTCTACCGGCAGTATTTGTAAGCTTATGAATTTGGATTTTAAACGCATCTCGGATACTTTCCGCACAGGCGGAAAATATTCGCGCATAGGAAAGGCCGCTGCGGTAGCGGCCGCGGCAATCATCGTCACAGCCGTCGTCCTGATAACTGTCCTCAGGCACCGCAGGCCCGAACCGGAGGCCGTGGCTGTCGTGCAGACCCAGACCGTACAGACCCAGGATGTCGAAGTATACGGCGAATACCCGGGCAACATACGCGCCCAGCAGTTCGTCGAGGTCCGCGCCAGGGTGGAGGGCTATCTCGAGAGCATGCTCTTCGAGGAAGGCTCGTATGTGGAGAAGAACCAGAAGCTGTTCATTATAGACCCCCGGCAGTACCAGTCGATAGTCGACAAGGACAAGGCCCAGCTCGAGAAGAACAAGGCCCTGGCCCTGCAGGCTGAGCGTGCGCTGCAGAGGATACGACCCCTGTACGAGCAGCAGGCGGCGAGCCAGCTCGACCTCGACAACGCGATAGCGAACTACGAGACCGCGAAGGCGGAGGTGCAGATGAGCGAGGCCGACCTCGCGCAGAGCGAGCTCGCGCTGGGATACACCGTCGTCCGCTCTCCCATAAGCGGCTACATAAGCGAGCGCTATGTCGACATCGGCACCCTCGTGGGCCCCGGAGGCCAGTCCCTGCTTGCGACCATAGTCAAGAGCGACACCGTCTTCGTCGAGTTCAAGATGACCGACCTCGACTATCAGCGCAGCCGCTCGAGGAATGTCAACCTCGGTCAGGCGGATGCGTCGAGAGGCTGGGCGCCGTATGTTAAGATAACGCTTGCCGACAAGTCGGTATATCCCTACAGCGGACTCGTCGACTTCGCCGACCCGCAGGTGGACTCCAAGTCCGGAACATTCTCCGTCAGGGCCAAGATGCCCAATCCCGACCACGAGCTGCTGCCAGGACAGTTCACCAATGTCACGGTGCTGCTCGATGTCATGGAGAACACCGTCGTAGTGCCCACCAAGGCCATATCTGTCGAGAAGACAGGCTCCTACATCTTCGTGCTGCGTCCCAACGGCAGGGTAGAGAAGAGGTTCATCGAGATAGGGCCGGAGACCGGCAACAACACGATCGTGCAGAGGGGCCTGCTCGCAGGCGAGGAGATAGTGGTGGAGGGCTACCATAAGCTCATCCACGGAATGAAGGCGCGCAAGGGATGAAATCGGATTTCTTCATAGACAGGCCGGTCTTCTCGACGGTCATATCGGTGCTTATAGTGATAGTCGGCCTGATAGGGCTGACCATGCTGCCCATAGACCAGTATCCCGACGTCGTTCCGCCCCAGGTGAGGATTTCGGCCTCGTACCCCGGCGCGAGCGCGCTCGCCGTGTCGCAGGCGGTCGCCACTCCCATAGAACAGGAGCTGAACGGAACTCCGGGCATGATGTATATGGAGTCCACCAATACCAACACGGGCTCCTTTACCGCCACGGTCACCTTCGACAGCAGTACCGACCCCGACCTTGCCGCAGTAGAGATACAGAACAGGGTCAAGGAGGCCGAGTCCAGGCTTCCTTCGGAGGTCGTGCAGAACGGCATATCCATAGAGAAACAGGCTGCGAGCAGGCTGCTCACCATTACGCTCCAGTCGTCCGACCCCAAGTTCGACGAGGTGTACCTCAGCAACTACGCGACCCTGAATGTCGTGGACATGCTGCGCCGCGTCCCGGGAGTGGGCCGCGTGCAGAGCGTGGGCGGCCGCTACTATGCGATGCAGATATGGGTACAGCCCGACAAGCTCGCCAGCCTCGGGCTTACCGTGGGCGACCTGCAGGAGGCGCTGCGCGACCAGAACCGCGAGTCCGCGGCCGGAGTGCTCGGCCAGCAGCCTATCGAGAATGTGGATGTCACGACTCCGATTACCGCCACCGGAAGGCTTTCGAGCGAGAGCGAGTTCGAGAACATCGTGGTCAGGGCGAGTGACGACGGCACGCTCATCAGGCTCAAGGACGTGGCCCGCGTGTCGCTCGAGGCGCAGTCGTACAATACCGAGAGCGGCATCGACGGCGAGAACGCGGCCGTCATCAACATAATGATGCTTCCCGGAGCGAATGCGGTCGAGGTGGCCGACAACGTGAAGGCCACCATGGCCGAAATCAGCGAGGGCTTCCCGGACGGAATCACCTACGACATCCCCTTCGACATGACGGACTACATCTCGGAGTCGATCCATGAAGTCTACAAGACGCTTTTCGAGGCGCTGATACTCGTAATCCTCGTGGTGTTCCTCTCGCTCCAGAGCTGGAGGGCCACGCTCGTGCCGGCGATAGCCGTGCCTATCTCCCTCGTGGGAACTTTCGGCGTGATGCTCATCTTCGGCTTCACGCTGAACACCATGACGCTGCTCGCCCTCGTGCTTGCCATAGGTATAGTGGTCGACGACGCCATAGTGGTCGTCGAGAATGTGGACCGTATAATGGAGGAGGAGCATCTCGGGCCCAAGGAGGCTACCAAGAAGGCTATGGCCGGCATCGGCAACGCCCTTGTCGCCATGTCGCTGGTGCTTTGCGCCGTATTCGTGCCGGTAAGTTTCCTGCCTGGCATCACCGGCGAACTTTTCAGGCAGTTCAGCGTGACCATAGCCGTGTCCGTGATAATCTCGACCGTGGTCGCGCTCACCCTCAGTCCCGTGATGTGCGCCACTTTCCTGCGTCCCGGCGACGGACGGGGAAGCAACTTCATATTCAGGAAGATATCGTCGTGGTACAGCAAGGGCAACAGCTTCTATGCCGGTGCCGTGCGTACCTGCCTGCACCATTCGAGGCGCATGTTCGCCGCTTTCGGCGTGGTGTGCGTCGGGATATTCATAATGGCGAGGCTCATACCTCAGAGCTTCCTGCCCGCGGAGGACCAGGGCTATTTCACCGTCGAGCTGGAACTTCCGGTCGGGGCGACCCTCGAACGCACGAGGGCTGTCTCCGAGAGGGCTATGGACTTCTTCATGCGCCAGGACGACATTGAGAATGTCCTGAGCGTGGTCGGCTCCTCCCCGAGGATCGGTACAAGCCAGGCCAACGCGCAGTTCACGGTAATGCTCAAGCCCTGGAAGGAGAGGAAGGTGCGCGACATAGCGAAGATAATGCAGACCGTGTCCGATTCGCTCTCCCTGTATCCGGAGGCCAAGGTCTATACGAGCACTCCGGCCGTGATTCCCGGACTCGGTTCTTCCGGCGGTATCCAGATGGCGCTCGAGGCGAGGGGAGACTGCACATACGAGGCCCTGCAGGCCGCGGCCGACACTCTCGTGTACTATGCCTCGAGGTGCAAGGAACTCTCCGGAGTCTCCAGCGCGATGCAGAAGGACATACCCCAGCTGTACTTCGATGTCGACAGGGACAAGGCGCAGCTGCTCGGCGTGCCCATTGCTGACATATTCTCGACCCTGAAGGCCTTCACGGGCTCGGTGTATATCAACGACTTCAACATGTACAACCGTGTCTACAGGGTATACCTGCAGGCCGAGGGACCCTACCGTGCGCATCGGGACAACCTGAACCTCTTCTTCGTGAAGAGCGCGAACTCCGCAATGGTGCCCGTGACTGCGCTCGGAACGACCTCGTACACCACCGGAGCCGGAACCGTCAAGAGGTTCAACATGTTCAACGCCGCGATGATCAACGCCGAGGTGGCGCAGGGCTACAGCTCCGGCCAGGCAATGGACGCGCTCGAGCAGATAGTCCGGACGCACCTGCCGTCGAACGTGGATATAGAATGGAGCGGCCTTTCGTATCAGGAGCAGAAGGAAGGCGGCAAGACCGGCGTGGTGCTGGCCCTGTGCGTGCTGTTCGTGTTCCTGTTCCTCGCCGCCCTGTACGAGAGCTGGAGCGTGCCCGTGGCCGTGCTGATGTCGCTTCCGATAGCGATCGCCGGCGCCTATTTCGGCGTGCTTCTGTTCGGATACGACAGCAACATCTATTTCCAGATAGGACTCGTGATGCTGGTCGGCCTGGTGGCCAAGAACGCGATACTCATAGTCGAGTTCGCGAAGGAGAATGTCGAGAAGGGCGAGGATCCCGTGCAGGCGGCCGCCGACGCCGCGAAGCTGCGCTTCAGGCCTATCATGATGACTTCGCTCGCGTTCATACTCGGTATGCTTCCCCTCGTAATGGCCTCGGGCCCCGGAGCGGCGAGCCGCCAGAACATAGGTACGGGCGTGTTCATCGGCATGATAGTCGCCGTCACGGCCGGCATACTGTTCGTGCCGTTCTTCTTCGTGTGGATATACAGGTTCAAGGAGATTGCCCGCAGGAAGATGAACCTCCGCAAGCTGGCTGGCAGGCTCAGGGGCAAGGCGAAATCGGCCCTTCCCGTGCTGCTGCTGTTTGCAGGGATGACGGGGCTCGGCTCCTGCTCGACAGCCAAGTATGTGACCAGGCCGGAACTCGGGCTGCCCGAATCGTATCCCGACGCCTCTGTCATGACGGATTCTCTCTCGCTTGCCGACCTCGAGTGGACGGAGATATACGGCGACACCCTCCTCAGCCGCATTATCGAGGATGCCCTGGAGTACAACAAGGACATGGAGATAGCCGCGCACAGGATACAGGAACTCCAGTACCGCTTCAGGATAGAGAACTCCAGGAGGTTCCCCTCGCTTTCCGCAACCGCAAGTGCCGACAACGAGTATAACAACTACGACGGCAGTTCCGCTTCGAACGACCCCGAAATCGGTCTCAAGGCCGAACTGAACTGGGAGCTCGACCTGTGGGGCCGCCTGAGTTACGCGAGCCGCGAGGCTTCTGCCGAGTACCTTGCGAGCGTGGAGGCCCGGCGCGGCATACAGATGAGCCTTATCGCCGAGGTGGCCCGCTGCTATTTCGAACTCGTCTCGCTCGACGAGGAACTGGCGGTCGTGAAGGCCACGGTAAAGACCCGCGAGGAGGGTGTGGCCAAGGCGGAACTCAGGTTCCAGAGCGGACTGACGAACGAGATCCCGTACCAGCAGTCCATAGTGGAGCTTGCAGCTGCTTCTTCGCTGGTGCCTGACCTGGAGCGCCGGATTGCAATCAAGGAGAGCGAACTTGCGTTCCTTTCCGGTTCGTATCCCAAGGCTATGGAAAGGCGCAGCACATCTCTCGTGCAGCTCAGATACCGCGACAGGCTGCCCGCAGGCGTCCCGTCCACGCTGCTCGAGCGCAGGCCGGACCTGCGCGAGGCACAGCTCGACCTCAGGGCCGCCGAGGCTGCCGTCGGGGTTGCCAACGCGGAGCGCTTCCCCAGTTTCACCATCAACCTCATCGGCGGACTAGAGGACGACAACTTCGGCGGACTGCTCCGCTCGCCCTTCTACTATGCGCTCGGGAACCTCGCCTCTCCGCTTTTCAACTTCGGACGCAACAAGGCTAACTTCAAGGCGGCCGTAGAGGCATACGAACGCAGCCGTGCGGAGTACGAGAAGGCGGTGATGTCCGCCTTCAAGGAGGTGTACGACGCTTCCGTGAGCTTCAATTCGGCGATAGAGAACACCAACATGCAGTCCGACCTGCTCAACGCCTCGCTCAAATACTACCAGCTTGCGAGCCTCCAGTACATCAACGGAGTCATCAGCTATCTCGACGTGCTGGACGCCCAGAGGCGCTATTTCGACGCGCAGATATCGCATCTTACGGCTGTGCGTGACGAATATCTTGCCATGGTTTCGCTCTATAAGGCTCTCGGAGGAGGCTGGTAGGCCGCGTCATGGCAGACATGTCTGAAAAGTCGGGGTTCGGGCCTCTGCTCTGCGACAGCCCGCGGATGCTTGTCCTCGGTTCGCTGCCAGGCGACAGGTCTCTGGCAGAAGATGAATACTATGCACATCCCTCCAACCGTTTCTGGAAGGTGCTCGCCGCCCTGTGCGGCGAACCCCTGCCGTCATGCTACGAGGCGAAGAAGCGGATGCTTGCCCGGGCGGGAATCCTGCTCTGGGATGTATACGCCTCTGCACGGCGCACGGGGAGCATGGATGCCGACATCAGGGGAGGCAGCTTCAACGATATCGCCGGACTTCTGGCGCGCTTCCCTTCGGTCGGGACGGTGGTGCTGAACGGACGGACGGCGCAGGAAGCGTTTTCGAGATATCTTTCGCGGCTTCCCGAAAGGGAGCGGCACCGTATCGCCGCCATGCGTATATGCCCTGTACCGAGCACAAGTCCCGCCAATGCGCGCTATACGCTGGCGGGACTTGTGGAAGCCTGGGCGGAAGCCTTCAGAGGGGCGTCCGCGCTATTTTGACTGGTTCGCCTCCACCGCGGCTATCATGCCGAGGTTGATGAGCGAGCGGGTGCTTGCGTTTTCAGGCACGAGATGCACGTTGGCGCAGTCGAGTCCCATAAGTATCGGGCCGTTGACTTCCGCTCCGCCCAGCATCTCGACCAGCTTGTAGGAAATGTTGGCCGCGGCGAGGTTGGGGAAGATGAAAGTGTTCACCTCGCGGTCTCCCAGCTTGTTGAAAGGGTAGAGGCGCGCCCTGGTCTCGCGGTCGAGGGCTATGTTGGCCTTCATCTCTCCCTCCACAAGCAGCTCGGGATATTTCTCGTGAAGGACTTCGACCGCCTTGGCCACCTTGAGCGAGCGCGTGCCGTTGTCGGTTCCGAAGTTGGACGACGACAGCATCGCGATTACCGGCTCTATTCCGAATCCGCGCACCGTCTTCGCGCTCATCAGGGCAATCTCCACGAGGTCTTCGGCGGTAGGCGAGGGATTGACTGCCGTGTCGGCGAAGAACATGGGGCCGCGCTTGGTCGTGACTATCCTCATCGTGGCCAGCCTGCGGTCGGCGGGGAGGCCGAATACCTGGCGGAGCGTGTCGAGCGCCTCGATGTAGTTGTGCCCGTACCCGAGCAGCGTGGTGTCGGCGTCTCCCGAGGCTATCATCATCAGGGTGAACCAGCTGCGCTGGAGCATGCATTTGCCGGCCTCCTCGCGGTTGATACCCTTGCGGCTCATCTTGGAATACAGCAGCTCGGCGTAGCGGGCGCGGCGCTCCTTCTCGGCATCGCTGCGGAAGTCGAGTATGTAGCTGTCGTCGAGCGAGAGGTTGTGCTTCTCGAGCAGGGCGTGTATCTTCTCGCGGCTGCCGACGAGTATAGGGGTGGCAACACCGTCCGTGAGCAGGTGTATCGCCGCCCTGAGCGAGTTGATGCTGTCGCCCTCGCTGAAGACGATGCGTTTCGGGCTGGCGGTGCATGCCATGGAACGGATAGTGCGCATCAGCTTGTCGTTGCGTCCCATGCGGCTTTCGAGCTGCTGGGCGTAGGCGTCCCAGTCGGTTATGACCTTGCGGGCCACGCCTGATTCTATTGCGGCCTTGGCGACCGCGATCGAAATGCGGGTGATCAGCCTCGGGTCGAGAGCCTTGGGGATAAGGTACTTGCGTCCGAACGATATGTCGTTGTCGTTGTATGCCGTGGCGACGATGTCGGGCACGGGCTCCTTCGCAAGGGACGCGAGGGCAAGCACGGCGGCGATCTTCATTTCGTCGTTGATCTTCGTGGCGCGTACGTCGAGCGCGCCCCTGAATATGTAGGGGAAGCCCAGCAGGTTGTTCACCTGGTTCGGATAGTCGGAGCGTCCCGTGGCGAAAATTATGTCGGGACGGGCCTGCATCGCGACTTCGTAGCGTATCTCGGGATTGGGGTTGGCGAGGGCGAACACTATGGGGTTCGCGGCCATGCTCTTGACCATGTCGGCCGTCAGCACGTCGGCTACGGACAGGCCGAGGAACACGTCGGCGCCTTCGAGGGCCTGGGAGAGGGTGTCGACCTCGCGCGCTGTCGCAAAGAAGGCCTTGGCCGGATTGAGGTCTGTGCGGCGCTTCGAAATCACGCCCTTGCTGTCGCACATTATCATGTTTGCGGGATCCACACCGAGGGTGATGTAGAGCTTGGCGCAGGATATGGCGGCGGCACCGGCGCCGTTCACCACAACCTTGACCTCCGAAATCTTCTTGCCCGCGATTTCGAGGGCGTTCAGCAGCGCGGCGGCCGAGATTATCGCCGTTCCGTGCTGGTCGTCGTGCATCACGGGAATAGAGAGCTCTTCGCGGAGCCTCTCCTCGATGACGAAGCATTCGGGCGCCTTGATGTCCTCGAGGTTTATTCCTCCGAAGGTCACGGATATGTTCTTGACCGTCTCGATGAACTTCTCTGTGTCCCTGGTGTCGACTTCGATGTCGAACACGTCGATGTCGGCGAATGTCTTGAACAGGAATCCCTTGCCCTCCATGACGGGCTTGCCGGCCTGCGCGCCGATGTTGCCGAGGCCGAGTACGGCCGTGCCGTTGGAAATCACGGCCACGAGGTTGCCCTTGTCGGTGTACCTGTAGGCGTCGTCGGGATTCTTCTGTATCTCGAGGCAGGGTTCCGCCACACCGGGAGAATAGGCCAGCGAAAGGTCTTTCTGCGTGCTGTACGGCTTGGTGGGGATCACTTCTATCTTGCCCGGGCGGCCGTCTGCGTGGTAGGCCAGGGCTTCTTCCCTAAAACTTTTCTTGTTGGTATCCATGTTGTGTGTCTTCTGTCTTTGACCGCGTGGTTTTTTGCGGAAAATCCTTGCAATTTACAAAGAAATTCGGCTAAGTCGGATGCCTGGATATTAAATTTCAGTTAAGAATGCTAAATATCGTCCGCCAGGCCGGAACCTCCGCCGAGCGCGTGGTAAAGGTTGATGACGCTCTGTATTTCGGCGTACTTGTCGGACGACTGCGACAGTTCGGCGCTGAGCAGCGTCTGCTGCGCGGTGAGCACTTCGAGGTAGTTGGTGAGGCCGTGCTTCATCAGCAGGTTGGTGTTCCAGACCGCCGCCTGAAGGTTCAGTATCAGCTTCTGGTCGACATTGAGCCTCTGCTTCGCCGTCTGCCATGCGGCCAGGGCGTTGTTCACTTCCGTGCCGGCGTCGATGAGGGTCTGACGGAAGGAGAGCAGGGCCTCCTGCTGTTGCGCCCTGGCTATCTTCAGTCTCGCGATGCTCGTGCCGCGGTCGAAGAGCGGTGCAGTGAGCGAAGCCAGCGCGCTTGCCAGCCATCCTGCGGGATTGCCTATGGCCGTTCCGAAGCTCGTAGACCAGCCTGCGCTGCCCCCGAGGGTTATGCCCGGGTAGAAGTACGACCTTGCAAGGTTCTCGGCATAGAAGCTTTCCGCAAGGGCGTATTCCGCCTGGCGTACGTCAGGCCTGTACTGCAGCAGGTGTAGGGGAATGCCTACGGACAGGTTTTCCGGGAAGCTCTGGTCGTCGAGCTTGCCGCGCCTGATTTCCATGGGTCCTGTTCCGAGCAGGGCTGCGAACGCGTTCTCCTGCTCGTATATCTGCCTCTGCATCGAGTATATGGAGTTCTCCACCTGCAGCTTGTTTGCGCTTGCCTGCAGGACTGCCGCCTCGTTGGTCTTGCCGGCCCTCTTCAGCGCGGACAGGGAGCGTATGTTCTCCTCCCATGTGGCCATGGTGCGGCGGCTTATCTCGATCTGCTGGTCGAGCATCAGCAGGGCGTAGTAGCTGTCGGCTATGGTCGCTATGAGCTGGGTCTGCACTGCCTGGCGGTATGCCCTGGACTGTTCCAGGGCGGCCTCGGCACCCTTTTTCGTGTTGCGCATCTTCCCGAAAGCGTCTATCTCCCACTGGAACGAGGGGGCGACGCTGAAAGACGGACCCTGCGCGCCGGATGCCCCGAGCTCGGCAGAGAGCGACGCGGAGGGGAGGAACGCCAGCCTCGATGCCTGCAGTGTGGCTTCGGCCTCCTCTACGCGCAGCCTCGCGAGATTGAGGTCGGTGTTGTGCTCCAGCCCCATTCGTATGTATCCGCGCAGCAGGCTGTCTGCGAAAAGCTCCTCCCATGACAGGAAGGCCAGCGAGGTGGTGTCGTTGCTGACGGCCTCCACGGGCATGTGCGTGTAGAGGCTGTCGACGACCGGAAGTGCGGGCCTGGTGTAGTCCGTGTATATGCCGCAGCCGGCCAGCAGCAGCGGCAGTGTGATTATGCTTGCAAGAATCTTCTTCATCTCAGTCTTCTTTTTCCCTCCTTGGCATTACTTTCTCCTCTATCTTCATGAATACCATGATCAGCACGGGCACTATGAAGAGCAGCGCTATCGTTCCTATCAGCAGTCCGCCCACGGTGCCCACGCCTATCGAGTTGTTGCCGTTGGCGCCTACTCCGCGCGAGAACATAAGGGGCAGCATTCCGAATATCATCGTGAGCGAGGTCATGAGAATGGGGCGGAAGCGCACCTTTGCGGCGGAAATCGCGGCGGCGGCTATCGACATGCCCTGCCTGCGTTTCTCGCTTGCGTACTGGGTGAGCAGTATCGCGGTCTTCGCGAGCAGTCCGATGAGCATCAGCAGGCCGACCTGCAGGTAGATGTTGTTCTCGAGTCCGAACATCCTCGCGAAAAGGAAACTACCTGCGAGTCCGAACGGCACCGAGAGCAGTATCACTATGGGGATGAATATGCTCTCGTAGAGCGCGCAGAGAATCAGGTATATGAATATCGCGCAGATTGCGAACACGACAAGCGACGACGAGCCCGAGGAGGCTTCCTCGCGGGTCATTCCGCCGAACTCGTAGCTGTAGCCCGCGGGCAGGTATTCGGCCGCCACCTCGCGTATTGCCTGTATCGCCTCTCCGGAACTCCGTCCCTGGGCGGGGGAACCGTTGACCGAAATGGACGAGAACATGTTGAATCGGGAGAGCGACTGCGCTCCGTATATCCTCGTGAGGGTGATGTACTGGTTCACGGGCGACATCTCGCCGCGGCTGTTCCTGACGAACATGTTGGAGAACGAGTCGGTGTCGAGCCTGAACTCCGGCGAGGCCTGCACCATAACGCGGTAGAGCTTCGAGAAGAGGTTCAGGTTGGAGGCGTAGCTTCCCCCGACATACGCGGATATCACGTCGAGCACGTCGCCCGGCGACACCCCGTTGCGTATGCAGCGTGCCGCGTTGACCTCGACCAGGTACTGGGGGTACTTGGTGTCGAACGAGGTCGAGGCGCTTCCTATCTCCGGCCTGCGGTTCAGCGCCGCGATGAAGTCGTCGGTTATGGTCTTGAGGTCGTCGATGTCGCCGCCCTTGCGGTCCTGCACATGTACCTCGAATCCGCTGGTGGTGCCGTAGCCGGGAATCATGGGCCGCGTGAATATGGTTATCTCCGCGGAGGAGATGTCGGAGGTGCGGCGCCTTATCTCGGCGATGACCGAGTCTATGTCGTCGCCCTTGCCCGTCCTCTCGCTCCAGTCCTTGAGCCTGATAGTGAACATTCCGTTCGTCGAGCCCTGTCCGCTGATAGTTCCGCTTCCGGTCGTGGAGGAGTAGGCCTCTATCTGCGGCAGGTCTGCTATCCTCGACTCGACCTCGTCCATGACGCGTGAGGTGCTTGCCATGTTGGTTCCCGGGGGAGTGCGCAGGTCGATGTATATCGTGCCCATGTCCTCGTTGGGTACGAATCCTGTCCTCGTGGTGGACATCAGATAGACGAGCCCTGCGACCGCCAATACGAGCAGCGAGCCTGTCATCCAGCGGTGTCTCGACAGGAAGAACACGGCCCTGCGGTACTTGCCGAGCACCCTGTTGAACATGTTGTCGAAGGCATGGTGGAACCTCGTGGAGAAGCTCATCTTGGTCCCCTTGACATAGCTGCCGTGCGGCGACATCATCAGCGCGCACATCGCGGGGCTGAGCGTGAGCGCGTTGAGCAGCGAAATCGCTACCGCGACCGCCATGGTGATGCCGAACTGGTAGTAGAATACGCCCGAGGTGCCGCCCATGAAGCTCACGGGGATGAACACTGCGACGAACACGAGGGTGGTCGCTATCAGGGCTCCGGTGATCTCGCCCATGGCCTTGACCGTGGCCTGGTACGGCGAGACATAGCCCTCGTCGAACTTCGCCTGCACGGCTTCGACGACGACTATCGCATTGTCCACCACCGTTCCGATTACCAGCACGAGGGCGAAGAGCGTCAGCATGTTGAGGCTGAAGCCGGCAAGGTAGATGAACGCGAAGGTGCCGACCAGCGACACTATGATAGATACCGTGGGGATGATCGTGGCCTTGAAGCTCTGCAGGAAGATGTATACTATGAGCACCACCAGCAGTATGGCCTCGAGCAGGGACTTGACGACATTGTGTATCGAGGCGTCGAGGAAGTCCTTGGTGCTCATCAGGTCGACGAGTTCGAGCCCCTTGGGCAGCTGTGCGGAGAGTTCCTCCATGAGCGCGTCGATCTGCTCGATGACCTCGTTGGCGTTGGAGCCCGAAGTCTGCGCGATAGAGCAGAGCGTGCCGACATGCCCGTTGACCCTTCCGAGGTACTCGTAGGTCCTCGAGCCGAGCTCCACGCGGGCGACGTCCTTGAGCCGCAGCAGGGTTCCGTCCTCCTGAGCCTTTATCACGAGGTTCTCGTAGTCGGAGACGTCTTCATAGCGTCCGCGGTAGCTGAGGATGTAGCGGAAGGTGTTGTCGGACTCGGCACCGAGCGTGCCGGTAGGGGATTCGAGGTTCTGCTCGTCGAGCACGGTGCGGATGTCGGAGGGCATGAGCCCGTATTTCGACATCTTTCCGGGATCGAGCCAGATGCGCAGCGAGTAGTCGGCTCCGCGCACCGTCACCTCGCCGACTCCCGGCACACGCGACAGCTGCGGTTCGATGTTGATCTTAAGGTAGTTGTTGATGAACTTGTCGTCGAACGAGTCGTCGGGGCTGTACAGGGCTATGCTCTTTATGGTACTCGTCTGCCTCTTGCGCACGTTGACGCCGCTCCTGGTGACTTCGGAGGGGAGCAGTCCCTGCGCCGAAGCGATGCGGTTCTGGACGTTCACCATTGCCATGTCGGGATCGGTGCCCTGGCGGAAATACACCTGTACCGTCGCCGAACCGGTGTTGGTCGCGGTGGAGACCATGTACATCATGTTCTCCACGCCGTTTATGGCCTCCTCGAGAGGGACAATGACGCTCTTCTGCACCGTGGATGCGTTGGCTCCGGTGTAGTTGGCGCTGACGCTTATCGTAGGGGGAGCGATTTCGGGAAACTGCTCGACCGGCAGGTTTATCAGCGAGATTATGCCGACAAGGAGTATGGCGACGGAGATTACTCCGGACAGGATTGGCCTGTCGATGAATGTCCTTATGTTCATACGCCCTCTTCTTCCTCTTCCGCACCGGTGATTTCGGCGCCTTCCTGCACGAGACCTGCACCTTCTGCGATTATGACGTCGCCAACCTCGAGGCCCTCTTCAACTACATATTCGCTGCCGTTGTTCACGCTTGCGACCCTGATCTGGGCGGAGGAGGCCTTGCCGTCGACGACCTTATATACGAATATCCTGTCCTGGATTTCGAATGTCGCCGACTGGGGGATCACTATGCAGTCGTTCATCTGGTAGGGGATTACGACCGAGCCGCTGCCGCCGTCGCGAAGGAGGTGGCCGCGGTTGGGGAACGACGCGCGTATGCTGATTGCGCCGGTGGCCTGGTCGATAGTGCCGCTGAGCGCGGTGATCTTTCCGGGAAGGTCGTACATCCTGCCGTTGCTCATCTGCAGCTGCACTTCAGGGATGTCCTTGAGCGCGTTCTGCATGCTGCCGGTCTCGAGTATCATGTCGAGCATCTGGTTCTCGGCCATGGAGAAGTATGCGTATATCTGGCTGTCGTCCGACACTTTCACGAGGGGCTCGCTTATGGAACTGCTCACGAGGGCTCCGACCCTGTAGGGGGTCATGCTCGCCACACCGTTCACGGGAGAGCGCACTTCGGTGTACGAGAGGTTGTTGTACGCGCGGGTCTCCTCAGCTTTGGCGAGCGCGAGCTGTGCTTCGGCCTCGACGAGGTCGTTCTGGGTGGTCATCAGGTCGAATTCCGACACCACCTCGTTCTCGTAGAGGTCCTTGGTGCTCTCGAGTACGAGCCGTGCCGTGGACAGGGCCGCCTCGGCGCTCTGCACGTTGGCCACCGCTATCTCGTATTCGGCCCGGTACTGGGTCTGGTCGATTACGAAAAGTATCGAGTCCTTGCGCACGGGGTCTCCCTCGTTGATGCGGATCTCGGTAATCATGCCGCTGACCTGCGGACGGATTTCGACTGTCTGGCGGCCGCGCAGCGTCGCGGGAAACGACGAGTTCAGGAGCCTGTCGCTAAGCTCGACCGTCATCAGAGAATAAGTCTTACGTTCATTCTGTGCCGTACCTTCCTCCTTGCAGGATGTGAAAGGCAGGAGCAATGCAAGTGTGAGTAGAAATGGGGATATTTTCATGGGTAATAATTTTCAAGCATCCGCCCTTGCAAAAATTATGCTAAGACGTGGCCGAGGCGGTTCTCACAAAAATAACGAAAATATCTTTAACTTTTCCACAGTTTTTGCGACTGGTATGTAGAAACGCATAGGACAGAATCCAGAAGATGACGCCGGAGGAGTTTGAAAATATCTGCGAGGCCCTGAGGGGCAGGCTGACTGCTCTCGTGAAGAAGTTCGGAGAGCGGCGTCTGCGCCCTCTCTGCGCCGAGGATATAGTGCAGGAGGCGCTTGCCGTGTTGTGGCGCATCTCGGAGGACGGCCGTCCCATACTGAATCCGGAGGCCCTGGCGGTTACGATAGTCAAGAACATCTGCGTGTCACAGTACCGCAGGGGCGGGAAGGCCGTCGCGGGTGAAGCGGAACTGCCCTCCGGGTGCACGGGAGGATACGAGGCAACGGAGCGTACCGACGCTGACGACATCGCCGGTATCAAGGGCCGGCTGTATGCACGGCTCAGCGCAAGCCAGAGAAGGTATCTGGATATGAGGAACGAATACGGGCTTTCGCTCGACGAGATCGCCGCGGTAACGGGAAAGCCCAAATCCAGCATCAAGACCACGATTTCCACGGCGCGCAGGCGCCTGCTCGAGATGCTGAAAAAGGAGGTATCATGAACTACGACAGAAGACTTGACGACAAAGAATTCCGCCGCGTGCAGACGCGGCGTTACCTCGACGCCGAGACATGCGCGGGAGAGGAGCGCGACCTTGCCGCATATTATGCCTCGAACGCTCCTGACGAAGACGAGAAGGCCGTCGCCGCCCTTCTGGAGATCTCGGCCCGAAGCGACGGGGCCGAGTTCGAGTCCCTGGTCTCGGAAGAGGCCGCGAGGGAGTTCGACCGTCTGGCGGGGGTGGGCCGCTCCGGATCCGGGCAGCGGCGCCGCATCGGAATATGGTCCGGTGCACTGCTTTCGTGCGCGCTCGCGACGGCACTGGTGCTGATTCTCCGCCCGGCATCCGGACAGTACGAGATTCCGCCGGTGGATACGCCCGCCGGAGCTGACGAGATACTCGGCTATCTGGACGGGATGATCGCTTTCGGCGACGGAACGGTGCGCTCTGCGACCGCCGTACCCCTCGGGGACGCCACCCTTCTGACCCTGAAGCTCGAAGACGAAACAAGCATAGAATATATACTGACGCACGGCAGCGAGGAAGGATCCGCCTCGCTGACCCTGCTCGGCGAACGATAATTTTAAACAGAACAGAAATGAACACATTCGTTTTATCATCACTGTGCGCACTCGCGCTGAATGCTGCGGGCGCTGAGGCTCCGCGCGACACCGTAGACAGGTTCGTCGTGGACGGAAAGAGAATCGAGAACTTCGACGGGAGCGCTCTCGTCGGCAGGACGGTCACGGACTACAGGGTCACATACGACAATCCCTCCCGCCGGACTGTACGCAGGACACATGAGATCAGCACTGCGCCCGGCTTTTCCCTGAAAGGCCTGGAAGGCCTTGAAAGTCTGAAGGACTTCGACTGGTCAGGCCTTGAAGGCCTCGGAGGCAGGATCGAAAGCCTGAAGATACAGATACCGGACAGCCTGGACCTGGGAAAGCTGGGCAAGGCAAGTGTGATGCTCTCACCCCTTGTCGTCATCGACGGAGATGTGGTGGAAAACGGCCTTTCGTCGCTCGATCCGCGGGATATCGTTTCGATTAATGTCTATAAGCCCGGTTCCGAGCGCGCGCTGAGCTACGGAGAGCAGGGGAAGGACGGCGTCATAAGCATAGAGACGAGAAAGGGTGCCGGAGAAAGGGCCGCTACACGCCAGCTGATGCTGATCGACGGCAGGGAGAGTCCTCATTCTGCCCTTTCGGAAATAGCTCCCGGGGACATTGAATCCATGACGGTCTACAAGAACCCCGAAGACGTGAGGAAATACACCGGCGACAGGAGCGTCGGCACCGTGATAGTCGTAAAGACGAAGAAATGAGCCCTGACCGTCAGGTGTTGTTCCTGATATAGTCGAGGGCCGAGAAGTTCTTCTTGACATCAGGAGCACCCGGGACGGACTCGAGCGTATGGACCGACAACGGCCGGGCACCCAGGACCTGGCGCGAGAGGAAGCCTGCGATATCGTACAGGTTGCGCGTCATCGGAAGGGAGGCGATCTCATGCCCGGCGTTGTCGATTTCATAAAGCCAGCAGGATGCATCCAGCCTGTCGAGGCTCTGTGCGACCGATTCCGAGCCCCACAGGCCGCCGAGGAACGGAATATGCGCCTTGCGGAACGGCACGATGCCGTCGGCGTTGCCGTGGAACAGCATTATCGGGCACGGGACGTCCTGCCATTCCAGCCTCTTCTTCTCGGATATGGCTCCCGCAAACGACACCACTCCGGCGTAGCTGAATCCTTCCGGGAGATGTGAGGCGAGGCCGTGTCCGTTACAGCGGTAATACTCCGCCTGCAGCACGGTGATCGCGCCGGCGCTCGAGCCGCTGATTATTATCTTCTCCGGGTCGATGTTCCATTCTCTCTCCTGCCGCACGATATATTCCGTGGCGTCATACAGGTCGACTACGGCAGTGTCGATCGCTCCCTGGAGGATGTCCATAAATTCTACCGGGGAGGGCCGCTTCTCGAAACTGATCCTGCCGAGCATGGGGCGGTAGTCGGTCGACACGACGGTGTAGCCGTTGCGGGCGAGGAATTCGAAGTATGAGGTATACATCTGCTCGTCCCTGCTGCCGAACCTGAATCCGCCGCCGAACACATAGACTACGACGGGAGACGAAAGCGAATCTGCTGCCGCCGGAATGAAATAACGGTCGAGCCTCAGGGTGTCGGTGTCCTTTATGGCGAAGACCTCCGTCTCTTTCACGACCTCCGGGAAATATGCCTCGACCGTGCCGGGCGTCTCCGGCCTCCAGCTGTCTATGGCGGCCCTCGCAGTCGTTGCGTACGGATTGTAGGCGGCGGCTTCCTGCGCGTCCCTGTTTCTGTCGGAGACCTCCTGCGCTGACGAGGGTATGCCGCAGCACCCTGTCAGGGCGGCCGCGGCGGCGGATGCCGTCAGTGCCGCGGCAAGCATTGTGCGAATGATGACAGTATGTCCTGTTGTTTTCATATTCGGGTTTTGTCTGTTCCGGATTATCTTGTTACTGCCTTGATGTCTTCTATGATTTCCCTGTCGGCCGGCAGCCAGCTGACCGAAGCCAGCTCGTCGCGGGAGAGCCACCTTGCCGCCTCGTGCTCGAGCAGGCGCGGTTCGGCCGAGTCGAGCGTGCACCAGTAGCAGTGCATCGTGAGGTGGAAGCCGGGGTAGTCCCATTCTACCGTCCTGACGAGGCTGCCGACGGTGATACCTGCAGCGAGCTCCTCGCGGATTTCGCGCACGAGCGCCTGCTGCGGCGTCTCTCCCGGCTCTATCTTGCCTCCCGGGAACTCCCACCAGTCCTTGTACTCCCCGTATCCTCGCTGGGTCGCGAATATCCTGCCGTCGCGCACTATCACTGCGGCTGCCACCTCGATGTGTTTCATATCCTATAATTCCTCGTCATAGCCTCTTGTCCGGGCGAATCTGATTTCCGTTCCGAACTGCTGCGAAAGTTCCGCCTCGACTATGGCGGCGATTTCGCGGCGGCGCCTCGCCTGTTCGATTGCGAACTGCCTGTCCTGCCTGCGCCGCTGCCTGTAGTCCTCCCATTTCACCCTGCCCGCCTCCAGCTCCGTCTCGATCCTGTCGACAGTCTGCGCCAGGTGTGCCTTGTCGAGTTCGCATTCCCATACTGTAACGACGTTCCAGCCGATAGTCTCGAGCCTCTGGCAGTCGAGCATGTCGCGCTCGCGGTTGCGCGCGACCTTCGCCTTCCAGAACGCGGCGTTGCTCTTGGGGACGGTATATTTCCGGCAGCCCTTGTGCCCGTGCCAGAAACAGCCGTTGACGAATATAACCGTGCGGTATTTCCCGAGCACTATGTCCGGCGTCCCGGGCAGCTTACGCACGTTCACGCGGTAACGGTATCCGCGCCGCCACAGTTCGCGCCTCACCGCAAGCTCGGGACGCGTGTCCCTGCTGCGGTTGTGCGACATGCAGAGATGCCGCTGCTGCGGAGTCATGGTGTCGGGCATATCCTGCTCTATTTGTCGGTGAAGTCAAATATTGTCTTCACCAGCTTGCAATTTTGCCCACAAGTTAATAATTACTTAGTTTGAAAATACCGTTTTTTTAATGATTGAAGAAAAAAATTATTGCCGCTTCCATATTCTCAGGATGTCATGATGAAATTCCGTGAAGCGTTTTTCTTGGGTTGTACGGGGGTCTAAGGTCTTACTGTTTCTTCTTAGGTGATGCCTTTGGCTCGAATAAGGCTCTTTGTATCAGTTCACCTTGATCTGTATGATAATGTATATCAAAATCACTTGCTTTGTCGGAGTAGACATTATCGATAATTCCACCGTTGTCGATGATATCTATCTGGTTCAGCAATCGTATTAACGAACGCCCGATAGCCCACGCGAGATTTACAGGTACAGCGTTCCCGATCTGTTTATACTGAGCAGCCAGCGTGCCTGCGAATTGCCATTCGTCCGGGAATGTCTGGATCCTGGCATACTCTCGGACAGTCAACGGCCTGGTTTCTGTGGGGTGGCAGCGTTCAGTCTGTTTCTGTGCCGGTGCGCAAGTAAGGGTGAGGCTTGGCTCGTCAAATGAAAGTCGTCTTGCCATTCCGGTCTTTCCTCCTCCCAGATAGAAGCTGGCTCCCATATATTGCTTCTGGATTTCTTCGGGGAGGTTGCGCCAGTCCCCGCCTTCCGGTACCAGGTCCATTACCCGGCGTTTATTTTCAGGATATTCCTGCCCCGGGGAGGGAGGAACATCCGTGCCGTAGAGTTCACCTGCGAAAAAAGCATCCCGAAGCGTCATGACGCGGTGATATGGTGAAGGCCACCTGAAGTGTACCTTATCGGCATAATCATTACGGATCGCTATCAGGATAAGTCTTTCTCTTTTTTGGGGCACCTGGTACATTATAGCTTTCAGGACATGCGGCTCCACCAAGGTATAGCCCAACTCTTGGACAGTACTCTTGATGACATCCAGGGTCCTTCCGCTGTCATGGGACAGGAGACCTTTTACATTCTCTCCCATGAAGACCTTCGGCCGCACTTCGCTTACTGCGCGGGCAAGTTGGAAGAAAAGGGTTCCGCGTGTATCGTTCAGTCCTCCTTTCTTGCCTGCATAGGAGAATGCCTGGCACGGAAAGCCTCCGCTTATAAAATCTACCTTATCGCGCCATTGCGTAAAATCCACATTCGCCACATCCCCTTCTACAATATTCCATTCAGGTCTGTTTTTATGGAGCGTCTGGCAGCAATATGCGTCAAACTCGTTCAGCATTACATGCTTGAAGCCGGCTTTTTCCATTCCCAAGGCAAGTCCGCCGCCACCGGCAAACAACTCGATAGACTTATACTGGCGTGCCGGCCTTACATGTAGTTCGGTCTCCCAATCAGACTTGAGCATTGCCCTTACGGGAGGAAGCATGGTCAAAGATTCCATTTCAAAGCCTTTATGGCCATGTGAATCGATTACGCCGGGATATACGCCGCTGTCCCACCATTTTTGAGCAGTGGTTATCGACACTCCCATAATGTCGGCCAGATTATTGACAGATAAGAAGTTCCCCATTAAAGACCCCCGTTTGCGCGGATATCTTTGGCGATATCCTGAATTTTTTCCATAATAAGCCTGCTGCCGTCAATGCCGTCTTCTTCCACAACTTCGCCGAAGGCTTTAGCCAACTTATAATAGAAATCATAGTCACCGGTAATACGCGCCCAAAAGTCCGAGCCGCAATAAACGGGGTAATGTGATGCAATAACTTTGTAATTCCCCGAGAGTTTCTGTGGCTCGCCATAGAGGATACCGACAATCAGATCGTCCAGTTGTATAGGTAGCCTGTCAAGTCGCGCCTTGTTGGCTAGATGTTTAAAATGTCCTAAGATAGTGGCAATGTCATCTTTGTTGATCGTTTGCGGTCCGGCCTTGCACTGGCAATATTTCTTGCGCCCGTCGATTGCATCGATGAATTCGATGTCGATGCCGTCGATTCCTGAAGCACTTCCGGTAAGTTGCGCAAGGCGCGAAATGAAAACCTGGATATTCTGGCCGAAACTCGTGTTGATACTCGTGCCGAGAATTCTTGGATATACCAACGCCTTTGCCAGAGACTCGGGCTCTGTGTCGCCACATAGGAAAGCTGCGAGATAATTGATAGTAAAGGGATTCACATTGAAGTCACTTAGACGTAACTTTTTCAGGTTGTCCAAGTGGTTGGGGATAATAATGGTACGGAAATAGTCCTTTCCGCTCTCGATAATGGCTTTTTTTTGTTCTTCGGTCATAGCCTCGTCTATCATTACCCGCAAAGATGACGAAAATCTTTTAATTTGCGAAACCGATTTGCATTCAAGAAATCGTATAAAATCATAATTAATGCATGGATATCAGTAAATATTGCCATTTGAAAATAATTGCCTAAATTCGCAGGGTAAATCTATATGACTTATATGGAAGAAAACCCAAATGGCTGTACGGCCAGAGTACAGGAAGCGGACGGCGGCTCGGATGACGCGGTCTCGAAATGTCCCAAGTCTCATGTAATCATCCCTGATTCAATCTAAACCGAGATTATATGAGCGAAATTTTCATCATCCTTTTCCTTATCCTGCTCAACGGAATATTCGCCATGTCCGAAATGGCGGTCGTGTCTGCGCGCAAGTCCAACCTTCAGGCTGACGCAAGCAAGGGCAGCAAGTCCGCCAGGACGGCACTCAACCTTGCATCCGACCCCGACAAGTTCCTGTCTGCGGTGCAGATAGGCATCACCCTCATCGGAATCCTCACCGGTATATTCTCCGGCAACAAGATTGCCGAGGCCCTTTCCGACACCCTCGCAAGGGCCGGGGTGTCTGTCGGTTTCGCATCCGGTCTCGCACAGACTATCATAGTCATACTCGTGACCTATCTCAGCATCGTGTTCGGAGAGCTGGTGCCCAAGAGGATTGCCCTCAGCGCCTCGGAGAAGGTGTCGAAGGTGGTCGCGGGGCCGATGAAGGTGATCTCGGTGATAGCATCCCCCTTCGTGTGGCTGCTTGCGAAGAGCACCGCACTGGTAATCAAGATACTCGGCATCAAGGAGCAGGAGTCCAAGGTGACAGAGGAGGAGATAAAGTCGATAATCCAGGAGGGTACCGACGAGGGAGAGGTGTCTCCCGTAGAGCAGGACATCGTGGAGCGTGTCTTCGCCCTCGGCGACCTGAAGGTGAACACGATCATGACCCTCAGGGGCGACATAGTCTGGCTTGACAGGGAGATGGGAGAGCAGGAGATACGCGAAACTATCGAGGAGAACCTCTTCGAGGCGTATCCGGTCACCGACGGCGACCTCGACCATGTGGTGGGCGTGCTTTCTCTCAAGGACTATGTGCTGAACATAGGCAAGCCCGGGTTCGACCTCGGGAAGATGATACACGAGCCCGTGTACTTCCACGAGAACATGAGCGTGTATGCCGTGCTGGAGCAGATGAAGCAGAAGAAGATAAGCCGCGCGCTCGTGTGCGACGAATACGGTTCCTGCTCGGGCATAATCACCTTGAAGGACATAATGGAGGCTCTCGTGGGCACCGTCAACGACGACCACCAGAAGGAGCCGGACATCATCGCTCGCCACGACAACGACGGCTGGCTCGTCGACGGGCAGTGCTCGATGTACGACTTCAGGATGTTCTTCGACATAGACGACTCCGACGACGAATCCGATTCGGAGTACAATACCGTGGGCGGCCTGATTCTCGACGCGCTCGAGCATGTGCCCGAGGCCGGGGAAAAGACCAGCTGGAAGGACTTCTCGTTCGAGGTGGTCGACATGGACGGCGCCAGGATCGACAAGGTGATAGTCAAGCGCGAGACGCCCGCCGCCGAAGGGGAGCCCGACACTTCCGACGAAAACAAGAAATAACCTTTGCGATGAAGAAGATACTCGTTTCCATGCTCGCCGCAGGAATCCTTGCCGTGCCCGCGCCGGCGGACTCGTTCAAGATGGCCGTGGTTTCCGACATCCACATCATGGCGCCTTCGCTCCTGAAACAGGACGGAAAGGCCCTCGAAGAATATATCGCCCACGACAGGAAGCTTCTGCGCGAAGGCCCGCAGCTCGTCAGGGAGGCGTCGCGGCTCATACTTGCCGACGCCCCGGACGTGCTCCTGGTAAGCGGCGACCTGACCAAGGACGGAGAGACCGTCTCGCATCTCTATGTGCGCGACAGCTGCCTTGCGCCGCTGCGTGAGGCCGGTATACGCATATTCGTGGTTCCGGGCAACCATGACGTCAACAACCCTCACGCCGTAGAGTTCGACGGAGACCTTACCTCACGTGTAGCAACTCCCTCGGCCGGAGAGTTCGCCGATATCTATGCAGACTACGGTTACGGAGACGCCCTTGCGCGCGACCCCTATTCACTGAGCTATGTAGCACAGCTCGCCCCGGGACTGCGCATACTCTGCCTCGACGCCTGCCGCTACGAGGACAACAGCTATGAGGAGAACAGCTGCATCACCGACGGACGCCTCAAGAAGGAGACACTGCGCTTCATAAGGCAGCAGGCGAGGGCGGCAAGGCAGGACGGCGAGCGGATGATAGCCATGATGCATCACGGCGTGGTGCGCCACTGGAAGTGGCAGGACGTCGTGCTCGGGGAATATCTGGTGGACAACTGGCGCAGGGTCGGCAGGCTGCTCGGCCGCAACGGGATCGACGTGGTGTTCACCGGACACTTCCATTCGCAGGACATCTCTAAGAAAGGCAGGATCACCGATGTCGAGACAGGCTCGCTCGTATCATATCCCGCGCCCGTGCGCTTCGTCGAGATAGACGGCGACGAGATGCGCATACGCACCGAACTGCTCCGCGGCGAGGGGCTCAGCTTCCCGAGCGGCAACAGTTTCGAGCGCGAGATGCTCGAATATGCCGACGGAGCGATGAGGGGACTGGTCGACATGATACTTCCCAGGAAGGTCGATCCGGCAGTCAAGGAGCGCTGCTGCGCGATACTCGGCAAGGCCTATACGACCCACCTCAAGGGAGACGAGCAGGTGAGCGGGGCGGACCTCGAGGAGCTCGAGGCTTCGGTAAGGGCGCTGCGCAAGGAGACCCTGCTGTATTCCATAGTGCTGGACAAGGTCGGCAACGCATTCTTCAGCGACCCCGAGCCTTCCGACTGGGAGACGACGGTTCCGCTCAGACCGGTAGAATAGCAGTTTTCAGCACCCTTTCCCGTCGAGGCTGCACGACGCGCCCCCGGCCGGTGTGCCGGCGGGTCGTGAATGCAGTCCGGCCTCTTCAGGGGAGAGGGTGACGGTGCCGTCCTCAAGCACGAAACAGGGTATGCCCACGGAACCGTCCCTTTTCGCTTCGTCGAAGGCGGGGCTCGAGTCGCGCAGCCGCAGGAACTCCTTGAGGCTGCGCACGTGCGTTCCGATGTCTATTATCTCGTAACCGTCCTTGTCCTTTGCCTGCCGCTCGACATAATTGCAGTCGGGGCAGCTTTCCATTCCGTAGATCCTTATCATTCCGTATGTATTAAGTGCCTTGTCAATCTTCCAGTCTGAACGACACCTTGCCCCTGATGTCGTCCGATGCCGCGGCTATGGAGGCGTCGAACATGCCCGGCTCTGCAATCCATTCATGCCTCTCCGGATCGAAGTACGACAGGTCGCCTGAGTCTATCGTGAAGCTTACGACGGAGAGGAACAGTTTCATATTATCTGGTTACAGTTTGTCAGTGTCCAAATTTACAGAAAATAATCGGTTGAAATTGCGCGGCAGGCTATGATAATAGTTGAAAAAACATTATGTTTGTGTTCAGCCGACCGCAAAATAACCAACTAATAATAATTATGAGAGTCAAATCACTGATTACGCTGTGCGGCATTCTCGCCGCCGCATCGCTGTCTGTGTTCCCCTCGCCCGAGGCATCGGCGCAGGGACGCAGGGCAAAGGAAAAGGCTGCCCCAGAGGAATCCCTGGCCGGCGGCCCGCTTACATTCTGCAATCCTATGGATCTCGTTGTGGGTTCGGAGAGGGCCCGCAGGGGCGGAGAGCCTGTCGTGCTGATCTTCGAGGACGAGTACTACCTGTTCGTAACCGGCAGCAGGGGATACTGGTGCTCGGAGAACTTCCGCGACTGGACCTATATCGATGCGCCTACCTTCCCGGGAGGAGTGGTGTCCGTAGTCGAGCGCAAGGGCGTGCTCTATGCCTGCTCGATGAACTCGTTCAACGTGTTCTCCTGCAAGGATCCCAAGTCGGGCAAGTGGGAGCAGTGCGGCACCTTCAGCAGCGACCGCTACGGAGATGCCAACATGTTCGTCGATGATGACGACCGCCTCTATATGGTCTACGGCTGGTCCCAGCTGATGCCGTTCAGGATAGTGGAGCTCGATCCCGAGACCTTCAAGGAGAAGGGCGAGACACAGGTGCTGTTCTTCAGCGACTACAAGAACCACGGCTTCGAGCGCCGCAGCAACGAGGACGTGATATTCTCCATATTCGCAAACAACTACCGTCCCTACTACGACGAGGAGTATCCCTGGATAGAGGGTCCCTGGATCACGAAGCACAACGGCAAGTACTACCTGCAGTATGCCGCGATCGGCCTTGAGTTCACTTCATACTCGCACGGTGTGTACGTGGCAGACAACATCATGGGCCCCTACACCTATTCGGAGCACAACCCCCTGACCTTCAAGACAACGGGCTATGTACAGGGAGCGGGACACGGCAGCACCTTCCACGACAAGGACGGCCGCCTCTGGACGATCTGCATGATTCCCGCGTTCTACGGCGGTAACGGCGGCGCGGAGCTCGCTATATATCCCACGGCGGTCGATGAAGACGGAGTGATGCATTCCAACACCGCGTTCGGCGACTATCCCCAGTACTATCCCGGCATAAGGACCGACGATGTCGAGAGCAACTTCGCCGGCTGGATGCTGCTCTCCAAAGGCAAGAAGGTAGAGGTCTCATCGACGCTCGGCGACAACGTCGCCTCCAACGCCGTCGACGAGAACTTCATGACCAACTGGTTCGCCGAGACAGGCAATCCCGGGGAGTATCTGACCGTAGACCTCGGGACCGAGTGCGAGATCAACGCCATACAGGTCAACTTCGACCGCGCTGACGCTACCGTGAGGGTAGGCCGCGGTGCGCCGAGGCCCGCTGACGACGTGGCCGAGCTGACGCGCTACCAGTGCTATACCGTAGAGGTCTCCGACGACAACGAGAACTGGACCGTAATTATCGACAAGAGCGACAACACCCAGGACCGCCGTCACGACTACACCGAGCTCTCCGAGCCCGTCAAGGCAAGATATGTCAAGGTGACGAATGTATTCACCCACGACAACGCCAAGTTCGGAATCAAGGACCTGCGTGTGTTCGGTAACGCCGACAAGGCGAAGTTCACCGAGGTTACGGACTTCAAGGTCGTGCGCAGCATCGATGACCGCCGCAACGCCGACCTGCTCTGGACTCCCGTTCCCGGCGCCGACGGCTATGTGGTACGCTACGGCATCGAGCCCGACAAGCTCTACAACAGCTACATGGTCTACGGAGACAACAAGCTGACGATAAGGAGCCTCAACACCAGGCCCGACTACTATTACGAGATTACCGCGTTCGACAGCGGAACCGACTACTACAAGCCTGTGACCGAGGCCGTGAACGGTACCGGAGCCGAAATCGAGCTGACCAAGGGCAGCCGTTCCGGCGGCCGTAGCGGCGGGGCTAACACCACGCGCCTTATGACCTACCAGGGAGTGGAGGAGTATGTGTTCGACAATATCGACCCCGGCACCTACACGCTGCGCCATTCTTACGGCCCCGTACTCTGGAGGGGAGACCTTACCGAAGCCGAGCTGATAGGCTCGTCCGACGAGCCCACGGTGACTGCGTTCCTCACCTATCTCGGCACGGGCACCGAAGTCCGCGGCAAGATGGAGATGAAGGTCGTTCCCGGCAGGGAGCACGGAAAGATCGTGGTCACAATGACTTACGACAAGTAGGGTTCCGGTGGGAATCCGGCAGTTTCTTCCGCCTGCGGCGTCATGCGTCGCAGGCGGTTGTCATATTATCGCCCGGCTGCATCCGGGCCGGGCGATGCGTTGCGGTCGACTGTCTCGGCTATGTCCTCCACCTTCCTGTCGGCGTAGCGGCCGAAGGTGCCGAGGCACAGCGGGCAGGCGGTGACGATGACGTCGGGCGATGCCGCGGTAAGGTTTGCGAGGGCATTCTCTGTCATCACGCGGCGCTTGTCGAAGCCGAGTGACAGGCTGCCCACGCTGCCGCCGCAGCAGATGCTCTCCTTGCGGTTCTTCTCGGCCTCGACGAGGGTCCCTATGCGGCTGAGGACGCTGCGCGGCTGCCCGTATATCCCGCAGCCCCTTCCGAGCTCGCAGGGGTCGTGGTACACGAAGCGGCGCCCCTCGTCGGCAACATCCAGCCGTCCCTGAGATATCAGGCCATCTATGAACTCGGTATGGTGGACTATCCTGATTCCGTCGAGCTTGTACTTTTCCCTGAATATGCGGTAGCAGATCGGGCAGGACAGCAGCAGGGTGCCGGCGCCGGAGCTGCGTATGATCTCCGTGTTCTTCAGCATCATCTGCATGGCCTCCTTGATGCGTCCGGCCATCCACATGGGCCTTCCGCAGCATATGCCTCCGTCCCTGTCCATGAACTCGTACTCGACCCCGGCTTTGCGGAGCAGGGATTCCATGGATTTCCTTATGGACGGCGTGAGAGCTGTCATGCAGCCTGCGTAGTAGAGCACCTTCCCGCGGCTGTCCACAGTCAGCGGAGCGGTGTCTATGGAGGAATAGTCGGGGCTGATGCCGTAGCGGCGCACGGACCTCTGGGCTATGCGCAGCCTGTCGCCCTCGACACCCACGGGACAGACGGCGGTACATTTGCCGCAGAGCAGGCACTTGTCGCTTATCTCCTCTATGCGCCTCTCGTTGCCGCGGCGTATCTGCCTGTTCAGGTAGACGGTTGTGTCTTTGGTGTTGGCCTTCTGCACGCTCATCGGGCAGGCGTCGATGCAGAGTCCGCAGCCAGGGCAGGAATATACCTGGGCTTTGGCGAGGCCCTTGCGCGCGTTGCGTATCTTGAGACCCGCGTTGCGCATCGGGATCAGGAGTATCTCTGAGGGGATGTGCATGTAGCGCGTGAAGGGCAGCACTACGAAGAAGATTCCGAGGGCGCAGGAATAGGCCCACCACGAGGGCAGGATGTTGGCGTGATCGCTGAGGAATGCAGTGAACAGATGGTTGAGTGACTTGGTGAGGAAGGAGCCTCCGCTGATGTCGGCCGTGAAGCCCTCGGCGAGGAGCCTCAGGGGGAATATGGCCCACAGCGAGTAGAGGCCTATCATGTCGAGCAGGCTCGGCCTGGTCGTCCTCCTCATGCCGAACAGGCGTGAGCGTATCCTCTTTATTATCGCGAGCGCTATGCCGCTGAGCACCACCAGAAGGAAGAAGTCCATGAGGAAGAACAGCACCGCACCCTCCATAGTATGCTCGTCCTCCGCCACGAAGTACCTGAAGAATATCGGGTAGTATAGCAGCTTGGCCCGGTGCGGGGTGTAAAGCAGCACCTCGATATGTCCGATAACTATCAGCATGAACCAGCCGAACGCGATGCTCGAGTGCATGTAGCCGAGCAGCTTGTTGCGCTTCCATATCTTGACATGCAGCAGGCAGTCGCAGAAGATGTCCCTGACATTCTTCAGCATGGTCTTGGGAGTGACGAGCGATATGAAGAAGCGCTTCCTGTCCTCGGGGGAGAGTTGGAGCAGTATCCTCACCAGCGCCACGAGGCAGTATGTGATGACGAAGGCCATTCCTATCAGGAAAGGCAGCACGAAGTCGTTGTATCCCGATGCGAATCTCTCTCTCACCTCAGTCTTCCTTGTATAGTTTGCATATCGACAGTATCAGGTGCCTCGTGTTGATTCCGCGAGGACAGACCATGCTGCACTTCCCGCATAGCATGCAGCACCTGAGCATCTTCACGGCCTCTTTCTCGCGGCCCCTCTGGAGGCAGTGCAGCACCTTCCTCAGGCTCATGCCGCTGAACGCACCCGCCGGGCAGGTGGCGCTGCATGAACCGCACGACATGCATTTCCATGCGTCGGGTTCGAGCTCGTGCAGGGCATCGAACAGGGTGAAGTCCACCTTGTCCATGTTCACCGTAGAGCTCGGTGAGATGCCGAATCCGAATATGTTGTTTCCCATGGGCTGCGCGCGTTATGTCCTGTTCAGGAAAGCGTCAATCTCGAGGGCGGCCGAATCGGCCTCGGCGAGGGTCTCGGGTATGGTCTTGGGACCAGTGCAGGCTCCGGCGTAGAAGATTCCCTCAAGTGGAGACTGGACTATGCCGCCTATGTTGTCCCTGCTCTTGAGGAAGCCGTCCGCGCCTACGGGGAGGCGCAGCATGGAGGCCAGCCTGTCGGTGTCGCTTCCGCATACCATGCCCGCCATAAGCACCAGCAGGTCGAGGGTGACTTTTACCGGCCTGCCAGCAAGAGTGTCTTCGGCCTTGACTACGACCCTGCCGTCGATAGCCTCGCCCACCTCGGAGACCCTGCCCCTGATGAAGCGTATGCCGTAGTCCCTCTGGGCCGAGATGTAGAAGTCCTCGTACTTCTTGCCGAACATCCTCAGGTCCATGTAGAAGCAGTATACCGCCGCATCGGGGAACCTTTTCTTCATCTCTATGGCCTGCTTGACGGCGGTGATGCAGCATACCTTGGAGCACTGGGTGTTCCGGGCCTTCTCGTCACGGGAGCCCACGCAGTGCACGAAGCCCAGGGCCTTGAGCTCGGAACTGTCGATGCGCGCGTCGTGGCCGTCGCGGAACCAGTGCTCGAGGTCGGCGTTGGTTATCACCCTGTCGTAGACCCCGTAGCCGTATTCCTCCTTCTTCGCGGCGTCGAAGAGACTGAATCCCGTGGTGAAGAGCACGGCCTTGGCCATGACGGACACGCCGTTGGAGAGCATTATGTTGTAGCCGTCACGCATCCTGTTCATGAACGATATCTCGGTGCCGAGGAAGATGTTTGCCGATGAGGACTCTTCGATGAGGCGGGAGACGGTCTCCTGTGCGGGGCTCATGTCCGGGAACAGGCAGTGCCATGTGGCGACATGTCCGCCGAGGCGGTCCTGCCTCTCGACTATTATGGGGCAGTAGCCGAGTCTCAGAAGCCGCCTTGCCGCCTCGAGCCCGGCGATTCCGCCGCCTACTATGACTATGTTGTATCTCATACTGTCGGTGTCGCAGGGCTCAGCAGCATCTGAGGACGCCGGGCAGTTCCGGCTTCAGAATGTCCTTCTTGTCTACGCCCTTGTACTTGTCTTCGGGATTGTAGCTTATGCCTATCTTGTCGAGCAGCGGCTCGACTGCCACCTGGTGAAGCTGGAGCCCGAGGTCCCAGGGGTCGTAGCCGAGGAGCAGCCCGGCCACCTCCTCGTAGGTGAAGACGGGGATGCCGTAGCCGTCCTCGCCGTAGGTCTTGCCCTCGGTTTCGGCTATCACATACTGCCACCTGTCGAGGAAGTACGGACATCCGGGGCAGTTGGTGATTATCATGTCGGGGTGGTAGGGTTCCATAGACTCGAACTTCTTGTAGGTGTTGGATAGGGAGTAGCCCCTGTTGGCCTTGACATGATACTGTCTGAAGCCGTAGCCGCAGCAGTGGCGGCGTTCGGGATAGTCCACCACGCTTCCTCCCCATGCCTCCACCATGCCGCACAGCACATAGGGGTACTCGGCGCCGCCGACGCCCTTAGAGGGGAACATCTTGGAATAGTGGCAGCCGATGTGCTCGACCACCTTGAGCGGCTCGCCGGTCTTCCTGTTGACGAGCCTGTAGCGGGCCTTCTCGGCGATGAGGTTGCGGTACTTGTAGATGATGTCGCTCGCGTGCGCGACATATTTCGGCTTATTGAACTCCCTGCGGCAGGCCTTCCAGAGCAGCTCGCGTATCCTCGCCTCGAGTTCCGGGAACTCGTTCCAGGTCTCGAGTATCTCTATGTAGTTGCCGAACGAGGTGATGCACGACGCCACATAGTTCTCGTAGCCGGCCTCCGTCATCAGCGAGAACTGCCTGGCCACTATGGTCATGACGGTCTCCTGGGGGATGGTGTCGCAGTGGTACGCGATGCCTCCGCAGGTGGTATGTGCCGCCGTCTCGTAGAAATCCCTGCCCAGCACGCCGCGGCATATCTCGAGGAACATCCTCTCGGATCCCGGGAAGAAGTTCTGCCTGATGCAGCTCCTCACATAGAACCAGTGGTCGTCCGGTATCTCCTTCTGGTAGTCGGCCCAGATTTTCTGCTTGCCCTGATATATCATGTCTGAGGTGTGTTACGTGTAGCTATTGTTCGTCGTTGAGGTGTCCGGGGGAGGCCTGCTCGAAGGTCATCCTTAGGTATTCGTCCATTCCGAGCCCCATCTCCTCCGCCTTCTTCCGGGAATATTTCTCCACGGTCTCTATCCTTTCAGTGCCGCCGGTGACGTCGAAGATGCTCTTGAGTTCGTCGAGGGATTCCTGCGGGATTTTCCTGAGCACTCCCGGCCCCTCACCCTTGTAGTTGGCCCCGAGGCGCTCGAGGCTGTCGCAGAGGTGCTCGGTGTGCCATTTCCATACGGGACCCGACTCCACATGGTCTTCCCACCTGAAGGTGTCGGGATATATGCAGTAGCCGTACTTGAGGATGTTGCCCGTGAGCATGCGCGTCAGGGGCAGCAGCTGGCGCCCCTTCTCGGAGCAGGTGAAGTATCCGAGCCGTGCCGAGAGGTTCCTCAGGGCCATGATGACGAGGCCGGGGCCGTTTTTGCGGGGGCAGCGCGTCACGCAGGACATGCACTCTCCGCAGTACCATATAGTGTCCGACTTGAGGAGCTTCTCTATCTCGTCCTCGTCCTTGCTCTGGACCGTATCGACTATCTTGCGGGGGTCGTAGCGGTAGAATTCGGCTGCGGGGCAGATTGCCGTGCAAGTACCGCAGTTGATGCAGGTCTTCAGGCCTTCGCGTACCCTGTAGTCCTTTATAAGTTCGTCGTAGAGTCTACCCATAATCCGAATAAATATGTTGCGAATCGCGCGCTTTGCGGGAAAGCGCGATTCGACAAAGATAGGATTTTATTTTTAGACAGAAAATCCTTAAATTTGTGAATGTGTGCACCGGGCTGCGTCCCGGCGCCGGCATGTATGATGACATTAAAACTTTAACGCATGAAATATAACCATTTAGGAAAGACGGGACTGAAAGTGCCCGTCCTGAGTTTCGGCGCGTCCTCGCTCGGGGGTGTCTTCCGTTCCGTAAGGGAGGACGAGGCTCTCAGGGCTGTGTTCACCGCGGTTGAAAACGGACTGAACTTCATAGACGTATCTCCCTATTACGGCCACTACAAGGCCGAGACCGTGCTCGGCAAGGCCCTGAGGGAGCTCCCGAGGGACTCTTTCGTGCTGTCTACCAAGGTGGGCCGTTACGGGAAGGACGGAGTGAACACCTGGGACTATTCCGCCAGGCGGGCGACCGAGAGCGTATACGAGAGCATGGAAAGGCTGAATGTCGACTACATCGACCTCATCAATGTCCACGACATAGAGTTCGCGGACCTGCACCAGGTGGTAGGCGAGACCTTGCCCGCCCTGGTGGAGCTCAGGGAGAAGGGCGTGGTCGGACATGTGGGGATCACCGACCTGCAGCTCGAGAACCTGAAATGGGTGATTGAGAACTCTGAGCCCGGCACTGTGGAGTCGGTGCTCAACTTCTGCCACTATACGCTCAACGACGACAAGCTTGCGGACTTCCTCGACTTCTTCGAGGAGCGGGGAACAGGCATAATCAACGCCTCCCCCTTCTCCATGGGACTTCTCACGGGCAGGGGAGCCCCCGACTGGCATCCCGCGCCCGCTCCGCTGCAGGAGGCTTGCCGGAAGGCGGCCGAATACTGCGCACGGCAGGGCTACCCGATTGAGAAGCTTGCAATCCAGTTCGCCGTGAGCAATCCCAGGATCCAGACGACCCTTTTCAGCTCGGCAAACCCGGACTCCGTGCTGAAGAACATACGCTATGTCGAAGAACCCATAGACTGGGAGCTCGTGGCCAGGGTAAGGGAGATCATCGGCGACCAGCAGAGGGTCAGCTGGGCCAACACCTGATGCCGCGCGGTATGGGAATGACGATTATAGACGCGCACTCGCACCTGTGGCTGCGCCAGGACACCGAGGTCGACGGGATGCCGATACGCACCCTGGAGAACGGACGCTCTCTTTTCATGGGGGAAGTCCGCCAGATGCTGCCCCCGTTCATGACCGACGGGCGCAACAGCGCCGAGGTGTTCCTCTCCAACATGGACTATGCGCAGGTGGGGGCGGCCGTGGTGACGCAGGAGTTCATAGACGGCATCCAGAACGACTACCTCATGGAGGTGAAGAGGAAATACCCCGACAGGTTCTTCGTCTGCGGCATGTGCGAGTTCCGCAGGGACGGTTTTTACCCCCAGGCCGAAAGGCTGGTCGCACAGGGCTTCAAGGGCATCAAGATACCGGCGCAGAGGCTCCTGATGAAAGACAGGCGGGTGTATCTCAATTCCGACGAGATGATGAGGATGTTCCGCCTCATGGAGCGCAGCGGCGTCATACTTTCCATAGACCTCGCCGACGGCGACACTCAGGTTGGGGAAATGGAAGAAGTCATAGCCGAGTGTCCGGGACTCAAGGTCGCGATAGGACATTTCGGAATGGTGACGACCGAGGGCTGGAAGAGCCAGATCAGGCTTGCGCGCCATAGGAACGTGATGATAGAGTCCGGGGGCATCACCTGGCTCTTCAACGGAGAGTTCTATCCGTTCCGGGGTGCCGTGAGGGCGATAAGGGAGGCCGCCGACCTCGTGGGAATCGAAAAGCTCATGTGGGGCTCGGACTATCCCAGGACGATCACCGCCATAACCTACCGCATGTCGTATGATTTCGTGCTCAAGTCGGAGGAACTGTCCGGACGCGAGAAGGAACTGTTCCTCGGCCTGAACGCCAAGGGGTTCTACGGCTTCGGCGAGTTGCCCGAACTTCCGTATATCAAAAACATGTCAGAATGAAACGAAACCGATACATACTGCCGCTCTCGCTCGTATTCAGCCTCTTCTTCCTGTGGGCGATAAGCAGCAACCTGCTTCCTACAATGGTAAGGCAGCTGATGAAGACCTGTGAGCTCAACCCGTTCGAGGCTTCGTTCACTGAGTCCGCATACTGGCTCGCGTACTTCATCTTCCCCATACCCATAGCGATGTTCATGAAGCGCTTCAGCTACAAGGCTGGGATCATAGTCGGACTGCTGCTCGCCGCGGCCGGCGGACTGCTGTTCTTTCCGGCGTCGCTGCTGAAGGAATACTGGGCCTATCTGTCGATATTCTTCATAATCGCGACGGGCATGTGTTTCCTCGAGACTGCCGCGAACCCGTATGTCACCGCCCTCGGAGATCCGGCGACGGCTCCGAGACGCCTGAACCTCGCGCAGTCGTTCAACGGCCTGGGTGCCTTCGTGTCCGCGATGTTCCTGAGCAAGCTGGTGCTGACGGGATACGATTACACCAGGGAGACCCTTCCTGCGGACTACCCGGGAGGCTGGGAAGGATACATACAGATGGAGACCGACGCGATGAAGCTGCCGTATCTCGTGCTCGCCGGGGTGCTGGTGCTGATAGCCGTCGTGTTCATGTTCTCAAGGATGCCGAAGATAGACGACGAGGCGTCCGGAGCGGGGAAGAAGGCCCGGCTGATAAACTTCGGGGTGCTCAGGCGTCCGCACCTGAAATGGGGCGTGGTCGCGCAGTTCTTCTACAACGGCGGCCAGACGGCCATAAACAGCCTGTTCCTTGTGTATTGCTGCACCTATGTCGGACTGCCTGAAGATACCGCCACCACTTTCTTCGGCCTGTATATGCTCGCCTTCTTCGCCGGAAGGTGGATAGGGACGCTGCTTATGGTGCGCTTCAGGCCCCAGAGCATGCTGCTGGCCTATTCGCTCGCAAACATAATCCTCTGCGGAATTATCGCTGTGTTCGGCGGCATGGTCGGCCTCTATGCGATGCTCGCCGTGTCATTCTTCATGTCGATCATGTATCCGACGCAGTTCTCCCTGGCGTTGAAAGGGCTCGGCGAGGACACCAAGAGCGGCTCGGCGTTCCTCGTCATGGCAATCATCGGCAACGCCTGCCTCCCGCAGCTGACGGCGTATTTCATGAACCACAACAGGGAAGTCTACTATCTTGCCTATATCGTTCCCATGATATGCTTCTTCTTCACGGCCTATTACGGCTGGAAGGGCTATAGGGTAAGGGAAGATGCCTGAAAACCAATGTCACAAACCAGTAATAGATCAAACTTGCAGATAATATGAAAGCTTTGCAGATTGCCGGCCCCGGCGATGTCAGGCTGACGGAAGTCGGGAAGCCCGTGCCCGGAGCGGGAGAGATACTGCTCCGTATCGGATATGTGGGGTTCTGCGGCTCGGACCTCAACACCTACAGGGGCATGAACCCTATGGTGAGGATGCCCGTTATCCCCGGACATGAGGTCGGGGCGGTCATAGAAGAGACGGGCTCCGGAGTCCCGGACGGATTCTCCAGGGGAAGCGTGGTTACGGTGAACCCGTACACCAGCTGCGGGAAGTGCGCCTCGTGCAGGAACGGGCGCGAGAATGCCTGCGAGCACAACGAGACGCTGGGAGTCCAGCGCGACGGCTCGATGCGTGAGTATCTCGTGCTGCCGTGGAAGAAGGTCATTCCCGCCCAGGGCCTGTCCCTGAAAGAGTGCGCGCTGATAGAGCCGATGAGCGTCGGCTTCCATGCCGTGTCCCGCGGACAGGTGACAGATATCGACACGGTGGTCGTGATAGGCTGCGGCATGGTCGGTCTCGGAGCGGTGGTCAGGGCGTCCCTCAGGGGAGCGACCGTAATCGCCGTGGACATCGACGACGAGAAGCTCGAAATCGCCCGCATGCTCGGTGCCCGCTACGCGGTGAACTCGAAAAGCGAGGATACAGCGCAGCGCGTCAGGGAGATAACCGAAGGATATATGGCCGACGCCGTCATCGAGGCGGTGGGCAGTCCCGCGACCTATGTGACGGCGGTGGATATCGTTTCGTTCACGGGAAGGGTGGTATGTATAGGCTATGCCAAGAGCGAGGTGTCTTTCCAGACGAAGCTCTTCGTGCAGAAGGAACTCGACATACGCGGCTCGAGGAACGCGACGCCCGAGGACTTCAGAGCTGTGATACGCTATCTGAAAGGCTCCGCCTGCCCTACGGACAGGCTGGTTTCCGGCGTCGTAAGGCCGGAGGAGGCCGGAGATGCCCTGAAGTCGTGGTCGGAGAACCCGGGCAAGGTATTCAGGATATTGGTGGAATTCTAAACCTTTTTGCGATGAAAGCACTCAACAGCACTACGGCAGCAAAGACGATACGCCCCGAGCGCATAATACAGTTCGGCGAGGGCAACTTCCTGAGGGCGTTCGCGGACTGGATAGTCTCCAACATGGACGAGAAAACCGGCTTCGACGGCAGCGTCGTGGTGGTCCAGCCCATAGAGAAGGGCATGACGGATGCGCTGAACGCCCAGGACTGCCTGTACCATGTGAACCTCCAGGGCCTCGAGAACGGCCGGCCGGTGGACTCGTACCGGCTGATAGATGTTATAAGCCGGGCCCTGAACCCATACAGGGATTTCAAGGCCTTCCTCTCGCTTGCAGAGCAGCCCGGGATACGCTTCGTGATATCCAACACCACGGAGGCCGGCATAGCCTTCGACCCTTCGTGCAGGCTCGAGGACGAGCCTGCAAGTTCATACCCGGGCAAACTTACTCAGCTGCTGTACCACAGGTTCAGGTTCTTCGGAGGCGACCCTTCCAAGGGGCTCATAATCTTCCCCTGCGAACTCATATTCCTTAACGGCCACAGGCTGAAAGAGACGATATACCGGTACATGGAGCTTTGGAAGCTCGGCGACGGCTTCAGGCAGTGGTTCGAGAACTCGTGCGCCGTATATGCCACGCTCGTAGACCGCATAGTGCCGGGATTCCCGAAAAAGGACATCGACAGCATCAAGGCGAAGCTCGGCTACGACGACAACATGGTGGTGCGCGGGGAGGCTTTCCACCTATGGGTGATAGAGGCTCCGCAGTCGGTATCGGAAGAATTCCCCGCCGACAAGGCAGGGCTCAACGTGCTTTTCGTCCCTTCCGAGGAGCCCTACCACGAGCGCAAGGTCACACTCCTGAACGGCCCCCATACCGTGCTCGCGCCGGTTGCCTTCCTCTCAGGCATAGACATAGTGAGGGACGCCTGCCGCGATGAAATCATAGGCAGATATGTCCGCAGGGTGATGTTCGACGAGCTGATGCAGACGCTGAACCTTCCCGAAGAGGAGCTGCGACGCTTTGCGGACAGCGTGCTCGAAAGGTTCGACAATCCCTTCGTAGACCACCAGGTGACATCCATAATGCTCAATTCCTTCCCCAAGTACGCTACAAGGGACCTTCCCGGCCTCAAGACCTATCTCGAGAGGAAGGGCTGCCTGCCGGAAGGGCTGGTGCTGGGGCTCGCCGCGATAATCGTCTACTACAGGGGAGGGAGCCGCCCTGACGGAACGGCGATCGTCCCCGAGGACGCTCCCGAGACCCTGCAGCTGCTCTCCGGGCTGTGGAGCAAGGGCTCCGTTCCCGAGCTCGTGAAAGGGGTGCTCGGATATAAGGCCATCTGGAACGAAGACCTGAATGCCATACCCGGACTTGCGGAGCGTGTCGGATACTATATTGAAAGCATACTCGGCCGCGGCATGAAGGAGACGGTAGCGGAACTCGCAGGCGGACGCTAAGCACGGGCGGTATGAGCGAATACATCCAGATAAGTCCGGCCGACAATGTCGCCGTGGCACTGAAAGCCCTCCCCGAAGGGTATATGCTGCGGACGGCAGGGGGCGGCATACTTGTGTCAGAAGTGATTCCGTCGGGGCACAAGGTCGCACTGAAGGACTTTTCGGCAGGGGAGACGGTGGTGAAATACGGTTTCCCCATAGGACGCACGACCTGCCCCGTGAAGGCGGGATGCCTGCTTTCCGAGAAGAACATGACGACCGGCCTTTCGGGATTGGACACATATTCCTACAGCCCGAAGTTCGTCGGGCAGGAGTTCGGCTGCGAGAACCGTACATTCCCGGGCTACCGAAGGAGCGGCGGCGGTGCCGGAGTTCGGAACGAGATATGGATAATCCCGACGGTCGGGTGCGTGAACGGCATCGCCGTCCGCCTGGCAGAGATGCTAAGGCGCGAGACAGGACTCGAGGGCATAGACGACATCGTGGCCTATACCCATAACTACGGCTGCTCGCAGCTTGGCGACGACCACGAGAACACCCGCAGGATACTCCGCTGCATGGTAAGGCACCCCAATGCAGGAGGAGTGCTCGTGCTGGGCCTCGGATGCGAGAACAACCAGCCTGACGCGTTCATGGAATCCCTCGGAGACTATGACAGGCAGAGGGTGAAGTGCATGGTGTGCCAGCAGGTGGAGGACGAACTCGGGGAAGGAATGAAGCTGCTCCGGGAACTGTATTCCCTCGCAAGGGAGGACAGACGCACACCTGTCCCGCTGTCGGAACTGCGGATAGGCCTCAAGTGCGGAGGCTCCGACGGGCTTTCCGGCATTACCGCAAACCCCCTGCTCGGAATGTTCTCCGACTATATGGCGGCACAGGGTGCGGCCACGGTGCTGACGGAGGTGCCCGAGATGTTCGGCGCCGAGACCATACTTATGGAGAGGTGCCGCAACAGGGAAGTCTTCGACCGGCTCGTCGGCATGATAAACGGGTTCAAGAGGTATTTCATGGACAGCGGACAGCCGGTCTACGAGAACCCGTCGCCCGGCAACAAGGCCGGAGGCATCTCCACCCTCGAGGAGAAGTCGCTGGGCTGCACGCAGAAGGCCGGGACTTCTATGGTCATGGATGTGCTCGGATACGGCGAGTGCCTGCGGGAAAGCGGGCTGAACCTGCTGTGCGCCCCGGGCAACGACCTGGTCGCAAGCACGGCGCTGGCCGCCGCAGGCTGCCAGATAGTGCTATTCACGACGGGCAGGGGAACTCCGTTCGGGACATTCGTGCCTACGGTGAAGATTTCCACCAACTCGGCGCTCTACGGGAAGAAACGCTCGTGGATCGATTTCGACGCGGGAAGTATCGCGCAGGGAGAGCCGATGCGCGAAGTCTGCCGCAGTCTCATAGACTTCGTGACGGGCATTGCCGGCGGCTCGAGGACCCTGAACGAGGAAAACGGCTATCGCGGAATCGCGATATGGAAAAGGGGAGTGACGCTGTAGGTTCCGGAACATAAAAATACAGGGAGCGGCCGCTTTCCGGTGCTCCCTGTATTTTTTATGTGTGTATACCGCCGGGCGACTACCTTACGGATTTGAGAAATTCCCTTGCCGATTCCACGGTCACCGGGCGCGCAGCCTTGATCTTGGGCTTGGCAGTCACGGCTGAGGTGGATGTAGTCGTTGCAGGCGGATCGCCGGCGGTGGTGAACTCTTCGATAGTCATCTCGCCGTATCCGAAGGATCCGTTGCTGTTCATGGGGAATCCGAGCGCTACATAGTCAGTTCCGGGATCGAGATTTTCCCATACATAGTCATCATCGGTGAAGAGTGTGTATCCGTATACTGCGGCATAGTCCCTGGCATAGTCCTCGGGCTTCTCATACTCATCAGGCATACCGGCTCCGGCTTCGAGAAGGCTGTTGTAGCCTTCGAGCGTCGTAATCATCTGGTAGTATGCGCGGGTGTTCTCTCCCATGGTATATTTTACCGCTGCCTGGGTCTCACCTATGTCATAGGCCTCTATGGTGAGGGGCTCGGGCAGGGGAAGCGATCCGTCAGGGGATCCGGACTTGAAGGAGAAGCTGCCGTAAGATACGGGCATGCCGTCGGTCCGTATTAATCAGAAGAAAACCATATTCGGACGGATTGCCTCAATCATCTTTTGCGGAACCTCACACTCCCGGCGATATCCGGCTACATGGATGCCGCCTGGCAAACCTCGTCGATAATCCGTGCGGCATTCTTGATATTGTCCCTGGCCGCGCATTCGAGCAGGTCATCTTTGGTGATGCAGCTGAATCTGCCGTTTATCGACATCTGGTGGACCGAGGTCCGCTGGCCTTCGGGATTGTAGGCGTAGCCCATGTCGTAGGCCGGCGACAAGCGCCATTTCCCGCCTCTGTCCATAAGGAACGAGATGTTCTTCGTGTGGTCGTCCTGATTGCGTGCCGCCTCCTTTTAATCGTACCATGTGGAATTGAAATATCATAGACATCGCTCGCTGAAGCCCTCAACATGGACTTCGAAGAACCATTCTACGAAACAGATACATAAAACTAATGATAGAGTTGTCCGACTCTGAGACATTGAGTCTTGACAGTCAAATGGGGCTTTTGTCCGAGTCAACCAAGGTTCGGCGGCTTTCGAATGTGGGAAAGATTTGGCAGTTCATTATAGCAGATGAATAGGTCGCATACCAGCTATCAAGGGTATCGGTATAAATATCAGCCCCGACATTTAGCAGAGCTGAATTGTTGTTATGGATCTCGGAATATGGATATTGGGACGATGTTGAAATCTTCTACGAGCACCTGAATCTCCGTCCAGTGTTCGCGGAGAAGTATTTGGCGACCTGTTGCATTTTATCGGATACTTACGTCCACCCTATTATATCTCCTCCAAACCTATCGACTTGAGGTATTCGTAAGTTCCGTTATAAAACTCTGGAAGTCTGGTCGCATCTTCCGGGAAACCGCCGATGGTTTTGTTGGGATTGCCTTCTGGGACGCAAATGACCATGCCGATGCGGGCTCGTGTCAGGAGGACGCGGTAGGCATTAAGCATGTATTTCCTTCTCTCAATGCTACCTTCGGTATGGCCTGTCTCTTCGCGCCAGGCCGTCCGGCCGTTGAAGTTATAATATTTCCACTGCCCATTTTCGCATCTCAGGTCAGCATCCCACAGGACGCAGGTGTAATCCAGTTCAAGCCCCTGAACCTGGATTTCAGTTGCGGCATCCTCGAGATAGTTGGACGAACGAATATCGTTTTTATCCTCTAGGAACCAATGCACGGCATTTTCGTCGCCTTGATCCAAAATATCGACGGCCAATGGTTTGAACCGTGCGGCCGCCTTACTGACCAGCACACCTGATCGTTGCGAACCTCGAGTGTTCTTGCGCAGCCAGGTCCTTGCCTTGGCCATATCTCTTGTTAGTACAATCGGATAGCGCTCTTTTATTGTGTTGTACCATGTAGAAGCATCCGGATTGAAAGAGAGTAAAGAGTGTACAAAAGCGGAGAGATTCTCGGCTCTGAACGAACGCAGACTAACTCCCAGATGGAGTTCCGAAGAGAACGTGACCTTGTCATTGTCGGCCAATAGCTCATTGACCCGACCTTCGGCATATTCCGCTTCGGTCAGTTTGTCAGAGATATAGATTTGCCAGTGTGTGAATTTCTCGTTGAGAGCCTTGATCCATTCTGATATGCCGGCTTCTCCGGTATTGATCTCCTGACCGCCACCGACCAGACATACGATCGTTGCCCAATCTTCCCGCTGATCCAAAGACCAAATTAGGAACGCCGCTTCAGAGTAGGGGAAGTTCGGCACCTTGAGTTTGTTTCCATAAGTACCGCCTCGTTTGAGATAGTCCGCAAGCCTTTTATGCGTCCATGAACGCTGGGCTTCATCAAAGATGGCCACATGCTCTACTTCTCCATAGCCGGACTTTGCTAGCTTCATCGCTTTCTGCGGGTCAATCTCGAGGACTCCGTTTTCAACGGGGTTCTTGATTTTGGCCAACATGTTGTCGCGGTAGCGGTGAATCATCTGTATGAACTTGCCGACCTCTCTCCGAGAGTCCGACATATTCTTTTTCTCGCCCCGAGCTTTGCATTTTTTGTGATTATCAATGGCCAAAGCCTCGGTAAGTACTGCAACCAAAGGTCCGTTGCCGGATAGGTAGACCGCACCCTCGTCCTCGACCAATTTATCTCCATTCTGATAGGACTGTTTGACGGCGACATCCAGTCCGACCAACGTTTTTCCTGCTCCGGGTACGCCGGTCACAAAGCAGATGCTCTTCTCTCTTTTCTCACGACTGGTCTTGATCACATTGAGAATATACGCAATGGTGCGATCGGTCGATACCTTGTCGGCTTCGTGGCGGGTGATGTCCTCTACCGAGTGATTTTCATAGAGTCTTTTGGCCGCTTCGATGATGGTTGGAGTGGGTGAGTAGGGGCTGATAATCCAGTCGGCTCCCAGGCTGGGATCCGGGGCTGTCGCTCCGGTATGAGTTAGAACATCCGCGATGAGTTTTTGCAATCCGTGGGCTCCCGTCACCAAAGGGTTGTATATGGAATCATCATATACCGAGGGTATGAATTCGCTTGAACTGCTCCGGAATCGAGTTGGGATGAGTATAGGGACAATGGTTCTATTTTGGCTCAGCAAATGGAAATTTACCAGATTTACGCAGTATATATACAAAATGCAAACAACACCCAATAAAGTGATAATAAATAAGCTATAAATCAGTGTTTTATAAGCCTATTTT
>MNQT01000007.1:912-8627 GCA_001915575.1 Bacteroides sp. CAG:1060_57_27 | reverse complement strand
ATCATGGTGACCAAGAGCGAGGAGGAGAACATCATGGACAAGGCGATCGGATCGAAGATCGCCGACTACATAATCAAGCCCGTCAACCCCAATCAGGTGCTGCTCTCGATCAAGAAGTGCGTGCATTCGCAGCAGCTGGTGACCGAGCAGACTACGGCCGACTACCGTGCCGAGTTCGGGCGCATATCGAACATGTGCCAGATGGCCTCGTCATTCGGGGCATGGTGCACGCTCTACCGCAAGATCACGGGGTGGGAGATCGACCTCTCGGACTCGATGGACCAGAGTATCAAGGAGGTGCTCGTATATCAGAAGAGCGAGGCCAATCAGGAGTTCTGCAAGTTCGTGCGCCGCAACTACTACAACTGGATCAGCGCAAGAAGATCCTTCCCGACGTGGAGTCTCACGGCCGTACGACGCTGCTTCTGATCGACAATTTCCGTTACGACCAGTGGCGGTCGATCAGTTCGCTGCTGAGGGGGTATTACGATGTTGAGGTCGACGACTTCTACTGTGCGATCCTGCCTACGGCCACGCAATATGCGCGCAATGCGATCTTTGCGGGCCTGATGCCCCTTGCCATCGACAAACTCATGCCCAACAAGTGGCTCAACGACAACGAGGAGGGCGGCAAGAACCAATACGAGGAGGAGTTCCTTTCGCGTCAACTGACATCATGTGGCAAACGGTGGCGCTGGACCTTCGACAAACTGGTGCGTCCGGAGGCGGGGCGCAAACTCATCGACAACATACAGCGCATCTACGATGCCGATTTCTCTGTTATCGTATATAACTTTCTGGACATATTGTCGCATGCGCGTACCGAGACCGACATCATCCGCGAGTTGACCGAGGACGAGGCGTCGTTCAGGTCGCTGACGCGCTCGTGGTTCGAGCATTCGGATCTGTTCGTGCTGTTGAAGCTGCTGTCGGAGCGCGGCCATACGGTGATCATAACCTCGGACCACGGTACGATACGTGTGGACAATCCGGTTAAGGTGACGGGTGACCGCGAGACCTCGCCCAACCTGCGCTACAAGACGGGGCGCAACCTGCAGTACAATTCGCGCGAGGTGTACGAGGTGCTGCGGCCGGAGGATATACAGCTCCCGCGCATAAATCTCTCGTCGAGCTACATCTTCGCCTACAACACCGATTTTCTGGTCTACAACAACGATGCGAACCGATTCATACGATATTATCGCAATACGTTCCAGCACGGCGGCATCTCGATGGAGGAGATGATCGTGCCGTACATAGTACTGAAACCCAAATTATAACATTATAACTTTTACATGAAAAAGATCGAGATCGAATCGCTCTCCGAACTGCCGAAGGTGGCCGAGGCGGTGTTGGGGGAGTTGCGCGGCCGCAGTGTCGTGCTTTTCCGCGGCCCTATGGGGGCCGGCAAGACGACCCTCATAAGCCGCATAGCGGCGGCTCTGGGCGCCGAGGACACGGTGACAAGCCCCACGTTTGCGTTGGTGAACCAGTACGAGGGTGAGGGCGGCCGCCGAATATACCATTTCGATTTCTACCGTATAAACAACGTCGAGGAGGCTCTCGATCTGGGATACGAGGAGTACTTCTATTCGGGAGATCTCTGTCTGGTCGAGTGGCCCGAGAAGATCGAGCCGTTGCTTCCGGAGGATGCCATGACGGTCACGATCACGGTTGGCGAGGACGAGCATCGCTGCTTCACGATCGACTGACCGGCTGATCCGGCCATGACCGATATGGATATCGGTGTCGGATATTGCGTCTGCTGAAACTGTCGTCATGCCGTGGCGGTGTCTGGAGTTGCGACATGGTGTCCGCACGCGCCGTAGAATAGTATCTGCAGGCGTCGTGCGGATATTTTGTGCCGTCGTGGCAGTATATCCCCGTGTGGCTGCGGCCGACGTTTGGGGGCAACTCTTTCGCCGATTTGCAGATGCGAGTTTTTTGTGATATTTTTGACGCTGATTTTTCGGCTGCCGCGAGCTGTGAATGCAGTGCGAAGGCCATAACGGTTAAGAACAAAACAACGAATATATTGTAATGAAGGGATTTTTCAAACGTATTCTTTTTGCCTGCGTCGCCTTGGTTGCGGCTCTGCCGTCGTGGGCGCAGCTCGAGCCTGTCAAGTGGAGCACTTCGGTGGATGAGCTGGAGACGGGCCTTTACCGTATAGTCTTCACGGCGACGGTGGATGCGGGCTGGCATATCTACGATCTGGGCCCGTACGAAATGGGCGGCCCAATGGCTACGTCGTTCGAGTTTACGCCCGACTATATGCCTTGGCGGAGGCTCACCGCGAGTTCGATCCCATCTACGAGATGGAGATAGGATATTATGAGGGCCGCGCGCAGTTCGCACAGAATGTGCGTTGCACGGATGGTGCCGTGATAGCCGTTACGGCCGACTGGATGGCTTGCAACGAAACTAACTGTGTCACGGGCGACAACGACTTCTCGATTGAGGTCGGAAAGTCTGCCGCTTCGGCATCGGCTCCGGCAACCGACAACTCTGCCAAAACTGCGGCGAATGAATCAAAGGTCTCGGCTGCTGCGCCGGCCTCGTCGGGCGGTTCGCTGTGGGGTTATATCCTGAGCGCGATAGGCTGGGCGCTGGTGGCGCTGCTTACGCCGTGCGTCTTCCCGATGATCCCGATGACGGTGTCGTTCTTCCTGAAGGGTTCGGGCTCGGCCGCCGCGGGACGTTTCCGCGCACTCATGTACGGACTGTTTATCGTTATACTCTATACGGTGCCCATCGGCATCATAATCCTCATCACGTGGCTCGTGGGTGGTGATGTGGTCACGGCCGACATATTCAACTGGCTGGCGACGCACTGGCTTCCGAACCTTATCTTCTTTGCCGTCTTCATGATCTTCGCCGCCTCGTTCTTCGGTGCGTTCGAGATCGTGCTGCCTGAGAAATTGGTCAACGACAGCGACTCGAAGTCCGACAAGAAGGGCCTTGCGGGCATATTCTTCATGGCTCTGACGCTGGTGCTGGTGTCGTTCTCGTGCACGGGACCCATTGTAGGCTCGGTGCTCATACAGTCGACCTCGGGCGAGTTCTGGACTCCGATCATAACGATGCTGGCATTCTCGGTCGTGTTCGCGCTTCCGTTCACCCTGTTCGCTCTCTTCCCCTCGTGGCTCAAGAAACTGCCCAAGAGCGGCGGCTGGCTCAACTCGGTGAAGGTCGTTCTGGGATTTGTCGAGCTGGCGCTGGGCCTTAAGTTCCTCAGCGTGGCCGACCAGACATACCACTGGGGTATTCTCGACCGTGAGGTCTATCTGGCCCTGTGGATCGTCATCTTCTCTCTGCTGGGCCTCTATCTGTTGGGTAAACTGCGGTTCAAGCACGACAGCGATATGCCGTATCTGTCGGTTTCGCGTCTGGTGCTGGCGATCATTACATTCGCATTTGTCGTATATATGATCCCGGGAATGTGGGGCGCGCCCTTGAAGGCCCTGTCGGGATATATGCCGCCGATGCAGACGCAGGATTTCGTCATGACGGCGGGCAGCGGCGCGGCGGCGTCATCGTCGCAGTCGTCAGCGCCCGAGACGGGTGTCAAGTACGGTGATGTGCTCAAATTGCCGCTCGGACTGGAGGGATTCTTCGATCTGGCCGAGGCCGAGGCCTATGCCGCCAAGGTCGACAAACCGCTCTTCGTGGACTTCACGGGTCACGGCTGCGTCAACTGCCGTGAGATGGAGGCGCGCGTGTGGTCGGATCCCCGTGTGCTGGAGCTGCTGCGCAACGAGTATGTGATCGTGGCTCTCTATGCCGACGATAAACTCAAGGTCGACGAGAGCGACTGGGTTACGACCGATACGGGCAAGGTGCTCAAGACGCTGGGCAAGATCAACTCATACTATGCATTGAAGACATACGGCGTCAATGCCCAGCCCTATTATGTTCTTCAGGGCCGCAACGGCGAGCCTCTGGTCGAGCCGCGCGGTTATGATCTCGACGTGGATGCCTTCGTGCAGTTCCTTCGCAGCGGAGTGGAGGCTTACCGCAATAACAAATAGAAACCGCAACTTATAAAACTTCAAGAGGCCAACCTTTCCGGGTTGGCCTCTTGAAGTTTGCGATAGTGTCAATCGTACGATATGTTGTGCAGCGCCTCGATTTGGTCGTTGCCCTGCGTGTGGAAGATCTCCTGCAGTTGTTGGGGTGACATCTCCGTGTCGGGCTTGAAGTCGACTGACGACATGTAGCGCAATATCGACCGCATAAACTGCCGCACCTCGGGCAGGTCGGCCGCGGGCTGCAGGTCGGCCATGCATACGAGGAGCTTGCCTTTGCCTACGGTTGCCTCGAAGAGCAGTCCGAGACGGTGGTTGCGCTCGATGTTGTCGATCACCTGCACCGTGGGGCGGAAGCCTTCAGGCATGGCGTCGAGAATGAGCGGGTAGCTGTTCTTGATGATGGCGTACCATTGCCAGTCGGTGTGGAAATCGGTCGGAAAGTCCTCGAAGAGCGGGTGTTCGGGGTCGGTGAGTATGCCGAGCGTGCCCGGAGATGGCTCCTTGTGCATGTTGTCGCAAATACTCTTGAACATACGGTAATTCCAATAGTCGGTCTGGAAGAGTCCCCCGACGGTGGCGTCGGCGCATTGTGTGCGGTCGGGCATCAGCAGCACCTTTTCGCCGCGTGCCAGTGCCTCGAGTGCTGCGTCGACAGTGCGTGTAACGGTTACCTTTGCGGCTGCGCTCTCGGCGGCAACGTCTACGGCCCCACGGTCGGGATATACCCAGAATGTGTAGCTGTTACGGTATGGCGTGCCCTTTATTTCGAGCGTAAGGCATACCTCATACGCCTTTTTTGACTCGGGCAGCAGCGTCGCGATTGTCCCTGCATCCAGCACTCCCTGCTTCTTGGGCTGCGGTTCGATTGTTATCGTGCCTGCGGCTATGGTGCGGCCCTTATCTTGGCGGGATAGGCGCCATGCGACCTTTCGGCCGGTTAGATCCTGAGGCGAGTAGTTGGCTATGCGTATGTCGCCGTAAATATTATTGTCGGCAATCCAGCATACGCGGTCGCAGATGAACAGCGGCACGGTCTGGTTGCAGAACTCGCGCCAACGTTCGGGCGCGATGAGTCCCTTCGAGTCCATGAAGGCGTCGAGGATGCCGACGTATGCCGAACCCTGTCCCGGATAGTCCTGCAGGTCGAGCAGCTGGAAGCCGCCGAATCCGCGTGTGCGCAGGTCCATCTCTATGTCGGCGCGGTAGAGCCGTACGGCCCACTCGCCCGATGCCCGGGCGAAATCCTCGGCCTGCGACTCCATGCCGGCCTCGCGCAGACGTCGGCGGAACTCCTCGAGATTCCACGGGGCAAGTACACCCGTGTATTTGTCGATCTGTGCATAGTCGGGATATATCTGGAACTGTCCCGTCTCGTGGCTTATGATGGGTACGGGGCACGATGCTATGGCTTGCGAGAAGTCGGTACGGGTGTTGGGGTAGGTGTTGTTTATGATGCCACCCTCTTCGGCGTCGGCAAAGGAGAATGATCCGCGCGTATGGGTCGATTGTGGTCGGCCCGGCGGTTGCGGAGGGTGACGAATTATCCCCCGCCGGCGGGGGGGCCGGGGGAGCCGAGATAGTTGTTGGAGCCGTAGGCGTAGAGATGGCGGTCATCCTCGGCGCGGAAGCGCTCCACAAGCGCATTCATGACCTTCTGGTCGCCCGACATCTCGTTGCCGAGGGCGAACATCACGAATGATGCGTGGTTGCCGTAGGCACGCTGTATGGCTATACCATCCGTGGTGAGGAAGTTGTTGAGGCTATCGTCATTGCCGAGCGAACCCCATATCGGCAGTTCGGCCTGAAGGTATATGCCCTCCAAGTCGGCGGCCGTGAAGCATGCTTCGGGCGGGCACCACGAGTGGAAGCGGCAGTGGTTGATGCCGTAGTCGCGCAGTGTGCGGAAGTAGTGACGCCACGACTCGACGTCCATGGGCGTGTGTGCCGTAAGTGGAAAGACACATGCGTCGTGCTTGCCGCGCAGGAATGTCGTAATGCCGTTTATGGAGAATTGTGTCCCCACGGCCGCGAACCGGCGCAGACCGAATGTCGTTTGGATTTCGTCGTGCCCCTCGATGCGGGCCGTGAGACGATACAGCGCGGGTGAGAACTCGCTCCACAGGAGCGCATTTTCACCCATCGGGAGCGTTATGTCGTACTCCGCGCGGCCGCGTTGCAGGGGCGCCGTTACGGCCTCGACGCGGTGTCGGCGCGGTGCGTTGAATGCCTCTGCCGAGAGTGTCAGACGGGTGCCGTCGGCCAGATCTTCCGATCCGGCAACCGTAATCCTGACACGTGCGCTTTTGGCCTCGGGGTCGGGATAGACGCGTATGTCGGATATGTGTACTGCATCGGCCGCCTCGAGTTCAATGCGTCCCAATATGCCGTTCCAGTTGGTCTGTGTCGACTCGGAGCAGGCATGGGAGCTGTTGCGTACCTGTGCGGGAATGCTCTCGCCGTTGTCGACACATACGGTTATGCGGTGGCGGCCTGCGGTGAGGTATTGCGTCAGGTCATAGCGTTGCGGCGCGGAGATGCGGCTGTCGGAGCCGACATACTCACCGTCTACCCATACGCGCGTCGGGCGCGTGCGCTCCAGCGTCAGGGTTATCGTGTGGCCCTGCCACTCGGCGGGAATATCGACCTGCCGGCTGTACCATGCAGGCCCCGTGTAGGTGTAACGGCGCGAGAGATGTGTCGTCTCGCTGCGGTTGTCGTTACGGTAACCCTTGCCGTTCGTGTCGGTCGTCCCGGGTAGGGTGACGCTGTCGGGCAGCTCCCGGTCGGTGTAACCTTTGGCCTGTCCCGCACCATCGGCGTCGAGCGCGAAACTCCAGCGTCCGCCGAGATCAATCGTCATGCGGCCGACATTCTGTGCCGTGAGCTGTTGGCACAGCAACAGCATCGTCAGTAGTGGTATTATTCTCATGTCGTAAATGGTATTTGTCCGGTTGGTAACAACAAAGATAACAAACCGGCGATGCAATGGCAAGTCAAACCTGCGGTTTTACGGGGCGGATGTATCGCTGTGCCGTTTCCATGACGCTCCTGATCCCATTTTTAATGGCCCTTTATCGGATAAATCTCCAATATTTTCCTCTGTTTCGCCATGCGTATGATTGTGCCGCAGACGACAATTATTTCCATGAAGGGTATGTTTCTTCCATGATTCGCGGAAGAGAGGCAGACGTATGGCGGGCGGTGTATTGTAAAAATTTTTAATAAATGTTTTGGCGCGCGTTTCGCCCTGACGGCACATAGCGTCATGGGCGGCCTCTTTTCGAATTTTTCCGGCTGCTGTTATTCCGCTGACTAATATTGCTATATGCGCGTCGACGCTGAACCTATGCGGTGAAAATGCAATTTGTCTTTTCCCGCGTAACATTATTTGCTCTTTATACGGTTTAGTATTAAAAGTGTTATTGGCCTTTTTTTTATAAAAAACCGAATGGCTAAATTTACCAATCGAAATAGTGGAGATATAGAAACGAAAAATTTATAATAAAAAAATTATGTCTGAAATGTTGCTTGAATGCAAATAATGATTAACTTTGTAAATGAAGACACTACTGTCCCGTAAAAGTGGATAAATAGTTCTTTGAAATTATTGAAATATAGTCAATTACGTGGTTTCTTAAGATGAAACGGACTTGATTTTGCAACTTTGCAGTCTAATACAAATGG
>MNQT01000007.1:0-712 GCA_001915575.1 Bacteroides sp. CAG:1060_57_27 | reverse complement strand
TGCATTCTATATGATGAAGGAAGCCTGCGAGAAGCGGACGACCAACATCCTTGACATTTCCGGAAAGAAATATGCGTTTGATTCAACAACGATTCCGTTGTGTCTTGCAACATTCCCATGGGCAAAGTTCCGAAGCAAGAAAGGAGGGGTGAAAGCTCATATCTTATACGACATTGAAGCACAAGTTCCTGCCTTCTATACTGTAACTACTGCATCAAAGCATGATTCCACAGCAATGTCTTCAATCCATTATGAACCAAATGCTTATTATATATTCGACAGGGCTTATGACTCCTTTAAAGAACTCTATAGGATACATCTTACAGACTCTTTCTTTGTTGTCAGAGCCAAGACGAACTTAAAGTATAAGACAGTCAGATGGAAGCGAAGAATGCCAAAGAACATAATGACAGATGCGGAAGTGAAACTGACCGGATATCTCTCCGAGAAAAAATATCCTGAGTCATTCAGACTCGTCCGATATTACGACGAAGAGGATGACCGTGAGTTCACTTTTTTGACGAATGCAAAACAACTTTCTGCACTGGATGTCGCCGGTCTTTATAAGAAAAGATGGTTAATCGAGCTGTTCTTCAAATGGCTCAAGCAGCATCTCAAGATAAAGAAATTCTGGGGCACAACAGAGAACGCTGTTCGCATACAAATCAGTGTGGCTATTATCACGTACTGTCTTGTGGCTATTGTCCAACAT
>MNQT01000019.1 GCA_001915575.1 Bacteroides sp. CAG:1060_57_27 | reverse complement strand
TTGATGACGTCCAAAGACCCGCATTCCGGGCAGCGTTGGCGCCTCCTTATTTTTCGATTATCACTCATTAGATGAAACGCGTTTCATCTAATTTCTATACATTGCAGAATTTTAACAAGTTATAAAGGTTTTACCAACCATTTTTGGCAATTATACCCAAGTGTGCGGCGCGTGCCCGCATTGCGGGATAAACGAAAAACAGCCCGGATAACTCCGGACTGCCTTGTGCGGACGATGAGAGTCGAACTCATACAGGCTAAACGCCCACTACCCCCTCAAAGTAGCGTGTCTACCATTTCACCACGTCCGCATACTTTGGGACTGCAAAAATAGCGATAATTTGAACAAATCCAAAATTTTTAAAAAATTAGTTGCGCAAATATCGTTTTCTTCAAAATACCTCATATAAAGTATTCCAAGTTTGGACGGAAATGTGCAATTTCGCGGGCTATGACATTGAACCAGTTGGAAATCGGCAGATATGCCACCATAATCAGCGTGGGAGGGGAGGGCTCGCTGCGCCAGCATTTCCTCGACATGGGAATGATTCCCGGACAGAAGGTGAAGCTTATGCAGTATGCTCCGCTCGGGGATCCCATGGAACTGCTGATAAACGGATACAGCCTTACTCTGCGCAAGGCTGAGGCCGCACTGATCGAAATCGCACCGGCGGAGGCCGACGAGGCTGCGGACAAGGGTACAAGAGACGAGTCCCGTCCGTTTCCCGTGATTCATCCCGGTCTCGGCGAAGGCGGCAAATACCATATCAAGGAACATGAGAACCCTCTTCCTAAGGACCGTGTCCTGACTTTCGCCCTCGTTGGCAACCAGAACTGCGGCAAGACAACGCTGTTCAACCAGCTCACGGGCTCCAACCAGCATGTGGGCAACTTCCCCGGCGTTACCGTGGACCGTAAGGACGGAGTGATAAAGGGCTATCCGCAGACACGCATAACCGACCTTCCCGGAATATATTCGCTCTCTCCCTACACACCGGAAGAGATTGTCTCGAGGAGCTTCATCCTCAACGACAGGCCCAACGCCATAATAAACATCGTGGACTCGACGAATATCGAGCGCAACCTGTATCTGACGATGCAGCTCATGGAACTGGATGTTCCCGTGGTGCTCGCGCTCAACATGATGGACGAGCTGATGGGCAACGGCGGCTCCATAAGGGTCAACGGCATGGAGGAAATGCTGGGTATGCCTGTCGTGCCTATCTCTGCCGCCAGGAACGAGGGCATAGACGAACTTGTGGAACACGCCGTCCATATAGCAAGGTATCAGGAGAAGCCGGTGCGTCAGGACTTCTGCGACCCGGACGAGTACGGCGGCGCGGTGCACCGCTGCTTGCACGGCATAATGCATCTGATAGAAGACCATGCCGCCAAGGCGGGAATACCCCTGCGCTTTGCCGCGGGAAAGGTGGTCGAAGGGGATTCGAGGGTAATAGAGGCCCTCGGCCTTAGCGACAACGAGAAGGAGATGATAGAGCACATAGTCTCGCAAATGGAGCAGGAGAGGGGACTGGACAGGTGTGCCGCCATGGCGGACATGCGCTTTTCCTTCATACGCAGGCTGTGCGACAGGACTGTCGTCAGGCCGCGCGAAAGCAAAGAGTACAGGCGCAGCCGCAGGATAGACCGCGTCCTTACGGGGAAGTGGCTTGCGCTGCCGCTTTTCGTAGTCATAATGGCGCTCGTGATATATCTGTCGGTAGATGTGCTCGGGGCTCCGCTCCAGGACCTGCTTGAGAAAGGCATTTCGGCCCTCGGCACCCTATGTGCCGGAGGTATGGCCGGCTGGGGCGTCTCCGAGGCCGTTCAGTCACTGGTAATGGACGGAATATTCGCCGGTGTGGGTACCGTTGTCAGCTTCATTCCCGTGATAGTGATACTATTCTTCTTCCTGTCCATGCTGGAGGACAGCGGCTACATGGCGCGTGTGGCGTTCATAAGCGACACCCTGCTCCGCAAGATAGGTCTCAGCGGCCGCAGCATAGTGCCTCTGCTGATAGGTTTCGGCTGCACCGTCCCGGCCGTTATGGCAACGAGAACCCTGCCGTCGGCTCACGACAGGAAGATGACCATACTGCTGACCCCGTTCATGAGCTGTTCCGCGAAGATTCCGATATATGCGTTCCTTTCGAGCCTGTTCTTTCCCGGAAAGGGCGGCCTGGTGCTTGTGATACTGTATCTGTCGGCGATTTTCGTGGCCATACTCGTCGCGTTGTGCGCCAGGCTTTTCCGCAAGGGCAAGGGCACGACCCCTTTCGTCATGGAGCTCCCCAACTACAGGATGCCGCGTCTCGGGAACGTGGGACGGCTGCTCTGGGACAAGGTCAAGGACTTCCTTCAGAGGGCGTTCAGCATAATCTTCATAGCCACGATAGTGATATGGTTCCTGCAGTCGTTCGATTTCAGGCTGAGGCTGGCTGACGAGCCCGACAGCATGCTGGCCGCGCTCGCGGGATTCATCGCTCCGGTGTTCGCACCCATAGGGTTGGGCGAATGGCAGATAGTGACCGCGCTGATATCGGGCTTCCTCGCGAAGGAAAGCGCCGTGGCGAGCCTCCAGGTGCTTGGAGGAGCTGCTCTCCTGACCCCGCTTACGGCCGTGTCGTTCCTTGCATTCTACCTCATCTACACCCCCTGCGTGGCCGCTGTCACCTCTGTCAAGAGGGAGCTCGGAGGCCGCTGGGCCTTCCTTATGGTGGTGTTCCAGTGCGTGCTTGCATGGATTTGCGCCTTCGTGGTGTACAACATTGCAGGACTTTTCTTATCTTGACCCCGTATGAATGTCCCTACGGCACTGATAATAGTCGCGGTTATCGCCGCCCTTGCATTTGCGCTGCGCTTCCTGCGGCGCAACGGGCTCGACGAATGCTCGTCCTGCTCCCGTAAGGACGGATGCCCGTCCCGCGGGGACAGCAGCGGCGGATGTCCTTCAGGGAAAGATGAGGAGGACTGAGGAATGCTGCATCTCGAGCTTCCTTCTGGTGCTGCGAACGGCCGGGTCCTTCTTCACAGCTGCTGCGCCCCATGCAGCGGTGCGATAATCGAATGTATGCTCGGGAACGGGATACGCCCGACTGTCTTCTTCAGCAACTCCAACATAGTCCCTCTCGCCGAATATGAGCTCAGAAAGGCCGAATTGGCGCGTTATTGCGCCTTAATGGGGGTTGATGCCGTAGACGACGAATACGACCATTCCGCCTGGCTTTCTGCCGTAAGCGGGCTGGAAAACGAACCCGAGAGGGGAGCGCGTTGCCTGTGCTGCTTCAGGTTCCGTCTCCTGCGCGCCGCACGCTATGCCGCCTCGCACGGGTTCGGCGTGCTTGCAACCACCCTCGCATCCTCCCGTTGGAAGGATCTCGGCCAGGTGGACGCCGCCGGCCGCCGGGCCTGCCTCGAAGTCTCGTCCGGTCCGGGCGGAGACGGCGTGCCCGGCTTGTCATCTCCCGTCTGGTGGGCTCAGAACTGGCGCAAGGGCGGTCTCCAGCCGCGCCGCGGCGAAATCATACGCGAGCAGAACTTCTACAACCAGACCTTCTGCGGCTGCGAGTTCTCGAGGAGATAGCTTACTGCGCCGACTTCTTCCGTGCCGGATTCTTTGGAAACCATCCCCTCGCGACCCGCTTCTCCTGCTCGAAGAGCTCGAGAATAGACCAGAACGACGAGAATGCCGCTACGCCCGCGACCGTAGACAGGACGAAGTCCTCTACAAGCAGCGAGACGGAGCCGAATCCCAGGCCGGCGAGCAGGAAGGCCCACCAGCATCCCTTTCCGAAGTAGTATTCCGCCTTGATGACCAGGGGGTGGCACAGTCCGATGATGAGGAAGGTGCAGAGCCCGATGATTATTCCTGTAAAGTTCATATACACGTTTCTTGCGGTGCAAATATACTGAAAACGGATGAGTCAGGCATAGCTGTGCAGGCCGCCGAGGAAGAAATTGACTCCGAAATAGGTAACGAGTACGCACAGGAAGGCCAGTATGCAGAACCAGTGGAAGAACTTCGGGTTCCTGAAGGCCCTGATGCTCCCGCCGTGCAGGGCGAAGGAATATACCAGCAGCGTTATGAGCGCCCAGGTCTCCTTCGGGTCCCAGCCCCAGTAGCGTCCCCACGAGATGTCGGCCCAGACGGCGCCGATGAATGTCCCGGCCGCGAGGAAGAACACGGCCGGATAGAGGAATACCAGCGAGATGTCGGCCGCCTCGGAAAGGCGTGTGCTGCAGCGGCTGTATTTGAGCAGCGAAAGTATGCCATTCAGCATGACCAGTCCCAGCAGGGTGTACGAAATCATCATGGTCATCACATGCAGCGACAGAAGGGGAGAGGAGAGTACGGGAACGAGGTAGGCTATCGCCGGGTCGGACTCTCCTATGGAGGCTACCAGCAGCGCGAAGCCGCCCAGCAGCAGCGACAGGGGAATCATCAGACGGAACTTCCGCTGCAGGAACGTTCCCAGCATGAGCGCGTGCCAGGCGAGCAGCGTCATGAGCTCGTATCCGTTCGACAGGGGTATATGTCCGGAGACAGCCCATCTTAGTGCGAGTACCAGCGTCAGGTACAGGAATGCCGCGGCCGAGACTACGGTTCCTGCGCGGCGGAATCCCGGGCCGGGATCGGAAAGCAGGCACAGGAGAAGGAAAAACAGTATTCCGGCCGACACGCAGCCCATAGCCGCGGCCTTAGGCCTTTCTATGCGGTTGTACAGCCGTTCGGCGGCAATCCGGCCGTCGGAAGGAACGCTGTCTCCTGCCGTCTTCTTCTGGTACTCGGCAATCTTACGGAAGATTCCCGCGGCCGCCTCGAAATCGCCCTTCGCTACCGACTCGCCGGCAAGGCTCATGACCTTGCGTACGAAAATCCATGTGTCGGGATCCATTTCGGCAGGAAGCCTGTCTACCGGGGAATACCAGTCCGTCGTCCCGTCCTGCCCGGTATACGGGAAGATCTTGAGGATCGAGGCTCCGGCGACGAGAAGGATCAACTCCTGCCTTTCCCCGGCCTTCTTGATCTCCTTTGCAGAGGCTCCCTCCCCTGCTCCCGGAAGCGTCTGTGTCCAGTCGTCGTAGTGGAATATCCACCCCGTAAGCACCTGCTCCGGACTCAGTCCGCGGTAGGAAGCCTTGCCGTAGAGTTTCATAGTGAAGTCCCTCGCAAGGGTCTGCATGGGACATATCCTGTCGTTGTAGTAGACGAGCATCTTCCCGTATTCCATGGCGGTCTCTTCCGGCAGGTGCCCGGGCAGGGCTTCTCCCGTACCCGCCCGGAGTGCCGGTGCGTTCAGGCTTCCCGCAAGCAGCACAGCCGTCACGGCAGCTCCTTTCGACACACGCCTCAGGACGGCCCTGAAACGGCTGCCCCTCTGGAAGAAGAATGCCGCGAGCGACAAGAGCAGCAGGCCGTATCCCGCATAGCTTACGGGCGTCCCTACCGGGTCATGGCTGACGGCGAGGGTCGAGCCCCGCCCGTCTTCGTCGTAGCTGGACTGGAAGAAACGGTAGCCCCTGTAGGCCGCCGCCCTGTTCATCGCCACCGTAAGGGTGTGCACAGCACCGCCGTCGTTGATTTCGAGGAGGCTGACATAGTCGCAGGGGGCTTGTGTCCCAGGGTAGTATTCGACCTCGAACGAGCTCAGCGATATCGAAAATGGCAGCCTTTCCTGTGTGAGGTCCTCGCCCGTGAAAACCGATTCCGCTCCGGTGCCGGTCCGCAGATGTATTGCGCCCTGGACTCCGGAGACATGGGTGATCAGGGCACCTGACAGTATCAGCAGGAAGGCGAGATGTATCCCGCTCGTCGCAAGGGGCAGCCCCCTCGTCCTTGAAAGGTAAAAGGCGGCTCCGCAGACGGCGGATACCGCCCACAGGGCGATGAACGGCAGTGAATGGTATCCCCATTTCATGGCAGCGGCGGTCCCGGAGAACTTCTCCAGGACCGTCGTGGCCGCCATATAAAGTATCAATATTGCTATAGAACCGAAAGACAGGTACTTGCAGATTCTTGTAAACATCGCGTCAGGTTCCTCCCTATATGGAGTTTATGAACTTTACCACCGCGTCGCGGTCTTCCTTGCTGAGTTCGCGGAAGGCCTCCACGCTGCTGCGGGCATGGCTCTGGGCTGCTCCGTGCCACATTATAGCCTCTATGACATTCCTTGCGCGGCAGTCGTGCAGCCTGTCCTGGTGTCCTGAGCATACGAGCGAGAGTCCGCGCCCCCAGAGAGGGGTGGTCCTGCACCAGTCGCCCCTGATGTCGTTCTCCATGTAGAGCTTGTGCTGCATCATGTCGCTGTAGGGCCAGATGGTCTGGTGGGGGTAGCGCGGAAGTTCGTCTCCCTTGAAGAACAGGTTGGGATCGTTGTAGTCGTCCTCCCCGGTCGTCCAGGACGGCCTGTGGCAGGTGGCGCATCCTATCTGGCGGAAGAGTTCGCGCCCCCTCTGCACTGTCGCGTCGTCGAGGTTACGTGCTGCAGGTACCGCGAGTCCACGGTGCCATATCATCAGGTTCGTGTATTCCTCGTCGCTCATCTCCACGGGAAGGTCCTGCGCCATAAGGAAATTGTAGATGTCCTTCTCGACATCTCCGGTATTCCACTTGTCCCTGTAGTCGGGGAAGTAGGTGTCTACGAAGTGGTAGAAGCCTGCCTGCACGTCGGGATCCTTTGATGCGGTGGTCGCGTAGGCCGCTGTCATATAGTGGTATCTGCGGTCGGAGCGGGTGACGTTGGTGATGTTCCAGATGGCGTTGGCTCCCGGGCCGTCCTGCAGGGCTCCGCGGCTGAGGGCGTAGGTGAACCTGTAGGGATGCTGCTCTCCGTTGCCCTGAAGCGTGTTGGAGTACTGCTTCACCCACTGCCCGTCCTTGAAGAACGCGGGGTTCACATATTCCGTGGCGTCGAGGCCCTGGCTCCTGTAGTGCTCTTCCGTCTGTGCATACTGCTCCTTGAGCGCCTCGTCGGGTATGGCGTCGAGCAGGCCCGAGCCGTATATTCCTATCGTCGATTCGAGGCGTATGCCGACCTCGTCCACGCTCAGGTCTACCGTCTGGCCGTTCCTGTTTGCCTGCACAGGCACATAGTAGGCAGTTGCGGGAATGGTTACCTCGGGATAGATGAGCTCGTAGCTCTCTCCGTCAGGGAACTTGTTGCCCCATTCGTCCACATAGGGTCTCCAGTCTATCGAGATCTGCTCCTCGTCGAGCGGAGCCTTGAAGGGAGGGACGGCCCTGGTCTGGGGCATGCCGGTGAGCGAGGTGAGATAGGCTCCTGTCTGCTTGTCGTACAGCACCAGCAGGTAGCCGTTTCCCATTTCGTCGTAACGGTAGGAAGTGGTGCGCTTTCCGTGGCCGTAGCCGGGGTGGCACATCAGACATGAAGTCCTCAGGTAGAGGGGACCCAGGCCGTCGAAAGGCTCTGTACTCGTGTTGAAGTTGTGCTCGAAGATCATCTCTCCGTGCTTGAACTCCTGCACGAGGCCGGCATTCTCCACGGCGGGGGTGGGATCCTCGAACGCCGAGGCTGATATGTTGAATGTCGTTCCGAGCAGTCCTCCGGCATAGGTCTCCTCCTCGAGCCATTCGGGAGGGATGTCGGGGGTCTGCGTCCCTATGGGATTCTTGTTGCATGCGGAGACGGCCGCGATTACGGTCGCCGTCCCGCATAGTAAAGCCAGAAGTTTGTTCATGGGATCATCCTCCTATTTCGTGAGTTCCTCTATCGCGAGCGAGAGTGCCGTGTCGAGCTCTTCTATGGCCTCTATGGCCGCTCCGCAGTTCTCGTTCTGATAGTTCTCGATGAACGGCTCGGGAATCGCCTTGATCCTGGCTATCGAGTTGTCTATGGCGTCGGAAATCCTTTTCTCGAGCTCGGGGGCTGTCTCCTTGAAGTACGCGCTCAGGGAGTTCGTCGAGTCGTAGTCGCCCTCTGTCCCGCCGTTCCAGACATTCTCGATGCTTATCATGTTGTCCTCGAAGTCTACTATCGACATGTAGCTGTAGGGCGACTCCACATAGTTCTTGTCCACGCCGGAATATACCATTCCTATCTTCTGGGAGGCCACCTCGTCGGCTATGGTGTTGCAGCCTTCTATGAGCCACTGCATGGCTACCGTGGCGTTGATGCATGAGCTGCCGGCCTTGCCCGCGTTGAGCAGGTTCTCTCCGTAGTATGCGCCTCCGGTCATGGTCAGCGGGAGTTCGAGCTCGTCGTTGACCTTGGCATAGCGCTCGGGGTTGTGGTCTTCTCCTGCCCAGGCGATCTCCATCTGGTAGCACTTGTTCCTCAGGTCTCCCGCGACCGCTACGGCGTAGGTCAGGTAGTCGGAGCATTTGACTCCGTTGTCGGTATTGCCCTCGGCGAACCATGAGGCGTCCCTGTGGCTGCCTTCGAAGAAGAGCACGTACTCTATGCCGTGGAATCCCAGCAGGGTGGGGCCGAGCTTCTCTCCGGCGTATACGTCACCGTCCTCCCCTGCGAGCCCGGCAATCTGAGCCGCATTCGTCAGTGCCTCCTTGAGACCCACTAGGTCGAGCGGCCAGGTGTCGATATGGGGGTCGATGCCGAAGTCAGTGGCGGCTCCCCAGAGGAAGGCCTCGGACTTCTCCCAGTATGCGCGGGCGGTGAGGAAGGTCTCGCAGGCCTTGTCTATGTTGGCCTGGGTGACATCCTCCCTGAGAGCCTCGAGGTCGTATACGAGCTGCTCCGTATAGTCCGAGAGGCTGGTGTAGGTCGGGATTACGGTGTGGTTTACGAAACGCTCTGCTATGGCCATGAAGCGCTGGTCGCGTATGGTCTGTGCATCGTCTTCCGGCCCTTTGGTCGGATTGCAGCCGGCGAGTGTGGCTACGGCCAGCACGGCTGCTGTCAGATAAGTTGTCTTTTTCATTGTGAATATAGGTTTTTATCGGATTTTTCCGAGTCAGTGCCTGAAATATGCCGCCCATACTATTCCCAGGGATACCGACGGCTCGGGGTTGTAGGGAGCCTTGAGGAAACGGTGCGAGTATTCCGCCTTGACGGCGATCTCGGGTATGGGGTAGTAGTTTATTCCCACCGCGATGCGGTGCCTGTCGGTCCAGTCGTTGGGAGTCGTCCCGTGAGCCGGGATATAGGAGTCGTAGTATTCATATCTTCCGAACAGGTACAGCTTCTGCTCCTTCTGCCCCATCCGTCCCGACAGGGAGAAGAAGTCGTAGCCTATCTCCGCTCCCGCCGCCATTGCGGCCTCTCCCACGAGCGAATGCGCATACGGCGACGAGGTGGTATGGTTCTGCGTGGAGTTCCTCCTGTTGATGTATTCTATGTCGCCGAGGTGCCCGTAGTCTATGTTTCCCCTTGCTATGAAGTTCCGGCCGGTATATTCGAAGTCGAACGCCCCTATGGCCACGGTGCCCCTGACATCTCTGTACTGCTCGGAGTTGTTGGTCGTGATGTCGTTGTGGAAGCTGTTGCCTATGTATCCGCTAAGTCCCATGCGGAGACCCCTGACAGAGTAGTTGTCCACCCGGAATGCGCCCGCGATCTCGTTGCCCGGCTTGAACTCGTAGGGTGAAGCTGAACCGTCGTGAATCCAGCCGTCGGTGGAGAAGAGCGTCGAGTTGAGGCCTGCCACCATCATGACCTCGTACCGCCAGTCGCCGGTGCGACCCCACAGGCTGATTCCCGTCTCGTGCCAGGTGCAGGGGATTATCGTGTTCTCTCCCTCGGGCCTGTAGACGGTGAAGTATTCGGTGGGAAGGTGGTAGCTGTTCGTAAGGCCGACGGGAACCACGATATGCCCCGCCTTGAGGTTCAGCCAGGGCATGAAGCTCTTCTGTATCCAGAACTGTTCCAGCGCGACCTCTCCGCCGCGTTCGATTTCCTTCTCGAACTCTCCCGCCTCCTCGTTCTCCCTCTCGACGGCCGCCTCCACGCCGCCATGCTCGAACTCGACCTCCATTCCGAGACTCCAGCCCCTGCCGAAGTCATAGCCGAGCATGATTACGGCGTGGGGGATGTCGAAGCGGCCGTGCCCTCTGACATCCCTGTAGTCTCCGGGAGAGGAGTAGATGCCGAAGTTGTCGCTGTACATGTTGTATGTCATGACGGCCTCGCCGTAGCCTCCCACGGTCAGCCTGTCGGCAAAGTTCCCGGTGTCGTCTTTGTGCTGCGCCGATGCCTGGACCGGAAGTGCGAGCGCGGCCAGGGCCAGCAGCAGGGAGATGTTCATGTCTTTCATCTTTTCGGATTTTCTGTTTCGGACGACAAAGGTACTCCTGCCGTTACCCCCGGACAATCGCATTTTTTAGGTATTTTCTGCAAAAAACTACCCCCCCCCTCGCGTCTCGGAAAAGTTCCTATATTTGTCCGGAAGACGGTTCCGGACAGTTTTTCAGGATTTTTGTTGGAAAGAAGATTTTTATTATTACCTTTGTGGTGTATTAATATATTAAGTCAGCGAAATGTTAATCGACGTCAAGGGCGTAAACAAGACCTATAATAACGGACAGCCCCTCCATGTGCTCAAGGGAATAGACCTGGGCATCGACAAGGGGGAGTTCGTCTCCATAATGGGTGCCTCGGGTTCGGGCAAGTCGACACTTCTCAACATACTCGGAATCCTCGACAACTACGATTCGGGAGAATACCGCATAGACGGCACTCTCATCAAGGACCTGAGCGAGAGGACGGCCGCGGACTACCGCAACAGGATGATAGGCTTCATATTCCAGTCGTTCAACCTGATTTCGTTCAAGACTGCGGTGGAGAATGTCGAGCTGCCTCTGTTCTACCAGGGAGTGGGCCGCAGCAGGCGCCACAGGATGGCTATGGAATATCTCGACAGGCTCGGTCTCGCCGCATGGGCGGCCCACTATCCCAACGAGATGTCCGGCGGGCAGAAGCAGAGGGTGGCTATAGCCCGTGCGCTCATCACCAATCCCAAGATAATCCTTGCCGACGAACCTACCGGAGCCCTTGACTCCAGGACTTCGGAGGATGTGATGCAGCTGCTCACGCGCATCAACCGCGAGGACGGAGCCACGATAGTGGTGGTCACCCACGAGAGCGGGGTGGCGAACTGCACCGACAAGATAATACACATCAAGGACGGGGTCATCGGCGCGATAGAGGACAACCGGGCCCACCATTCCTCAGTGTTCGGAGCGGATACGATAATGAAATAGACCATGGGAGACATCTTCTCGGAAATATGGAACAGCGTCAGGCGCAACAAGCTGCGCACCTGCCTCACCGGCTTTGCGGTGGCATGGGGCATATTCATGCTCATAGTGCTGCTCGGCGCCGGCAACGGCCTGATAAACGCCATACTGCAAGGCTCCGAAGGAGTGAGCCTCAATACGATGACTGTCTCCGGAGGAGTGACCTCCAAACCCTACGGCGGGCTCTCGGAAGGCCGCAGCATAACCTTGGAGGCGAGCGACATGGAGGTGTTCGAGTCCGAGAGCCTCGGCGAGAATGTCGACGAGGTGATGTCCAGCATCTATTATAACGGAACGGCCGTGTTCGGCAAGAACTCGGCCTCGTCCTGCCTGGTGTACGGCGTATACCCAGGATATCTGGGTGTGGACGGGATAAAGATATCCTCCGGACGCTTCATCAACGATACCGACCTCAAGCAGCGGCGCAAGACGGCGGTCTTCAGCGACCGTCTCGCCGAGATGCTGCTCGGTGACGGGCGCGCCGCGGAGGAGCTCGTCGGAAAGGATGTCAGGATAGACCATGCCAACTACAAGGTCGTGGGCATCTCCAAGACCGACATGAGCTCGTACAACCAGACTATATATGTCCCTTTCTCTACCGTCCTGATACTTAACGCCAGGGGCAACGACGTGGACGAGATAACCTTCACCTTCCACGGTCTGGAGACGGAGGCGGAGAACGAGGCCTTCATGGACAGGGTGCGGGCTGCCGTCAACACGAGGCACAATGCCGCGCCCGACGACAGGAGCGCCGTGTGGATATGGAACACTTTCCTCGAGAAGATGCAGATCGACAAGGCCCTGGGAATGGTTACCACGGGACTCTGGGTCATAGGTCTGCTGACCCTGCTGAGCGGGATAGTCGGCGTGAGCAACATCATGCTCATAACCGTCAAGGAAAGGACGCACGAGTTCGGAATCCGCAAGTCGATAGGTGCGAGGCCCTGGCATATCACCCGGCTGATACTCTCCGAGAGCATAGTGATTACCGCGTTCTTCGGCTACATTGGAATGGCCGCGGGCATGTTCGCCTGCGAGATGCTCGACAGGTATGTCGCGAACAATGCCATGGAAGTGCTTGGGGAGAGCGTGATGATTTTCGTGAACCCTACCGTGGGGCTCGATGTCGCGCTGCAGGCTACGCTGCTGCTCGTCGTGGCCGGCACGGTGGCCGGACTGTTCCCCGCACGCAAGGCGGCCAAGGTCAGACCGATTGAAGCATTGAGAGTGGAATGAGACTGGACTGGGATACATTCAAGGAGATTTCGGACTCCCTGACGCGCAACAAGAGTCGCAGCTTCCTTACGGGATTCGGCGTGTTCTGGGGAGTGTTCATGCTGCTGTTCCTTATGGGCGGCGGCAGGGGACTGAAGCATTCCCTGATGATGAATTTCGAGGGGTTCGCGAACAACACCACGGTTCTCGTGGCCGACCGGACTTCGATGCCCTCGCACGGATTCAGGAAAGGCCGCGCGTGGAGCCTCACCTATACCGATGTGGACAGGCTCAAGATGATGATGCCCGAGCTGGATGTCGTGACGCCTGTGCTTTCGGACTACGGCGGCGACGCCGTATACGGCGACAGGAAGGTCTCCTGCTCGAAGAAGGGCGTCTATGCCGACTACTCGCGCATAGAGACCCCCAAGCTGAAGTACGGGCGCTACATAAACGAGGCTGACGTGCTGCAGGAAAGGAAGGTCTGTGTGATAGGGCGGCGCATATACGAGACACTGTTCCCTGAGGGAGGTGACCCTTGCGGACGGAGAATCAAGGTCGGGGCGGTGTATTTCCAGGTCGTCGGCGTGGACTTCAACAACTCGGGAATCAGTATCAACGGCAATGTCTCCTCTTCGGTGACGATTCCGATTACCGTGGCCTCCAAGGTGTTCCAGTCGGCTTACGGCGATGCGGTGGACCTGATATGCGTGACTTCCAGGGAGGGAATCATGCTCTCGAACCACGAGGACAGGCTGCGCAGCATAGTCGCGAGGCAGCACCGCTTCGACCCCGACGACAAGCAGGCCCTGTTCATACTCTACACCGAGGAGCTGTTTGCCGTGATGGACAACATGCTTAGGGGCGTTAACTTCCTGATACTGCTCATAGGTATAGGCACCATACTCGCCGGAGCCATAGGCGTGAGCAACATAATGATGGTGACGGTCAACGAGCGCACCACCGAGATAGGCATCAGGCGCGCGATAGGGGCGACCCCCCGCGACATACTCTCGCAGATAATAATGGAGAGCATAAGCCTGACTTCCGTGGCAGGGCTGTCGGGAATAGTGTTCTCGGTGCTCGTTCTTGCGGGGCTGGACTTCGCGATGCCGGACGCAGGCTTCCAGGTGACGATATGGAACGCGCTGCTCGTGGCGGCCATGCTTACGGTGCTCGGAGTGCTCGCCGGCCTCGCGCCCTCGTCCCGGGCCATGCAGATAAGACCGGTGGATGCGATGAGAGACGAATAAAACAGACTACAGATATGAAAAAGTTTTTCAAGATTTTGGGAATAGCGCTCGTGGCGCTGCTGTTCGTCGGGACTTTCGTATATCTTATATCTAAGTCCAGGAACAAGGAGATTCTGTACCAGGAGATTCCCGTGGAGAAGACGGACATACGCAAGACCACCGTCGTGACGGGCAAGATAGAGCCCCGCAACGAGGTGAATGTCAAGCCGCAGATCAACGGCATCATCTCCGAACTCTACAAGGAGGCCGGGCAGACCGTGCAGGAGGGTGAGGTGATAGCAAGGCTCAAGGTGATACCCGACATGAGCTCTCTGAGCTCGGCCGAGTCGCGCGTACGCCTCGCCGAAATCAATCTCGCGCAGGCTCAGACCGATTACGAGAGGGAGAAGATACTCTTCGACAAACAGCTCGTGAGCGCCGACGAGTACGACAAGATAGTCCAGGCCCTCGCGCAGGCAAAAGAGGAGCGGGCGGCTGCGCAGGATGCGCTGGAAGTCATACGCGACGGCGTGTCGTCGACCAACGCCACCGGAAGCTCGACGCTGGTGCGCTCGACCATAACCGGCCTGATACTCGACATCCCGGTCAAGGAAGGCAATTCGGTGATCCAGGCCAACACGATGAACGACGGTACCACTGTCGCGACCGTGGCCGACATGTCTGACCTTATCTTCAACGGCAGCATCGACGAGACCGAGGTCGGACTGCTGGTCGAGGGCATGCCCATGCACATCACGATAGGAGCCCTTCCCGAATATTCTTCCGAGGCCTCGCTGGAGTACATATCTCCCAAGGCCACCGAGGAGAACGGGGCCAGCGAGTTCCAGATAAAGGCTGCCCTTCCGACGGACGACGGCACCACGATACGCTCGGGCTACAGCGCAAATGCCGAGATAGTGCTCCAGGAAGCCAAGGATGTGCTTTCCGTGCAGGAGAGCGCGCTCGAGTTCGAGGGCGACAGCGTCTATGTATATCTGATGACGGCGCCCCAGGTGTTCGAGCGCAGGAGCATCACCACCGGTATCAGCGACGGTATCAATATCGAAGTCCTTTCCGGCCTCGGGGAGGGTGACAAGGTGAGGGGTCCCCAGATAATAAGCGAATAAGCCATGAAAAGGTATATGTTCACAACCGCTCTCGCCGCAGGTCTCTGTGTCTGCGCGGCGGCACAGCCCGAGGGGCCGTGGAGCCTCAAGGACTGCACAGACTATGCGCTCGAGCATAACATAAGCGTGCGCCAGAGCGGAATCAGCGTGCAGCAGAAGGAGATAGACCTCAACACGGCGCAGGCGCGCAGGCTTCCGGGTCTCTCCCTCGGCGCCTCGGAGAACGTCTCGTTCGGACGAGGCCTTACCGCCGACAACACCTACACAAACTCCAATACGAGTTCCACTTCGCTTAGCCTCGGCGCAGACCTGCCTATATTCCAGGGCTTCCAGATCAACAACGGTATAAAGCGCGGCAGGCTGCAGCTCGATGCGGCCATGGCCGACCTCGAGAAGGCGAAAGACGACATCAGGGTGTCGGTGGCGCAGGCGTATGTTCAGATACTCTATAACGAACAGATAGCCCTGGTCGCACGCGTGCAGGTAGCCCACGATTCGACCCTGCTGGAGCAGATAGAGGTAAGGGAGCATGCGGGGACGGCCAGCGCGGCGGATGTCTCCGCCCAGAAGGCCGCCCTGGCACAGAGCCGTCTGAACTGCGTACAGGCCGAGGGGAACCTTCAGATTTCCATTCTGGAACTCACGCAGCTTCTGGAACTCCCTTCTCCTGAAGGCTTCTCGATAGTTTCTCCTTCCGTCGAGGCCCTCGAGCCTCAGATGCTGATGAATCCGGAGGATATCTATGCCCGGGCTCTGGAGATAAGGCCTGCGATAAAGTCGGCACAGCTGGGACTGCAGTCCGCCGAGATAGACATAGCCGACGCGAAGGGTGCGTTCCTCCCGTCGCTTTCGCTCAACGGAGGCATAGGTACCAACTACTATACGACTACGGACAGGGATTTCGGTTCTTTCGGCAACCAGATCAAGAACAATTTCAGCCAGTATGTCGGGCTGTCGCTCAGCATACCCATATTCACCCGCTTCTCCAACCGCAACAGCCTCAGGAGCGCCAGGCTCAGCTATGCCAATACTCAGCTTCTGCTGGAGAGCGAGAAGAAAGCCCTCTATAAGGAAATCCAGCAGGCCTACTATAACGCCCTCACCTCGCAGAGCCGTCTGTCGAGCAGCCGGGAGTCCGCCGCGAGCGCGCGGGAACATTATGGTATGGTAGAACAGAAATATATCAACGGCAAGGCCAGCGTTACTGACTACAACGATGCCAAGAACAATTTCCTGCAGGCCGAGTCGGAGTATATCCAGGCGCGCTACGAGTGCCTGTTCCAGACAAGGCTGCTGGATTTCTACCGGGGAGAGGAAATAGTCTTCTGACGGCTCTTTTCTCGGAAAAAAATATCATCTTTGCACTCGTTGTAAAGATGATATTTGATTTATGGGTAAGACTGTTCTCGTGTCCGGCGGTGCCGGCTATATAGGAAGCCATGTCACGGTGGAACTCTGCACCGCAGGCTATGACGTCGTGGTCGCGGACAACATGTCCAACTGCGACATGAGCGGATATGACGGCGCCTGTGCCATAACCGGACGCAGGCTCCCTTTCCATAAGATGGATTTCTGCGATGCGGCGGCCGTAGACGGGCTCTTTGCTGAGCATGGGATAGACGCGGTGATCCATTTCGCCGCATTCAAGGCCGTCGGCGAGTCTGTGGCCGAGCCCCTGAAATACTATCACAACAACCTCCTGTCCTTCATGAACATCCTCCGGGCCGCAAGGGAGCACGGCGGCTGCAACGTGCTGTTCTCCTCGTCGGCCACGGTCTACGGACAGGCGGAGAAGCTGCCCGTTACCGAGGAGTCGCCGCGCCTGCCTGCCACTTCGCCCTACGGCAATACCAAGCAGATATGCGAGGACATCCTGAGGGACTGCGTCTCTGCCTACGGGAGCATACGGGGAATAGCCCTGCGCTATTTCAACCCCATAGGAGCGCATCCGTCCGCGCTTATCGGCGAGCTGCCCCGCGGCGTGCCCAACAACCTCGTCCCCTTCATCACTCAGACGGCCATAGGCAAGAGAGAGGTACTGAGCATATTCGGAAACGACTATCCCACTCCCGATGGCACCTGTCTGAGGGACTATATAGACATAGTCGACCTTGCCAGGGCGCATGTGTGCGCTATGTCGAGGATGCTCGACGGCAGGATGAAGGAGGCATACGAAATCTTCAACATCGGCACCGGACGGCCCGTGTCCGTGCTCGAGCTGGTGAAGAGTTTCGAGAGGGTGAACGGCCTGAAGCTGAACTACAGGTTCGCTCCCCGCAGGGAGGGGGATGTGACGGCCGTCTGGGCCGATCCCTCGAAGGCGGAAAGGGAGCTCGGCTGGAAGGCATCGAGGTCTCTCGACGAGACCCTCGCGTCGGCATGGGCCTGGGAAAGACATCTTGCCGGAAAATGACATGCTGGTAGGCCTCATAAGCGATACGCACGGGGTGTTCGGCCCCGAGTTCAGGGATTTCCTCGAGCCCGTGGACGTGCTCTGGCATGCCGGAGATTTCGGCGGCGGGCTGGACTTCGCGGAGAGCATCGCCGCGTTCAAGCCTCTGACGGGAGTCTACGGCAACTGCGACGGACAGGACATCAGGAGGGTCTATCCCGCTTTCCAGTATATCGAAGAACAGGGCCTGAGGATACTCATGACCCACATAGGCGGCTCTCCCGGGCATTACGACCTCAGGGCGCACGGCCTAATAGACAGTTACCGTCCCGACGTATTTGTCTGCGGGCACTCGCATATCCTGAAAGTCATGTCCGACAAGGCGAACGGGCTGCTGTATATCAATCCCGGCGCCGCCGGACTCCAGGGCTGGCAGGTGTTCCGCACCGCCCTGCGCTTCAGGATAGAGGGCGGACAGGTGTGCGACATGGAAGTGTTCAGGCTGCCGCGGAGCGGAGCAAGGTGATTTTCGTGCTATGGCTAAGACGGCAAAGACCATATGGTACTGCACCTCGTGCGGCAACGAGAGCCCCAAATGGATGGGGCGCTGCCCGGCGTGCGGCGAATGGAATACGATGAAGGAGGCTCCGGTGCGCGAGAAGTCGTCCGGGCGCCAGGCGTCCGCGGGCCGCGGCGCTGCGGGTGAATCAGGCGGCAAGGCGAGGCCTCTGAGCGAGATAGACCTCAGCACCTCCCAGGGACGCATTTCCCTCGGGCTGCCGGAAGTCGACCGGCTGCTCGGCGGAGGACTCGTCCCCGGGTCTCTGGTGCTTATAGGGGGCGAGCCGGGCATAGGCAAGTCCACGCTCAGCCTCCAGATCCCGCTTCACTGCACGGGCCTTAAAACCCTGTATGTGAGCGGAGAGGAAAGCGAGAGGCAGGTCAAGATGCGCTCCTCGCGTCTCGGGGGCGACGAATCGGGCTGTACGATATTCTGCGAGACACGCATCGAGGATGTGATAGAGGAGGCGGAGCGCAGTTCTCCCGACCTTATGGTCGTCGACTCGGTGCAGACCATGTACAGCGACGCGGTGGAGTCCGCTCCCGGCTCCGTGAGCCAGATCCGCGAGGTCGCGGCGCTGCTCCTGCGTTTCGCCAAGCGCAGCGGGATCCCTGTGCTGCTCATAGGGCACATCACCAAGGACGGCTTCATCGCCGGTCCCAAGATACTCGAGCACATAGTCGACGTGGTCCTCCAGTTCGAGGGCGACAACAGGGGGGCGTACAGGCTGCTGCGGGGCATAAAGAACCGTTTCGGTTCGGCTTCTGAGCTGGCGGTGTTCGAGATGACGGGCAGCGGGCTCAGGGAGGTGGCAAATCCTTCCGAGATGCTTATACCCATGCACGGAGAGGCTCTGAGCGGTGCCGCCGTGGCGGTGATGCTCGACGGTACGCGGCCCCTGCTCTTCGAGGTGCAGGCCCTCGTGAGCTCCGCGGCATACGGAACGCCGCAGCGCAGCGCGACCGGCTTCGACACCCGCCGCCTGAACATGCTGCTCGCCGTACTCGAGAAAAGGGCCGGCTTCAAGCTCGGGATGAAGGACGTGTTCCTCAACATGGCCGGCGGCTTGAGGGTCAGCGATCCCGCCTGCGACCTTGCCGTGGTGAGCGCCGTGCTGTCGTCCAATTTCGACTTCGCCCTGCCTTCGGATGCCTGCTTTGCGGCGGAGGTCGGCCTTAGCGGCGAAATCCGCCCCGTGAGCCAGCTCCCGAGGCGCATCTCCGAGGCCGCACGGCTCGGTTTCACGAAGTTCTACGCCTCCTCGTTCTCTTCCGCGGGAGACATTCCCGCAGGCATAGAACTCGTTCCGGTTCCGGATATCCCTGCCCTGGTAAAAAAGCTTTTCAAATGACGCGGGAAGAAAATGGAACTTTTCTATTCTGACAATATCTCCGGCTCCCTCGTCACCCTCGACAAAGAGGAGTCCATGCACTGCGTGCGCGTGCTGCGCCACAGGGAAGGCGACAGGATAAACGTAATCGACGGGAAGGGAACTCTCTTGACATGCCGGATTACGGATGCCTCGCCCAAGGCGGCGCAGGCCGTGGTCGAAAGCACGGTGCGCGACTTCGGCTCTCATCCCTACCGGCTCGAAATGGCCGTATGTCCTACGAAGAACATGGCCCGCTACGAGTGGTTCGCCGAGAAAGCGACCGAAGCCGGGCTGGACAGTCTTGTCCCGGTGATCGGCGAGCATTCCGAGCGCAGGACCCTGAACGCCGAACGCCTCCGGAAAATAATGCTTTCTGCCGCGAAACAGTCTCTGAAAGCCTGTGTGCCCGTGTCCGGCGAAGCTGTCAGCGTCTCCGATTATCTCAAGTCCGCGCCGGAGTCGGCACTCAGGCTCATAGCCTACTGTGACGAAAGCCTCGAACTTTCGCAGAGACGCTCCCTTGAAGACAGGTTGATGGAGTATTCCGGCTCTTGCCGCTACGGCGTCACATGTCCGGGCGGAGTGCCGGCAGACGGGACAAAGGAGACAGATATAACCCCTGGATCATCTTCCAAACCGGAAATCTGCGTACTGATAGGTCCCGAGGGTGATTTTTCGGAAAAGGAAATCTCTCTGGCGATGCGTCTTGGCTGGAAACCCGTGAGCCTCGGGCAGAGCCGCCTGCGCACCGAGACCGCAGCACTTGCGGCCGTGTTCGCGGTGTACTTCGTTTGCGGCAGATAAAACTTGGTGGATATTTCAGGGCTGTGGGGGCCTTTCCTCTTACGCCCCCACTTCCTGCTTCATCTCGCGCAGCAGGTCGAATGCCTGCATGGGCGTCATGTTGTTGAGGTCCGCCGCCTCGAGCTTGCGGCGTATAGAGGAGAGGGTAGGGTCGTCGAGCTGGAAAAGGGACAGCTGTACGCTGCCGTCTTCTTCGAGTGCCATGCCGGATGCATGCTTTTCCCTGAGTTCCAGTTCGCGAAGCGTCCTTTCGGCCGTGTCTATGATCTCCCTCGGCATTCCGGCCATCCTTGCAACATGTATTCCGAAACTGTGTGCCACGCCGCCAGGGACGAGCTTGCGCAGGAATATCACCTGTTTTCCCTCCTCCTTGACGGATATGTGGTAGTTCTTTACCCGGGGGAAGCTTTTCTCGAGGTCGTTGAGCTCGTGGTAGTGGGTGGCGAACAGGGTCTTGGCGCCCTTGCCCCTGTCGTGGATGTACTGCACCAGGGCACTGGCTATCGACATTCCGTCGTAGGTCGAAGTGCCGCGTCCTATCTCGTCGAGCAGCACCAGCGAGCGGGCCGAGAGGTTGTGCATTATCATGGCCGTCTCCAGCATCTCCACCATGAAGGTCGACTCGCCGCGCGAGATGTTGTCGGTGGCGCCTACGCGGGTGAATATCTTGTCGAAGTATCCGAAACGCGCGGATTGTGCCGGCACGAACGAGCCGGTCTGGGCCATGAGCACTATCAGGGCGACCTGCCGCAGCAGGGCGGATTTTCCCGCCATGTTCGGTCCGGTAAGTACCATTATCTGGGTGTCCCTGCTGTCGAGGGAGATGTCGTTGGGGACATATTCCTCCCCTGCGGGCATCATGGTTTCGATGACGGGGTGACGGCCGCTGCGTATCTCTATCGACGACGACTTGTCTACGACCGGCCGGCAGTAGCCCCTTTCCGCGGCCTGCACCGCAAATCCCCGCAGCACGTCCAGACGCGATATGACGCGGCAGTTCTGCTGTATGTCGCGTATTGAGGCCTGTATGTCTTTCACCAGTTCGCCGAAGATGCGGCTCTCTATCTCGTATATGCGCGACTCCGCGCCGAGTATCTTTTCTTCGTACTCCTTGAGCTCCTCCGTGATGTAGCGCTCTGCGCTTACCAGGGTCTGTTTCCTTATCCATTCCGGCGGAACCTTGTCCCTGAAGGTGTTGCGGACTTCGATGTAGTAGCCGAACACGTTGTTGTATCCTATCTTCAGCGAGCTTATTCCCGTGCGTTCCGTCTCCCTCCGCTGCATCTGTGAGAGGTATTCCTTCCCTCCACGGGATATGGCGCGCAGCTCGTCGAGTTCGCTGTCTATTCCGGGGGCTATCACGTCGCCCTTTCCTATCATCGATGCGGAGTCTCCGCAGAGGGTCGAACTTATCTTGCCGCAGATCCCGTCGGTGCCGCGCATCGCCCCTGCGAGCCTGTCGAGAGCGGCGGTTCCGGTGTCGCTGCAGAGTTCGTGTATGGGACTCATCTGCTCCAGGGAGCGGCCGAGCTGTCGGACTTCCCTGGGGAGTATCTTGCCGGTGGCGGCACGGGAGATTATCCTTTCGAGGTCTCCGGTATTGCCGAGAAGCGTGCCGAGGGCGTCCGCCGCATCGGGATTGCCGACGAAGTATTCCACGACATCGTACCTGGAATTTATCGCCTCCGTGTCTATGAGGGGCATGGCGAGCCACTCCCGCAGCATCCTAGACCCCATGGGGGTGCAGCAGCGGTCTATGGCCTCGACGAGGCTCACCCCGTCCTTCCCGGCGTTGCTCTGGAACACCTCGAGGTTGCGCAGCGTGAACTTGTCCATCCACACGAACCTGTTCTCGTCTATGCGTGAAATGGAGCAGATGTTGCCCATTTTGCTGTGGTGAGTCTGCTCGAGGTAGACTATGAGCGCTCCGGCAGAGCATATCGCAAGGGGGAACCTGTCTATCGCGAACCCTTTCAGGCTGCTTGTCCCGAACTGGTCCTTGAGCTTCTCCTCTGCCGCGTCCCTGACGAAAGCCCATTCGTCGAGCCCGGTGACATAGAAGCCGGAAAACTTCTCCTTAACGGCACGCAGCAGGTCTCTGCGTACGACGAGCTCCGTAGGCCGGAAGGAAGAAAGCAGCGTGCCGATATAGTCTGTCGAGCCCTGGGCCACCTGGAAGGTTCCGGTGGAGACGTCGAGGAAGGCCGCCCCGCACTGCTGGCCCTCGAAGGTGAGTCCGGCCAGGAAGTTGTGTTCCTTCTGGTCCAGGAGACCCTCGCCGAAGGCTATGCCGGGTGTGAGTATTTCCGTCACGCCCCTCTTTACGAGCTTGGTCTTCGTGAGGTTGGGGTCTTCGAGCTGGTCGCAGATAGCGACCTTGTAGCCGGCGCGGACCAGTTTCTGCAGGTAGCCTTCTATCGCATGGTGCGGAAAACCGGCCATTTCGGTGCTGCCCTTGTCGCCGTTCGAGCGCTTGGTCAGCACCAGACCGAGCACCTTGCTTGCGGTTACGGCATCGTCGGAGTAGGTCTCGTAGAAGTCTCCCACCCTGTAGAGCAGGATGGCCTCGGGATACTGAGCCTTGATGCTGAAATACTGCCTGAGCAGCGGTGTGTCTTCTCCGCACTTTGCCATAGGCTACAAAGTTAAAAAATAATCCTTACCTTTGGTTCCTGATGTTATGCGCAGACTGCTCGTAATCACATATTACTGGCCTCCCGCAGGCGGCTCCGGCGTGCAGCGCTGGGTGAAATTCTGCAAGTATCTGCCCCAGTACGGCTGGCAGCCCGTAGTATTCACGCCTTCCAACCCGGACATCCAGTCCTGGGACGGAAGCCTGCTCGGCGACATACCGTCCGGAACCGAGGTCATAAGGCGCCCGATCAGGGAGCCGTATGCGCTTTACCGCAGGCTCGTGCCGCAACGCGACGCCGCCCAGGTCAATCCGCTGAGTGCGAGCAACAGTTCCTTTGCCGGACGAGTCTTCAGGGCGCTCCGGGGCAATCTTTTCATTCCCGACCCCAGGGTCAGCTGGGTGAGACCGTCGGTGAGGTTCCTGAAGAAGTATCTTGCCGGGCATCCCGTAGACGCCGTGGTGACTACCGGCCCGCCCCATTCGATGCACCTTATCGGTCTCGGGCTCAAGAGGGCGACAGGGGTGAAGTGGATAGCCGATTTCCGGGATCCGTGGACGCAGATGTTCTACTACAAGCATCTGGGGCTGACGGAATATGCCGACCGGCGCCACCACAGGCTGGAGAAGGCCGTGCTTGACGGCGCGGATACCGTAATAGCCGTATCGCCTCCTGTCCGGGACGACTTCGCCGCCATGACCTCTACGCCCGTGGAGCTGATAACCAACGGATTCGACGAAGACGACTTCCTGCCGGCCGGACAGGCTGCCCTGCTCCGGGACGACGATTGCTTCAACATAGTGCATACCGGGCTGCTGGCCGCAGACGGCAATCCGCTCTGTCTCTGGAATGCGCTTTCCGCAATGTGCCGCGAGGATTCCCGGTTTGCCTCGAGGCTCAGGATAAGGCTCGCCGGCAAGACGGACCCTCAGGTGATAGACTCTGTCAGGGAGCGCGGTCTCGGCGGGAATCTCGTGGATCTCGGATATCTTCCGCACAGCCGGACAGTAGAGGAGCAGTGCAGGGCGGACCTGCTGATCCTTCCGTTGAGAAGGGAGCCCGAATACGCCAAGGTGCTTCCGGGTAAGATTTTTGAATATATGGCGTCGCGGCGGCCCGTGCTCGGCATAGGGCAGAGCGACGGCGCGGCGGCGCGCATACTCGAGGAGTCCGGATCGGGAAAGATGTTCGACTGGGACGACGAGCAGGGCGTGTCGTCGTTCATCAGGGCTCCGCACGGCGTCGGGGGTGATATAGACGCGTATTCCCGCCGCCGCCTGACGGAAAAACTCATAAGACTGTTATGAAGAAGAAAATACTGTATGCCATAGGAGTGCTGCTTGGCTTCCTCGTGCTTTCATATGCATTCGTCCCGGAGGTCCTCTCGGGAAAGATAGTCAACCAGAGCGACATTTCCGGGTGGCAGGGCATGTCGCACGAGATGATGGAGTGGAACGCGGCACATCCGGACGACCAGACGGCATGGACGGAATCGATGTTCGGAGGTATGCCCACGGCAACCATACACGCCCCCACGGACGGTGACTGGACCCAGGCCATATACGACTTCCTGCTCACCGGAAGGCGTCCCGCGACCTATCTATTCATCTCTCTTGTAGGAGCGTGGCTGCTGATGCTTTCGCTGGGCGTGCATCCGCTGCTTGCGATAGGCGGTGCGGTCGCCGTCACGTTCTGCTCGTACAACATGCAGATAATCCAGGTGGGCCACAACACCAAGATGCAGGCCATAGCGTTCCTTCCGTGGGTGCTCGCCGCGCTCGTATATACCTACAAATCAGCCTTGAACAAGAAGAAATGGCTGCCGTACTGCTGTTTCGGCGCCGCGTTGTTCGCGCTTTCCGTGAGCTTCCAGGTCAAGGCCAACCACCCGCAGATCACATACTACCTTGCCATAATGATACTGCTCTATGCGCTGATGCTGCTCGTGTGGCTGCTGTGGCGCAGGCAGAGGAGGGGTCTGCTGGGACGCTTCTTCGCGGCCTCGGGACTGCTGCTCCTGCTGGGCTGCGCCGGAATAGCCACGAACGCCGTCAAGCTGTTGCCCACCCTCGAATATACGCCGTATTCCATGCGTGGAGGCAGTACCGCCGATGCTGACGGCAGCAAGGAGACCAAGGGACTGGAACTGGACTACGCCACGGCATGGTCCTACGGCTGGGAGGAACTTCCCAACATGATGATACCGAATTTCAACGGCGGCTCTTCTGCGGGTGCCGTCAACCCCGGCAGGTCGGAGACCTACGACGTCCTCAGGCAGGCGGGTCAGCCCAACCTGCGGGAAGTGAGCGAGAACCTTCCCCTGTACTGGGGCCCCCAGCCTTTCACCGCCGGGCCGATGTATATGGGCGCGGTCACGGTGTTCCTGTTCGTTCTGGGACTGTTCTGCTACCATGGCAAGGAAAAGTGGTGGCTGGCCGTATGTACCGTGCTCGCCGTGCTGCTTGCACTGGGAAGTCATCTGATGTGGTTCACGAAGCTTTTCTACGACCTGGCTCCGCTTTACAACAAGTTCAGGACGGTCTCTATGGCCCTGGTCGTACTGCAGTTCACCCTGCCCGTGCTGGGCTTCCTGGTGCTCGACCGCATAGTGCGCTCCTCCGAGGCGGCCTCCGATTTCAGGTCGAAGGGCTGGATCGCCCTTGCGATAAGCGGAGGCTTCTGCCTGCTGTGCGCCGTGTTCCCCGGAATAGCCGGCGATTTCAGGGGCGCTGCCGACGCCTCCCTGCCCGAGGTTCTTTCCGATGCCCTTGCCGCCGACAGGCGCGGGCTGCTCGTTTCCGACGCCCTGCGTTCTCTGGCATTCATAGCCGCCGCATATCTTCTTATACTGTGGGGGTGCTCGTCCGGAAAGTCCGCTTCCGGACGTTCCGGCAGGATGCATACGGCGGCCCTGCTGGTCTGCGTGCTCGTGCTGCTCGACCTGTTCCCGCTGGGGAAGCGCTATCTGAATTCCCGTGACTTCGTGACGCCGCGCGACTTCCAGAGCCAGTTCGACAAGAGGCCGGTGGACGAGGCGATACTGTCCGACCCCGACCTGTCCTACAGGGTGCTCGACCTTACGGTGGACGTGTTCAACAGCTCCCTTCCTAGCTACTGGCACAAGAATGTCGGAGGCTATTCTCCGGCTAAGCTGCGCAACTACCAGGACTTCATAGAGAATACCCTGGCATCCGAGATAAACACTCTGTATTCGGCCCTGTCTTCCGCCCGGACCGTGCAGGAGGCCGAGGAGTCCCTGCCCTACCTCGAGGGGCTCGCGAAGATGAACTGCCGCTACATCATCATAGGCGACGACCTTGCTCTCAGGTACAGGTACGCTGCCGGCAACGCCTGGTTCGCATCATCCGGCGACAGTATAGAACTCGTTTCGTACGCTCCCAACGAACTGCGCTACGAATACAGTTCGGCTGACGGAGGCGAGGTCGTGTTCAGCGAGGTCTACTATCCCGTAGGCTGGAGTCTCACCGTCGAAGATACCGGGGATGTGCTTCCGATAGAGCCGGTGGACAACATACTGCGCAGCGCTGTCGTGCCTGCCGGAGAGCATACGCTGGTCATGCGTTTCGATCCGCCTTCGTACCGTATAGGAGAGGGCGTGTCGAGGGCGAGTTCGATCCTGCTTGTGCTCGTGGTGCTGATGTCGGCAGGCTTCGTGGCCGTTCCCACAGTCCTCTCCTCACGGAAAAGGTAGTTCCCCGGGGAATCGGTGTTCCCTATCCTGCGATTTTCCGGGTCAGGCCGACGAAGTCTTCGACCGAAAGCCTTTCGGCGCGCAGTTCGAAAACGGGGTCTGAACTGTCGAATCCTTCCGGCAGGAGCGGCTTCAGAGCATTGCGCAGGGTCTTGCGGCGCTGGTTGAACGCCGTCTTGACCACGGCCTTGAACAGCCTTTCGTCGCATCCGAGCTCTTCGCGCCGGTTGCGCCGCAGCCGGATTACGGCCGAATGCACCTTGGGAGGAGGGCAGAACGCACCGGGACCTACCGTCAGTACATATTCTATGTCGTACCAGGCCTGGAGCAGCACGGACAATATCCCGTAGGTCTTGCTGCCGGGCTTCTCGGCTATACGCTCCGCGACTTCCTTCTGTATCATGCACACGACTTCGGGCACCCTGTCCCTGTCTTCGAGTATCTTGAAGAAGATCTGCGAAGAGATGTTGTATGGGAAGTTCCCTATTATGCGGTACTGCCCGCCGAAGATGTTGTGGATGTCCAGCTTGAGGTAGTCAGCCTGGTAGAGCCGTCCCTGCATTCCGGGAAAATGGGTCAGCAGGTAGTCTACCGACTCTCCGTCAAGTTCCACCAGCTTCAGGTCTATGTCGTCCCTTTCGAGCAGATAGCCTGTGAGGACTCCCGTGCCGGGTCCTATCTCCAGAACGTCCCTCACGCCGCCGGGGCTGAGAGCCCCGACGATGCTGCGGGCTATGCTCCTGTCGGTCAGGAAGTGCTGGCCGAGGGCTTTCTTGGCGCGGACTTCCATATTACTTCAGGCCGAGCTTTCCGGCGAGCCTGCCTGCGAGTTCGATGAATGCGACACCGTCCGGACGCGAGCTCAGCGCCGCCGGTTCCCCGGCATCGCCGCTTTCCCTGAGCCCCTGCACGAGGGGTATGCGTCCGAGCAGGTCTATTCCGAGGGCGGATGCCATTTCAGCCCCTCCGTCCTTGCCGAATATATAATATCTCTCGTCGGGATGTTCCTCGGGGGTGAACCAGGCCATGTTCTCCACGAGCCCGAATATGGGCTTGCCGACACCGGGGTTGCGGAACATGTTCACGCCCTTCTCGACATCGGCGAGGGCCACCTTCTGGGGAGTGGTCACGACTATCGCCCCGTCTACCGGGATGTCCTGCAGCAGGCTGATGTGTATGTCTCCTGTTCCCGGAGGCATGTCGATGAGCAGGAAATCCAGCTCGCCCCATTTCACCTGGAGGATCATCTGCTTGAGGGCGTTGCAGGCCATGGGCCCGCGCCAGATAAGGGCCTGTCCCTTCTCGGCGAAGTAGCCTATGGACATCCACTTGACGCCGTACTTCTCGACGGGCAGGATGAGTTCCTTCCCGTCGGCTGTCTCCTCGGCCATGGGGCTCAGGCCTTCGGTCGCCGTCATCGTGGGGACCGAGGGGCCGTAGACATCCGCATCGGCGAGTCCGACCTTGTAGCCGAGCCTTGCAAGGGCGCAGGCCAGGTTGACCGCCACGGTCGACTTCCCGACACCTCCCTTGCCGGAGGCGATGCCTATTATGTTCTTTACATCCTTGAGCTGCTCGACGCCGAGTTCGTTGACATTGGGTTTCTTCTTCTCTTTGGTCTCTTCGACCACGACGGTCCTGACCTCGGACTTCACCCCGGACGGAAGGTTGCGTATCAGCGCGGCGCGGGCGCTTCCGATGATGTATTCGGCGAGCGGATCCCTGCGTCCCGAGAATGCCAGGGTGACGCAGACCGAGCCGTCCTTCATGTCGATGTCGTGTACATAGCCGAGCTCGACTATGCTCCTGTCGTTCCTCCCCGGGTGGTGTACCTCGGCGAGGGCGTTCATTATATCTTCCCTTGTCATGGCCGTCATCTCACTATATCCATCTCGTCGAGCAGATAGCCGGCACCGCCGAACTTGTCCATCATGAAGAGCACATAGCGTATGTCTACGCAGATGCACCTCTGGAGGTTGGGCTCGAAGATAACGTCTCCGCTCATAGCTTCCCAGTTGCCGTCGAACGCGAGGCCTATGAGGTTGCCGTCGGCATCCATTACGGGACTGCCGGAGTTGCCGCCGGTGATGTCGAGGTTGGTCAGGAAGCAGGTGTGCAGCTGTCCGTCGGCGTCGGCATACATTCCGTAGTCGCCCGCCTCATAGAGCTCCTTGACCTTCTGCGGCACGGTGAATTCGTAGTTGTCGGGGTCTTCCTTCTCTATGACTCCGTTCAGGGTAGTGTAGTATTTGTAGACTACTCCGTCCTTGGGCTCGTAGCCCTTTACGGTGCCGTAGGTCAGGCGGCAGGTCATGTTGGCGTCGGGATAGCTGGGCTCGTCGCTGGTCCATTCGAGCAGGGCTGCGGCATAGCGCTTGGAGCCGTCTGCGATCGCATCGCTGCCGACGGCCCTCATGTTGAAGGCCATGGTCAGGTTGTCCGCGAGCTGTGCCGCGAGTTTCACGGCGGGGTCGGCTCCGAGGTCCGTGCCCTCGGCACGGGCGGCCTCGAGCTTCTCGGCCGAGGTGTATGCGCTGTTGCGGAACATCTCCCTTATGCCGTCCTCATCTATGTCCATGCGGTATTTCTCGGGTACGCGGTCGAGATAGTGCCTGGTCATCGCAAGGGCCACCTCGAGGTCGAGGCCGGCATCGTAATCCTTGTACGGGTCATCGGATGTCGTTCTCGTGAGGCCGAGCAGCTCGATGTTGCCGAGCGTTTCGCTCAGCAGGGTGTACAGTTCGTAGCCCTGCCTGCGCGCCTCTACGGCGGAGGCTATGTCTCCGACGGCATTCCCGTATTTCTCCATGCGGGCGGGATCTCCGGCAATCCACTGTGCGAGGGCAGCCTCCTTCTCCTTCTGACGTCCTATCACGTCAAGCTTGTCGAACGCCTCCTCCATTCCTATCCATTTCTTCCAGCCGTTGGACGAAGATGCATACTTGCTTGCATACTGGAGGGCTACCTTGTCGTCTGAACGCATCGCCTTCCATATAAGATCCTGGCGTATGGTCCTCGCATCGATGCGGATGCCGTTGATGTCCAGCATCTCGGCAAGTTCGGCCGCCGTCTTGTATCTCTGGGTGGAGCCGGGATAGCCCATTATCATGGCGAAGTCGCCTTCCTGCACTCCTTTCAGCGAGATGCTGAGGAACTTCTTTGGAATCATGGGCACATTGTCTTCGGAATATTCGGCGGGAGAACCGTCGGGCGCCGAGTATACCCTGAACATCGAGAAGTCGCAGGTATGGCGGGGCCACATCCAGTTGTCGGTGTCGCCGCCGAACTTGCCCATCGATGCGGGCGGAGCCCCGACGAAGCGTACGTCGCGGTAGATCTTGTAGACCACCAGGTACTGCACATTGTCGTTGAAGAAGCTGACAAGCTGCACGGTGCAGTCGGGGTTCTGCCTGCGGGCCTTGTCGAGCAGCCTCTCGCGGGCCTTCTCGCTCCTGACCTTGTCGGTGACGTCCGTCATGCTCTGCAGGAACTTCACGCTGAGCCCGGGTACCGGAATCTCCTCGGAGAGGTTCATCGCCCAGTATCCGTCTTCGAGGTAGTTGTGCTCTTCGGTGGAGAGGGCCTGGATAGAGGAGTATCCGCAGTGGTGGTTGGTCACGAGCAGGCCGTTGCCGGAGATGATTTCGCCGGTGCATCCTCCTCCGAACTGTACGACGGCATCCTTGATCGAAGAGTGGTTGACGCTGTAGATCTGCTCGGGGGTCAGGCGCGAGCCGAGGTTCGCGAGAGCCTCGCTGTTGATTTTCTCGAGAAGGGGAAGCAGCCACATGCCTTCGTCGGCTCTTACGGGCGAGAGAAGGGCCAGGGCGGCCGCGATACTGATAATAAGACGTTTCATCGTGTATGTTTTTTATGATTTCTCAGGACAGGTATGGTTTCAGAACAGGGTCGGTTCCAGTGCTTTCGGGTGGAACGACCTGCGGTGGTAGGGTGTAGGGCCGTAGCGTCTGAGCGCCTCGATGTGTTCGGGCGTTGGATATCCCATGTTGCTCTCCCAGCCGTACTCGGGATATTCCCTTGCAAGCTCCAGCATCCTTTCGTCCCTGTGGGTCTTGGCGAGCACCGAAGCGGCCGCGATGCTCGCATATATGGCGTCGCCGTGCACGACCGAGGTGTAGTCGTAACCCTCCATGGGGCGGAAGCGGTTCCCGTCCACGAGCAGGAAGTCGGGCCTTACGGAAAGCTTCCGTACCGCCCTCTGCATCCCCGTGACGGACGCCCATAATATGTTCAGGGTGTCGATTTCCTCTACGCCGACTTCTTCCACCGCCCACGCTACGGCCTCCTTTTCTATTATGGTGCGCAGCAGGGCTCTTGCCTTGGGGCTCATCTTCTTGGAGTCGTCCAGCAGGGGATGGCCGAACCCGTCGGGAAGTATCACCGCCGCGGCGAAGACCGGCCCCGCGATAGGGCCCCTTCCCGCTTCGTCGCATCCGGCTTCGGTCGCTCCCGGATGCATGCAGCTCAACAGACAGGTTTTGCGAGGCATAATACCGCAAAGTTAGTCATTTTTTGCTGAGCTTGCGCCTAAAGCGCTCATTCTCCCTTGCCGAGCTGCTTGAGAAGGAACCTGTTGGTGTCCGTGAGGGTCTTTATCGTGATTTCGTTCGACTGGATTACCCGTTCTGCCGCCTCGTATTTGTCCCTGAGGCCCTGCAGCCTTTGCTCGTAGTCCTCTATGAGCCTGCTGCGCTGCTCTTTCCAGCCGGACTCTTCGGACAGCACTCCTCCGGGGCCTCCGCCCTGAAGCACCTCCTTTTCGCTTTTCCCCATGTATGCCGCGAACTTGCACAGTGTCTTGCAGTAGAGCCGTGTCTTTCCGGTTTCGAAGTTCACATATGTGGTGCGTCCTATGCCGAGTTCGTCAGCCATCGCAGTTTGGGACAGGCCCAGGCTTTCCCTGAGTTTGCGTATGTTGGTATGTTCGTTGTCTGTAATCATCGGACGGAGTGCTTTGCGGTCTCAAAAATAAACGCTCCGCCATAGTGTCTTGTGCCTGGATTTGTGGATAGTGTTCATAAAATTGATACAATCGTCGTTAAAAAACGGAAAATTACAAGATTCTTAAGTCCTTCCGTGTCTGTGTGTGTTGCATTTGTGGACACGATGGCCCATTTTTGCCGAAAAGAGATATGCTTATGACAGACACGATGCTTGCAGGCAAGTACGCGCTTTTCGCGGAAATGATGAACGAGGCCCGGATATATCTCGACACCGGAATCGATTTCGGATCGGTGTGCCGTTATCTTGGTCTGGACGAGGAGACTTTCGACGCCGTTCTGACCGACGAGCTCGGCCTGGGCGGAAATGAAATATTTTCAATATACCGCAGGTCGGAGGCGGAAATGGCAGAAAACTTGTATTGATTGTTCAAATGCGTATTGTTATTCGAAGCCTTTTTTATTAGATTTGTGAGTTGCCCGCGGGCAGAACCGAAATACTTTAATAATTAATAATACTGAAATGAAAGAATATTCAACCAAAGAAATCCGCAACGTGGTCCTTCTCGGCGCTACCAAGTCCGGCAAGACCACGTTGTCTGAAGCCATGCTCTTCGAGGGCAAGGTCATCGACAGGCGAGGCTCCGTGGAGGAGAAGAACACCGTATCCGACAATGACGAGCTCGAGAAGATCAACCAGAGATCGATTTACGCGACTCCGCTGTATGCGGAATTCATGGGCGCAAAGGTCAATTTCATCGACACTCCCGGCGCCGACGACTTCGTGGGCGGGGCATATTCCGCATTCTCCGTGTGCGACTGCGGCGTGCTTGTGCTCAACGCACAGCACGGCGTCGAGGTCGGCACCGACAATTTCCTGCGCCTTGCGGCGGAGCATAAGATACCCCTTATAATAGCCGTCAACCAGCTCGATTCCGAGAAAGCCGACTGGGAGGCCGTACAGCATTCTATCGGCGAGGCTCTCGGCTCGAAGGTCGTTTATGTCCAGTTCCCCGTGAATCCCGGCCCCGGCTTCGACGGGTTCGTGGATACCCTGATGAACAAGTACTATCATTTCAAGGACGCCAACGGTACCAGGGAGGATCTCCCGATTCCCGCCGAAATCGCCGACAGGGCCGCCGAGGTGCGTCAGGAACTCATAGAGAGGGCTGCCGTGTATGACGACACCCTCATGGAGAAGTTCTTCGATTCCGGAGACCTCACCGAGGACGAAATCCGCAAGGGCCTCAATATCGGAATCGTATCCGGAGACGTCTATCCCGTATTCTGCACGAGCGCAAAGAAGGATATAGGAGTCAAGAGGCTGCTGGAGTTCATAAAGAACGTCGCTCCCGCCCCGAAGGCCGACGAGAACGCTCCCGCCTCGCTGTTCATATACAAGAACGATGTCGAGCCGCATCTCGGAGAGGTGTCCTACTTCAAGGTCATGGGCGGAAGCATCAGTTCCGGAATGGATCTCGAAGACCCCGCCTCAGGCAACAAGGAACGTCTGTCCGCCGTATATGCCGTTGCCGGACAGAAGAAGGAGGCCGTGCCCGTACTGCATGCCGGTGACCTCGGATGTACGGTCAAGCTCAAGAACGGACGCTCCAACATCACGCTTTCCCAGCCCGGCTCGGGAGTGGTCAGCGAGAAGATAGTGTTCCCCGCCCCCAAGTACCGCTGCGCAATCAAGGCCAAGGTGCAGCAGGACGAGCAGAAGCTCGGCGACGCGCTCAAGAAGATAGCCTCCCAGGATCCCACCGTCATAGTTGAATATTCCAAGGAGCTGCGCCAGACCATACTCAGCGGCAACGGCGAGCAGCATATCAACATAGTCAAGTGGCGCCTGAACAACGAGTTCAAGCTCGATGTGGAACTCTTCGCTCCGAAGATTCCCTATCGCGAGACTATCACCAAGACCGCTACGGCGACCTACCGCCACAAGAAGCAGTCCGGCGGTGCCGGCCAGTTCGGAGAGGTGTCTCTGCTGATCTGCCCCTACGAAGAGGGCGTGGAGGCTCCCAAGAGCTTCAAGATCAACGGTAAGGAGCAGGTCATGAACATCAAGACCCAGGAGTCTTACGACCTCGAGTGGGGCGGAAAACTCGAGTTCTACAACTGCGTGGTCGGCGGTGCGATCGACGCCCGCTTCATGCCTGCCATCCTGAAGGGTATAAACGAGAAGATGACCGAAGGCCCGCTTACCGGTTCGTATGCCCGCGACATACGCGTGTATGTGTACGACGGCAAGATGCATCCGGTGGACTCCAACGAAATATCGTTCGTGCTCGCAGCGCGCAACGCGTTCAAGGAGGCGTTCCGCGAGGCAGGCCCGAAGATTATGGAGCCTATCTACAATGTAGAGGTGATGACTCCTGTGGAATATCAGGGCGCCTGCATGTCAGACCTCCAGAACCGCAGGGGAATCCTTGGCGACATAGGTTCTGACAAGGGCTTCTCGGTGCTTAAGGCGAGGGTTCCTCTTGCGGAGCTCTACCGTTATTCCACGACTCTCAGCTCCCTTACTTCCGGTTCCGCGACCTTCAAGATGGAGTTCGCCGACTATCAGCCCGTTCCGGGTGATGTGCAGACCAAGCTGCTTGCGGAGTACGCCGCAGCCGAGGGTGCCGACGAATAGTATCGCTACATAATGAAAAATCCTGCAAATCAACGATTTGCAGGATTTTTTTTGCGCTGGTCCGACGCTGCGGAGAGGACGAGATTCGAACTCGTGGTACGGTATAACCCGTACGTCGGTTTAGCAAACCGGTGGTTTCAGCCACTCACCCACCTCTCCTGAGAGCCCCCGTCCCGGGTAGGACGGGAGGACAAAGTTACAACAAAAACTTTGTTTTGCAAATTATTTGAGCAGCTCGAAAATCTTGTTGCTCACGTCGCTGTTTTCCTGTACTCCGGAGAATTCCCTCGAGTGCGGGCCGTATGCGAACAACGGAACCATCATCGGAGAATGCCCGCGCGACGCGAACACTCCCTGCACATGGCCGTCGGAGGGGGTGCATTTTGTCAGCGTGACGGCTCCGGTCTCGTGGTCTGCGCTGATTATGACCAGAGTATGTCCGTCCTTCTCGGCAAAGCGTATGGCTTCTTCGACGGCCTTGTCGAAGTCGAGTGTCTCCTCGACCATGCCGTCATAGCTGTTGTTGTGTTCCTGCTTGTCTATGCGTGCTCCCTCGACCATCAGGAAGAATCCCTTATCCGCCTTTGCGGAGAGGTATTCGAGGGCCAGCCTTGTCGTGCGGGGGAGATAGTCTCCTCGCTCGCCGGTGGCTACGGTCTCGGGAAGATACAGCAGCCTGTCGCTGCCCAGCGCCTTTTCTGCGTCTTCGGCAGAGAATACGATGTCGAAGACGTCCTCAAGAGCCTCCCTGGTCTTGAATTCGAGTTTTTGGAATGACTGTTCCGTACCTGCCGAAGCAAAGCTGAGCACGCTTTCCGCCAGGTCGGCCCAGATCGCCCCGCTTGCGCCGCGCGCACTCTGGTGGGCGAAGAACGCCGCCGGGGTGGCGCCGCTCATGTCGTCGGTAGAGACCACTCCGCTGATATAGCCGAGCCGTGCAAGCTTCTCGGGAAGGTTCTCCAGCTCGCTGAGGTCGGGGGCGACTCCGAGATAGCCGTTGTTGGTCTTTACTCCCGTGGCGTAGGCTGTGCCCGACGCCGCCGAGTCCGTAGTGGTGTTGTCCGCCGACTGTGTACGGACATAGCCCATGGTCTTCAGGTTCGTCATCGTGAGTTCCCCTCCGTTGGCATACATCGCCGCATTGACCGCGCCGCTGCCCATTCCGTCTCCTATCATGAGTATGACATTGCGGATTTCCGTTCCGCTGCCGTCATTCACGAACGAAGGCGTATATGACCCCTGGGCCGTTGCATAGCTTTCGCCTGCCCAGGCCTTTACCTCTTTCGCATCCTGTGCCTGGACGCCGTTGGAGAGGAATGCCGTCAGCGCCAGTACTAAAAGAATGAACTTTTTCATCTTTGCAGATATTTATGAATGGAATGTAGTCTTATCTGACCTCGAGCGTCTCTCCGTTGTCCCTGACCACGGCCGCCTTCCACCTGTCGGTGTAGCCCGGCTGGGTGAGACCCTCGGGGATGCCCTCCGAGTATTCTGAATGCAGGAAACTGCCGTCTTCGGCCTGGGCCTTGACATTGCCGTCTATGAACTTGACGAGCAGGAGCTCCTCGAGTGCGGTCCAGTTCCCGAACTGGGCCTGCGCGGTGCCGACAGTATATTCGGTGAGCAGTTTCCTGGCCTTTTTCACCCTGCCCTTTCCGACGAGTTCCGCAGCCGCCGCGTCCATGGCCGGCACATGCTCGTTCATCTGCGAGAGCTCGAATTCGTCGGCGGCCTTCCTCGCTACCGGAGCCATCTGGTCGTACATCTTGTAGCAGGCGTTGGCCACGCGGTTGCACATCCAGAACTGCGAGGTGGGGCTGTAGTGCAGCATGTCGCCGTTGCCGACCCTCAGGCATTCGGGTATTTCCAGGGTGCTGACATATACCGGCGTAAGGTAGGAGGTGGCCGCGTCGTCGCAGCCGAACCACAGCAGGGCTCCGACTTCGTCAGGCAGGTATCCGCGCGACTGCGCCACGAACCAGAATCCTGTCTGCTGGGTGGCTATCGCACGCTCGTTGGTGTATGTCTTGCCCTCCCATTCGAAGTCCATGGGCCTCCAGCGGTAGGGAAGGGCGTTGCCGCCGGCGCCTATGTCGAGAGTCATGTCCATGGGTGTGCCTTCGAAATGGTCGCGCATCACATCGGCCACATCCTTCATCGTGAGCTTGCGCGAGGGCTTCACGAACAGGGGCATCTGCCCGTCGAGATCGTAGCCCATGGCATAGTCGAGCCAGTCGCCTGCTGGCCTGGAGACCTCCCTGCCGTCCTGCTCGTAGGTGAAAACTCCGTCGCAGAGTATGTTGAACGCGCTCCATGCGCGTGCCTCGCAACCTCTCGCCCCTCCGAAGTTCAGCGGATTGTATGCGTCGCGGAAGCTGAACTCCTGGTCGCTGCCGTCGAACCAGCCCATCTGCCTTGCAAACGAGATCACATCCGGCGCGTAGAGGCAGTTCTCGGGGTCGTCGAGGGGGAAGGTGGTGATGCGTGCCTGGTTGGCATGGGCGCAGATATATCCGTCGGGGATACGCCTGGCTACCCAGACTATGCCCTTGTTTCCGGGACCCTTGCCGACGAGGTCCATTATCCAGGCCTCTTCGGTGTCTGCGATCGAGAAGGTCTCGCCGCTCGAGGCGTATCCGTAGGTGTTCGCAAGTTCGACTATCGTTTCGATTGCCTCCCTGGCGGTGCGGGCGCGCTGGAGGGTGACATATATCAGCGAGCCGTAGTCCATTACGGCGCTGCCGTCATACAGCTCTTCCCTTCCTCCCCATGTCGTCTCTGCGATCACCAGCTGGTGTTCGTTCATGTTGCCCACGGTCTGGTAGGTCGAGCCTGCCTGGGCGATGTCGCCCAGAGGCCTGTTCGTGTCCCATTCGCGTATCGCGAGCCTGCTTCCGGCGTTGAACCTTGCCGCCGGGCTGAAGTACAGCTCGCCGTACAGCGTGTGCGAGTCGGCCGCGTAGGAGACCATGCTTGAGCCGTCGGCACTGGCGCCGGGGGTTACTATTATGTTTGTGCAGGCTTCGCAGCGGTAGAAGGCAGAAAGGGTCAAAAGCGTGAAGAAAGCCAGAATTTTTCTCATTTTATCTTTTCTTTATTAAATTTGCGCTTCATCAGACGATACAAATTTATGAAAATATTCGGTATTTCATTGGCTGTGCTCGCGACTTTGTCCTTCCCCTGCGCCCTGCACGCGCAGGAGCTCGGAAGCGAGACGGACGAGCAGCTCAGGGAGGTCATAGAACACCAGATAGAGACATATACCGACCTCCTCGACCTCGAATACTGGCAGGTGTTCTATGTGGATTCCATAATGACCCACGACTACACGGCCTTGACTGCGGAGCTGCAGGAACTCAGCGACAGCAAGGTTACGAATACCGAGGCATACGAAAGGGTCCAGGACAAGTGGGCCGAGCAGATGTACAACGCCTACCGCGAAGTGTTCAACGACCAGCAGTGGCAGAAATACCTCAAGGCCGGGGCCGCGAGGGACAAGAAGGCCAGGGACAAGCGCGAGGCCAGGCGACAATAATCCGACGAACATGATGACGAAAGAAAACATAGAAAGGGTGCTTGCCGAGCTTTCAGAGCTCAAGTGCAAGACTCTCAAGGAGGTAGAGGAGGCGAGAGTGCGCTTCCTCGGCAGGAAGGGAGAAGTGACCGCCCTGTTCGACGAGTTCCGCAGCATGGACAAGGACTTCAAGAAGGAGTTCGGCCGCGCCCTCAACGAGCTCAAGCAGACGGTACAGTCCAGGATAGAGGAGCTCAAGGCTTCCGTAGGAGAGGATGCCGCCCAGGGAGGCAGGACCTTCGACCCTACGATGCCCGGCGACGCCCTCGACTTCGGTTCCAGGCATCCCGTTTCGATAGTAAGGCAGGAGATAGTCGACATCTTCCGCAAGTTCGGATATGACGTCGCCGAAGGCCCCGAGATAGAGGACGACTACCATGTCTTCGAGGCCCTCAACTTCCCTCCCAACCACCCTGCGCGCGATATGCAGGATACCTTCTTCATATCGAACGGCCACCTGAACCCCCTGCTGCTGCGTACCCACACCTCCAGCGTGCAGGTGCGTACAATGGAGACCAGCAAGGTGCCCATACGCGTCGTCTGCCCCGGAAGGGTGTTCCGCAACGAGGCCATAAGCGCCCGCGCCCACTGCATCTTCCACCAGATAGAGGGTCTCTATATCGACGAGGACGTGACCTTCGCTGACCTCAAGCAGGCGATACTGCTTTTTGCGCGCGAGATGTTCGGCCCCGAGACGCAGATACGCATGAGGCCGTCGTACTTCCCGTTCACCGAACCCTCGGCCGAGGTCGACGTCAGCTGCAACATCTGCCACGGCAAGGGCTGCCCCGTCTGCAAGGGAACCGGCTGGCTCGAGATTCTCGGCTGCGGCATGGTCGATCCCAACGTGCTTGAAGCCAGCGGTATAGATTCGAAGAAATACAGCGGATTCGCATTCGGAATGGGGCTCGAGAGGATAGCCATGCTCAAGTGGAGGGTCAACGACCTGCGCCACTACTTCGAGAACGACCTGCGCTTCCTTCAGGAGTTCGATACCGTAGTATAGATCCAAGGGTCCCGCCTTGTTGACGGGGCGGGCCCTGTGTACTTGAAACCACGTTAAAAACAAGTAAAATGTCAAAGTTCAGCACCAGATTCCTGGTGATGGCCGTCGTGTTCGCGGTCTGCCTTATTACATCCAACTTCTTCGTGCCCAGGGTATGGCAGGTGGGATCCCTCCCGCTCCAGCTTTCGGGCGCGGTGCTGCTTTTCCCCGTGTCGTACATCATCAACGACTGCCTGACCGAGGTATACGGCTACCGCAAGGCCCGTCTCGTGATATGGCTTGCGTTTGCCCTCAGTGCCTTCGTGGCCGTGATGTCCGGCCTGGTATGCATGCTCCCCGAACCTCTCGATCCGGGCAGCAAACCTGTCTCCGACAGTTTCGATTCGCTTTTCGCTCTGGTGCCCCGTACCACGGTCGCCTCTCTGCTGGCGTTCCTGTGCGGCTCCACCCTCAATTCCTGGGTGATGAGCAGGATGAAGGTTAGCTCGAAGGGACGGGCGTTCGGCGCGAGGGCCATACTATCGTCAGTGGCGGGAGAGCTCCTGGATTCGTGCATATTCTTCCCCATAGTGTTCTGGGGGATAATGAGCCCCGAATCCATTATCGGAATGGTATTCACGCAGGTGGTCGTGAAGACTCTGTACGAACTTGTAGTGCTGCCTGTCACGACGCTTTGCGTAAGGTATCTGAAGCGTAAGGAGCAGACAGATGTCTACGACGAGAACATATCATACAATCCGTTCAGAATAGGAGACTTATGAGTAATGAAAGAAACACGGAGGGTCTCCATGCCCTCGGAACCAGGACAGAATACCGCAGCGACTACGCTCCCGAAGTGCTCGAGACTTTCGAGAACAGGCATCAGGGCAACGACTACTGGGTGAGGTTCAACTGTCCCGAATTCACTTCGCTCTGCCCCATAACCGGGCAGCCCGACTTCGCGGAGATACGCATCAGCTATATCCCCGATGTCAGAATGGTCGAGAGCAAGAGCCTCAAGCTCTACCTTTTCAGTTTCCGCAACCACGGGGACTTCCACGAGGACTGCGTCAACACGATAATGAAGGATCTGATAGCCCTCATGGATCCGAAGTACATCGAGGTTACGGGACTGTTCACTCCGCGCGGAGGCATTTCAATCTATCCATATGCCAACTACGGCCGTCCCGGAACGAAGTACGAAGAACTTGCGAGGCAGCGTTTTGCCGAGCATGAATAAAATCGTATATTAGCAATTAAATTGATTGCCTTATGAGAAGATCCTTCTTTGCCCTGCCGCTGATTGCGGCGGCCATGCTCCTGTTTCCCGCCGGACTCTCGGCGCAGAAAAAGCCCCTCGACCACAGCGTCTACGATTCGTGGGAAAGCGTAGGGTTCATGAAGCTCACCCCGGACGGGGAAATCGTGGCCTATTCGGTCTCTCCCCAGCAGGGAGATTCCAGGCTGTATCTGAAGAACCTGCGCACCGGACAGGAACTGGACATAGACAGGGCCTCGAGGATCAGCATACCCCTCGATGCCAGTATAGCCTACTGCACGGTCGCGGCTCCTTACGACAGCACCCGGCAGGCGAAGATAGACAAGAAGAAAAAGGACGAGATGCCCAAGGACTCCCTCGCCTATGTCAATCTGGAGACCTTCGAGCTGGTGAAGGTTCCCGACGTGTCGTCCGTTTCCGCGGGCTACGCTTCCGCTCCGTATCTGTTCGCGCTGAGCAGTTCGTCTCCGGACTCTCTGGCCGGCAGGTACCTGCTCGTAGTCGATACCGGAAGCGGGGCTGTGGATACTGTCAGGAGGGTCTCCTCGTTCGAGGTGTCCCGCTCGGGCGACAAGCTGGCGGTGATTACCGAACAGGATGACAAGGATTCGCTTTCGGTGAGCTCCGTGCTGCTGTATGACTATGCGCTTGGCAGTGTCGATACGCTCTCGCTGGGCTGCAAGGCGTATTCCGGCCTTGTGTTCAGCGCAGACGGCGATCGTCTGGCGTTCCTCTCCACTGAGCAGGAGCAGAAGACCGACGGCACTCCGGCGTGCACGCTGTACCTTGCCGAGCAGAAGACCCTGAAAAAGGCGACGCGCCGCAGCCCCGCGGTCATGGCCGTCGAGGTCGACACCCTGGTCGTTCCCGGCTGCGATGCCGTCCCGGAGGGCTGGGTCGTGACGTCCAACTCCAATCCCCGCTTCTCCAACTCCTCTTCGAGGCTCGTACTGAACCTCAGGCAGTATTTTCCGCCCAAGGATACGACTCTGGTGTCTTTCGAGACCGCCGGCCTCGACATCTGGAACTGGGACGCGCAGGTGCTCCCTCCTATGGACAAGGCGCATCCCGTGAGCTTCGTCCTTTCCGCGATGATAGACCTGGACGGCGACAGGAGCCTCAAGGTGCTTTCGTCCAATATCAACGACAGGATTAATTTCGTGGACGGAGCCGACGCTCCTTTCGCCCTGTCTTTCGATACCGACAGATATGAGTTCGACAATGTGTTCGCGCTCGAATCCCGTCAGGACATCAGCGTGGTCGACCTCTCCGACGGCAGCCGCAGGATGCTGCGCGAAGGCATAGAGGGCTCGGTCGTGACTTCTCCTTCCGGAAAATACCTCGCATGGTTCAACCCTGCCGACGGGCAGTGGTACTGCATAGACACCCGTACGGGCACGGAAACCAACCTCACCGCCTCTACCGGAGTCGCTTTCTATGACGAGGAAGACGATCATCCGGCAGGATTCCTTCCCTACGGCGCGCCCTACTGGATGGGGGACGACGAGTACTTGCTTCTCGAGGACAGGTACGATGTTTGGAAATTCTCTCCCGACGGTAAGACGGCTCTGAACATGACTTGCGGCGAGGGCAGGAAGACGGGTGTCGACTATACGCCGGAAAGGCTTACGGTAGTCACCGACCCCTACCTCTTCCAGAATGAGCGCAACTTCCCCCTCGAGGGCAGGATAGACCTTTCCGCCTTCTGCGAGGCGGATTCCCGCAACGGCTTTGCCGCGATGTCTGCTGAGAAGCCGTCCGTGCCGCAGGGCTTCCTTGCCGAGAACGGCTTCGGCTCGGTGGTCAGGGCTTCCGACGCCGAGGTGCTCGCCTATACGAAGGGCGATTTCAAGCATCCCAGAGACCTCTATGTCGCATACGGCGACTGGGAGGACGAGAGGCAGCTTTCGCATATCAACCCTCAGCAGGCGGACTACCTCTGGGGCGACGTGCAGCTCGTCAGCTGGCAGGCTTACGACAGTACGCCTTTGAAAGGTCTGCTCTATACTCCGGAGAACCTCGATCCCGACGCGAAATATCCCATGCTGATATATTTCTACGAGAAGAACGCCGAAACCCTGTACGACTACATATCTCCCGCTCCGAGCCGCTCGATAATCAACATCCCGTACTTCGTGAGCAACGGCTATGTGGTGTTCGTGCCCGACATAGTGTATGAGGTGGGACATCCCGGCGAGAGTGCGTTCAACTGCATCTGCTCAGGTGCAGAGGCGATGTGCGACCGCTTCCCCTTCATCGACCGCGACAGGATGGGAATCCAGGGACAGAGCTGGGGCGGCTATCAGACGGCCTATCTCGTTACGAGGACCGACATGTTCGCTGCTGCGGGCGCCGGAGCTCCCGTCGGCAACATGACCAGCGCCTACGGCGGAATCCGCTGGGAATCGGGCAACAGCCGCATCACCCAGTATGAATACGGACAGAGCCGCATAGGCAAGAGCCTTTGGGACGAGGGCGGACTGGATCTCTACATCGAGAACTCTCCCGTGTTCTTCGCGCCCGATGTCACCACGCCCGTGCTCATCATGCACAACGACGCAGACGGTGCCGTTCCCTGGTATCAGGGCATAGAGTTCTTCATGTCGATGCGCAGGCTCGGTAAGCCCGCCTGGCTGCTGGAGTACAACGACGAGGCGCATAACCTCAGCGAAAGGCGCAACGCGAAAGACCTGTCCGTGCGTCTGGAGCAGTTCTTCGGCCACTATCTGAAGGGAGAGCCCATGCCCGTGTGGATGAAGTCCGGTATACCGTATGCGCGCAAGGGCAGCTATTTCGGCTTCGAGCCTGCAGAATAAGGCAGGCCGGAGGCGCGTTGACGGGGCTGCAGGTCTTTGAGGGATTGCAAAGGCTTTGCCGGATGCAGATAATAACGGAATAATTCTTAGATTCAACACCGAAGTGCAACAGCGAGGATCCGACGGACCTCGCTGTTGACGGTCTCAAAGTTGTTTCCTTTTTTTTTGGGGGGCAAGCGCAA